>CAZXGF010000122.1:0-1749 GCA_964640185.1 uncultured Verrucomicrobiota bacterium | reverse complement strand
GGAGTCCGCTCCGAAGAACCGGCTTCGTCACTCCACTACAACGAGAACTCGCCGTCGCGGAAGTCTTGCCGCAGGGTGCTTTCAAGGAAACATCGGGCGTGATAGAATCGAGCGGCGATGGAAAAAAGCGAAACACGTCCCCGAACCGCACGCCCTTCGGCCAGCAGGCAACTGAGGGATTACCACGCCCTCTCGCAAGAGATCCTCCGCTCGGCCAACAGCGACATTTCACACGTCGATTTTTTGCGGGAAATCACCGGCATGTTGTTGGACTTCTCCAAATGCGACGCGGTCGAGCTGCGGGTGGAAAAAGGACGTCAGAGCTTCCGCTGCGAGGCGGTCCGCGGCGGCGACTCCGCCCACGTGGCATTCAGGTGTTGCGTGCGCCGAAACGGCGCTGGACTTCTCGCCCTCGCGGCGGACGGCGACGGGACCGAGGAAGAACAAGCCCTCCGCGACGGCGATGAGTATTTGTCTCTGATCGCCATTCCGCTGATTGTCGCGGAAGAGAGGATTGGGTTGTTGCAATTGAAAGACCGGAGCAAGGACTTTTTCCGGGCGTCGGAAACCGGATACTACGAGAACGTTGCCCAGACGCTCGGGCTGGTGCTGATCAGCCAGCACGTGCGGGCCTCGTTGCGGGAGAGGGTCAAGGAGTTGACTTGCCTTTACCGCATGGCGCAACTGATGGAGGAGCCCGCCATTGAACTTGGGGAGCTTCTTCAAGGGTTGGTGGAGCTTTTGCCCCCCGCCTGGCAATATCCCGAAATCGCCTCGGCGCGGATCATCCTCGACGGCGAGTGCTACGCAACGTCGGACTTCGGCGGGTGTGTACACAAGCAAAGCGCCCCGCTGGTGGTAAAGGACCAGACGCGCGGCTGCATCGAAGTGGGCTACACGAGGGAGAAACCGGAACTCGACGAGGGGCCCTTCCTCGAAGAGGAACGCAACCTGCTGGACGTCGTGGCCCGACAAATTTCCTTGCTGATCGAACGTCGTCAGGCCGCCGAGGACCGCAGCCGTTTGCATCTACAACTCCGCCACGCCGATCGGTTGGCCACGATCGGGCAACTTTCGGCCGGAGTGGCGCACGAGCTGAACGAACCGTTGGGCAATATCCTGGCGTTTGCCCAACTCGCCCGCAAAGAGTCCGACCTCCCCCGACAAGTCGCCTCCGACCTCGACAAAATCGTGACCACTTCGCTGCACGCCCGCGAGATCATCAAGAAACTGATGCTCTTCGCCCGACAGATGCCGCCGCGGAAATCGCGGGTGAATTTGAATACCTTGGTCGAGGACGGGCTTTACTTTCTGGAATCGCGTTGCGCGAAGGACGGCGTGGCCATCCGGCGGAATCTCTCGCCGCAGCTTCCCGACATCGTCGCCGATCCCTCGCAGTTGAACCAGGTGCTGGTGAACCTGGTCGTCAACGCCATCCAGGCCATGCCGGGTGGAGGCGTCATGAATATCTCCACCCGCGAAGTGGACGATCGGGTGGCCCTTTGCGTCGAGGACAACGGCGTCGGCATGAACCCCCACGTGCTGAAGCAAATCTTCGTCCCTTTCTTCACCACGAAAGAGGTCCACGAAGGGACCGGACTCGGGCTGCCCGTGGTCCACGGAATCGTGACTTCCCACGGTGGCACGATCGAAGTCGAGAGCGTCCCCGGGCGCGGCTCCCGGTTCGAGGTCCGATTGCCCCTGGCGTTCGCGGAAGAGGAAACATAAGTTGTAGGAGGCGCTCCAGAC
>CAZXGF010000121.1:0-1754 GCA_964640185.1 uncultured Verrucomicrobiota bacterium | reverse complement strand
AGCCGCCCTTCAGCAACCTGGAGTTTTACGACACGGTCTTCTTTGGCTTCTACCTCCTGCGTCATGCCACGCCGGAGAACGGGTATCAAAGGATCGCCGCGGAATTGTTCCGCTACGTCGAGGACCAGTTTGTGCTGTGGGAGAACTCCCTCGATCGGAAGTTCATCGCGCCGGGAGTGCTCGAGCAGTACGTCTGCTACTTCCCCATCGACTGGCACGCCGCGCATTTCATCCGCTATTGCCAGGCATTGCACGAGGCGACTGGCGAGGAGATCTATCTAAAAAAGGCTAGAGCGATGGCCGACACGCTCACCGCCGTGCAACACCCCGACGGATATTACCCGACCTGGATGCGGACGACTTCCGCCGCGCCGTCGGGCGATCTGGACGCGGTCGACTACGGCAGTCTGTGGCCGAACTGCATGTCGTACACGGCGGAAACGCTCATCAAGTTCGGCCGGTACGATCGTTCCACGAAGCACTAACAAATAGGGAAGCCGCTCACCCCACGGTTCCGCCCGCCGGAAACACAATGCAACGACGGGAACGGAACCGCTGACGAGCGGCTCACGCTCTTCGACAGTGCCGAATGTAAGCCGGTGGCCCGGATTATTTCAGGACCATCTCCTTGAGGCTCCGCAGGGCCCGGATTTTGACTTTGTTGTAGGCCGCTTTCGCGGGGCGATCCTGCAATTCGCCGGTGAAGGGATTCCGGACGCCCTTCTGCGCCGGGCGAGCGGGAACCTTCTTCTTCTCGATCTTCAGCAAACCCGGCAAGGCGAATACGCCCGCGCCGCGGGGACCGAGACCCTTGCGGATATCTTCGGTCAGCGCGTCTAAGACGGCAGCCACTTGCTTCTTGCTCAGATCGGTAGCGTTGGCGATGCTCTGCAAAACTTCGGTCTTCGTCGGTGCTTTCTTGGCTGCTTTAGCCATGATCGATTACCCTCCATGCGAGGTCTTTGTTGTGGAAAGTTTGTCCACCCGAATACGTTGGACCAGATGATTAAAGACTAAAGGCGAAAAAATGCAACCCGAAAACCGCCTCAACCTCGCGGAATTTGGCAAATTTTTCCCTCTGGAGGTATTATTTAGGGGGTAGGGGGGCGGTTTTCGGCCCCGCATACCCCAATACGCTTGCTTAGAGGGTATCGGTCGTTTAACATAAGTAGTTGGGTAGGAACCTCCGCGGGGTGACGCCCGTGGCGCCCGGGCGGGAACTTCCGGCCGGTGTCGGCACGTCGATAGCCGTGGCAGCAGCTATCCTCGGGAACAAGAGGAGGGCGTAATGGCGAGGAGCCGACGAAGATTGGCCGCCTTGGGGAGGGGACTCTGCCTAGTCTCTACGGTGGTCCTGCTGATCGTTGCCGATATCCCTATCCGGGACGGCGACAATCCGCGCCCAGCCTTCGCCGAGGAGGTCTCTCAGAACTCGTTCTTGCCCCCTGACCGGCGCACGTTGAGGAAGCTCTCTCAATCCCGCAAGCTGATCGAGGAGGGTCGATTTGGCGAGGCGGTCCGATTCCTGGGCGATATTCTGGAAGAGCCGGAGGACTATTTCTTTCAGCCCGAGGGGAGTTCTCCGATCCATCGCAGTCTGAAGTCGGAGGCGGAGCGGCTGATCGGCCGGATGCCGCGCAAGGGGCGCGATCTGTACGAGTTGCAGTACGGCGCGGAGGCGCGAGAGATGCTGACCGACGCCTTGGAATCGGGAGAGGTGGCGCGTTTGGCGGAAGTGTCTCGGCGGTTCTTTC
>CAZXGF010000120.1:0-1866 GCA_964640185.1 uncultured Verrucomicrobiota bacterium | reverse complement strand
CAGCAATTCCGAAACTTTGCTGTCTGGGGGCGGGAAAACCGGGAAAGGCGGCGTGTTTACGGCGGGGAGGCGGCAGGGAAGAGGGGTGCGCAGATTCGCAGGGGGAGATTTTCGCCTTGCGTAGGGGCACTGGCGCACAGGGATGCGGCGTCGCAATGGAGGTCATAGCGAAGGAGTCGGGGAGTTAGCAGTCGGGGGGCGGGTAGGGACAGTTATATGGGCGGCGGCCACCAGTGGTCAAGGCGAAAGCAGGCCGCCATTTGTAGGGCCCAATAGATGTTGGTGTGGCCGTGTCGAAGGGAAGGTTTCAGATTCCGGGTGATGAAGCTGTGGTAGACGGCATGGGTGATGAAGAGGGTCAGCCAGAGAACCAAGATGGAAGTGGGGTCGTGATGAAAGTAATGGTCGCAGTGCCAGGAGTTGACCAATTCGTTGAAGCCCTGATTTTCGATTTGCCACCGGGCATGACCGAACTGAACGATAGACCAGGTGGGAGCTTCCGCTTGGGACAGAGTGGTCACCCAGGTCCAGTTGTGGGTCTGGACGGAGTGTGACCATTGTTTGCCTATGCGTTCCCGCACGTGGGTGGACTCCAATGAACGAACAACCCGGACAGGATGCTCCACCTGAGGCCAGGATGTGAACCCCTCGATATCCCACAGCTGCGAAGTGGTCGCCCCCTGCTGGACGATCCGGGGGTGTTGCTCAGCGAAGAGTGCTTGTGCATCAATCAACAAGTCACGCCGTTCATCCTTCAGCACCATCAATGCACCTTTGCCATATTCGTCCAGCAGGTTGAGGAGGGGGGCTCTGGCGTAAAGGGCGTCGCCGGTAAGAATGTCGAAGCTTCGGGGGAAGCGCCGCAGGACCCGCTGGATCATGCGGGTGGCGGCGGCGACCTCATCCTCGCCTTTGCGGATCAACTCGGCGTCGAGGAGCAAGCGAAAATCCCATCCCAAAAGCTGGAAGGCCACGATGCGATGGTAGTATTGGAGGCGATGTCCATCCTTGACCTCGACGTTGCGAGTGAGACATTGGTCGCAGCAGCGCTTATAGCTGCATCCAATTTCATGGCCATCCACGGCGGCCACGCGCCATCCTCTCATCGGTTTGAGGACCTTGTTGCGCATAAGGCGGGTATACATGTGAGCCAGCACCTCACGCAGACTGCTTAAATCCATTCGTTCCGACACATAGGCAATCTCATCCACCGAGGGCGCCGGATGTCGCAACCAACGTTGCCAGGAGGACTGATTGGCATATTGGTCCAGTTCGTTGAAGCTGGCAAGTCGACAGAGGAACATCAGGAAAATTGTGGCGGGAAAAACGCGCGTGGGAATCTGAGGTTGAGGGCGAAAATCCCTCACCTCCCCCCACTGCTCCTGGAGGTCGAAGACCTTGTCCGAATAAGCGAGAAGGCGACGAAGAATAGCCGTTACTCCTGTGAGCTGGTGAGTTTCTTCCACGCTTCGTCACTGATCTGCTCGAGAAGATCAGTAGCTTGCTGGTAGTTGCGCGCCCAGCGTTGGATGCGTGTTTCCCATGCCTTCGCAATATATTTCATGCGTGTTTTTCTCTTGCGGGTCTGCCCTAAGTACAGCGACACGTGTTTCTCTCCCTTGGTCGCGCACTTACACCTCGGGTTACCGCACGTACGGGCCATGCGGATGATGCTGCCGTGGACAAAGCCGTCCGCATCTGCGATCAACTTATGCAATTGGCTCCGCACACTCCGCTCTTTTTTCGACAAACCGCCTCGATTCTTCATGAGAATCCTCCGTTTTCCTATATGATATATGTAAATATATCATAGTCAAGCGAAAAAAAGAAAAAAATACCAATGCGAATTTGCTCACAACGCCCAAC
>CAZXGF010000119.1:0-1924 GCA_964640185.1 uncultured Verrucomicrobiota bacterium | reverse complement strand
GAGCCGTAGCGAAAGCGAACCCGATTCGGCCTCGTTACGCAAGTGGAGAGCGGCCAGCCCGCCAGAGAGCGGTGAAGCCCGTCGCCGGTGGCGAAGCAACGAGCATAAGCAGCCATCGGGCCTCCCGGGGTGGTTGGGGACAGCGCGCGCGGACAGATCAATCGAGGAACCTGGGAGACCCGGCGAGGCGAGGGTGATGGCCTCAACGGACGGTGGGAAGACATAACCACCGGAGGGCTTCGTCGGGAGTCGGAGGGGTTCATAGTAGCAAGGAAGCGGCTAATCACCGTGGAGCGAAGGGACCCTACTGGAAACACGTTTACGTAAGACAGGAGGAAAGCCGATTGGAAAAGCCTACTACGGAAAACGGCGCAAGCTTGGATAACAACCTGCCGCCAAGACTTTCGTCCTTGAGACGGAAACTGGGCCAAAAGGCCAAGCAGGAACCCAACTTTCGCTTCTATACGCTGTACGGACACATCAGCCGTAACGATACGTTAGAAGCGGCGTGGGCGAGGGTGCGAGCCAATAAGGGCGCACCCGGGGTGGATGGAGTCACCATTGAGGCGATTGAGGCGAGTGAGGGCGGTGTCGCGGCATTTCTGGGTGAGATACAGCGGGCGCTGCGCGCCAAGACCTACAAGCCCCAGCCGGTACGCCGCGTGCTAATTCCCAAGCCAAATGGCGAGATGCGACCGCTGGGCATCCCTACGGTGCGAGACCGAGTGGTACAGAGGGCGACCCTACTAATTTTGGAGCCTATCTTCGAGGCGGACTTCGAGGACTCCTCCTACGGGTTTAGACCTGGATGCTCGGCGCACGACGCACTGGAGGAGATCCGGCGGCAACTCAACAAGGGACTGTGCGCGGTATACGACGCCGACCTGAAAGGGTACTTCGACTCGATACCCCATGAGAAGTTGATGGCGTGCCTGCGGATGCGGATCAGCGACCGGCATGTGCTGAGACTGATCCGGCTGTGGCTGAAGGCGCCGGTAGTCGAATCAAAGGAGAAAAAAGGGTGGCGGCGCGTGCCCAATGGGGACGCGTTCCGACAAGGGCGTCCCGCAAGGGGGAGTGATTTCGCCCTTGCTCGCCAACATATACCTGCATTGGTTCGACAAAGTGTTCCAGAAGGGTGATGGCGCAGCTCATTGGGCTAAGGCCCGACTAGTGCGCTATGCCGACGACTTCGTAGTGCTGGCGCGCTATATTGATCAACGGATCACCGGATGGATCGAGGCGAAGATTGAAGGGTGGTTAGGACTCGAGATCAATCGGGAGAAAACGCGAGTTGTAAACCTGCGTCGGGTAGGGGAGAGCCTTGACTTTCTGGGGTACACCTTCCGGTACGACCGCGACCTGTACGGTCGCGACCATCGTTACCTGAACGTGGTGCCCTCGAAGAAGGCGCTGGCCCGCGAGCGTGAGAAATTACGTGAGATGACCAGCGCCCGAATGTGCTTCAAGCCGATCCCGATTCTGGTCGGCGAGATCAATGAGCACTTGACAGGCTGGTCCAACTACTTTGTGTGGGGTTACCCTCGCAAGGCGTTCCGACAGATCAATGGCTACGTACGGAAGCGGCTGTATCGGCACCTCTCCAGGCGAAGCCAACGCCCGTGGCGTCCTCCGGCAGGGACAACCTATTATGCCCAGTTTGCCCGAATGGGGCTGATCTACCTGTGAGCCCATGCTCGTGAGGGCCTGTGCATGCCTGCGGCGAGAGTTTCCAGGAAAGCCGGATGCGGGAAATCCGCACGTCCGGTTTGATGAGGGGGAGGGCCACGGCCCTCCCTACTCTACCGTTAACTTATTTTTCCCTCCCCCGCCAAGGCGGGTTTCCACACGAGACTGAGGCGTTACTTTTGGGTGCGGCCGTATCTGCGTGGCATATTTCGGATGAATCCTCTGGTCGAGAAGC
>CAZXGF010000118.1:0-2001 GCA_964640185.1 uncultured Verrucomicrobiota bacterium | reverse complement strand
CAAGGAACCTCAGCCACTTCAACCTCGTCGGTTTGAGGTCGTAGACTTCGCTAGAAGACGGCCCTTATGTTTTTGGTGGGGAAAAACCCATTAAAGACGTGAAAAGGACGTTCCGCGGCGCGCTGAGAAGAGCAAAGCTCCCCCGCGACATCCGCTTCCATGATCTCAGACACACTTTTGGGACCCGTTTGGCAGCCTTGAACATTGACGCCGCGACTATAATTAAGCTCATGCGTCACCGTTCGCTCGATATGGTGATGAGGTATGTGCATCCAGCAGAGCGATCAAAGCGAAGGGCTGTTGAACTCCTATCGAAAGTCCCCACAAAAGTCCCCACAATTGAGGATGTGACCGCGCAAGGGCTGAAAGCGAACGTTGCTGGCCAAAAGTCACAACTGACTCTGTTCAGGCCAGATAATAAGCGCATAGAAAAAAGCCCGCGGTCGGATTCGAACCAACGACCGCCGCATTACGAATGCGAGGACTCCAAAGGGCGCAAGTGACGTAACACCAGCAAGCTGCGGAGACTTATAGGGAAAGAGGTTGTCCGGGACTTTAGGTGATTTCGGGGCTGTTTTCGATGTCTTCTCCCCACAAAAGTCCCCACAGTCAGCGTACGAACCTCAGCAACCAGTAAGCAATATCTTCCATCAGCAGTGTAGATATCTCGGGAAGGCAAGGGGCCGATGCCGAAATAATTCCTCCCCGTTGCCCGACCGGGTTGGCAGCTTCAAAAGCCCCGTGCTTCCAGCTTGTGAAATCGGCGATTCAAAAGAGTCCAGCGGAGGTTTATACTCACGACGGATTAAGGGCAGAGTCGCAAATTGGGCTGTGAACATCGTGGGTTGGTAAGACTCGGAATTCTTGCAGGGCACCTCTTGGTCCAGAGGTGGAAAAGGTAAGCACCGACCCCAGAAAAAATAAGGGGCTTGTCAAGATCGTGCTTCTGGCTTGCTCTGGATTTTTGAGAAACGCCACCTTGCAGAGGCGCCTGGGAGTTTCGCCGCTGCGGGGTTCGCTGATGGTCAGAGGTCGTTCCTTTTGCCCTGGGTTCGTCGAAAAGAATTAGATGGTGTGGCTTGGTGAAGAAGGACGGAAGATACAATGCACGGTTGATCAAAGGAGGGGCACTCGTTCCCGAGATGCGATCTCTTTTGCGCTTCTGGGAAGATGGCGTTGACACTGCCAAACTGGTCGAGCGGCTTGTTCGGGAAAATGCGCTGGGAAAGGCGTCGCGGGCGCGAACCCGCGACGTTCTCCGCGGCCTCTTCGTTTCGCGTTACGTGGAAGGGAGACCACCCAATGCCTGGCGCTATCTTCAGCCCCTGGAACGGGCAGGCTGCCCGATTGAGAATATGAAGCTGTTGCTCTACTACCATGCTGCACGGAGCGAAGCACTCCTATAAGATTTTGTGACACAGGTGGTCTATGACCGCTGGTTGGAAAGTTCTATCAACATAGGGGCTTCCGATGCCTTGAACTTCATCCGCAATGCGGCGAAGAAAGGTAAGATCAGTCCCCCGTGGGCTGATGCCGTTGCTCTGAGAGTGGCCCAAGGATTGCTTTCCGCGCTTCGTGATTTTGGTGTTCTGGAAGGCAAGGTACTCAAGCGGATCTCGCCGCCGAACCTGCCGATACCCTGTTTCGTTTACGTCGCTTTCACGATTAAGCACGAGGCGCCCTCGGGCCAGCGCGTTTTAGAACATCCGGACTGGCGCCTTTTCCTTCTGAATGGCGGCGCGCTGGAACGTCTGTTCATGGAGGCCCACCAGCAGGGCTTTTTAAGATATGATATAATGGGAAATATTATGGGCATCGAGTTCAAGGAGACCACATTGGAGGAGCTTGTGGATGCCATCCTCGCGCGGGTCTGAGGAACAAGGAATTCTTCGCACCTTTACATAGCGATTCGGGGCAAGTATATAGGGCGGAATAGGGGGCGGGTAGGCGAGATTGACTCGTGCGGAAGAGAAAACTCTTCGCACGGTCTTTTTTTCTTGC
>CAZXGF010000117.1:0-2058 GCA_964640185.1 uncultured Verrucomicrobiota bacterium | reverse complement strand
TTCCCCGACATCCCCCGCGGAACGCGGGGCGGGACAGGATGCAGGCGATACGTAAACCTCTCTGCGACTCTGCGCCTTTGCGTTACCCTTCTCTCCCCTTTTTCCCTCCCCTGCGAAGGCGGGGTATCCGCCCGAGACTGAGGCATTTCATCTCCTCTACCTTTCCCTTTGATAGGCGGCACATATTTGGTACGCTTGAGACAGACTGCCCGAGGGGCTGATTTAGGTGCGACAGAGCAGGTGGGTGCGGACGCATCAGGGCGCCTCAAAGGCGGTCGGCAAAAAGGGCGGCCGACGACACGGAGGGTGATAAATAACGCTTATGACAGGGCGAGGCTTCAGCGCGGACTACTCGGTGTTCAAAGAGTGCGACTCGACGGTTCTCGGCGAAAGGCTCGGTGATTACCTTCCGATCTCGGAGCGCCTCGTCTCCTGCATATGGTACACGCAGACGTATCTGAAAAATCTGAGAACCGCCGACGGGAAAGCCGTCAAGGTCATCTCCCCTGGTATTTGGAACCTGGAGGCGGGCCCCGATTTCATTCGGGCAGCGCTGCAGTTTGAGAGCGGCGAGCCTGCTAAAGGCGATGTGGAGATACACACCCGGTCGTCCGACTGGGAAGGGCATCTTCATCATCGGAAACCACGCTTCGACAATGTCATCGCCCACGTCTGCATGTGGCGGGACAAGGGCGACCTGTTTGTAACGACATCTTCCGGCAAGAAAATCCCCCAGATTGAACTTTCGCAGCATTTGACAACACGTCTGCCCAGGATTGTGGGGCAGATAGAGACGGAGGATTTCCCTTACAACAAGAAAGCCGGGTTAGGAAGGTGTGCTGAGCTTCTGGCGACTCTCAGCAAGGGTCAACTGCGGACCCTCCTGAGCATAGCGGGAGAGTGGCGCATCCTGGAGAAGTCGGCGAGATACGCAGACTGGCTGAAGGAGGGCAGCTACGACACGGCTCTGTACAAGGGCATCATGGAGGCCCTCGGTTATCCAACCAACAAGAAGCCTTTTCTCACCCTTGCGGAAAGAATACCATTCGATGTTCTGCGGAGGGAAGCGGGCAGCGCCGCCTCCGGCGGGATTTCTCACTATTATATTCAAAGCGTTCTGATGCACTTATCGGGGCTGTTCCCCGCCGAGGCGCCCCCGGACCGGGACGAGGAGACGACGAGGTTTTTCGACTTCCTGAGGGGCATCTGGGAGGACTTTGCCGAGCGAACGTCGTATTTCCCGATGGACCCGGGAAAATGGCAGTTGAGAGTTCGCCCACCGAACTCTCCCCTTCGGCGGTTAGCAGCGGCGAGCCTCTGGGTCCATCGGTATAGAGAGCAATCCCCTTTTCTGAAAATGGTGCACATTTTTCGTGACCTCAGCGAATTCGACACCAGGTTCGCCCCGGAGTATGATCGTTTCCGGCGAGACCTCCGTGTCAAGGACCGGTCTTACCGAAAAGGGGATATCAGAAAGAGGTATATGAATGGCCTGCGGCAGCTTTTTGCGTTGTTTCGCTGCGGGGAGGATAAATACTGGTCGTCGCGGTATAGCCTCGGCGGCAAGAGGCTTTCACGGCCGGTAAGTCTGCTTGGCGAAAGTCGCATCGGCGAGGTCGTGGTCAACGTCGCGATACCGCTCCTCCTTCTGCACTTCAGGCAGAGGGCGAAGGAGTACGAGAGCACGCTTTACTTGCTTTACAACTTTCTGCCGAAGTTGCAGGAAAACAATGTTACGCGATTTATGCGCCACCGGCTTCTGGGGAAGCAGAGGAATGATGTTCCCATCGAATCCGCAGTCGCGCAGCAGGGGCTTCACCAGCTTTTCAGGGACTACTGCAGCAAAGACAGAGGCGGCTGTCTCGATTGCAACTTTCAGGCGAATCTGAAGAAATGGCTGGAGCACTCAGAAAGCCGGAAGAGCTGACGGCGTGCCCCGTAATGCCTCAGTTAGCGGCGGCTGAGGGTGTAACCGCAGAGTGCGCAGAGCACGCAGAGAGGCGCACGTATCGCCGGCGTCCTGTCCCGCCCCGCGTTCCGCGGGGGATATCGAGGGGC
>CAZXGF010000116.1:0-2059 GCA_964640185.1 uncultured Verrucomicrobiota bacterium | reverse complement strand
TCGGTTTGGCGCTTTGGGCCGACGAACCTCTAAAGGAGATCGGGCAACGGTTCGTGGTGCATCCGATCGGATGGGTGCGGAAGGCCGAGGGCAAAACCCGCATCGTGCTGGACAAACAGTATCAACCCGGACTGCTGGGCGTGGACAAACTGCCTGAAATCTGGGTCCTTTATTGGTTCGACCGCAACGACACGCCCGAGAAGCGGGCCGTGTTGCAGGTCCATCCGCGCGGCAACCCCGCCAATCCGCTCGCCGGCGTTTTTGCCACCCGCTCGCCCCGGCGGCCGAACTTGATCGCCTTGAGCCGTTGCAAGATACTGTCGGTCGAGGGAAACGTGATCGAGATCGACCGGATCGACGCCCTGCCCGACACGCCCGTACTCGACTTGAAACCATGACCTTCGCACTCGCTCGTTGTCAATGAGAACTTTTTTCGACTGCGTCCCCTGCCTGATACGTCAAACCCTGGACTCGGTCCGCTCGACCACGGACGACGAACAAACGCAGGAATCGATCCTCCGGGGAGTGCTGAAGGATCTCGCCGTCATGGACTTCCAGCGGCCGCCGGCGGCCATGGCACAGGCCATCCATCGACGCATCCGCGAGACAACGGGCAGGCCGGACCCGCACGCGGACGTGAAGCGGCGATTGAACGACGCGGCGTTGAAACTCTATCCGGTTTTTGCCCGCCGCATCGAGCAGTCGGACGATCCGTTGGAGCTTGCCGCTCGGCTGGCCATCGCCGGAAACGTGATGGACCTCGGCGTGAAGAGCGATCTCCGGGAAGACGAGATGATCGCCGAGATCGACGCCTGTCTGGCCACGCCGCTGGACGCCAATAAAGTGGCCGAGTTTGCCCGGGCAATAGAGGAAGCGGAGAACATCCTCTATCTGACGGACAACTCGGGCGAGATCGTCTTCGATCGGTTGCTCATGGAACGGATTCCGCGCGAGAAGCTGACCGTGGCCGTCCGCGGCGCGCCGATCATCAACGACGCCACCATCGAGGACGCCGAATACGTCCGGCTTGGGGAGGTGGCTCGGGTGATCGACAACGGCTCCGACTCGCCGGGTACGATCATCGACGATTGCAGCGTGGCATTACGCCGCTGCTTCGAGCGGGCCGACCTGATCATCGCCAAGGGCCAGGGCAACTACGAGACGCTCGTCGAGTCTCCACGCCCGATCTTTTTTCTACTGCGGATCAAGTGTCCGGTCATCGCCCGCGACTTGAATCTCCCGGTCGGCACTTTTGTGCTGGCGCGCTCGCCCCACCGATCCAACGAAGGTCTTCTTTCACTGAACAAATGAACGAATACGTCAAAACGATGAGGGAATTGATCGGCGCCCGCCCGATGCTGCTGCCGGGCGTCCGGGCGCTGATCTTCAATTCGCGGGAAGAAATCCTCCTTCAGCGAAGGACGGACATGCCCACTTGGTGTTTGCCCTCGGGGAGCGTAGAATTGGGAGAAACCGCCCTGGAGGCGCTGAAGCGCGAAGTGGCCGAGGAGACGTCGCTTGTCGTCCTGGAGGCGGAACCGATGGGACTATATTCCGGCCCCTCGCAAAAGTTCACTTACCCCAACGGGGACGAGATACATTGTTTTTCGGTCGCTTTCCTGGTGCGCCGCTGGCAAGGGGAACCGCGGGCGGACGGCGTCGAGGGGTCGGCGATCGGCTTTTTCCCCCTCTCCGAATTGCCGACGGAACTGGCCCCGATCCACGTCCCCACGATCGAGGACTACAAAAGCTACCAAGGCACGTTTCTGCTCCGCTGAGGGCAATGGCCATAACAGAGAACGGAACGAGCGACGAAAGGAACTCTCCAATGACGCCACTGGACGACGTGGAAATCTCCAAAACGATCCTTTGCACGTACCACGAAAAACTGCTCGACCGTCTGAGCGGCGACGTGATCGTCGTCGGCGCCGGGCCCTCGGGCTTGATGGCGGCGTTATTGCTCGCCCAGGCCGGCGCCAAGGTGACCGTTGTCGAAAAGCGGCTCTCTCCGGGCGGAGGCATCTGGGGCGGCGGAATGGGGATGAACGTGGTGGTGGTG
>CAZXGF010000115.1:0-2128 GCA_964640185.1 uncultured Verrucomicrobiota bacterium | reverse complement strand
CCTAACTTCCGCACCTGATTGCGATTTTGAGATTTTTTTTTGCCTGATTTGGGGATGAAATGGGGATATTTAGGGTGTTTTTGCTGTCATCTTCGCCCTATTTGCGCCACACTTTCGTTTTGCTTTCGCCCTTTTCATGGTAGATGAGTGAATGTAGTGGCGAATGGGTGCACTTTTTTCCTTGACATCTCGCCAGTTCTGTTTATTGTAGTAAGCATGTACATCAGAAAGAACATCAAAAGAGAGAAAGGAAAGACATACATCAGCCACGCACTGGTGGAGTCTATCCGAACGCCCAAGGGCCCCCGGCAAAATCTCATCTGCACACTCGGAGACCTCAGTCCTCGCCCACGGGAGGAGTGGCTGAAGCTCGCCCACAAGGTCGAGAACGCCCTTGTGGGGCAGGGGGACTTGTTCGACAAGCCCGATGCCGAGGTGGAGGAGATCGTACGGAAAGTTAAGGAGAGAAGGGCAAGGGAACAGGCTGCCCCCAAAGAGCCTGAGCCGAAGCCAGGGGAGGAGGACGAGCTGGTGGCGGTTCATACCGACCAGGTGGCTACCGAGCGGCATCGCCCCGCCGGACATGTGCACGTGGGCTACCAGTTCTGGAAGCGGCTGACGTTGGACCGGATCGTCAAGGATGCTGGGTTGACCGAGCGTGCATGCACGTTGACGTGCGCTATGACCCTGAATCGGCTGGTTCAACCCGCATCGGAACACGCCATGCCGAGTTGGATGCGAAGCACGGCTCTCGACGACATCCTGGGAGTAGATTTCGAGGAGCTCGCGGACGACTCGCTGTACCGCAACCTCGACAAGCTGCACCCGAATCGCTTTGCGATCGAATCAGCACTGGTGGAGCGAGAGCGAACCCTTTTCAACCTCGACACGACGGTTTTCTTCTACGATCTGACCTCCACGTACTTCGAGGGGATGGCGCTGAAGAACCCTAAGGCGAAGCGGGGCTATTCGCGAGACAAGCGACCCGACTGCAAACAAGTCGTGGTCGGGCTCGTCGTGGGGCAGGAGGGTTTTCCTACTGCCCATGAGGTCTTTCCGGGCAACATGCAGGACAGGAAATCGCTCGGCGTGATGCTTGATTGTCTTAACGAGAGGGTGGGGTTGTCGGAAGGACAGACCGTGGTTGTGGACCGGGGCATGTCGTACAGGGAGAACATCGAGGAGATTCTCTCCAGAAAGCTTCACTATGTCGTAGCCAGTCGTCAATCCGAACGAGACCAGTGGCTGGAGGAGTTCGAGGAAAGCGATGACTTCCAGGAGGTGGAACGAACCTCCTCCCCGCTGAACCGTTACCAGAACAAGCCTCCGGTGCGAGTCAAGATGAAGCGCAGCGGCGACGAGACGCACGTTCTCTGTGTGGGAGAAGGTCGCAAGGATAAGGATAGGGCTATCCGTGAAAAGCTCGAAGGGCGCCTGCTCAGAGACCTGAGCAAATTGCGGGAGAGAGTTCGCAAACGGCGTCTCGTGAAAACCATCGCCATCGCCGAAGCAATAGGTCGCATAAAAGAGCGCTACCCTCGCGTAGCCCGCTACTATTCCATCTCCTACGACGACAAGAGCAACGAGGTCTGCTGGGAAGTGAGGGCCGAGCGAAAGGCCAAAGCCGAGATTCTCGATGGCGCCTACATGCTTAAAACCGACCGGCACGACCTATCTGCCGACGAGGCATGGCGGCTGTACATGACACTGACCAGAGCCGAAAGAGCTTTCCGCACAATGAAAAGCACTCTTGCCGAACGTCCCATTTTCCACCAGTTGCAGCATCGGGTCGAAACTCACATCTTCCTATGTGTCCTCGCCTACCACCTCCTCGTGGCGATTGAGAAGACCCTCCTCGACAAAGGAATCCATACCTCATGGGCTACTGTCAGGGAGACGCTGCAAACACATCAAGTCGCAACCGTGGTACTGCCCACCGATGGGGACATCATCATCAAAATCCGCAAAACCTCCACCCCTGAACCGCAACATGTCCAGCTTTACCGAGTCCTGGAAATCCCCAAACAAATCATGCGACCAAAGAAAATCGTCATCACGAATGCCCAAATGTAGTGACTGAAAAATCGGGGTTCTCCTATATTCCTCACTACAAAGTGCGGAAGTTAGG
>CAZXGF010000114.1:0-2675 GCA_964640185.1 uncultured Verrucomicrobiota bacterium | reverse complement strand
ATGTTCCGGCATGGATGAATCCTTTTAGTCGAGAAGCCCGGCTAAAGCCGGCTCCAGAGAGGGAAAAGGCGCGCCCTGTAACCACCCGCTGAAGCGGGTCGCTAACGGGGGTGCCAGCTAAAGCCTGGCAGAAATGTGAGTCTGCTGCGGTATTGAGCCCGGATCACGTGCCTGAGAAAGAACGATGGAAACAGGTCCCGGCCGCCACTGAAATACAGCAACACTCCTGCAAAGAAAAACATTGACAATAGTGTATGCCGCGCGGTACGAGAAAGCAACTGATGGAATCGGCGGACTGTGAGCCATCGCCACAAACCATCGGCTCCTTCGCAAAACCGCCGCTTTTTCTGATGCGAAGCGGCTTGAGGGAGCGATGACCTGGAGGGTGGTGCGATGTTTGGGCGTTCCCGCGGCGAAGGGCGATGTAGTTTGCTTGTTTTTACGTTCTTCTTGTCATTAGAACCTCGCTGCGGTGTGACACTCCTCTCCATCTCAGGCTCGTCGTCGGTGCTCTTTTCGGCTGAGTGCCGCGCCGTCTCCATCGGCCGGCGTCGTTGAACTCTTGAGAGCGGTCGCAGCCGGATGGCGGCTCGAGTAAACAAAACGTCCCCGAGCGCGCCAAACCTCGGCGAAACTGCTTCAATTTCGTAAGTTAACTAACCATCGTCAAGGGGGGTGGCAAAATGAGAACGTCGAACCAGACAGCATCCATCCCCAGGACACTACCGAGCCGAACGCCAGAAAATTGGAGGGTCTAAAAATGGGAAAAGCAATCGTAAACTACATCTTTGTTGTGTTGCTGAGCGTGGGATTGGCTGTGGGTGTCGCAAATGCGGATGTTAAAGAAGGTCTGGTGGCTCAATGGAGCTTTGATGAAGGTGAGGGCACAACCGCTCACGACAGCTCCGGCAACGGTTACGACGCCCCCATCGGCGGTACGGTGCTGTGGGTAGACGGGGTTGTACAGGGCGCCCTGGATTTTGACGGCTCATCTACCTGGGTTGACGTTAATCCCGAAATCGTTCGGGGAAGTTTCACGTACGCCCTCTGGATTTATGCTCGAAATCTACCGTACTCGCCCGACACTACTTACAGGGCGGTGATGCACACCGATACCTGGACCACTGGTACCCCTCATTTCCATTTAAGGGCTGTCACCAGTTTATTGAATCTTGACGTGAACGGCGGATTAGGCATAAATAGCACCACTGTTGTGCAGGCCGACCAATGGTACCACGTTGCGATGGCATACGACTTTGACGGGGGGGAGCTAAAGGTCTATGTCAACGGCGTCCTGGAGGCCACAACCACAGGCACAGGCGCCGAGCCTTGGTTCGGTCCCATGGCCATCGGAGTTTGGGAGGCCGAAATGGCGAGATGGTACGACGGGATTATGGACGAGATCCGCGTCTATGACCGGGCCTTGAGTGAGGACGAGGTTGTGGATTTGTATAATTGGGTCGGAGGGGCCGACGCCGGCTCCGATCAGTGGGTCGAGGCAGGGGACACGGTAGCCCTCGAGGGCTGGGCCCCCCCCGACGCGACCAGCTTTGCCTGGCAACAGGTCATCATTGCCGACGAGCCGGTGGTAACACTCGTCAATCCGGGCGACGCTACGTGCACCTTCGACTCCCCGGTCCGTGACATCGGTTACGCCCTGACTTTCCGCCTGACAGTGGAGTCCACGGAGACGGGCACAACTACCGACGAATGTCTGGTCATGGCCCGTGCTCCCAACCCTCCCAAGATTGCCCCCGCTAACTTGCGGACCGTACGGACGGACAGGGGCTTCTGGCTTTACTGGGACACGGTCTTCGACGCGGAAGCTTACGCTATAGAGATAGAATATCTGCCTGGCGTCTGGATTCCTGTCGCGCCCAACGTGATCCCCTCTGAATATGAAGTCAAGGATCAGAATCCAGGAGCCATAGTTCCCGTGCGGGTCGTAGCCAAGAACAGCCACGGTGACGGCGCCGTGTCCGAGCCGGTGTCCATGACTATTATGCGGAATCTGTCGCTGCTGGCGCCGACTGGAGCGACGCCGCCTTCCGCGACTTTTGACTACGATGGCAACGCCCTCGGGGCGTTGAATGACGGCGTTCTCGATTCCAGCGCCGACAGCTACGGCACAGCAGCCGAGACCGAGGATTTCTGGGGCTACCTCTGGGACACCCCGCTGTGGTTCGACGAGATAGCGTATTACACGGGTCAGTTTTACTCCGATGGCGGCTGGTTTACCGACCTCACCGTTGAGTACACGGACGATGGCACGACGTGGCTGGACGCCCCGAACGTACAGTTCATCCCCGACTACGACTTCACTAACAGTCCTGGAGGGCGAAAAGACTTCACCAGATACACAATCACCTTCGCCACCGTCAGAGGAACCGGCATTAGAATCTTCGGCACGCCCGGCGGCATGAACACGTTCACCTCCGTAGCGGAGCTGGAGATTTATGGCAACCAGGCGCGGGGCGACCTTGTAGTTCAAGGGCTGGACGCGGAAGTTCCGGAGAGGGGCACCGCGACCCTTGACGGAAGCTACTCCATGTCGCTGATAGGAGACATTACCAGCTACTCGTGGAGCCAGACCAGCGGGCCCACCGTGGCCATCGCCGACTCGACCGCCGCCGTTACAACCTTCACCGCTCCGGCTGTGGAGGCGGACACGCTCC
>CAZXGF010000113.1:0-2711 GCA_964640185.1 uncultured Verrucomicrobiota bacterium | reverse complement strand
AATCAGGCAAAAAAAAATCTCAAAATCGCAATCAGGTGCGGAAGTTAGGTTAGGTGCAAGAGCAATGCGAAACCATCAACGCCGGGACTCTTCGAACCGCATCCGCCTGGTCAAGGGCGAGCAGCAGATTTCCGGAACCTTGGGAAGCAACAACCCCGGGAGTGATTTCTGACGCATCCGCAGTTACATTTCAACCGTCCGAACACATGCCCTCAATGTCATTGACGCCATCCACAGCGTCTTCGGGGGCGCTCCTTTCCTCCCGTCACTCGATAGCTCGTAACGTCTCACCAAGAAGGCTTGCTTGCCTCCATGCACGCGAAGTGACCTGTCCCCCGCGAAAGGTATCTGATATAGTTAGTCTGCCGGATTTCCCCGATTCTGTGGCACTCCGTTTGGCCTAAAAACCGGCTCCTGTTTTCGTAAGCTCTTGATTCACAAGGCCCCAATTTTTCACCACCCTCGCAACTGCAGAAGATGGATTAGAATCCCCTATCTTTTCGTGACTTCTTCGGCGAACGTAAGCAGCTTGTTCTGGAGCTTCTCGACGACTTCGGGATGCTTTTCGATGACGTCATTCTGCTCTGGGAGGTCTTTTGCTCGATTGTACAGTTCGTTCGGGCGATTCTTGCGAGGATGGTGCAGGTATGTCCACTCCTTTGTGCGAAGCCCCCACTGCTGTTTATGATGAGCGGTGACCGCGAAGTCCCGGTCCCGCAGCTCCTCGGTCTCCCCTCTGAGCAAGGGAAGGATGCTCTTGCCCGTGAGAACCACGTCTCGCTTCTTGCGAACCATATCTTGCGGGAAAGTCAATCCGACGGGAGCCAGGAACTGAAGGGTCAATTCTTTGGTGACGCCGAGGTACTCGAGGATCGTGGGCATGAGGTCCGGCGGTTGGATGAAGGAGGAAAAACGCTTGCCCGCCCCCAGTCCGTCGGGGAAACGCATGATCCAGGGGATGTGTGCCAGTTCCTCATAATTGCGGGGAAACGCCTTTCGGATGTAACCGTGTTCGCCGAGCGGCTCGCCGTGGTCGCTCATGAAAACGATAAGGCTGTTTTCGTAAAGGCCCAGCTCGCGAATACGGTCGAGAAGAATGCCTATCCACTTGTCAACGAAAGTGACCTCCCCTGCATAGAGCGCCCTCGTGTGCTGGACCTCTCGCGGCGTCATGTAGCCCTCGACCATTCCGGGAATGGGGTCAATCATCTCAAGCCCGCGATAGCCCGGGTCGTACATCTCGCGGTAGGGAGAAGGCGGGTCCCACGGCTCATGCGGGTCGAAGCAGTCCACCCAGAGGAAAAGGTGCTCTTTGCGCCTCTTCGTCGTGTCTTCGAGCCACCGGATGGCTTCCTTCACCGTCCGGGCGACGGAGTAATCTTCTTCCTTTTTGAACCAAGAAGTGTTGCGCAGATACTGCTCGAAGCGTGGCTTCCATCTCCTGTCCGACCCATCTCCTTTCAGGCGGTGGTACTTGCTGAGATCAACTTTGATGGACTCGTCAACGATCCACGGGTCGTACTCCTGCCCACGGATGAACACCGTGGTGTCAAAGCCGCGGCCGCAATTATAAACCGGCTTGTGCATGTGGTAGGTGTCGGTGATGAATGCCGACGTCACTCCCTCATCCCACAGAACCTCCGCGAGAAGGTAATCGCTGTCTTTCATCTGCTGCCAGCCCCGGTCGGTGAAAAGGTATTGTCCCGTCCACCACGCCGTGCGGCACGGCATCGTGGGGAGGTTCTCGCTGTAAGCTTGTTCGAACACGACGCTTTCTCTCGCGAGCCGGTCAAGGTTCGGCGTCTTCACCTTGCTCCCGTAACATCCGACGTGATCGGCTCTCATGCTGTCGGCGATGACGACGATGACGTTCATTATTGGCTTCCTTTCACTAATCTTGGACGCTGCTGCTGCGCGACTTGAGGCAGCCGTCGCGCCTTTCCGAAAACTGCCGGCCGCCACCATAGCCGCTGAAGTCGTTTGGATGAACCTTCTCCGGCTCATCGCTTTCCTTTTCGACGTGCCTCCCTCTGTCATGGTTTTTCCTCCTTGCTAACTGGGTCGGGGGAACCGAGTTTCTTTCCGGCGCGGCAGCCTCGCCCGAGGAGTTCGCTGAAGTTTGGCGTTGTGTCTGTGTTTACCATAAGGAGGGAGCGTTGGCAACGGGTTTGAGCCAGCGCGGAATCCTCTCGTGGGAGATATCCCGCTCCGATTCCCGCGCCTGGGAAGAAAGTCGCCGAAAAACCAGAGGGCCTCGCGCAGAATCCGACGCACTTTGCTATATCGAGATCGTCCGAACTCCCTCGCGGGTGCGTCGGTGCCCCCGGCGGCAGCCTGAGCGCAGATACCACCGCTGGTTCTCGCGCGGCAACACAAGCTCACGCGCCGGGCTCAACAGGTTTGCCCGCGGGCACACTTGTTCCTTTCAGCCGGGCGCGCTCAGCCGACTGCGCAGCAACCCCCTTTGCCTCTCTTGAGGTGAAATCCCATATTACATCGCTTGTTGAACCTGCACACCTTCCTGCTGCTGCTTGTACAAGGCGTTCAGCAGGTTGAAGTTCCTGATCTGGACATCCTTGTTGGTGTCCATAAGGTTAAAACCCCACTGTGTCTCTTTGGATGCCGGTTGACGGCGCGAAGCCGACCTGGCTCTTTTGGCTTCCTCGCGGCGGGCGAGGAAGGTGGCGCCGCGGTGGAAGGCGTAGCGGCGT
>CAZXGF010000112.1:0-2893 GCA_964640185.1 uncultured Verrucomicrobiota bacterium | reverse complement strand
CAGAATCTGTGACGCCATCCTGGGGACCAAAGAACAGGTAGATGTTCTGATGGGGTGGCTGCTGACGTTCCTGCGTCCGCATGGGTTGACCTACAGGAACGTGTGGGGGAAACCGCCCTTTTCGCCATGCGTGCGGCAACCTCCCGCGACCGGTACTCTTGTTCTCACCCCGCCGCTCTTTCGAACTCTGCTTGTCTTCGTCGGCAGAAGCATCACGACCCCGCAGTTGCCTGATGGCGGTGCCAATGAGCCATCCGATTCCCAGTGCGCCTCCCAGGAATATGGCCGCTACCATGAGCGCCGAGAATTCAGCCATGGTTCTTCCCTCCTTGAACTTGAGGTCTTCTTGACTTGCTGTAGCTACTCCTTGCGCAGCTCTCTCTCTTGTTCGCGGTCATCGCGAGTCCCGGTTCTCGTGCGGTTTTTGAGTTGCGCGCGCCCTCAAAATGGGCATGTCCTATATGCGCAAGCTTTACAGCCCGGAGTCTGTCACTAACTCCTTGCGTTGTCGTGGGTTGCACGTGCAAAACTTTTTGACTTTCCACTTTCAGTTTCCTCATGCGCTATCACACATCAAACCTTTCCTAAAAAGCCCGCCCGCAGCGCAAAACACCTATCGAAAAACTCTCCGCCGGCGGAGCCGGAAACTCCTATCGAAAAACATCCGCCGGCGGTGCGCCCCGTCACCGCCCGCCGCGCCCCCTTCCAGGAAACGTATGAATCCAGATGAGCCCTTTACTCTCCATCCGGCGCACGACTCGTTGGCCCCTTCGCGGAGCCATGCCAGCCCGTCTGTAAACAACCAGCAATCCGATGCCCCATTCGTGCGAGACAATCACCAGGACCATCCTGTCCTCAGGCAATAGCTGTTCTTCACCCCTACCGTGACTCCCGAAGCCCAGTAGCTTCAGCCCTCGCCTTACCCCACTCGGCTTCTGCCTCTCTCCCTGGCCAGTTCTTGATTTGACCTGGCCGGGCTTGATAGCCTCTACGTCCGCAAAAAACCGGTCCTTTCTTTCGAGCCGTTCTTCCTCACTAATATGTCCCTCGGGCACATAGAGGAATTTCCCGTAAACAGCCGCCGGCCATGTCCCCGGAACAAACGCGACTTCCTCGCCCGGCATTAAAACCGCCAGCCTGTCAAAGTGCTCTTTTGTTAAGCGAAGCATCTCTTTGATGAACCTGGAATCCTCTGTGGCGCCGAGAAATATGTGTGAGGCTGTGTTCTGACGAATCACCGGGCTTTCTGAACCAGGACAATGGTCCGCATACCAGAGGTTAATTCCCAGCCCAGCGCACATCGGGAACATCCCTTCCATGGGACTCATCTGCCCTGAACCCTGTCCCCGCTTACTGACCTCGAGCGTGACATCGTCCATGACCCAGTAAACCTCCAGAAACATCACTGCCCTCCATAAAGCCTTTTCATATAGAGCCATCGAACCATGTACGTGGATAAGAACGAGAAGTGCTCTGGCGGCAGGCTTTGCCCCTCAATCACAGTCAATCCAGGACGAGAAAACAGCTTTTCCAAGAAGTTGGACCTCGAGTACGCGAAAATGCCCTCCTTGCCGCCTGTTGATATGTACAAAGTTTGCAAGGTCCACCAACCACTCTCCTTATAACCTTGCTCTCGCAGGCCCCTGCCTGTCTCAAACCCACGGAGGTAGTTACACCATCTTTCAAGGTTTATCGATTCGAGAGGACTCTTGTCATACAAGTTGTTGAGAGACCCCAAAAGAAGACGCCGCGAGGCAAACAACGAGTAGTTCCTGGCAAGAAGGTCAACCAGGTCAACTGCCCATTTGTCTTTGGGCACACCCGGGGCAGGCTCTGTAAGAGCCAACATCATTTCGTAGCAGTAAAGTAGCTGAGACAGTTCGCGAAGGGCGCGCAGTCCCATCAAGCTCGCAAACTCCCGTGGCTTATGCGTCATGAGCACAACACAAGCCCCGAGCCGAACAAGCTGAGGAACAGTAAAACGTAGAAGAGAGCTCTTGCCCTTCCTTGTCGGCCCATGAATGCCAAGGTGTCCTGCGTTCGCTCCGAAAGGCAGTACTATTGGATCGCCTGTTGGCATGACCCCAACCAGGATTCCTCGAGGCAGTGTCAATGAGCCTTTCGGAGGGTAATTGCCAAAAAATGGATCCCCTGAGGTCACCCACTCTGCAATCTGGTTTTCCACCACCTGCTCAACAAGCTCGCGAAGATAATGGTCTTCGGGATTGATAGCCGCCTGTTGGAAAAGAGCAATATTCCCAGGATGGTCAGCCAGTCGAAGCTCTGGTGTCTGTAGCAACTCGAAGAGGCGAAGAACATACTCCTGCCCCTGAAGTCCCGCGAGCAGGGAATGCCGCCTTCCATCACCTGTCACGATTCGGTAGATGTTTCGCCGATAGCCTCCTCCGCTCATTCTTCCCCCCATATGATCTTCCTCAGCCACCTGAATATCCACGGAGTGCTAAGCTCCCGATAGCACGCCCTGCAAATTCGAAAATATCCGTACTCATCAGCCACCCCGCAGGCGGTACAATGCACTTTGCCGCAAACCTGGCAAGTGAACGAATGTCTCGAGCACACGATCACGAGGCACTCAGGATTTGAACACTCGGCAATGTCCGTCATACTCTCAGGCACACACGAGCAGTCATATGGAGGTCGTGCCTCAATCCGGGAATTTGTGCGGAAGTTGTTGAACTCGTGCCGCACTGTCTCGATAATCTGCCGCAGCTCCCGGATTCTTCCGGAAGGCAGGTTATAAACCTGGACCTGCTCCACAATCCTTCCAGGTCCGAGGAATCCGCCGCCCACTCCTCCCGCGAACTGGGCTCCACGGTCTTCTCCGCCATCAGCAGCATTTTGAGGAAAACGAAAATCTCTCGGCATCTCTCAC
>CAZXGF010000111.1:0-3398 GCA_964640185.1 uncultured Verrucomicrobiota bacterium | reverse complement strand
GTGAGAGATGCCGAGAGATTTTCGTTTTCCTCAAAATGCTGCTGATGGCGGAGAAAACCGTGCAAGCCAGTTCGCGGGAGGAGTGAGCGGCGGCTCTCTCGGGCCAGGAAGGATTGTGGAGCAGGTCCAGGTTTATCACCTGCCGTCAGGAAGAACACGGGAGCTGCGGCAGATTATCGAGACAGTGATAGATGACTACAACAGGGCCCGGACGAACTCTCGGATTGAGGCTCGGCCACCGCTCGATTGCTCGTGCGTCCCAGAGGATATGACAGATATTGCCGAATGCTCGAATCCCGAGTGCCTGGCGATTGTGTGTACGCGACACAGTTTTACCTGCGAGGCGTGCGGTGGAGTGTTCTGTTTGAGATGTGGCGTGGGTGATGAGTACGGATATTTTCGAATCTGCAAAAAATGCTGGAGGAAGATGACAAGTCCGAGAATCGTGAGGTGGATAAAGAGCTTGCTTTGGGGTGAGGAATGAGCAGAAGAGGCTATCGGCGAAACATCTACCGGATGATGACAGGTGATGGGAGGCGGCGTTCCCTGCTCGAAGGACTTCAGGGGCAAGAGTATGTGCTTCGGCTCTTCGAGTTGTTTCAGATACCCGAGCTTCGGCTGGCAGATGACCCTGGGAACATTGCTCTTTTCCAACAAGCGGCTATGAATCCCGAAGACCCCTATCTTCGCGAGCTTGTTGTGCAGGTGGTGGAGACCCAGACAGCCAAGTGGGTGACCTCAGGAGATGTTTTTCTGGGCCACTATCCCCCGAAAAGTTCATTGACACTACCTCGAGGAATCCTGGTTGGGGTCATGCCGACTGGTGACCCAATAGTACTGCCTTTCGGAGCGAACGCAGGACACCTTGGCATTCATGGGCCGACAAGGAAGGGCAAAACCTCTCTTCTACGTTTTATTGTTCCTCAGCTTGTTCGGCTCGGAGCTTGTGTTGTGCTCATGACCCATAAGCCAAGGGAATTTGCCAGCTTGATGGGAGTGCCCACGATTCGCGATTTGTCTGAGCTATTTTACTGGTACGAGATGATCTTGGCTCTTACAGATCCTGCCCGGGGTGTGCCCAAGGATAAATGGGCAGTCGACCTGGTTGACCTTCTTGCTCGGAACTACTCGTTGTTTGCCTCGCGGCGTCTTCTTTTGGGGTCTCTCAACAACTTGTATGACAAGAGTCCTCTCGAATCGATAAACCTTGAAAGATGGTGTAACTACCTCCGTGGGTTTGAGACAGGCAGGGGCCTGCGAGAGCAAGGTTATAAGGAGAGTGGTTGGTGGACATTGCAGACTTTGTTCATAGCGACAGGGGGCAAGGAGGGCATTTTCGCTTACTCGAGGTCCAACTTCTTGGAAAGGCTGTTTTCTCGTCCTGGATTGACTGTGATTGAGGGTCAGAGCCTGCCGCCAGAGCACTTCTCGTTTTTATCCACGTATATGGTTCGGTGGCTCTATATGAAAAGACTTTATGGAGGGCAGTGATGTTTCAACCGGTGTATTGGGTCATGGATGACGTGACGCTCGAGATCAGTAAGCGGGGACAGGGTTCAGGCCAGATGAGTCCCATGGAAGGGATGTTCCCGATGTGCGCTGGGCTGGGAATTAACCTCTGGTATGCGGACCATTGTCCTGGTTCAGAAAGCCCGGTGATTCGTCAGAACACAGCCTCACACATATTTCTCGGCGCCACAGAGGATTCCAGGCTCATCAAAGAGATGCTTCGCTTAACAAAAGAGCACTTTGACAGGGTGGCGGTTTTGATGCCGGGAGAGGAAGTCGTGTTTGTTCCGGGGACATGGCCGCTGGCTGTTTACGGGAAATTCCCCTATGTGCCCGAGGGACATATTAGTGAGGAAGAGCGGCTGATTAGAAAGGAGCGATTCTTCGCCGACGTAGAGGCTATCAAGCCCGGGCAGGTCAAGGCCAGAACTGGCCAGGGAGAAAGCCAGAGAAGAACGCAGGACGAAACTCGTCAGGCTTCGGGAGAGAGGCAGAAGCCGAGTTGGGTAAGGCGAGGCCTGAAACTCCTGGGCTTCCGGAGTCACGGTAGGAGCGAAGAAAGGCTGTCAGGCGAGGAGAGGAAGGTCCTGGTGATTGTCTCGCACGAATGGGGCATCGGATTGCTGGTTGTTTACAGACGGGCTGGCATGGCTCCGCGAAGGGGCCAACAAGTTCTGCGGCGGATGGAGAGTAAAGGGCTCATACGCATTCATACGTTTCCTGGAAGGGGGCGCGGCGGTCGGTTCCGCGTGGCTGAGGTCACGGATAAAGGCTGGAAGGTCCTGGAGGCACTCGGGATTGAGAGACCGAAGGCGCTCACGCAGGGCGGTTGGGAGCACGAGTTAGCGGCGAGGCTCGTGGGCAAGGAAGGGCAGAGGCTCGGGTATCACGTTGATTACGAGGTCACTATGGGGGATAGACGGTTCGACTGTGTGTGGACCTCGAGGCAGGGTCGGAAGGTGTTTTACGAGGTTGAGATGTCCCGGTTGGACCATGCGGTGGACAACCTTGTGAAGGCTTTGAGGATTCCCGGGGTCGCAGGTTTGGGGAACAGGCTGGTCCTGGTTGTCAGGGACAAAGGAACGGCAGAGAAGGCCAGGAAGAGGCTGGGCAAGAGTGTACGGAGGTTGGAACAGGACGGTGTCCTTACCATCAAGTGTGTTTCAGATTTTATCAAAATCAATATTTAGGGCCATGTGGCGGGCGGTGACGGGGGGCACCGCCGGCGGATGTTTTTCGATAGGAGTTTCCGGCTCCGCCGGCGGAGAGTTTTTCGATAGGTGTTTTGCGCTGCGGGCGGGCTTTTTAGGAAAGGTTTGCCGGGTGATAGCGCATGAGGAAACTGAAAGAGGAAAGTCAAAACCTGTTTCGTTTGCAACCTACTGCACCACAGGGACTTAGTTGTAGGTCCTGGATGGATTTTTCGACTGATATAGAACATGCCCATTTTCAGGGCGCGCGCAACTCAAAAACCAGGTGAAAAAGGGTAGTCACGAGGACAACGGAGAGCCGGCGGAGAGCCCAGGAAGCGGCGCCGGCGTGTCAGGCAGACTTCAAGTTGAGGGAGAGAAGAGTCGTGGATGAATTCGCGGATTTGATGGTGACGGCGCTATTGCTTGGAGCCGGATTCGGAGTGGGTTGGATCCTAGGCATGGTCATCCGGCGAATCCGAGGAGTTGATGACCCGGACCGTGAACAGAAAAGGAATTCGAAAGAGCAGCGGCGTGAGGACAAGAGAAACCATCGCGGGCTGCCTCGGGCATGGCCAAAGGGACGGTTCCCGCCACGCGTCCCCGGAAGGCAACCGACGCGTCCTCAGGAACGCCAACAGCCGCCCCATCAGAACATCTACCTGTTCTTTGGTCCCCAGGATGGCGTCACAGATTCTG
>CAZXGF010000110.1:0-3483 GCA_964640185.1 uncultured Verrucomicrobiota bacterium | reverse complement strand
GGCTTCTCGACCAAAGGATTCATCCGAAGTATGCCACGCAAATACGGCCGCACCCAGTCAAACCCCACCGCTTAAACGCAGCCACACCGCCGTACCCGCAGAAGTTGACAGGAATCGTGCAAGAGGGTAACCTTGCGACAATGGATAGACAATCGCCGACAATAAGCTGAGTTCCCACTTGGCGGACCGCGGGAGAGACCGGCACGATTCCCAGAAAGCGGGATTCGGACATGACTGCTTCATTCTCAAGGAAATGAGCGTAGGATGAGACCCCCTGACATTTCTTTTTTGTATCAGTACATCGCCGGCGGAATCGTTTTTTTCGCGGGATTGGTCTGCATTGCCAAGAGCGGCGCCCTCGACCTCCGGAGGAAGTCGGGAAGACGCTGGTTGTTCATCAGACTGGGAGTGCTGCTGTTCTATTTGCTTCTCCAGGGGCTGTTTCAATTCGTACTTTCGCGGTTGTGAACTGCAGAGCATAGCTTAGGATAGCTTATGGGAACGAATCTCGACCTCGCCGTCCTCATTCTTTATTTCGTCGGCATCCTCGCCTTCGGCACATTCTTCCAGAAGTACACCAAGACCACGAAAGATTTCTTTCTCGCCGGGCAGCGGTTTTCCTGGTGGCTCATCGCCTTTTCCTGCGTTGCGACACTGGTCGGGTCGTACAGCTTCGTGAAGTATTCCACTGCGGCTTACAACAACGGCATCTCTTCGACCATGAGCTATCTGAACGACTGGCCCTGGTTCGCCCTGCTCCTCTTCGGCTGGCTGCCGATTCTTTATTTCTCACGGACGACTTCCATACCGGAGTACTTCGAGCGGCGCTTTGACCGCCGCACTCGCATCGCGGCTACGGTTATCATCCTGATTTATATGGTCGGCTACATCGGTATCAACTTCTACACGCTCGGCGTTGCACTTCGCCCCATTATAAACTGGCCGGTGATGTACATCGTCATGGTAATCGCGGCCATCGCGGCAATCTACGTTACGGCTGGCGGACAAACGGCGGTGATTATGACGGACCTCGCGCAGCGCGTGATTCTGTTGCTCGCGGGATTGCTCGTGTTCTTCTTGGGAATTAGGGCGCTGGGCGGTTTCTCCGCCTTCTGGTCGCATCTTCCCGAAAACCACAAGCTGGCTTTCGCCCACCCGGTCAAGCCCGCCTCGTTCAACTCCATCGGAATCTTCTGGCAGGACGGGATGGCCAACTCCGCCGCGTTCTGGTTCATGAATCAGGGGATCATTCTGCGACTCCTCTCGGCTCGTTCCGTCAAGGAAGGGCGAAAAGCTCTGGTGGCGGTTTTTCTCGTGATGATGCCTCTGGCGGCGCTGTGCGTCTGCGGCGCCGGCTGGATCGGAAGGGCGCTTGTGAACGCCGGGTTGCTTCCCGCCGGCTCCGACCCCAAGACAATCTTCGTCGCTGTAACCCATCTCCTCGCCGGTCCGGGGCTTTTCGGATTGATTCTCGCCGCGCTCACGGCGGCGCTGATGTCAACCGCCGACACGCTCATCAACGCCACATCGGTGGTTTTCGTAAACGACATCTGGCGGCCGCTTGTCAAGCCGAATCGTCCGGACCGCTATTACCTCGGCGTTGCGAGAATATCGTCCGTGGCAGCGGCATTCGCCGGGGTGATTCTGGTGCCGCTTTACATAGGCTTCAAAGGCATCTATCAGGCGCACGCCGCCTTCACCGCCGCCATCACCCCACCAATGGTGGTTACAATCATGCTGGCGGCTTTCTGGAAAAGGTGCACTGCCCGAGGCGCCTTCTGGACGCTGACGGGCGGCTTTGCGGCGATGCTCCTTTCGATGGCCTTGCCGGTCGTCATCGTCCCTTTCAGTCACGGCATGGAGGCGGGTGGCAATCATTTACGAGCTTATTCATACATGCGGGCGCTTTACGGTCTCATTGTGTCGTCCGCGATAGGTATTTCCGTTTCGCTGCTCGGCAGGCGGCGGGACGTTTCTCCCACGCTTCTGTGCGGCGATGAGAACAGAAAGATGACCGAGTTCAAGGGCTCGCCAATCAACGAGAAGCCGGGCGCAAGACTCCGGCTCGTTCTCCAAGGCTCCTCCGTCGAAAGCGAAAGCCCTGTCGTGTTCGTCTCCGATGACTCGCTTCGCGCCCTCGCCGCCGAGCCCGGGGACCTCGTCTATGTTAGTGATAAGCGTTGGTGGACAGGAGGCTTACGCTCCTTTCACGCAAGAGTGGCGCCTCGAGGAATCCGGTCCGGCACAGTCGAGGTCCCTGTCTCCGTAATGAAGCACGCGGGAATGGCCCCGGGACAAACCGTTGTCCTCGAAAAAGAAATGTGACCGCCTCAAGCCACGAGCTCTTTGCCCGTGCCTGTTTCGCCCTGGATCAACACGGGGACGTTTGAATCGGCAACGCTGCGGATGAGACCGAAGATCTCCAGCATGTTTTTATCTCGTCCGATGATGCCCGAAAAGCTCTCGATCTCGCCGAGGCGGCGCGCCATATCGTGTTCGAGGGTAAGGTCTCGAAAGAAGGCGAGGACGCCGAGCATGTTTTCATTGTCATCCTTGATGGCGCGCACCGACATCTCGAGCAGGCGCTGTTCGCCGGTCTTCGTGGTGAAATCCACAGGATACCTGGCACGCTCGAAGGACGGGCACTCGTTGCAGAATGAGCACTTGGCGCCGCAGAAGTTTCCGGGGAAGACGTCATGACAGTCCCGTCCCATAACCTCGTGGCGAGAGTAGCCGGTGATCGCTTCGGCGGCGCGGCTGAAAAAGGTGATGCGACGATTCGTGTCGTGGGCGATGACGCCCTCCGAGAGGCTGTTCAGGACAAGGTTCGCCTTCTGGTTGGCCCGAGCCAATGCCTTCAGGTATCCCCGGGCGAACAGGTCATCAATTAGCCGGCCGATCTTGTCGCGCGTTTGACGAAAGGCGGCGAGTCTCTGCTCGGAGCTTCCTTCGACTGCGGCCGGGTCCGGAAGGTCCCAGTCCACCCGGGGGGGGCCGGGAAGGACCAAGGTGTATTCCTTCGCGGCGGTTGCGCAGAGCGTAATCACCAGGTCAATCTCGCGCACCTGAAGGTTGGAAAAGGCCTTGAGCGACTGCCGCGAGATATCTATCCCGCCTTCAGTCATCGCTTTCACGGCCATCGGATGCGCTTTGGCTGCCGCCCGGATGGCCGCGCTGAGGGCCTCCACGCCTTCCGGAGTTCGCGCTTTGGCAAACGCCTCCGCCATCTGGCCGCGGGCAGCATTGCCGGTTCAGAGAAAAAGAAGATGTGTCATCGCGCGGTTGCACCCTATCGAGACCCGTGCTAATTGTAGCCGTTGCCGCCACCAAATCCAACATTCTTTCTTCCCTTTCGCTTCAGAAGGTCTCAGAGCGGCCGCTGCGAACTGGGGGGTGCGGCTCCATTTCAGTGGCGGAACTGTCCTTGGACCTAACCTAACTTCCGCACCTGATTGCGATTTTGAGATTTTTTTTTGCCTGATT
>CAZXGF010000109.1:0-3640 GCA_964640185.1 uncultured Verrucomicrobiota bacterium | reverse complement strand
CCTCGGCGGGGGCAGGATGCCACCGGCACAAGGGCTACTCTGCGTCCTATGAGATGCGAACCTCAGCCGCCCGTAAGTGAGGCGTCACCGGTGCACGGCTTTTTAGCTTGAAAAATGTGAGCCTTTTTGCTTTAAGGGCAGTGTAAATCAGACGGGATTCAGACGCTTGGCAGATTGCTGAGCGCAGAGGAGTTGAGGTATCGTTTTTGGAACGCCAAATGATTGGAGGCAGCAGATGAAAGGCATTACGCGGCGAGATTTCATGAAGGGCACAGCAGCAGCAGGATTGGCCATGGTTGTCCCCAGGCGGGTTATGGGGGCCAACGACGAGATTCAGGCCGCTGTGGTAGGCATTCACGGTCGTGGTGGGTCGCACATGCACGAGTTCCAGAAGATTCCCGGAGTGCGGGTCGCGGCTCTGTGCGATGTTGACCTTAAGGTTCTCGGGGGCCGCGCTAAGGGCGCGTTCGAGAAGGTCAAGAGGTATCAGGACGTCCGGAAGATGCTGGAGAACAAGGACATTGATGTCGTGTCCATCGCCACGCCCAATGACTGGCACTCCCTTATCACGGTCTGGGCGTGCCAGGCCGGCAAAGACGTCTATGTCGAAAAGCCGTGCAGCCACAACGTTTTCGAGGGCCGTAAGTGCGTCGAGGCGGCGCGCAAATACAAACGGATCGTCCAGCACGGTACACAGAGCCGTTCCGGTGGGTCCGCCAAACTGGCGGCCATCGTCAAGAGCGGCGCCTATGGCAAGCTTCTGGTCTCCAAGGGCTATTGCTGCAAGCCTCGCTGGAGTATCGGCTTCAAACCGATCAAGAGCCCGCCGCCCGAGCTCGACTTCAACATCTGGCTTGGTCCCGCCCCCTTGCAGCCTTATCACGAGAATCTCGTCCACTACAACTGGCATTGGTTCTGGGACTTTGGCAACGGCGACATAGGCAACCAGGGCGTTCACGAGATGGACATGGCCCGCTGGGCGCTCGGCAAGACCCTCCCTCGCAGCGTCGTGAGTCTGGGCGGGCGTTGGGTCAACGAGGCGGGCTTCAAAGACCAGGGCCAAACTCCCAATCAGCTTGTCTCCGTTTTTGACTACGGCGATTCGCTGATTCTCTTTGAAACTCGCGGGCTGGTCGGCAAAGACAAGAAATTCCCGCGGATGGTCGCCAACGAGCTCTACTTCGAGGAAGGCGCGATTAAGAACAACAAGTTCTATCCCAAGGGCAAAGAGAAAGGCCAACCGCTGGTGGACGTGGATTATCACGTTTATCCGGGCGGCAACTTCGGCAACTTCATCAACTGTGTCCGCAGCCGGAAGTACCAAGAACTAAACGCCGACATCCTCGAAGCCCATCTATCGAGTGCCTTGTGCCACCTGGGCAACATTTCTTACCGCATGGGACTCGAAAAGCGCTTTGAGAAGCCGAAGGACTTCAGCGACAATGAAGTTGTTGGGGACAGCGTCATGACCATGTTGGAGAATACGAGAGCTATCGGCGTAAACGTTGAGAACAGCATGCTGCGGGTTGGTCCCAAGCTCGAGTTCAACCCCAAGACCGAAAAATTCGTCAACAACGCCGCCGCCGACATGCTCCTGACGCGACCCTATCGCAAGCCCTTCGTTGTGCCCGACAAGGTCTGAGAAAGCGTACGGCGCCCTTTTCGGCTGCGCAACCTTCGCACAGAAGCCGGTCGCGCGCATGCGCTGCACACAATTGCGAAAATGTGCACCGCACCAAACGGCGGAGAGCGTTTTCTCGGTTAGAACGCATCTCTTTTCGTGAAAGTCTTCGCCTTAATCCGGCACAAAACCAGTGCTGCGCCAGTTGCTTGTTCATGTTTATGGCGAGAACGTAGTCCGTCATTGCGGGCGCGAGTCTTCCTGAGGCGACTGGGGGAGCATCAAGAGGTTCGCGCCCCTTCTCCCATTGCAGAGTGCCTATCGCTTTCGTGCTCTTGGTTGAGCCCCGCCTTTGGCGGGGTTATTCCCAACCCCCCAAGGACGCCTCTGGCGTGGGGTTTCGGACTGGAGACCAAAACTTTCTTCTCCCCGTTGAGGTCCAGTTCGGCGACTCCTATTGATTTCACTGCCGCCAGGGCCTCTCTGGGGCTGAAACGCAGACCCTTTTCGACAGGTTCCGCCGCTAACAGAGTCTGTTTATGACTCTGTCCAGCTCCATATTCTCCCAAAGACGCCTCGCCACCAGAATAGGCCCCCAGGACACCGATACTATGCCCTGGCCGATGAGATAAAAGCCTTTCTGGCGGGCTCTGAAGCTCCACTTCGCGAGGGGAAAGCCCAACCGCGAGCCAAACCTCAACGAATGCTACCAATATAGCCGAATTTTTGGGGAAACTCCTGAACCGAGAAAACGGTTGACAGCAGGGCACGGCGCGCGGTTATCCTTTGATTGAAATAACAAGTTTTCACGGGAAAACCTTTGTCCATCGGCGAATTGGCTTTTTCAGAGCGTCCACGCTTCTTGTCTGGCGGAGTCTTTTCAGGAGGCAATGGTTCGTACGGGCTGTAATGTTTGTGTTGGCGTGATGTCGTCGTCCTCACCTCCTTTCGTCCTGAAACCGTCCCGCTCAAGCGGGATGGTTCTGCCGGCGCCGAGATCGTGACCGTCGCTCGTTTCGCCTGAGAGCAGCCCCATTGCCGCCGCAGTAGAAGTTCTGTCAACCGAAAGAAGCGTTACAAAAGGAGCAATAGCGAACGATACTCGATGTCCTCCAGAATCGGCAAAAGCGTCTTTATCATTAACTCAAGTTCCTATCGTCGCAATAATGTGTGGCAAACAATGGGAGGGTCTAAAAATGAGAAAAGCAATAACGAATTCCATGTTTTGGGCTGTATTTGTGAGCTTGGCATTGGCTGTGGGCATCGCCAATGCGGATATCGAGTCCGGTCTGGTGGGGCACTGGGAGTTTGACGAGGGCGAGGGCACAAGCGCTGAAGACAGCTCCGGCAATGAGAATCATGGCACTCTTGTCGGCAACCCGCAGTGGGTGGAGGGGGTTATAAAAGGCGCCCTGGAGTTCAACGGTACGGATTCGATGGTGGACATCCCTTACTCCCCGGATATGACGCCGTCCGAAGGTGCGACGATGTCCGCATGGGTCTTTCCAACCGACACTACCAGAAGCTGCATAGTCGGTCAGTTGAATGGATATGGCATGGCGCTTTTGGACGGTCTCCAGCTCAAGTCGGTCATATGGGGCGCTGACTGGGTCCTGAGCGACGTCACCATACCCATGGAGGAATGGTCACACATAGCTATGACCTGGGACGTTGCAAATGCCGAGAGGATGATATTCTTAAACGGCGAGCTTGTCGGCCAGAGAGGAGACGCCGCCGTACCTCAGGTTCAGGACAACCTGGGCATCGGCCTTTGGGCAGGGTGGGCCGGGGGCGACGATTCGTTTATGGGAGTTATTGACGACGTGCGGCTTTACGGCCGGGTCCTGAGCGAGGAGGACATCGTGGAGCTGTTTGAATGGGTCGGCGGGGCGAACGCCGGCCCCGACCAATGGGTCGAGGCCGGGGACACGGTGACCCTCGAGGGCTCCGGACCGGCGGATGCGACCAGCTTTGCCTGGGAACAGGTCATTATTGCGGACGAGCCGGCTGTAACACTCG
>CAZXGF010000108.1:0-3719 GCA_964640185.1 uncultured Verrucomicrobiota bacterium | reverse complement strand
GAGGTTAAGATGCGTGATACGAAATGGTTGTGTATCCACTTCTTGCTTATATTCACCGGAGTTCTCATCTCCTTTTTCGTGCCGGGCGGCGCCGCGGCGTTGACTGTCTCGGAACTGATGTATCACCCCGTTTCCTCTCCGGCGGACCCGGCGGAGGGCGAAGCCCTTGAGTACATCGAATTGTACAATGAAGGCCCTGAGACGGAAGATATTGGCGGGTACGCATTCGTGGACGGGGTGTCTTACGTGTTTCCGGAGGGGACGCTCCTTGCTCCGAGGTCGTTTCTTTTGGTGGTGTCGAATCCCGACGCGCTGCGCGACTTCTACAGCTCGCGAGGGGTTGATTTAGGGGAGGTGGCAATCTACGGCCCGTGGATAGGGTCGCTCGATAACTCAGGCGAACGGGTGGAGCTGCGAGAAGAGGGCGGCGGGAGGCTGATTCGGTTTCGGTACAATGATGGCGGGCGATGGCCGGCGGGAGCGGACGGCACGGGGCACTCGCTGGAGCTGCTCAGTCCTTTCTACGATCTCGGCGAGCCGGAGAGCTGGGAGATCAGCGAGACCATCGGCGGCACGCCGGGGAGTGCCGGGCGCTTCACGATTCCGACATTCGATCCGGTATCGAACCTCCCGAGCACGGAGTGGACACAGGAAGGCTTCGATGATTCGCAGTGGTCGAGCGGAGGGACTCCTATCGGCTACGACGCGGGCGGGGATTACACAATTGAGACCGAATTGTCCGACATGCAAAACGGCTACACTACGGTTTACATGCGAATCTCGTTTGAGCTGGAGGACCCTGAGGAGATCGAAGCGCTATCGCTGGGAATGTTCTACGATGACGGCTTTGTAGCCTACCTCAACGGCACTGAGATCGCCCGCAGCGCCAACGTGGGCGGCGCCGCGGGGATTCCGCCCGCTTACAATGTCACCTGCGCTAACCGTTCGCCGGAGCCGTCATCCTACGATGCTCTCGACGTGACCTCTTTCGCCGACCATCTGGTGTCCGGGCGAAACTGGCTTGCGATTCATGGCGTCAATACAAGTCTTTCGAGCAGTGACTTCACCATCTCGGCGAGGCTCATCGGCACATGGACCGGCGTGAATAGGGTCCTGGTCGAGGAAGGGGACGAGTGGCTCTATTTCAAGGGCACGGAGGAACCCGTGGCCAGCGAGAATGGTGGAGACGATACGCGGCACCATAAGGCGGGGACTCGCAACCACGAACCTGTGGTCATCAACGAGTTCCTGGCGAAGACCGAAGTGCCCGATGCGGGCGACTGGATTGAGTTGTATAACCGAGGCGACGAACCGGTCGAGATCGCCGGAATGTACTTGAGCGACGAGGCCGACGAGCTCACCAGATTTCGCATACCCGACGGGGAGATACTCCAGCCGGCTGGCTATCGCCTCTTCGGGCGAGAGGAGTTGGGCTTCGGGCTCAGCTCCCTGGGCGAAAAGATTTTCCTGACTGCGGCAGACCTTTCGCGTGTGGTTGACGCCGTCAACTACAGCGAGCACGCCCGGACCGGGGTAAGCTACGGCCGTTATCCGGACGGGGCGGACGACTGGTATTTCATGCCGAATCCCTCCGGAGGAGCCCCCAACTTTGTTGAGCTTGAGAACTCAATCATCATCAACGAGATGATGTATCACCCCATAACCGAGGATGACAGCGACGAGTATATAGAGCTCTACAACCGAGGCGCGCAAAGCGTTGACCTGTCCAATTGGCGTTTCAGCAAGGCGATAACTTTCGCTTTCCCGGAAGGCACTGAAATGGCGCCGGGGGAATACCTCGTCGTTGCGAAAGACGAGGCTCATATCCGGGCAAAATACGGCATCGGCAATGTCATCGGCGATTACGAGGGAGTGCTCGCCAACGACGGCGAGTGTGTCAGGCTCAGGGACGAGCTCGACAACATAGTGGACACGGTGCGATATTACGACGGGGGCGCGTGGCCGGAGGCTGCCGATGGCGAGGGGTCGAGCTTGGAGCTGATAGACCCACGGGACGACAACAGCGTCCCCGGTGCGTGGGCGGCGAGTGAGGAATCGGGCAAATCAACTTGGACGCCGTTCTCCCACGCATCCATCCAGACGAATTGGTGGAAGCAACCGGAGAGCGAGTTCCACATATTTCTTCAGCACAGAGGTGAGACGCTGGTGGATGACTTGAGCCTTAGAAAAGGCAGCACGGAGTATCTGGAAAACGGCTCGTTTGAGTCCGGTACGAGCGGCTGGAAGATCGAGGGGACTCACGTGGACTCGTTCGTCACCACCGAGGACAGCGTTGACGGTTCTCATTCGCTGCACATCATGGCGAGCGGCCGAGGGGACACTTACTGCAACCGTATTGAGAGAGATACCGCGTCCGCTCTTACCCTCGGGCAAAGCTACACCATGAGCGGACAGGCGCGCTGGCTGACGGGCTCGAAATGGCTTATTGTCCGGACGCACGCCCAGGCGATGGCGCACGCCGTCGAGCTTCAAGTTCCGGAAAGGCTCGGCAGCCCCGGCCAGCAGAACAGCGTTTTTGCGAGCAATCGAGGCCCGAGCATCACGGAGGTGCAACACAGCCCGATCCTCCCCAAGCCGGGGGAGGGCGTGACGGTAACGGCTCGCATCTCGGATATAGACGGTGTGAGCAGCGCGCAACTTTTCTATCGGGTTGACGGCAGCGGCTCCTTCAGCTCCACGGCGATGCAGGAAGCGGGCGGCGGCATATATGCAGGCCAAATCCCTTCGCAAGCCAGTGGCTCACTCATGGCTTTCTACGTTGAGGCGACAGACGGTAAAGGCGCCGTCGCCAGCTTCCCCGCCGACCCGGAGTACCAGCAGTGCTTGTATCAGGTTGTCGCCTCGCCCAAGCTCTCCAATTTCCCCGTGTACCGTATTCTAATCCCCTCCGCGACGGGGGACGAGCTGGCTTCCCGGCCCAAAATGAGCAACCAGTTGCTCCCATGTTGCTTCATCTACGACGATACCGAAATGTATTACAACTGCGGGATACGTTTGCGAGGAAGCCCATTCATACGCGGTTCCGTCAATCCGGTGAACAGCAAGCGAGGCTTGCGAATCCGCTTCCCGGCGGATAACCTCCTCCACGGCCGGCGAGAGATGAACCTGGATATTCAGGACCCCCGAGGAGGGATGTCGTCCCTGCAAAATGAGCGTATCGCCTATTGGATATGCCGAGAGATTGGCATCCCGTGGAGCCAGATTCGCTTCGTGCGAGTTCTGTGCAACCAGACCGACCACGGCCTCTACGGCGACGTGCAAAAAGTTGACCTCGATTACGTATCCTTCTGGTTTCCTGGCGACGATGAGGGCTACCTGTACAAGATAGATGACTGGTTCGAGTTCACCGACAGCGGCAGCTTCAGCAACCGCGATGCAGACCTGAAGTGGTGGGGCGAGGATAAGGAATTGTACCGCTGGAACTACCGCATTCGCAGCCGCGATAATGACGACAATCTCCAGCCAATCATTGACCTCATGGCAGCGTTCAACACCTCGGGCACGAGCTATAAGAATGCTGTCAGCTCAGTCATGGATGTGGAGGAAGTGCTCAAGGAGATTGCCGTCCGGCACATCGTCGGCGACTGGGATAGCTGGGGATACAATCGCGGCAAGAACAATCTCCTTTACAGACGCCCTTCGGACGGGCGTTTTGTGCTTATCCCCTGGGACATTGACTTTGTGCTCGGCAGCGGTGA
>CAZXGF010000107.1:0-4180 GCA_964640185.1 uncultured Verrucomicrobiota bacterium | reverse complement strand
AGCAGGAGCGGGATAACAGACTATTCGCCGCCTGATCTTCTGCGCGGCACACCGTTGCAGAGACCGTAAGCTCTGCCCCAATCAGGGGCTTTTCGGCTGAATTTCTAGAAGCTCGTTGCCCGGCCCAAATCCTTCCGCACGATCTTTATGAGAACGAATTTCCCCGCAGCTCGGTTCCGTCGAGCCCTTTCCCCTCAGGAAAAACCAGGAGTTTCCCCAAAAACGGGGAGGGTGAGATTGTAACCCGTTGGTAGCGAGGTAGAAATCGAAAGTCGCTGGTGTGAAGGTCCTTTTTTGGAAAAAAATGGGGAAACTTTTTGATGAAAGAGAAGACCTCCTGAGGTAAAAGTTGTGCAGTAACCAAAAGTCATAACCATCAGGAGGCCCGAGATGAATCGTAGCCAAATAGCGGACAAATTGAAAGGTCAAATCGGGCAATTTTCGGGGAAACTTTCCGAAGGTTTGCCCAAAGTGGCGGGGAGGTTCGTGGAAGAGATGCTGTACGGGATTCTCTGTCGGCAGTCCGTTCGCGTGTCGGAGATTGGCAGGGCTCTGAACCAGCGGATCCGGCTGATCAAGACAGTGAATCGGTTGTGTCGGCAACTGGGGAGGTGTGGGTTGGAGGAGAGGGTCACGGAGAATCTGATGGAGCAAGCAGCTCCTCGCATCGAGAAGGATACTTTGTTGATCGTAGACCCGTCGGACCTCAGCAAGAAGTACGCGAAGAAAATGGAATACGTGGCGACCTCGTGCAGCATGCCTTACCGGGAGCGGATAATCAGGGAGGAAGGGTCAAGAGAGAAGGTTTACAACATACAGGTTGGCTTCCGCGCACTGAGATTGCCCGGGAGGGAAGAGCGGCTCGCCATGGTTGTGGTGAAGGGTCTGGGGCGCGAACCACTGATGATCTTGGCGAATGTTGAGGTGGTCAAAAGCCGCAAATCTCTGATGTTCGTTGTACTGTCCTACTTTCGCCGATGGCAGATCGAGGAGACCACGCCCTTGGCGTGGTTTGCGAAGCAGGCCTATCAGGTCGAGGACATTCGGTTACGGAGGTACGACGGTTTACAGAACATGATAGCGATTGTGTCGGCGGCGGTGTACTTCGTGGCGGTATGGTTGGGGGAAAAGCTGAAGCTTGGCATCCTGGCCCACCACGCTCTCCAAGCAGCCAAACGCATCTTCGGAGTGCCCGATTTCCGATACTATGCCCTGGCCGACGGCGTAAAAGCCTTTCTGGCAGGTTGTGAGGCCCCATTTCGGGGAGGAAAGACCCAACCCCGCGCCGATCCGCAGCTCATGTTGCCAATATAGCCAAATTTTTGGGGAAACTCCTGTATAAATAATGCTTGACATCCAAATGGCGTGGTGTAACCTTCTCTTGTTTTCCGAGGTTGAAGGCAGTGGGGAAAATCAATTAAATTGAGGAGGGGTAACCATGAAGAACAACATCCGTTCAATACCTCCCGCCCGCTTTGCAGCTCTCCTGCTCTGGTCTGCTCTGTTTCTCTCTCTCTTAATGTTCCCGCTAAGTAACTCACTCGCCCAGGTTTGGGAGGAAGTGTACTCCACGGACTTCTCGACCGATCCGGCTTGGACGACGAACGCCCCGCAGAACTTTTACTGGAACGAGGCCGCCGGCAACTATTACTTCAAACGGCAAAACGGCAGCGAGCAATACTCGTACAAGGCTATCCCATACGACCCTAGCCGTGCCTACTGTCTGGAATTCGATGCTTGCCTGACCCGATGCGACTGGGCGGCCGACTTGTTTCTCAGCCTCATTGATCCCGACATGCATATAGGCTCCGCGACCACATGGCAGGTCTCCTACCATAATGCGGATCAAGGAAAAACTGCCTCGCTGATCTACTACGATGCCCAGGGAGGTTCTTACCATCCTGGAGGGGCGCAGCCCGCTCCCTTCGAGTTAAACACCTGGTATCACACCGTCGCAGTGTACGATCCGGCGGCGGGTTCTCTTTCGCTTCAGGTAACGAAGCTTTCGGACGACACGCTTGTTGGAGGGCAGGAGCTGACCGGCGTCGGCAGCTTCGCGGGAGTTGACCGGCTCTCGATTAGTGCCGTTGGGCACACGTATGCCTCGGGGGCGATTGCCGAGGGGTACATTGATAACCTGGTCCTGAAATCTTGGACTGCGATTTGTGAGGCGCCGGTCGTTACAGCGTTCGCCATCAACGGCGGCGCTGCAACAACTCAAAGCCAAACCGTAACTCTGAACAACACCACCGCAAACAACCCAAGCCATTACATGGCGAGCGAAAGCTCCGACTTCAGCGGGGCGGCATGGCAGACATATTCAATTGCCCCTCAGTTCTCTCTCAGCGCCGGCGACGGACAGAAGATCGTCTATTTCAAAACGAGGAATAGCACAGGCGAGTCGAACCATGCAAGTGATAGCATCTTTCTGGAGCAGTGTGCATTCCCCGACATGATAGCCTACTGGAAATTCGACGAAGTCAGCGGGAACACAGCCCATGACTCCGCGGGGGACCATCACGGCACCCTGATGGGCGGAACTGGCTGGAGTGGAGATGCAATAGCGGGGTCCGCCCTTCTTCTTGACGGTACGGGATACGTCTCCGTCCCCAACTCCGCGGACCTCTTTCCTTCTTCGGGGCAGTTGACGATTGAAGTGTGGGTGAACTTTGCGTTTTCGCGGGGCTACAACTACCCTCAGCATTATGTCGTCGATTGCAGGGATTGGACGCACGGGTATGGCCTGAACGTAGACGCGGAACTCATCCAGTTTTGGGTTGATCCGGGTTGCCTCGTGTGCTATCTGGATGATGTTGATCCGCGTCCATTGTTCGAACCGGGATGCTGGCACCATGTTGCAGGTGTTTACGATGGAACCGAGTTTCGATTATATCTGGATTCAGTGAGAATTGCCTCTTATCCGCGGGTAGGTTCGATCGCACCAAGCGCGGGGGCGCTTTTGATCGGTGCGTGCTCTCTTTGGGGGGGCGAGGGGTTTGTCGGCAAGCTGGATGAGCTTGCGATATACTCGCGCGCGTTGACAGGCGACGAAGTCCAGCAGCGTTTTCACACGTTTGTGAACCAGACTCCAGTGGCCGACGCTGGCGAGAACATCCAAGTCCCGAGCGCCGATCAGGCTTATACTCTTGTTGTGGGATTACCGACAGACCCAGATGGTGACGCCTTGGAGTATCGATGGCGAGAGGGAGAGACTATTCTGCTTGATTGGACACCAGTCGGCCCGAACGGCGAAGCCTATTTGGATCTTGGTTCCCTACCTTATTTCTCAATCGGCAACCACACACTGACGTTGGAAGTCCGTGAAGTTGGGGAAGGAGGACCTACAGCTTCAGACGACATGGTCCTGACTATCCAGAACTCGCCGCCAGAAGCCCAGCCAGCACCGAGCTACCAGGTCGCGGAGTTCGGCATCGATCCGATCATTGTCGTTACCGATGTATCCGATTTCGATGGAGATACTCTGTCCTACGAGTGGCTAAAAGACAGCGGAGTCTTAGACTCTGGTACGGCCACAACGATCCAAGGCGGTGATGTGGTCGCACTTCCTGACCTGGTGGTTCCAGCGGGTGACCCTCGCTTCCTCTTGGGGATACATCAGATCGAGCTGAAAGTGAGCGATGGTATTAACGATGCCGTGAGCGCTTTCGTGTCGGTACAGGTCATCGATACGACTGCCCCAAGTCTCAGCCCCGTTCCAAGCGTGACCATTCTGTGGCCTCCGAACCACAAGCTTGTGCCGGTGACGATAGAGGCGAACGCGTTTGACAATGGAGGTGGAGGGATTGATCTAGAGGTCGAGGTTCAGAGCAGCGAGCCCCCGGACTCAGATGGTGACGGCAATACGATTCCCGACTTCTACATCGACTCCGTTGACGATGAAACAGGAGTCATTGAAGTGCGCCTCCGCTCCGAGCGCTCAGGCAAAGGAGACGGTCGGATATACACGATCAGCATTGTGGCAACGGACGCAAGCGGCAATCAGTCTGTAGCCGTGGCCGAAATCCTCGCACCCCACGACAAACGGAAGAAGTAGAACAAGGGCCGACGCATAAGGCGGATCGGGCACCCAAGCAGTTAAGGGTGTCCGGTCCGCTCTCTTTCTCCCCTCCACCTCCGAGACCGGAACTCTTCTCTCCTTTCCATCGCCGACGAGCGTCGC
>CAZXGF010000106.1:0-4369 GCA_964640185.1 uncultured Verrucomicrobiota bacterium | reverse complement strand
GCGAGTCTCCATCCCGCAGTTGTCGTTCGGGCGGTAGAAGCGGCGTGTGTCATCCGCCGGAACGTCGGTGGCGTAGAAGAAGTCGTAATCCGCCGGTGTGCCGACTGTGTCGGAGTCCGGCGCCTCATTGGCGGCGTCGCAGTTTTCGTATCCGGGGTACTCTCCTCCGCCGTAGTTGTAGTTCTCCGCCTCCACGACTGTCGGCACCGTTACCGTCATCGCTTCCGTGGCTTCGCAGAAGGGGCCTTCCACACCGTTCTTGCTGACAGCCATGACCTTGTAGCTGTAAGTGCTCCCCTCGACAACGCCTTCCGTGTAGAAGGTCTGACTGATAAAGCCCACCTGTTCCCAGTCTCCGCCGTCCACGCTGCGATATACTCGATAGGCGCCAGCTCCTTCTTCTGGCGGGGGACTCCATGTCAGTTGTGCGCCGAACATCATGTCGAGAGTTACGTGTTGCGGGGCAGAGGGAACGGCATACGTCTCGCTGTCTCCGAGAGTGTCCTCTCCGTTGACATCGCCTGCGAAGATCAAACCCGCGGTAGTGCCCGCCGGAACCGACAGCGAGTAGGATACGACGGTAGATGCGACGCCATCGAGAGTCCAGGTGAGCGTACCGGCGCCGGGTGTGCCGCCGCCGGCATCAGCAATGGTCACGCCTTCGGGAAGGATTTCCTTGACGGCGATGGTTCCGGGGAGGTTCTCGGGGTCTGCCCTGAGCGAAACCTGGATGATGACGGTCCCCGGCGACGGATACGAGTCTGGGAGCGTCCTCACGCCGTATGCAGCGGGCAGAGGAACACGAACAGACAGGGCATAGGAAAGGTCGGTGTAAGGAACATCGTTGCGGTCAGTAATCCTTGCCGCGATGTGGTTGCTGGCAGTTGCTTCCTCAAAGCGAAGAGTCATGGAGTTGATTCCGTCATTCAGGATGAAGTCACCATGGCGCTCCAAATTGCCGTCCGAGCCGTTCCTGGACGCAGCTATCTCGCCGTTGTTCCAGATGCGGGCCTCATCATCGTGGCGGAAACGCACCCGTGCGTCTCGTTCCTCCGGCGAAAAGACGTAGATGTGGTAAATCTGCCCGAAGGTGTCCAGAGCCTCGTTGCCGAACCAGCCGCTGTCGCTATGTATCGGCGTCCACACCATCGGATTGACGGTCGTGCTTATATCCGTGTCCGTGAAGTCGTACGCTTGTCCTTCGACTGGGTTGACGTTGGCCTGCCCGCCCCAATCCGCGAGGTAGTCGTTGGTGTCAAGGCTCAGGTCCAGGGGGCTGAGGAAACGGTCCTCCGGTGTATTGCCCAGGTGGAGAACGTCTTGGAAGTAGCCGGTACCCAAAGGCCTGACCTCGAAGACCGAGTTTGTGACGTTGACGTTCACTTCATCGCTGCTGGTGCCGCCCTCGCCATCCTCCACATCGAGACGGAACGTCAGCCGCTGGACGTACGGCCATATCTCAGGCGCGGTAAAGCTGCACACTGCGGCTCCGGCATCGCTCAGAGCCACCTCCGGTCCCGCCGTTTGCGCCCAGGAATAGGTTATGACGCCGGTGGCGGTCTGGGAACCGGTGCCATCAAAGGTCACAAGGGCTCCCTCCTCCACCGTCTGGTCAAGGCCGGCGACTGCGGTGGTGGTGACGTTCTTCACCGTGATGCGGACGTCGTCGGTAGCTTCATTTGTGCCATCACCCGCCGTCAAGGAGAAAACGAGAAGAGTATCCTCCTCCACGGCCGGAGCCGTGAACGTCGTAATGGCAGCGGTTGCGTCGGGAATCTCCACAGTCGGCCCACTCGTCTGGCTCCACGAGTAGGTGATAATATCGGCTATGAGCGACATCGAATAGCTGCCGTCGAGGGTGACGGTGCCCCTCTCCGGGACTTCAAGGTCCAGCCCTTGAACGACGAGGTCGCTACGCGTCTGGTCACCATAGACCTCCAGCTCCGCTATCGAGGTATAAGTGGCCAAACCGCCGGGGGTGCCGAGAATCCTTATTCCTGTTCCTCTGACCGTAGCCAGACTCATCTCGTACCTGGCACATTTGGCCCGCCCCCCCGGGGCATTCGTGAAGTCGTAAGGCGGGTTGAACCGCACGTTGGGAGCTTGCAGCCAGGTTGAACCGTCCTTGGTATACTCAAGGGTCAGGTCTGTGAACCACCCACCGTCGTGGGAAATCTCGCCCATGTAATAGACAACCTCGTCGAACCAGAGCTCTTGGTCCCACACAAATCCCCAGAAATCTTCGGTTTTGGCGGGGTCGCCGGAGCTATCCGTACCCCTGTCGAGGATACCGTCATTCAGGGCGGGAACGGCAGCCTCGCCGACCGATACCTGGGCGGTCGGAGGCGTACTTCCAGTAGGCGCCGGCAATGCGGCATTCCGCATGATGGTCACGGATATCGGCTCGGACTCGGCGCCCTTGCCGTACTTGTTCTTGCCTATAATCTTGACAGTGACCTGCGCACCGGGCTCCTGGTCCGCCATGTCATACTCGGCAGCGTCAACGTTCGGTGCGTAGGGTATCCAGATTCCGGGCAGGTATTCCAGGTGTAACTCGTAGAGGTTCGCGTCCAAAACGGGGTCCCAGAAAAGCCGGAAGCCCATGTCGATCAGTTGGGTCCGCAGGTTGCTCGGCGGAATTCTCGGCGCGTTAACCGCCAGGACTGTGATCTGGACTTCGTCGGTACTCGTGCCTTCACTGGTTGAGATAACCGTCAACTCAAAGGTCAGGATAAAGCCGACTTCGACCTCGGCCGTGTCAAACCATACCTCCTGGCTGTCCGGCGAAGGCTGCAGCGCGGGTTCGAGATATAACTCTCCCCCGGTCTGTTTCCATGAAAAGCTTGTTGCGTCGCCGGGGCCTTCGCCGTGAAGGGTGACCCTTTGGCCGGAATCAATCCTCTGATCGGGGCCGGCACTGACTAAGCTGACCAACTTGTCAGAGATCACAAGGAATCCCCAGTCCTGCTGGTTATTCCACGAGTCCCCCGTCACGGCGTACCACCAGAATTGATGTTCGCGGCCGCCGCCGTTATCGTCATCATCCACGTTGACGGTAAAGCCGATGCGGTCCCCAACGGCGAGGGACTCGCCGCCGCCGGTATCGAAGCTGTCGAAAGGAATCGCCACTTCGACGCAGAAACCTTTGGCGGTTGTCTGTGCCCCATACCAGTCGTCACCGAGACCGAGGGGGCCGCTGTCGCTGCCGTCGGTCCGCCCATCGGACGTTATGAGCAACTGGAACCCTCTCCCGTCGTTGTCTTGACCGGTCCCCTCATTGTCGGCATTGCAGAATATCTCGACACAATCGTCGTCCCAGGTGCTGGCTCCACTGTCCGATTGAATGCTATCATCGGTAACGTCGAAGCCGAAGTAGAGCGTCTCGCCGTCGTGGACGATATAGAGGTCATAACTCAGGTCTGCGTCACTGCCGACGTGCCCTGTAGTGTCAATGCACGTCTCACATGTCTGGTTAATCCCAATCGGCTTGACCCCTTTCCATTCCTCTGGGTCAAGGGTCCCGTCCACGGTGATGGTCTTGTTCGTTGTCAAAGCTACTGCTTCTGGGGGCTCCTGCGCCATACCGGCGCCCAGGCGGAGAAGGAGAACGAACGAAACTAAAGCTACAAGTACGTGTTTCATGGTCAACCTCCCTATGACTTTATCTAAGACGTTTCCTTATGCCGGATGCGAAGTTCGCGTTGCGTTGCCTGAGCGGGCAAAAAGCAGTGCTTCACGGGTTCTCGAACTACCCGTTTGCCTTGCCCGCCAAACGTTCCTAATTGCCGGACAGAATCCTGCGGGGACGGCTGATGGAAATGAAGAATGTCATCTGCTCAAGGGAAGTAAGCCCGGGTAATTGGCCCGTATGAAGAATGTCATCGTGTCCCGCCAAGGGTTTCAGCATCAAGAAGCTCCGATCACTCAGGGACACACCAGGCAATTCGCTGCAAGAACACGCGACTGCGACACAAGCTCTCGCGGCACCGCGGCCTCAAGAGGTTTGGCCCGAGAAGAGGTGTCCGCATTCGGAAAGTGCAGATTGACCAACACAGTGTTCACAGTTCGCGCTTACCATTCACGGTTAACAATAGGGCGCGGCATATCATATTGTCAACCGTTTTGTATTCACTGCACATGCACGTGCGCGCGCCGCGCTCAGCACCGCTGTCCGCAAAAGGAACAGCCCCGCCGAAAAGGCGGGGCCGTTTGACTTTGCGCTCGCTGCGAGATCATTCCGCGCGGACGCGATAGAATCCGGCGGAGCCGGAGATCGCAACATCCGACGAGCTCGTGCCGGTGAGCGGACCGGCGACCTCACTCCACGCGCCGGTCAAATCGGCGGTGTAGTCAATGTAGTAGCTCTCGG
>CAZXGF010000105.1:0-4739 GCA_964640185.1 uncultured Verrucomicrobiota bacterium | reverse complement strand
AAATCGGGGTTCTCCTATATTCCTCACTACAAAGTGCGGAAGTTAGGTTAACGCAAAGGCGCGAAGTCACAGAGAAGAGAATTGGAAGGACTTCGTCCTCGCTTGTGCTGGGTGGGGTTGGAAGCGCAGAGGGGGCCGAGGAAGGAGAGGGGGGGTCCAGCGCGGTGATTGTGCTGCCCACCGAGGGCGAGACGCCCTCGAGACTGCCGGCGAGACGCCAGCGTTACATACATTGCAGGAGTGAGCTCGCGGTGCGAATCATGGGCGAGATGCGCTCGGGTCCGCCCGGCAAGGGGGAGCGTCACGTTTATAGCAAAATTGAGTTCGGGTGGAGACCACGGGCAAGATGCCCGTGCTACAGCAGAGGCGCTATTCTTGGCAATCTTACCGAATGAAATAAAACGACACACTGGGCGGCGCGCGATGCCGAGCGAGCTACGGCGGGGACTTTTGTGCGAGGGTGAGCTAAACAGGTATCTTCAACGGAGCACAGGTGCACGTTTCTCGTCGTGCAGTTTGGGCTTCTCAGGTGCGGCGGCCTGTACGGAACCGAAGCGGGCTTCCGTATTCTCGAATCAGAAGAATCTCTTTTCTTTTCGCGTCAGGAGGTACAGGAAAAAGGGGCAGCCAAGCATGGAGGTGATGACGCCTATCGGAATCATCTCTTGAAACACGGTTCTCGTTGCGGCGTCCGCCAGCACGAGCAACAATCCCCCTCCCAGCAGACACGCGGGTATCAGCGAGCGATGATCAGGCCCGACGAGCAAACGCATCAGGTGCGGCACAACCAATCCGACAAACCCGATGACGCCCACCGCCGCAACGCAGACTGCCGCCAGTATCGTCGAAGCCGCCAGCAGAAGCAGTTTGGTTTTTTCGACCCGAACGCCGAGGTGCTGCGCCGTTTCCTCGCCCAGAAGGAGCACGTTCAAGTCCCTGCAAAAGCAGAGGATGAAAGCTACGCCAAGCAGAACGTACGGAAATAGCATCGCCACTCTCGGCCATCCCTTTCCGTTGAAGCTCCCCATGAGCCAGAAGATTATCCCCTCGTAGTCGTACGGTCTTCGCCAGAAGAGCATGAACCACGCCGCCGATAGTGCAAGCGTCCCCAGGGCAATCCCTGTTAAAAGGAGCGTCGGCAGATGGATCTTCCCTCCCCTCCTCGAGAGCAGATATACCACCAGCGTGACGCCCAAAGCTCCCACAAATGCCAGCACCGCCATCGGCTGCTCGTTGAGAAAGGCGATAAGGCCGCTTCCCCCACTATCACAGCCCAGGCTGATGTCGAAAGCGAAAGCGACGGTCGCCCCGAGGGCTGCACCGGAGGACACGCCGACGATGTAGGGGGAGGCCATGGGATTCTGAAAAAAGCATTGCATCACGGCGCCAGCCGCCGACAGCGAAGCCCCCACGAGAAGAGCGAGAATCAAGCGAGGCGTGCGAATTTCCCAGATTATCTGGTCCATCGTCTCGTAGGACGCCGGCAGCTCGAAGAGCTTGCCCACGAGCGGGACATGGTGCATGACGATGCGGCACGTTGCCCCAAGCTTCCCGAACACGTCTTTTCTGGCGAACGCGGCGGTCTTCTCCCCGAGCATCAGCGACCCGGCGAAGCAGACGATAACGGCCGCGGCCAATGAAGCGAGCCATCGGCGGGCGCCTCTTTTTCTATCCACGTGAGCTGCCATGGCAACAGTTGCTATCCGAGCATTGTCCCTTCGCGGATGTGATGACCCCTGAGGAAATCCTCCGCCTCCATCCGCTTTTTCCCTTCGAGCTGGACGGTGAAGAGTTCGACGGACCCTTCTCCCGCTGCGACGACAAACTTATCCGTCGCACGGAGTATCTGCCCCGGTTCGCCGGCGCCTTCGGGGAGTTGTTTAGCCCTGATAATCTTCAACGTCTTCCGCTTGCCCCTCTCCGGGACAAAGGTATATGCCCCCGGCCACGGGTTCATTCCCCTGACGCGGGTCACAATTTGCGCCGCCGGTAAACGCCACTCTATCTCCCCATCCTTTTTCGAGAGCTTTCTCGCATAAGTTGCTTGACTTTCGTCCTGCGAGAGCCTTCGGGCTGTCCCTTTCTCAAGCTGCCGTAGAGCCTTCACCAAAAGCTCCCCGCCGACTGCCGCGAGCTTCGCAGTGAGCATTTCCGCCGTGTCCTCACCGGCAATGGGCACTTTTTCCCGTAAGACGATGTCGCCGCTGTCCAGCTTCTTCGCGAGGTGCTGCACGGTGACGCCCGTCTCCTTCTCGCCGTTGATAATAGCCCAATGCACGGGCGCCGCGCCCCGATATTTCGGCAGGAGCGAAAAATGCACGTTCACGATCGCCTTCTTCGGTATCGTTAGAAACTCCTCTGATAGAATCTCGCCGAAAGCCACGACGACGATTACGTCCGGATAAAGGCCGCGGATTTTCTCGATGCACTCGGGGCCGGAGACCTTCTCGAATTGGCACACGGGGAGGTTCGCCCTCTCAGCGGCTTGCTTCACGGGCGACGACGTGAGGCGGAGGGAGCGGCCTTTCGGCGTGTCCCGTCGGGTCACCACCGCGGCAATATCGAATTTCTCTCGCACGAGCGCCCGCAGACAGACGGCGGCGCTCTCCGGAGTCCCAAGAAAGACTATTCGCAACTTCCTCCTCCTGGCCGTTATATTCAACTCGGAGAGCGCAGAGGGCGCAGAGAGGGAAAAGAAGCTTTGCGTCTTCGCGCCTTGGGCTGGAAGATTATGAGAGCCGCTCAGGCAAAGACGCAAAGAGCGCGAAGAAGAAGGCAACGCGAAACTTTATGCGGGCATGTGACCTGTTCTACTCCGCGACCTCTGCGGTGAATACAACGGTTTCCTCCCGTGCCTCAGGCGTCTTCCTGTGCTTCGGCGAGCTGAAGCTCTCTGGCATCGTCCTGCCTGCACTTCGCCAGCCCCGATACCGCCAGCGACAAGAAAAGCATCAGTGATACGCCGTAGCTGACCCAGTTCGCAATCGAGCTCCTGAGCCCCCACCTCACAAAAGCGGAAAGAACGAACGGCGTCACCGCATAGCATCCCACGTTGAAGTAATACGCGAAGGGATATGTGTGAGCTTTCCCCTTGTCCGCCAGTAGCAACACCCCCGAAACCAGAGCCACGAGAATCAGCTTTGCGATTACGTGGAACAGATACGCTTGGAGAGTCATTGTCACGACAGCTCTCGGCTTCTGCTCGCGAATGACCGAGATGAAAAACTCTTTTGCCGGAACCTTCTTTGCGGTTTTCGGTATTGCCTCTCTTCTCTCCCTTCCGGCGGCGCCTTTTGTTACAATCTCCGTTTTGGTTATCAAATAACCCGCCTGGTACTTCTCATCCAGCTCCTCTCTTTTGCCGGATGTGTCCACAATCACCGCGACAAGCTTCTCGCCGTCCTTCTCTTCGACCTTTTCCTCATAGACGTGGGGCTTATCGGGCGGGTAGTCGGCTTCGCCGTTGTCGAAATGAAAATCAGGCAAGGCCCTTTCGTAAAAAGCGGAAATGCTCTCTTCGTCCTGCTCGAAGACAATCGTTGCAAAACGGTAGCCCAGGAAACCATAGACTATCAGACAAATGAGTCCGAGATATAGGAAACTTCGCCAGCCGCTCTGCCTCAACACCCTCCGGTAGAAGTTCGGATTGAAGCACAGAATGATGCTTTGCAGCAGCGGCGATTTTTCTTTCTCCATCTTCACTTCTCCGATGTTCACGTCACAGCGGCGAGGCGAACTATACCGCGCGCCGAGCCGCAGAGACGCGGTGGCAGCAACTACCTGAAAACCGCAGAGGGCGCAGAGAACGCGGAGATGGGAAGCCAACCCGATGGACTCGCCGAAAAAGAATAGCTTCTTGTGCGCTCCCTGCGCGCTATGGCGCGAACATTCGCGGGAGGCGCGAACGAGCTTCGCTACTTCTTATTGGCGCGTGCCAGGTTTTTCAGTTTGAACGAAACCACGCTTCTGCCCAGTATGCTGAGGTGGTCCACAAACAGGACTCCGTCCAGGTGATCAATCTCGTGATGCATCACCCTCGCGAGAAGCCCTGAGTACTCCTTCCTGACTGGTTGCCCTTCCGGAGTCACTCCTTCGACAAGGATTTCCGCAGCCCGGTTGACCTTCGCCGATATTCCCGGGATGCTCAAACAGCCTTCCTCAAAGCGGCACGATCCTTCCGATTCGAGTATCCTCGGATTCACGAGAGCAATTAGACGCTTCTGCTCTTGTGGGACCTCCGCGATGATAACTCTTCGTGGTTCTCCCACCTGCGGCGCCGCCAGTCCGATACCTTTCGCTTGGCGCATCGTCTCCGCCATGTTGCGAATTAGTTTCCGAAGGCCGTCATCTATTTCTTCGACCGGGGAAGCTTTCTGTCTCAGAACCTCCTCGCCGTATAGAAAGATTTTCATCGCCATCTCGCTTTTCCTCGCTTTGAAGCAGCTATTCTCGCCTCCCACGGCGTCGGAACATCATAACACATCGCCGCCCGGAATGAAACCCAAAACGTGCGTGCGGCTCTTGTTGTTCACCTTCGCCCTGGCGCTTTTGCGTTAAGCTCTCTCTCGCTCCTTTCCCTGCCACCCAAATACGGCCACACCCGGAGGAGCAGCGATTCCAAAAGAGTGCAAGGGGACACGCAAGGGAGCCCTATAAATGGGGCATTTTAAGGCTGTTTTTGCTCGTTGGGCGTTGTGAGCAAATTCGCATTGGTATTTTTTTCTTTTTTTCGCTTGACT
>CAZXGF010000104.1:0-5494 GCA_964640185.1 uncultured Verrucomicrobiota bacterium | reverse complement strand
GTGTGCTGTTTATCGGAAAAGTATTACAACTTATCCGAAAATGCAAGAAAAAAAGACCGTGCGAAGAGTCTTTTCTTCCGCACGAGTCAATCTCGCCTACCCGCCCCCTATTCCGCCCTATATACTTGCCCCGAATCGCTATGGAAAGCTGCGAAGAATTCCTTGTTCCTCAGAGCTGATCTCACATAGGGGAAGTACACCCGAGGTGCCACGGTTTTAGTCCGTCACCCGCCATAGTTTCCTACCGCCTTTCACATTGCAGAAGTGGAGTTCGAGAAGCTTGTTTGCTTTGGACGTCAAAGGCACTATCCTTCTCTTGCCCCGATGCCCGTACCATCCTGCCTTCCCCCAGATAACGAGGCAGTCCTCCTGCCAGTGGATTCCCTCGCGTCTGAGGTTGCAGAATTCGCTCACTCGAAGTCCAGTGTCCAATAATACCCAGACAACAAGCTTTTCGCGAAACGTCCGGCAAGCGTTGACCATTTGATCGCATTCCTCTTTGCTCAACGGCTCACGCACAAAAGTGTAGCCCATGTTTAAGATTTGTCGCAGGTATATATAAAGGTTACAGGAGTGCCGCCTTATTGGGAAAAGGCCGCCTCACGGTCTCCACACATAATCCTGGTGTCGTGGCGTGAATAGGGGGAGAAAGCGACATAAACTGGTAAGGTTCAAAGATCAGGCTGAGCTGTGAAGGGCGGTAGGAAAGTGGGAAGGTCGGACTACCGGGCTACAGGCAGGTGTGCGGTGGAGGCGAATCGGATGGAAAACGGGACGGGCTTATAAGGCGGGAAACCGCAAGATGATGGCAGGCGCAGGAACGGGAACGTTTTTTTGCGAAGTCATGGGGTTGCACTCGCGCAATCGAGGAGTTCGCAGTCGCAGTCATCGCCTGCGACTCGGAGACGCGGCGAAGACTCACGTTCCCTTCGTTTGACGCAAGCTATCGGTCAGGAAACAGGCGCCGAACTCGAATGTTTGTGCTCTCGTGCTCGTTTTGACTTGTGCCTGTGAGACTCTCCCCTGTGGTGTTTTCGCTCGCCGTCTTTGCCGTAGCCGTAATGGTAGTAATAGCTGTAGCCGTAGTAGTAATAGTAGTAGCGGTGGTCGCGCTCTTTGACCTCGTTGAGGACGATTCCGAGGACGTTGGCGTTCACGCCGTCAAGAAGGTCCATCGCCCTCCCGACCATCTTTCGCGAGAACCGTCCGCTTTGAGCGACACCAACGACGGCATCGGCAAGGTTTCCGAGGATCAGCGAGTCAGCCGTGAGCGTGCACGGGGGCGAGTCAAATAATACGAGGTCGTACTTATCCCTGATGAGCTTTGCGAACTCTTTCATCCGGTCGGAGGAGATCAATCCCGAAGGGTTGGGAGACGAGGCGCCTCTGGCGATGACCGAAAGGTTGGGAATCTCAGTCTCCTGCACCACATGTTCCAAGCCAGCCTCTCCGACGAGATAATCCGTGAGCCCGACATCTTTCCTGAGTCCGAATACCCGATGAATCTGGGGCTTCCGGATGTCGGAATCAACCAGAAGAACCTTTCTACCGTTCTGAGCGGCCGATATGCCCAGATTCGCGAGAGTGGTCGTTTTACCCTCGCCGGGACCGGCACTCGTCACGAGGATTGTCTTGATCCCGTTGGCTGAGGGAGAGTAGTGAATGCCGGCGAGGAGTGTCTTATAGGCTTCGGATGTCGTTGATTCGGGGGCGAGATACGCAATTTTGCCTCTTTCCTCTACACCGTCGTATGTATGATCGGACATTACGGGCACGGCTCCCAGGAAAGGTTTTGCCAGGAATCCCTCGACGTCCTGAGGGCTCTCGACCTTGTCGTTGAGATGCTCGATGAATAACGCTCCGCCGCAGCCAACGATCAAGCCAGCAACAACGGCAAGGACCAGATTGCGCGTCGTGCGGGGCTTGAAAGGTTTTTTCGGGACATCCGCTTTATCCACAATTCGCACGTGGCTTTCTTCGGTTCTTTGCGAAATGTCGGTTTCGTGCGTACGGCTTAGTATCTCGTCATAAAGCTTCTTGTTCGTTTCGACATCCCGCGAGAGGCTTTCATATAGGTTTACTCTCTTGGTAAACATCAGCACGTCGTTCTTCTTCTTTTCGACTGCTTCAACCAGTTGATCCTCTTGGGTTTTCCTCATCTCATACGAGTTTTTCACCTCATCAACGACCTTCAGAATCTGCTCGTTAATCGTCTCCCGGATTTTCGCCAGCTCTGACTTGGCCGTGATCATCGTGGGGTGCTTATCTCCGTACCGCTTCGCCAAAGTATCCACGTTCTTGACAGCCTCTAATTCCATCTTCCTCAGGTTTTGTATCTGCACGCTGTTTACTACTTCCTCCTCATGTCTGAGCTGTTCAAGCGACAGCACCTTGAGCTGGTTGTATCTCGCTTCCTTTCTCACCCGCTCGGTCCTTGCCGCGGCGGCCGCCGTATTCAAATTCGACAGTTCCTCCAGAACAAGGTTCTGCTTCTCGTTGAGCGAAACGATGTTGTTGCGTTCCTTGTATTGGGTGAACTTCTTTTCCGACTCATCGAGCCTTGTCTTGGCTTTGGTAAGCTCTTCACTCAACTTTTCCGACCCCGCGCGAATGGACTCGACTTTTTTGTTGAGGTCCTGGTCGATGTACGCTTGGGCAAGTGCGTTCGCGACGCGAGCAGCCTGCTCGGGAAAACGAGATTCCGCTGTAACATCCACTAAACGACTCTTCGTAACAGGCTCGACCTTCGTCATTTCAAGAACGGCATCCCTTGTCAGATTCCTATCGTTGGGACTACCATTCGCTCTCAACTTCCCCGCGACAGTTTCCGCAAGGGACCTGCTTTTCAAAATCTTGTATTGCGTGTTGTAATAGTCCTCCGCGGTATCCACAGTGACCACGTCCTTGAAAGAGAGGAGATTCATGCTCTCCTTCTCGATCTCGATCTGCGCCGTCGCCTTGTACATCGGGGTTGCCTTCATCGAGGCGATCGCAGCAATCGCAACAAAGCTAACAAGGCAAGCTATCGGAATCCACTTCCGCTTAAGCAGAATATGATAAACGTCTTTTACCGTCAGTTGCTTTTCATAAACGAACGGCTCGACCATCGCCTCCGCTTGCGGCACCTGCTCGTAGCTGCCTTCCGGAGGATTCTTCCTTGTCATTTCTTCAGTCTCCTAAGTGCTCTGATTCATAAATTCGGTGAGGTATCCTTTTTTTGACGGGATAACCCCGCGTTCCGCGGGGTTTATCCCTCCGAAAGGTCCTTGACCTTTCGCTTTACCTCAGCTTTCCGTTGTCCGAAATTCAAGATAAGGCCTACCCCGCGTCTCGCGGGGTATCTCTTGAGCGCTGACGAGGCGCCTCACGGATTTCAGTTTCACGATGACCGTTTTCCCTCGACCACAATGTCGGCCACGAACTCTCCAACAACTTCCCCTTTGTAGGAGACCCGGATTGGGGGTTGAGATTCAGCCCTCAGTCCCGCCTTGCGCCGAGGAGGTTTTGACAGGATTCACAGGATTTAGAGGATTCAGAGGATCAGCAGGATTTTCAATATCTCGTATATCCTGTTATCCTGTCCAGAGAATTCCTGAGAGGATTTACGGGATTCCTATCATGCCTCGAACGATCCCCCGCCGAAGGCGGGGTTATCTTGTCTCGAGCTTCCCCCTTGCATGTAGGACAATGCGTCACCGTATTTGCGAACAGGACTCCTAAGCGGCACATCGTCGCCTGACATTATTTCCGCCCCCCGGGCTCCTCCCCAAAGCTCTCCTTCAGCTCATGTTTGCGCCGATACCCGTTTAGGCTGTGGCTCCAATCAATGATAAAGTCAAAGCAATAGCAAAATGAACACTCCAACACGCCCTCGGAAATAGATGCTTCCCCGCCCGGCGTTCTGCCACACCCTTGCCGCAAAGCAGCGACTCTCCGCACCGGTTTCGCCAATCAACCTGCGGCTTCTCCCACTTTCGATGTTTTGTCATCGCTCATATCTTATGAATGACCCACTTCAAGAAGCTCCGCCACTCTTTTCTCAGCAACATGGGCTATGACCTCTAAGCGGTAATTCCTCTCTATCTCAAAGTCCTCATCTTGCGAGCCGTAATAGGCAAATCTCAGGCATCCCAAGTCCCCCTGAAAATCGAACCGTTGCGACCGCAGACCGTCCGATCGAGCCTCGTCATGCCTCTCAAGGTCCTTTCCGTTTGCCCAATGCAATGGGGAATCCTTATAAACCCCGTTCAGCGAGAGCTCCATGTCATCCACCTCAAATTCCTCCGCCGCTTCAGTCAGCAGCTTCCATAGCTGCTTGACGGTCTCTGCGTTTTTCATTTTCAGCGACAGCAAACGGCAGGCAACATCTTTAACCCTGTAGCGCCAACGATTGGACAAAACAGTGTGTATCTTTTCGTAGTTCAAGTAGCCAAGAACTCTCATCGCCACTATTGAAATAAGCCCAATCGCCCCGAGATAGATAGCAGCCACTCTACTCTTATTAAACAACACCGCTGCGCCAAAACCCAGAAGAAGAACGCAGAAGCCGTACAAAAGAAGCACTGCTTTCTTTTGGCTCATGCCAAGCCTCAGAAGTGCGTGGTGAATGTGCCCTTTATCTGAGACAAAAATGGGTCTCCCAAGGAGGCTCCGGCGGAACACCGCTAAGGACGTGTCGAGAATAGGCAATCCGAGGGCGGCTATCGGAATCAGCATCATGACGACCGTAGAACCTTTCTGCGCGCTTGCAATTGATGACAGGGCAATCACCATTCCGAGGAAAAGACTCCCCGTGTCTCCAAGGAATATCTTCGCCGGCGGGAAGTTGTACCGCAGAAATCCCAGCAGTGCCCCTGCAAGAATAACCGAAATAACCGACATCACTACATTGCCAAGAACCAGCGAAACAAAGAAGTTGCCTGCGCACACGAAGAACGCTACTCCCGCCGCCAGCCCATCCATCCCGTCAATCATGTTGATCGCGTTTGTTATCCCCACAATCCAGAAAATCGTGAGGGGCAAGCTAAACACCCCGAGGCTCATAGAGCCAAAAGGCCCCAACGAGACGCCTTCTATTCTGAATCCCAGGGCAAAAGCAAGCACCGCCGCGACAATCTGCACCGAGAACTTCTTCTTCGCATCCGCCCCTCGCACATCATCATATATCCCCAAAAGCAGCGCAATCAGCCCGCACAAGAGGATTCCAAGGACTTGCCTTCCCCTCTCCAGAAACGCAGTTGTAATCCTGTTCTCAAATAAGAGGCAAGAGCCCACAAGCAATACAAATGTCACGAATATGTTCAGCCCCCCGAGCGTGGGCATGGGCTTTTCTTGGGTCCTCCTCACACTTGGATCGTCCAAGACCTGTAAGCGCAGTGCCAGCCGCCTGACGAAAGGCGTGAGGAGCAGGCTACCTACAACACCGGAAAGCAACAGAAAGAGATATTGTCAAGAGTTGTGGATGACATTTTTCCGAACGCACCCTTGTGGTGAT
>CAZXGF010000103.1:0-5579 GCA_964640185.1 uncultured Verrucomicrobiota bacterium | reverse complement strand
ACGCCGCTACGCCTTCCACCGCGGCGCCACCTTCCTCGCCCGCCGCGAGGAAGCCCGAAAGGCCAAAAGAGGCACACGCGGGCGGGCGCCAACGGCCCAGGCAGATTGGTTTGACAACCTAACGATATCCAATGCGGCGATCCAAGGTCAGAATGTAAAGCAGCTCGAGGCGTTCTATTCGCTACAGCAAAAGGGCGTTCAGGTTCAGCAGGCGAGGTAAGAACCTCTGGCATGATGAGTGCGAACGGCGAGCCTGACCCTATGCGCGCATGGTCACAGCCGCCCGGACACCCAGTGTGGCCGGGTGCGGCTGTCTTTGCGTGGCAAGAAAAGGAGAGAGAGGTTATTACTCCGAACCTTAAATAGTTGGCCTTTCATCCGGGTTGTGATGTGCTGTTCCATTATGAAGAAACGAGATACTCGCTTGCTTTCTCCAAAAGCACAAGAGTTCACTCGCCTGCGGGCGGTGCAGGCGATCATGGGAGGGATGAAACAGGTGGAAGCGGTCCGTGTGTTTGGGGTGTCGCTGATGACGCGCGGTCGCTGGCTAAGACGGTGGGGGTTGCCGCACAGAAGCCCCGCGAATCCGCGGGGCGCGCCCGGGAGCAGAATCCCAAGGTGCGGCAGGAGGCCAAGGCAGAAGGGGCGGAGATCCACGGGGCGATGAGATGGGATTGCGAAGCGACCATCAGGCGGGCGCCACTTACGGCCGCAAGGGGCGGACGCCGGTCATCCCAGGCACCGGGCAGCGGTGGCGATGCAACATGACGTCCACCGTTACCAACCAAGGAACATTGCGGTTCACGGTCTTCAAGCGGCGGTTCAGGGCCGGGGTGTTCATTGAGTTGTTGCGGCGGCTGGTGCGCAGCGCGGGCCGCAAGGTTTACCTGATTGTTGACGCCCATGCTGTGCACGAATCGCCTCGGGTGGAGCGATGGCTTGAGAAACGCACAGGGCAAATCCGGGTGATCCTGCTGCCAACCTACAGCCCGGATCTGAACCCCGATGAGTTTCTGAACAACGATGTAAAAGGGAATGCGGTAGGCCGGCGCCGCCCCGTCAGCCGGGAGGGAATTATGGCGGGAGTGCGTACCTACCTGCGTAGCACACAAAAGCACCCGGAGATCGTCAAAAGCTGTTTTCGCGCGCCTTCCGTGCAATACGCAATGGAATAAATCGCAACCCATCAAGTTGCCTACTGTATAGGGCTCGGAGTAATATCCGACCCTGATGGGAGAACAGCTTTGACAACCGAGCCGATGATTCTGTTCTGAACCGCGCCAAACGATTCCTTCGCGCGCCCTCGGTCGCCTATTCTCACCACGACCATGTCCAGAGAGGGAACGACGAAGATGTGATTGTTGGCGGCGCCCGACGGGCCGTAGGTGTCTCGCGGAGCGGAGGGCAGCTTTTTTCCATCGGGGTTGATGACTACAAGGAGGCCGTAGCCGGAATAGTACGGATTGTACGGTGACTGCTTTCTCATCATCTTGACGTACCATTCGGGCACGACCTGTTTGTCCTTCCACTTCCCGAGTTGCAGAAGGAGGTAGCCGAACCGCAGAGCATCTCTCGGTCTCGGCTCGATTCCGCCCTGGCATTTTGTGTGGCGGCTGCCGTCGGGCTCCGGCGGATTGTCGTACCATTTCCATCCTTCCCAACCGATTGGCCCGAACACCTTTCCCCGCATGTACTCGGAGGCCTCCTTGCCGGTGAGCTTCCGCACCATCGCACCGAGAATCACCACGCCCCCCGACGCATAGGAGTACCCACCGCCCGGCTTCGTCCAGAGCGTCTTCGCGCTCGTGCCGCGCCAATCCGCCTTTCCGAAAGCGGAGTGTTCGGGAAAACTCCCGTCAAGCCCGGCCGGCTTGATGACGACCTCCCCACTCGCACCATAACACGGATTGTTACCCCTGATTCCGGAGGTGTGAGAGAGAAGCTGTCCCACTTTTATTCTCGCCTTGCCAGGGTCGGTCAAGGGGAAGGCTTCTTGAGGTAGGTACTTTGGGCCATATACGAGCTGCTCCAGTTTCTTCGGGAACAGTTTGGGCTTTTCATTCATTAGAATCGCGACCGCCACTCCCGTGAAACCTTTCCCGCAGGAGTGCATGTCGCGGTTGGATGTGGGACTGACTGCCCCCTGGTATTTCTCGTAACACAGCCAGCCATGCCGTAACACGAGAAGCGAAGAGTTTCTGTCCAGACTTCTCACGTACTCCCACGCCTCGTCGAGCTTTCGCCTGTCCATTCCGGCAAGCTTTCGAACATCGCTTGCTTTAGTGATGGCCCGCCATCCTCCCTTGCTCTCCGAAGGAGGAAAATACCTTCCGTGCGTGCCAACTGTGCTGGCGCCTGCGGGAGCGGCGAGAGTAACCAGCATCGAAAAGATGGTCGTCACTCCCAACCTCACAACGGTGTGCAGCAAACCAATTGCCTTCACGATGTGCCCTTTCTAAAGAGATGTCCTCATTTGACAGTCCGTTCACCGACTCCCTGCGAGACTATATCATTGCCGCAGACTCGATAGCAACGCCAACGGATGCGCGTGGTATGGGAATCTTGCCCATGACTTTCCACGGGTCCCGCCTCGGGCGGGATGACACAAGGGAGTGGTCCGGCGGGTGCGGCCGTATTTGCCTGGCGTAATTCGGATGAATCCTCTGGTCGAGAAGCCGGCTCCCACGAGAGGTATCGCGTATCCGATACCACCGACCAAAGCCGGTGGCTAAGTTCGGCGCCCGCTGAAGGCAGGCGGAAAGGAAAGTGTGGCCTTCTCCGTTGTGCCATAGAGCGAAAGACTGGACATATCCACCGCGTCAACCTCAGGCGGGACACGTTCAAAACCATGCGTCGGAGGATGGCACGGATACGCGGCCACACCCGGTCCGGCTCTTCTGATTTACTTCCCCTCCGCGCCTCGGCGTCTTTGCGTTACGCTCTCTCCCCTTCCATTCCTTGCAGCCGAGACATAACCGCCTCCTCGGCAACAGGTGGCTTGACGCGAACTATTGTTGCGAGTATAAACATTCAGATGGCCAAAGCAGAATGGTAAAAATAGAAAAAGCCCCATCCTGTCAGCAAGATGAGGAAGAGCTTCAAAAGCTGGAATACTCAAAAGAGAGGAGGGTATGCTGTGCCTGAACGGAGAGGAGTTACTCGTCGTGATTTTCTGAAAGGCGCGGCGGCAGCCGTAGCTGGCCCGTACCTAATTGCCCCCTCTGCCCTCGCGGTCAGCGGGCGCCCCGCGCCGAGTGATCGGATAGTCATGGGCTGCATCGGCGTGGGCGGCATGGGCACGGGAGACATGCGGGATTTTCTGGGAAACGCGGACGTTCAGATCGTCGCCGCTTGCGACATTGACGGGCGAAGGCGCCAAGTCGCCAAGAAGGGATTGGAGCAGCATTACGCCGCACAGCTCGCCAAAGGCACATACAAAGGATGCGCCACTTACAATGACTTCCGCGAGTTGTTAGCACGCGAGGACATTGATGCGGTGTCCATCGCAACCCCGGACCACTGGCACTGTTTGCTGGGCATCGCAGCAGCCGAGGCGGGGAAAGACATGTATATTGAGAAACCCCTCAGCTTGACCATCGCCGAGGGGCGAGCGCTGTCCGATGCCGTGAAACGCTACGGGCGGGTGTTTCAACATGGCACCCAACAGCGGTCGGAGGGCAACTTCCGGTTCGCGTGCGAGCTGGCTCTCAACGAGCGCATCGGTAAATTGCACACCATCAAGGTGGGCTCGCCCGCAAGCGGAGAAGCTGGCGTCGAGCCGCCCATGCCTGTGCCGAAAGATTTCGATTACGATATGTGGCTCGGGCCGGCCCCCTGGGCGCCTTATACCGAGAAGCGCTGCCGAACGCCGCACTGGTATTTCATATCCGACTATACCATAGGATTCGTCTCCGGCTGGGGAGTGCATCACGTGGACATCGCCCAGTGGGGCAACGGCACTCAACTGACCACCCCCATCGAGATCGAAGGACGCGGCGTGTTCCCTAAGGACGGACTTTGCGACACCGCTACCGCGTGGCGGGTCGAGTGCAAGTATGCCAATGGCGTCAAAATGATTTACGCAGACAACAAGAAGGAGCGACAGGGCGTTCGGTTTGAGGGAACCAAAGGCTGGGTTTGGGTCAAGCGAGGAGAGATTGACGCACAGCCCAAATCGCTCTTGACCTCGGTTATCGGCCCGAATGAGGTCCACCTTTACGAAAGCAAAAATCATCGCCGGAACTTCCTCGACTGCGTGAAGACTCGCAAGCAGACCATCGCCCCTGTGGAGGTCGCCCATCGTTCGACGACGATCTGTCACTTGACCCAGATCGCCTTGCTTACCCAACGCAAGCTTGAATGGGACCCCGGGCGTGAGCTTTTTGTCAACGACCCTGAGGCAAACCGATATATCTCGCGGGCCATGCGAAGCCCGTGGCATCTGTAAGAGAAAGAAGGGAGAGCGACATGAATAGCGTTTCGGAAGTCACCGCCGCGGAGAAGGAGAGGCCCCTCGGCCCGGATGAAGCTCTCAAGCAAATCGCCACCTACAACTATGGTCAGAGCCGCAAGAGTCTCATCGTGGTCACCCATCTCGTCCGCGATTCATACGACGACGCCGAAAGGCGAAAGGAACTTAGAAAAGGGTTCATAGCGCTTCTGCGCTCCGACGCGACGACGGACTGCAAGCGGTTCGTCTGCAAGCAGCTAAGCATCATCGGCGCCGCAAAAGAGGCGCCCGCGTTGGCGAACCTCTTGACCGAGGAGAAGCTATCGCACATGGCACGCTTTGCCCTCGAGCAAATCCCGGGCTCGGCAGCCGATGCCGCACTTCGTGATAGCTTGAGAAAAGCAAAGGGCAAGCTCCTCATCGGTGTCATCAATTCCCTCGGCGTGCGTCGCGACCCAGGGGCGGTCGGCGCCCTCAGCGAGCTCGTGACGGGCCAGGAGGAAGCTGTTTCCGGTGCAGCCGCTGCGGCGCTGGGCAAAATAGGCGACGCCGAAGCCGCCGGGGCACTGGCGAAAGCCGGCGCAAAAGCTTCTCCTAAACTGCGCGCGATAATCATTGATGCCCGTTTGCGGTGCGCCGAACGCTTGCTGGCCGACGGCAAAAAAGGGAGAGCTGCGCGTATCTACCGGGCGTTGAGCGCTCAGGCCAAGACAGACCATGTTCGCGCCGCCGCCCGGCGAGGGTTGAAGGCTGCGCGAGGGCCGAACCGTACCCGGCAGGAGTGAAGCTTCTCAGGCTCAGGCACGTGTGGGTTCATTTCAGTGGCACGCGGGTCCGCTCTTGTGTGTCTGGAGCGAACCGTGTATTGGGGATGAGCCTATTACGCCCCTTTAGGGCTTTTGTATTTCATCACCTGTAATCCCTCAGTCTCGGGCCGATAGCCGGCCGAGGGGGAGGAGGCAAGAAGGGAACAGCAGATTAACGCAAAGGCGCAAAGGCGCAGAGAATAAGGTGAGAAGGACACCCCGCGTCTCGCGGGGCTGTCGTTCCCTGGGCGTCTGGCGCTTGATTGCGGAGATATTGTCAAGAGTTGTGGATGACATTTTTCCGAACGCACCCTTGTGGTGAT
>CAZXGF010000102.1:0-5721 GCA_964640185.1 uncultured Verrucomicrobiota bacterium | reverse complement strand
GCGCCGATCCGCAGCTTATGTTGCCAATATAGCCAAATTTTTGGGGAAACTCCTGATGCAAAAGACCTTGACATCATCGGCATGTGCGGATACAAGGTCGCCACGGAGTCGGTAAGCGGGAGTTCCCCTCGCACTTTGACTTTAAGTGGAGATTTCCGATGAAGTCGCAGCGCGTCTTTCCCCAGTCCGACACTTCGCCATCCAATGAGTGGCCGCTGCTCGCAAGGGGGGCGAGAGGCAACGCCGAGGGCAACACATGTGAGAAGAACGAAGGCGGTGGTATATCTGTATTCGACGACGGCAGCGCCGCCACGTTGACGCGTAACACTTGCCGTAACAACAGCGGGCACGGCATCGCTGCCGCCGACGCCGGCACCGATCCCGTGTTCCGGGGGAACCGCTGCAATAATAACGGTGGCTGGGGAATCAACTACTTTGAGGACGCGAGTCCTCTTATCGCGCCCGACAACCAAGCCGCGCGCAACGAGGCCGGCCAAATCAGTCCTTCGCCCTGATTTCCCGCGGAAGGTGCGCGTGAGGCGAAACCGTGAAGAGAAAAGAGGGTTTGACAATGTCGCCCTTCTCGACTACAGTGCAAGACCCTTACGAGGGGCAAGAGGCCTTTTGGACCCAATCGCTGAAAGCCGAGGAATAATTGGCGCGCCGTCGCATCCATCGGTGATGTCGCACAAGCTCAAAAAGCGAAAAGTGGAGGGAAACGAAGATGCGAACAAGAGAAGTAATTCTTACAACAGTCCTGGCGCTTTGTATGACGTTTCTTGCAGGAGCGGAGACGAAGAAACTGACGGTTGACGACGTCCTGTTTCTCAAAAGCCTCGATGTGGAGGAGGCAACAATCCTTAAGAAGGTCCAGGAATCAGGCACCACGTTTTCTGCGGAAGACATTGAGAAGCTCAAAGAGGGGGGATTGAGCGGCAACTTCTTGTCCAAGGTCCAGCAGCCCGTGGAGGTCAAGCCGAAGGGGCCAAAACTGACCGTCGAAAATGTGGTTCTTCTGAAGGACTTCGGCATCCCCGAGGCAACCATTTTGCAGAAAGTCAAAGACTCGGGTTCGAGATTCTCGGCGGGCGACCTGGAGCAGCTCAAGAAGGCTGGGTTGAGCGATGATTTCATCGCCAAGCTCGGCGCTGGACCAGAGGAAGAAAAGGAGAAACCGGAGAAGGTTGACCCGGCGAAGGCGGCAAAGAAGTTCAGGGAAGATGTTGACGAGCTTGGCGACTGTGTGGAGCCGGCCGCGAAAGCTCTTGAGAAGTTTGACGAGACCCATCATAAGCTGACCTCCCTGAAAGAGGCTGGCGTGTTATCCGATGAGGAGTTTGCTCTGGCTCTGGAAAAGGCGGGCAAAACGTGTGGCGAGGCGATTGAAGACTACCACGCTAAGGCCCTGGAGCTAAAAAAAGTCATAGACGAGGCGCCGTTCCTGAAAGAAAAGAAGGCGGGTGTGGATTTGGCGTCCTATTGCGATCAATATCTCGCCGCCCTGAAGGAGGTTGTGAAGAAGGCGGGTGCTGTCGCTGAGGGCAAAGCCAAGCCAGACGAACTGGAAAAGGCGCGTGCCGCGGCGAGCGATTTGAAGACGAAGGTTGTCGTATCTTTCGATCTTTTCGCGGCTATCACAAAAGAAGAGCCAGAGAAGAAGGAAGAAAAGGAGAAAAAAGAGGAACCGGCTGAGAAAGGCCTTGCGGGTTCGTGGCAGTTGAAGGCGCCGGGGATTAAGGTGGACCTGGTCCTCGGAGACGACGGGAAGTTCAGTTGGCATTACGAAGCCGCTGACGAAACAGAAGATCTCAAAGGTACCTGGAAAAAGGCGGATGAGTCGACCATCGAAATTCAGGGAGAAGGTGACCCCACGAAGTCTCTAATGCCCTGCAAGCTCATTGAGCCCGATAAGCTGCAAATTACGGTTGAGGGTGTCATCCTTCAGTTCAATCGTGTTGGGGAGAAAAACCGAAAGGGAGTCAAGAAAGACCGCGGGGGTAAGCGCGAGGCCTCCGACGACAGTCTCGATCTCTCCTCGCCCGAGGCAGCCGTGACCACGTTCATCCGGGGATGCCAGGCCAAGGATCTTGATCTCCTGAGTCAATGCATGTCTGAGATCACCGAGGAAGAGCTGAAGCCCCTCAAAGACAAAACCGCCAGTTCCAAGATGCTTGACGAGTTAGCCAGCATGTTCCGTGGTGCTACCATCGAGTCTGTAGATAAGCCCGCGGATACTGGCGCAATCGTCAAAGTGAAGCTGAAACCGCCTCGGCGGGAGGAGCAGATCTTTGTGTACAAGGAGGAGGGCTGCTGGAAGCTGCAGGAGTTCTGAGTTTTTCTGGGCGGTGACAGACCGGCGACGGCGCCTCTGAGGCGGAGGGCCGGTACCTGCTGGGCCAATCCATTGGGACATGGCGCCAGATCAACTCAAAGCCATCCGCCAGAAGACCGTCAGTTCCAAGGATTGAACGGAGTTGTGCCATTGTTCCGCGCTGCCGCGGGTACGAGCACTGACAAAACAACAGAAGGCTCTGTGATCGTGGACGTCAAGCCGAAGGGTATCCGCCTGAAAGATCCTGGACTTCTGAATTAGTTCCGTTGCGGTATGTGGCAGGGGTCGGACTGAGCCAATACCAAGAAGTCGAAGCGATACGTGACCGGAGTAAGCGTGTCATCAGCGGTAGCCTTCGGTCAAAGGCCCGGCGCTCCGGCCATGCTACTCTTGGGTTCCTCTTCCCCAAGAGAACTCAAAGCCTTTTGCGAAAAGGAGGCAAAGTGAAAGACAATCCAGTTCCTGTCGTTACTTCCATTATCGCGGTTCTCCTCGTCAGCATCGCCATCCCAGGGTTCCTGCGGAGCGAAGTTGGGGGCGATCAAAGCATCGTGCGCGCCACGGGGGCTGTCGCGGTGCGAGAGGTGAAAGTCAGCTTCCCGCTGCCCGGCCGCGTCACGGAGCTCGTCGGCCCTGGGTACCAGGTCGTGAAGGGTGACATACTCGCCCTCCTCGATGATGAGAGAATTGCGCAGGAGCTGTCCGTGCGCAGGGCGGAACTTCGGCTAGCAGAGGCTGCAATCGCTGAGCTGAAGGAGCAGATCGGCCCTGAGGAGATCAAGCTGGCTGAGGCCGATTACAGGCAGGCGAAAGCGCGCCTTGCCGCGCTTTTGGCGACACCAAATAAAGGAGAGATCGCTATCGCAGAGGCAGTGCTTGCGAGGGCCAGAGCCGAGGAGAAAAAGCTGAGGCGAGATTGCGAACGCCTGGAGCAGCTTCGCAAGGACGGACTGATACCTGCGGAAGACTATGAGTCGGCAGTCGCGTCCTGCGAAATGGCTACGGCAAAAGCAAAGGAGGCGAAGGCAAGGCTCGAATTGACAGAGAAGGACTTCGGCAGAGACAGCATCAAGAGGGCACAGGTGGCTGTTCGCTCGGCTGAGGCAAGACTTGAACGCGCGAAGAGGCACCTCCGGCTGCGTGAGGGGCGAGTACAGACGGCTCTTGCCCGTCTTGAACTGTTGAAGGAGTCTCTCCGCCTCGCCGAAATGCGTTTCGCTAGCACACGGCTTGAATCACCACTGTCTGGAGTAATTCTGTCGAAGCACGTTGAAACTGGAGAACACACACGCGCCGGGACTCCGATTGTCACGGTCGGAGAAATGGGTCGTCCATACGTGCAAGCTTACATTGAGGAAGCGGATATTCACCGGATCAAGATAAGCCGAGCAGCTCGGGTGATCATCGCCTCTTGGCCGAATGAGGCTCTTGAGGGGCGCGTACCATGGATCGCCACGAAGGCGGAGCGTCCACGCAAGCATCTCGGGCCCGGGAAGAGTGACCTCGGGAGTGTCTTCGCCGTGCGTGTTTCCATCCCAAGTACGAGCTTACCGATTCGGCCCGGCATGTCCGCGGTGGCTGAGATCGTCGTGCAGCCGTCTGACAACTGAGGCAACCGCCTCAGGCACTGTCGCTCAGGAATGGATTCCGCGCCCAGTATCTTGCACACCAGCATGCCCGCCCCCACGGTTTGTGCCACCTGCTAACTCAGCCCTGAGTCTATTGCCGTTGCAGTGAGAGGGAGCCTGACCCATTTTCTACAGCGCGATTTCGTGATCTCCCTGGCTCGAGGCAGTTGTGACTTTCGATTTTGCTCTTGGCACTACGGTTTGCTTTCTGCGCTCGATCTGCGGAATCTCAGGTGGCGTCGCCTTCGGACAGGCGGACCGTGGGTCCAAGAGCCACACCCACGGCCTGGATGGCTTTCCCGGCGTCGCCTTTGGTGCGGTTTCGGATGACAAAGGTCTTCCCTGGGTTTCGGAGGGTGATCTCCTGGAGGTCGTCAATCTCCTCCTTGAGACGATCCCAGTGCAGACGCCAGCCACGAGCTTCCATTTTTCCTTGCAGGTCTTTCAAAAGCATCAGTGCCAGAAAACTGCAGAAAACGTGTCCCCGGATGGTCTCATCAAGCTTGTGGTAAATGGGCCGCGTCCGTAAAACGGACTTGATGCTGCGGAAGGCTGCTTCCACCATCCACAGTTCTTTGTACTTCAGGGCCACTTCCTCCGCGGTCATAGAGATGTCGGTCTGCAGCACCCACTTGCCGTCGAAGCGGGCTTCATGGCGGACCTTTTCGTCGTCTATAGAGAACCGCTCACCCGATGGTGTTTTCAGAAACTTCCGGTAGCCCCTGTTTGCCACAAGAGACTTCTTGCCCCGCTTGAGTCGCTCACGCAACGCCGCGACGATCGCCAAAGCCTTTCAAAAACAGGCGGCCCGATCCGGACAGTGTCCGCTGGCGGAGTCTTGCCCCGTCTCGCGGCGTCAACAACAGCCACCCGCCGGGAAAACCTGGCGCACGACGCAATAAGGCCGTCTATCTGCCCCGTCTCCATCAGCACGTCAACCCTACCTAACGTGCCGATGACCTGCTGGCGCACCTTCTTACCCTCCCTGTAATTGTGAACCACCTGGAGGTACTCGTACTTCCCTACCTTCTTCACTCTCACAAACATGGGTTTCTCCTCGCATACTGGCCCCATTTGTAGCCACTACGAATAAATGGAAGCATAAGGGTGGATGCGCATGTCAACAAACAAATCTCAGTTAAGCTAATTACCCCACATTTCATGGCACTTCTTTTTCAGCAAAAACACCATTATGTTTTTGTAACTCGTTGATTGCCAACACCCCAGTTGTTTCACACCGGCTGCAACTGTAGAAGATGGGCCTGGCGGAGCAGGCTCCGAGACGAGAAAGAACCAATGGCAAGAAACCTTTCGGGCTCCGGAAGGACCCGGCCTTACGAGAGGTAAAAGTGTTTGCTGACTGGCAAAATCCGTTTTTGCGGTTTTGCGCAAACCCTATCTTCATAACCCACAGCAGCATCGCCGATTACAAACACGGATAGTCCATTTTCGCGACTGAACTCCACGTCAATTTGCGGACGATAAGACGTGTCGTCTAACGACCAAGAATCGGACACCCGGATCCGTAACACCTGGTGCCTTCGTAACCGACGCTTGTGTCTTCAGTTACGACTTCGCAAAAGGCGTTTCCGGGTTTAATCTCGACGAATCCGGAAAGGCCCTGCCTCCAGTGCCGGCCTTCGTCTTTCCTGATCACACTGGAGCCATCAGGCGTCCTTGAGCATTCCGGGACAGTTCGCACGTATAGTGGCGGAAGTGCCCGATGCGCCCGATGCTCTGGTGTTGAACGACGTTTCAGAT
>CAZXGF010000101.1:0-5759 GCA_964640185.1 uncultured Verrucomicrobiota bacterium | reverse complement strand
GAGCCTGACAGGGGCTTTTGCCCTTTCCTTCCTTGTCCTTTCGAGGTTTTGACCCGCGTTTCCCAGCCATCTCTCCACACCTGCATGAGAACAGCTCACGCTATCCCTTGCCTTCCACACCTGGCTGCTTTACACTTGAGCAGAACAGGGCGGTCGCAGGCAACAGCCTGCCCCGGAAAACCACTGTCCGTCTCAACCGATCTTGCCGTTTCTACCTGACAGGTCGGTTGAGGGGCCGCCCTGTTTTTTTCTCCTTTATCTCTTCTTCGTCAGCCTCCGCCAAAACGGACACCTTTCTTTGCCCAGGCACCGCACGACGCTCTGAAGAGCTTCTGAATTGTAGCCATACTCGTAGCCCTTCGCGAACGCCGAGTTCATGATCGCCCGAACCTCTCCTCCCGGCAGTGGCGGGCGATTCCTCTTGTTGAAAGCCCCTACAACAACTCTCGCTTGTCCCTCGCTCATCCCTGTTCGCCGACACTCGCACGCCACAACATGCGCGGCAATATTCCGCCGACCCCTCTCCACTCCGGACCTCAGCAGTGCGTTTACGCACGGTTTCATCATCTCGATATCGACGTGCCTGCCTTGAAGTGTTCCGCCTTCGGAAATCCTTTCGTCATCTGCCTGAACCTTTGGAGCCACCTTCTGCCATAACGCATCGCCGTCGTGCTTCTCTATGTTTCGCAGGCGCCAGTACTGATCGGTTTCCAGTTGAAGATTCTCATCCACGAAACCGCAAAACCGCCCGGTGACTCTGTTCGTACCCAGAACTGTTTTGACCAGGCTCCCGTAACTTCCATTTTCTACCCAGTCTTGTTTGGGGAAAATTTCGTTGCCGCACCCGACTGCTTGACCAATTGCCCGCGCCTTCCAGTTCGGAATGGCTTTCTCGAAGAACACCCAAAGGTGATACCCCTTGTTGCCCGAATCCTCGAGAACCGGCCTTATCCCGTGCCTCTTCATCTCCGTCAGGACCTTCGCAACCTCGCTCTTCTCCCTGGTGTCGATGTCCACGCACACCCACGTGCTTTTGGAGTCCCTTCGCGGATAGGTGGCTATCGTGATGTTGCCCTGGAGATGCCTCCTGATGTCGTTGTCGCTCAACTTCCTCCTGATCGGACGATAGATGCACGAATTCCCCTTGCGGATCTGAACCGCGAACACATCATCCCGGCCGACGAACAGCTCACGAAATATGCGAACTATCTCGGCGAGGTTTTCCGCCAGCGCTTTCTTCCATGATTTCGGATAAATTGTTTCTTTCATTTTCTTGATATTTTCAAACAAGGGGAGAAGAGGAGAACCCTCACTCCCCCCCGCAGCCTCCCCCATATGGAACGAAGTTTTCCTTGTTGTCACTGTAGCCCGTGCCTTCATGCCCGAGGCCTTCCATAAATCAGCGTTTCGTTGATGTATTTCTCTACTGCTTCCTCTCGCGTCTCGATAGGCACACGGCTGACGTATCTGTCACGCGCCGGCATCCGCATGACATACCGCCCGACCTTGTAGCCCTCAGCTGCGCCCGAAACTCTGCTGTAGGCTTCTGCATCCGCTTTATATTCCAGCCCTCTACCTCTATTATTTGTTTCGTACATTCTTTTCTTTAAAACCTCCTTTCATTTATTAACCTCATCGCGGAATCCTCCGCTGATGAACATGATGCGATTATGACTTTCATTTTCCTCGAGAGAGGAGGAAGGACCTCAATCCTTCCCCAGAGCCTCATCCAGTAGCTCTGATGCCTCTCGCTTTGTTATCCCTTTTCTGAAGCTAATACCGAGGTCCTTCAAGAACGCCAATTGCTTCGCTGTTGCAGGTTCTCCGTTCCTCGCTTCCTGTTCCTCCCTGATTTCTTCCATGCGTCTGTCTTTCGACACTTCAAACATTATCGCCCTCGCTGTTATCTCATCCTCCACTCTCTCCTTAATTTCGTTGAATAGCTCCAGATAGTCACCCACCCTTTGCTTAATTTCGTTTTCCATTTCCGTGATGTACCCCCTTTCAAACCATTGCAGACCCCTCGACCTCGCGTCTAAGAGCCTAAGAGCTATCAACTTCAATTATCCCGCTTGAGTCAGCAAGCGAACCGCTAGACCCGTGAGCCTCAGCTCGGAAAACCCTTATGGTTAACCGACTCTGGAGGTGCCTTAAGCGTTTTCCAAGGGTGAGCGGCGGTCAGAGCAGTATCCCTTTCCAGTCAATAGGCTCTGACAAAATCCCCAGAGCAGTATCTTTCTCCAAGTAATAAGTAATGGGCTCTGACAAAAATTGATAAAACTTAAACTGCCTGTCATCCCTGTTCGTCGCCTCTCTCCGCGCTACTCCCAGAACCATTCGGCGTCAGCCCTATTGTCCACTACCCTTCACGTCTCAGCCCTTCGCCTCCTTCTCCAGAAAATCCTTATAAGCGTCATTAACTGCTCCCATTACCCTGCTGAGGAACTCTTTCTCACGAGTCGTAATGCGACCCACGTAACAACGTTCCAGCCGTCCTCCTGAAGGCAGTTCGGTTGACAACCGTGACTTGAGCCTTTCGCCCCATGAAATAGCCTCTTTGTCGCTTTCGAATCGGCATCGCGATTCTACAGACACCCGCATCGCGAGCCGCCCATCCTTTCGTCCTTTCGCCAAATCGGTTATTCGAGCATCGTTTTCCTCGCATATCTGTTGCATGGCTCGCAACGTTCCTCGAAGCCTCTTCCTCTTCTCGTTCGCTCCGTACGCGAAGATCAGCGTTCCCATGAATTCCTTCTGCATGCTGCACCTGCTTTTCGCTTCCTGGCGCCCGAATCTTCCCTATCCGTCTCACCACACAGGACTTTCTCCACGAGTCTCTCAACATGCGGACAACACACAACCGTGGTCTTCAGGCTGCCCTGGTCAACGCTGAGCGTGATGCGAAAGAAGTGCGGTTCTCCACCCAGAGCGACAGCCTCGATTCTGACTTCCCCACCCAAGTTGGACATGCTCACGAACTCCCAGTCGTCGTGTTCTGGCGGGGAGCACGCGAGCTGCTCCGTCATGTGGATGGCGCGGTCCTCAACCAGCCTGCCTACGTTGTTCGCCTTGCTCTTCATCGATTCCCTTTGTGACCAGGTCATTGCTCCGAATGCTGTTTCAGTCTCCTTTATTGAGCGTTGGCCGTTGGCTTCTGAGTTCCCCCTTGCTCTCCCTGGTCATACGATTCGTCTATAGCCCCACCGTTGTCCTGCAGTATGGCCATGACGATTGGAAAAGCCTTCTCGTACATCTCTTGCAGTTTTAGGCGAAACTCTCTCCCATGGGGCCGGACTCTCATTCCCGCCTCTCTTTGGACCACGGCGTGCGTGACCTCTTCCATCACCGTGAGCGCGACGTAGCCCAGTCCCGGGTTTGCCCCCAGCCGGTCGTAGGTCCAACACCGGAATTCCCCGCCTTCTCTGAATTGCCCCGCGAGACACGTTTCGCCAAACTGGATGACCCTTTTTCGCATGTGCCAGTGCGTCGCCCACACCCCCGCGCGATACTGTAGCCTCACCCCCGCACAGCCGAATCGGCCGAGCAGGTACCTCGCGGCTCGGAGGATATTGAGGAGGTTGGTTTGCGGGTTGTCTTCTGGAAACCATATCTCCCTGCAATCCACGTCATTCTGAACGCCGATCAAACGGTAATCACACGACTCCAGGGCAACGTTCGCCGGGATGCCAGAAGCGTTTGGGTCTTGGGCTTGCCTGGCAACAAGTTGTTCTTCCCATTGTTTCCTAAGTCTATCGGAATATTCGCGAGCGTTGTCCGCCACACTTCGGGCCTTCTTCACTACTTCCTCGGCTGCGTTGGCAACAACCGCCGCGGCCACGACCGTACCCTTAGCCAGCTGCCCGAACTTGTCGCCCTCCAGACTCTCCAGCAATTCCGAGCTCCTTTTGAGACAACCGAGGCACTTCTTGAGCCTCTCTGTCGCTGTCGCCGTCTCGTCAAGGTATGCTCTTACCCTTGCCGCCAATTTCCTTACTGACCATCCTTCCTCTATCGCCTTCTTTTTGAACTCCCTTCTCTCCCAGTCATGGTCCAACCGTGTCAGTTCAACATGGTGGGAAAAACTCAACGGATCGTCGGGGGTGTAATCCGGAAAGAACCGCATGACCGCATAGGAGTTATAGACCATTGACTTGGAGCACTTGATCCGCTCGTCCTCGGCTATCTTCCTGACGAATCGTCTTTCGTGCCCCGGTCCTTTGCCTCTCGTATACTCGTTGAGTAAAACCCCGATCAGATAGTAGTTTCGCCCACTCTTCTCCAGGTGCCGGTTGATTTTGTCCACCAGGCAGCTGATATTTCCGGATGTAATCTCGTCGTTCGACATTGTCGTCTCCTCCATTTCGCTTCGCCATCTTGTTCCTGTCGGCCTGGTTGTTTCCGACGCCTGCGAATTCCGACAGATGATTCTTCACTGTTCCAGGCGCCCGGGTGCCTCGCGAATCTCCTTGTCTTTCCGCCAACCTCCCGCGCCGGCCATCGTCGCGCTCTCGTCCACACGCGCCAGAAATACGCCTCGCTTCGGAGTCACCCCGACATGACGTTCCGTCGGCCACGCCGAGCTCCGTAACCACAGGCACGCGGCTTCTCTTCGAACCGCCACCCGCAGGCTCAACCCCCGAAGGGGGGGGCGAGCCGCCACTCTCTTGCTGCCGACCCGCCCAGCACCATCATTCGGCCGGAGGGCTTCTATGCCCTTTTCTCCTGGCCGGTAGTGCTCCCTCCTTCGATGGGCGCAGAGCCTCGGTGCTTCGGCTTCGCATTGTTGCCATGCTTCCGATAAAGCGTGAGATTGAGCCCCAAGTCTGTTCCTGGGATTCCTCCGCTGAACCTGGCCAATACAGTGGATTTCCCACTTTTCGAGATGCCAAGTTCCCCTCGCCGGTCAATTCCCAGGATGACCTTGTCTTCCGTGGCTTCCACAAGCGTTACTCCTACGCCGATCGCCAGGTCTCGGGGCAGGCTCCGTTGCTCTGTTGTCTTTGCCATTGCGACGTCCTCCTGTTCTTGATGTTTGGGGTTTACCGAGCAATACACGAACCTCTATCGTCACCCCCCCCTCACGAGGAGTAGGCGCACCGGCAACTCGACTCTCGGCACGCCCGCGGGCATCTGAACCGTTTTGGGACTTTCCAGCCGCCGCACGATCCGCGAATCTGGCATCTTGCCGGACGCGCGGCGGCGCAACGCACTCTGTCGTGCCACGACACACCGCTCCCTGTTTCGCTCCCAGAATAACCCCACCCCCCATGAATTCCGCGTAAAGGCCCGTGCTTTTGCCGCCGCTTGGGCCTTTTTGCCAGGCGCACCTACGGCTTTCCCGACGACGAAATGAGAGAAGAATTTCGAAAGTGGAGAATGGCCCGGAGGTTTTTGGGCCATTTGGATTGAAAAAAATTCTTGACCGCGTGTCAGAGGATGGCCCCGACGCTCATTCCGACGCGTTTAGGCGATGAGCTTCGCCCTCGAGCGAGGGAATGGGATGGCGTAAACCGGACGGCCGGTGGAATGCGGTGCCGGCAGGTTGCGGGTCGGATTGCTTGGATGCCTGATGGGGCTGAAGGATGATATAATAACTCTAGAAATTCAGCCGAAAAGTGGTTTTTGCGGTTCCAGAAATCGCGCAGACGTGGTATTATGCTGTGGACGATAGATGTATGCAGTTCATTGGTGTATTAGGCATGCAGGTTCAGGAGAAGCTGAATGGTTGGGACACGCGCAGCGCAGAGGGATTTGTTTGA
>CAZXGF010000100.1:0-6134 GCA_964640185.1 uncultured Verrucomicrobiota bacterium | reverse complement strand
GCGACGCTCGTCGGCGATGGAAAGGAGAGAAGAGTTCCGGTCTCGGAGGTGGAGGTTGGCGATATTGTGCTTGTTCGACCGGGGGAGAAGGCGCCGGTTGACGGCGTCGTCGTGGAAGGGTCCTCGCAGGTGGACGAGTCGCTGGTGACGGGGGAGTCCGTTCCGGTCGAAAAGGAAGTGGGGAACGAGGTCATAGGGGCGACAATAAACACCTCCGGAATGCTTCGCATCAGGGCGACGCGAGTTGGAAGGGATACGTTCCTTTCGCAGATGGTCAAAATGGTCAAAGATGCCCAGGCGGATAAACCTCCCATTCAGAGGTTCGCCGACCGGGTATCGAACTACTTTGTGCCAGTGGTTCTGCTCGTTGCGGCGGGGACTTTCATTGTGTGGCTGTTGACGGCTTCTTCCGCCCCTGTCGCGAAGGCGCTGTCGGCGGCGGTAGCCGTTTGTGTGATCTCATGCCCGTGCGCACTGGGTCTGGCAACGCCCACAGCCATCGCAGTGGGGTCGGCAATCGGCTTGCGAGGAGGGATTCTTTTCAAGAGAGCGACTTCCCTGGAGGTCATCTCGCGGGTGGACACGGTGCTCATGGATAAGACGGGGACAATCACCGCAGGCAAGCTGTCCGTGTCGGAGGTCTCGCCCGAACCGCCGTATTCAGAGGATGAACTTTTGGGGCTGGCGGTGTCCGCGGAGCGCTATTCGACGCACCCTTTTGCAGGGGGAATCGTTGCCTTCGCCGAGAGCAAAGGAATCGCTGCGAGACCGGTTGAGCAGCTCCGGGAGGCGAAGGGTCTCGGCGTGAAATGCCGGTACGAATCGAAGGAGCTCCTCGTCGGAAGCAGGAGATTTCTCGAATCGCAGGACGTCCGGATAGATGGTTCGCGGTACGACAGGCTGGCTTCATCGGGAAAGTCCCTCGTGTTCGTGGCGCTGGACTCGAAGCTCGTTGGGGCGATGGCGCTTTCGGATGAGACAAAGGATTCTTCCATCGAAGCGATAGCGCGGCTCAGGGAGCTCGGACTGAAGGTCGTGATGGTCACGGGCGATAACGCCGCCGTCGCCGGACAGGTCGCACAGGAGGCGGGGATTTCAGAATACAAAGCGGAAATCCTCCCGCAGGACAAAATAAACCTCGTTCGGGAATTCTCGAAAGGCGGTCACAAAGTTGCTATGGTCGGCGACGGCATCAACGACGCCCCGGCACTCGCTGCGGCGGACGTTGGCATCGCCATCGGGTCGGGGACGGACGTTGCGAAGGAGACGGGAGATGTCGTGCTCGTGAGGAACGACCTTCGGGACGTGCCCCGCTCGATCATTCTCGGAGGCAAAACGCTTCGGAAGGTGAAACAGAACCTGTTCTGGGCGCTCTTCTATAATTCGTTAGGGATTCCTCTTGCAGCCCTCGGCGAGATCCGACCTGAGTGGGCGGGATTGGCGATGGCTCTTTCCTCTATCTCGGTGGTGACCAACTCCCTCCTTCTCAGGAGGTCCGCGAGAAATCTCGACTGAGCGGGCACAGGGGTGCATCAAACTTTGGTGCGGCTGTATTTGCGTGGCAGGGTCTGGATGAATCCCTTAGTCGAGAAGCCCGGCATTGACGCGGAGTCGGCGAGTGCGAGGAGAACAGGGCGATGCCTCTGGCATGCCACGGAGACGCAGCTACATTCCCCAAGTTCTCTTGGCTGCGTGAGCGCTTTTACGTATAGATGACAAGGGCAGATGTAGCTGGAAACCATTTCTCGCGGAGGAAAAATCATGAAAAGAATCGCAAAGTATTTCTTTCACGGATTGTTATTTCTTGTTCCTATAGGCGTGACGATTTGGCTGTTCTGCGTGGTCTTCCTAAAGATTGATGCCCTGCTGAGCATTCAGGTGTACGGGAGAAGCATTCCCGGGGTGGGTTTCCTGATTGTCATAGCGGGGACGACGTTCGTCGGTTTCCTGGCGTCGAATTTCCTGACGAAGCCGGTTCTGGGGCTGATAGAAGGGCTTTTCACCAGGCTGCCGCTGGTGAAGCTGATTTACACATCCGTAAGGGACCTCATAGGCGCCTTTGTCGGCGATAAGAAGGGGTTCGACCGGCCCGTGCTCGTGAACATTTTTCCGGGGAGCGATGCCAGGGTCGCGGGCTTCATGACAGGCAAAGACCTCGGGGAACTGGGGATGCCCGGGAAGGTGGCGGTTTACATGCCGCAGTCGTACAACTTTGCCGGGAACCTGCTTTTCGTGCCCGAGGACCGGGTGACGCCGTTGAAGCTCGACCCGTCGGCGGCCATGGCATTCATAATCTCCGGAGGAGTAGCTAAGGGTTCATCCAAAGGGGCTGCACCCCGCGCTGCACCAGCGAAAAACGAAAGTGCCCAGAGCGCTGCGAAATAGACTCGCGCTGCCCTAAGCCTTTCAGCAACGCGGCGAGCCCACTGTGCCACACGAGCGAGCCAGTGGCACACTCCGCTCGCCCTCCGCAAAGGCGAACCAAAAACCCCTGGGTCTAAGCATCGCTTGACGCCTGCCCTTGTCAGACCACTATTCGCGCCGCGCGGGTATCAGCCTTTGGCTTGAGCTGAGTTTTTCGGCTAAAGTGTGATGTCGCTTGCAGCAGAGTTACGGCATCACCTCGACTTTGTAGTACCCGGCCCGTCTTCCGGGGGACTCCGCATCCTGCCAAAGCCCGGTGCTGCCGCCCTGCTGGGCTGTCAGGCCCTCGGAAAGTATGGTCCAACTCATAAGATCCTCGCTGACCAGGACGCGGTACTGCCTGTTAGCGACGCAATCCCATTCAAGGGTCGTGACACCCTGGCTCTCATAGAGGTCCGCTATGGCAAGTACCGAGTCCGGATCCAATGGATCAGTCCACGACTGATACTCCTTCCAGTTGGAGGCGCCGTCGCCGTCGTAGTCATCATCCGGCCCTACATCCTCTATACCTTGCAGCGTCGGGTCGAAAGCCACGATCATGAGCTCCCAGGAATCGGCGATTCCATCCGCGTCAACATCGGGGCTCACTTCAACATGCCCCTTAGTAACAGGTGCGGGCAAGAGGTTGTGAGCGTCGGTGTCCTTGAGCCTTATCGCGTTGAGCTGAAGGTCTGATGACCGCCCGGCGGCATCGGCAAGCACGTCAAAAGCCACCTCGGCCACACATATTAGTCCTGTCGGCGAGGTCAGACTGCTGACCTGTTGGCCCACGAATATCGTGGTGCCAGTGCCGAAGGTCTCCGGATTGGCCAGCGGGACCTCGCTGGAGAACTCCGCTGTGGTTCCGGGGTGGAAGGCCCGGACGACGACAACAGTGGAATCATAAGAAAGCTCCAACAGATAGGAGCCGAGCGCAGCATCGCCGGAGTTTACGAACACCGGAACTGTGAACATGCTTCCCGGAATCTGCGACACAATCGGCGAGCCAATGCTTACAGTGGGCTGCACAGCGCCCAATGTCAGAACTGCAGCAGGAATGCACTCCGGGCATTTCTCTGTATATCCGGGCATGCAAGGATATTTGGGCCGCAAACCCACGATGGACTGGAGAATCAACATCGCATCAGCTATGTCCGTCTGCCCATCATCGTTGATGTCGCCGTTGTCAAAGCCACCCGGGGGGGCTGCGAAAGACTCATCGGTCTCGTCCTTCAAGGCGGCCAATACCTGGCGGATAAGGAACGCATCGCCTTCATCTACAACGTTGTCATCCTTGGTCACATCACCAAGGCAGTAGCCGACCTGCACCACAATGGCTTTCTTTAGCGAAGGAAGGGCGTTCCCATTGGTGTCATACAATCCTTTGACGTTAATCTGTAACGTAGTGGAAGCGCCCGTGACGTCTTGGGCAACAAACGTGATTTTCGCCACATTGACTAACCCTGTTGGCGTCGTGAGACTGGTTTGGTTGACGTCGTTGAACGGCGTGGAGCCGGACTGGAAAGTGGCTGAGTTTGTGACCAAAACCGGGCCGGCGTCAAACTCCGCCGCAGACCCCTCTTCTATGGCCTTGATGACAGCAACCGCAGGATCGCAGCTTATTTCAAAATCATAGCACCCCAGGGCTGACGCGGAGGAGCCGTTGGGCATCCGCACGTTGACGTTCATAACAAACTCCTGACCTGGCAGCACCACACACGGTTGGACAGCGCCTGCTTCAGGGACTATTTCCACCTCGGCGGCTTCAGGGCCCATTTCGACACGCTCCGTCCGCAGGCTGTTGAAATAGTAGTTTTCCGGGTTCATAGTCTGCCTCACGACCCTGCCGGAGAAATTGCAGGCAACATCGTTTATCCCCACTTCAAGTTCATCGAGAGGCGTGCTGGCGACGCTGTACTTGGGCACATTATAGGCCCTCACGTAGATCACGTCTCCGACGTTCACCTTTACCGTGACCCCCGATCGCCACCATGCGCCATGGGCTGACCCGGTGCCGAACAACGCATAACCGACGTGTGCCTGGGCGAGAAGAATGTCGTTGACAAGCGCCGTGGACGCTTGGTGGTACGGATCCACATCTCCCACCTGCTTTATGAGCTGAACGTAGGGGGCCGAGCTGTAATCAAGGGTCTGGGTTTTGTCGCCAGGAAGGCAGTTGCCCTGCGAATCCGTGGCGCCACAACTCAGGTCGCACCCCCATCCGATCATCGCCGCTTCACCCAAGCCAAGCGTGGACAATCCCCACACCAAAACCGAAAGTGTTGCAAATGTCCGTCTCATTCCCCCCCCCTTTCTCATCGCAACGACGACGAAAACTCGTGGTTTCTTGTGTGCCGACAATTTGACTCTATCGTCATCCGGGTCGTGCGGCCTCTCAAAGACCCGGTTTGTGGCTGCTTGAGCGGGCAGTGGATTACAAGAGAAAGCTGGACGACCATCGGGCTCAACCAAAAGTTCCCCTGAGCATGGAAGAGCGGATAGTTGATAAATCTTCTGAGTGCTGCCCAGTGGAGGGCATTCGGGAGATCCCACTTATCAGCCCCTCGCTCTCGGGAACAATTTGTCTCCGAGAAACACCCAAACATATAGCCCATGACCTCAATAAAAATCGACAGCAAAAATTGTGCAGCCGCGTGGATGGCGTGTCAAGCTTTTTTTCGACGCGAATGCGACAGCGTCTTTTATGCCCATTGCACGTCCCTCGCTTTGCGCGCCCTGTGTTTTCCCTGCAACCCTTAAATCCATTACGCTCTCCCGCAGCACCGCGAGGCCGTGCTATCTGTTTCCCGTCGAAAATTGGAGAACACCGCTTGAATTCCAGAACATGCGCTTCACATGAGGAGGTAATGTCAAATGTTCCCCCGCGTCGTCGAGGTGAAGTACAAGGATAAGGTTTACCAATATCTGCGGTTGGTGGAGAGCTATCGGGATAGCCGAGGAAGGGTTCGGCAGCGTACGGTTTGGAAGGTGGGGAGGCTGGATAAGCTCCTTGAGGAGGGGAAGCTGGAGAAGATCGTGGAGGCGTTGAGCAAGTTCTGCCTTCGGCCCAAAACCGGACGCGCGACGCGTTCTTGCAGCGTTGGGAAAAACCAGCCCCCAGCCCCCGGCTCAACCAGGAAAAACGCACCATCAGCAGCGAGGAAACCGGCGATGTAATGACAAACTGAAAACCGGCCCTTAGAAATCAAGGACTTACGACAACAAGTGACAAACATGGGTTAGCTACGACTCATTCGCCGTGTTTTCCAGCGCCGGTCAACAGCCATCCTCCGGGGAGACTATTCCCAGAAATCCGCTTTCATGCCGAAAAACACGCCGTCGGCATCTATCCAGTCTGTGGCGCCGCCCCATCCCATGTTGGTCCTGAAGCGACGCGACCTCCACACGGTATAGCCCCAGACTGTGTACCGCCGGTACGCGTATCCGTATGCCAGGGCGTAGTGAGGTGTGGTGCACCAGAAGCCAATGATGGCGGGTCTCCTGTCGTGCTTGATGCACTCAATCGCTTGATTGCGGGGGGCACTCCACGTCCACCCGAGGCATGGCGCGGTCCATTCGTAGGTGTACCACCAATGATACCCTTTGAACTCAGCCCGCTTGTATCCTTTATACATGTTCCAGGGATTGGCGGCGCCCTGGTCCCCGACACAATATGTCCCGATTCTCGGCGCAATGTACCAGATACACTGCCTGACCGCCCAGTTGTTATA
>CAZXGF010000099.1:338-6518 GCA_964640185.1 uncultured Verrucomicrobiota bacterium | reverse complement strand
CGCCGCCTTTCCCGGTTTTCCCGCCCCCAGACAGCAAAGTTTCGGAATTGCTGCCGGAGGAGCAGTCTGGTTGCCGATCATGGAGAGCTATGCTATGCTCTCCGTAAAGAAATCAGGTTCTCAAAATGAACAGAGTGCGCGCGCAGCTTCCGGGCACACTGCCTCGCTGGCGGACGTGAAAGCACAAAGGCCCCCGCAGCAATCTCCCGTCCGGGCCGTTGCGCGGAGAAAAGACCAGCAGCATTGGTCTGGCGCGAGGAGACAGTCGGCGGAGTATGAGTAACCAACACGAAAACGTCAATTCGCTGCAAGCCCCGACTCTGCGAAGAACTGGGCTGCTGCACCAGATTCGTCGGTCGAAGATGGCTGTTGCCGGGCTTATCGTCACGGTGCTGCTTGTCTTTGTGGCTCTTATGGCTCCGGTCATCGCACCGGCTGACGCGAAGAAGACCGACCTTCAGGCGATTACTCTTCCGCCGTCGAGAGAGCACGTGCTGGGGACGGACGACCTCGGAAGGGACATCGCGAGCCGCATCATCTATGGGTCCCGAATTTCGCTGAGCGTGGGAATTGTCGCGGAAGCTATCAGTCTCGCAATAGGATTGGCCATCGGCGCGATTGCCGGATACTATGGCGGTTGGCTCGACAACGCACTGATGAGGTTCACCGACGTAATCTTCGCTTTTCCGACGGCTCTGTTCGCTATTGCGGTCAGCGCCGTTTTCGAGGAGCGAACGGTCATCACGCTGTTTCTGATTCTCGGTCTTATCGGTTGGGCGGGCATCGCGCGAATCGTCCGAGGGACGGTTCTTACCGTTAAGGAACAGGAGTTTGCCGAAGCTGCACGAGCTCTCGGAGGAAGGGATGCCAGAATCATTCTCCGGCACATCCTCCCCAACTGTCTCGCTCCGGTTATCGTTGCCGCTTCCATAGGAGTCGCCGGAAACATCCTGACCGAGGCGTGGTTGAGCTTTCTAGGGCTCGGTCTTGAAGCATCCGTGCCGAGCTGGGGAAACATGATTAGAGACGGACAGCAGTTCATCACCAGCAAGCCGTGGATATGCTTTTTTCCGGGTCTTGCCATCATCATTACCGTCCTGGGATTTAATCTCCTCGGCGACGGACTCAGGGACATCCTCGACCCACGGTTGCGAGGGCGGCAAGGCGCGCCCGGCGGGCCCTGAGCACCGAGGGCAGTTTGTCCAGAGCAAGGCAGCCAGCCGGCGCAGAGCGCGGCGGATGAGACATGAGTCGTAGCGGAAGAAGAGATTAGTTGATGGTTTTTTCGCAACGCCATAGACAAGCGATAGAAAGCGAAAGGCTAAGCTCGTCGCTCTCCGAACCGATTAGACATAGAATCATTTAACGGGGTCATTGATCGTTTTCATTATGGAAAGGTATCACGAGAACCTGGCGAAGGACGAGTTGCGTTCTTGACACCAAGCCCGAGGGCGCCTGACAGCGTGTCCGCGGTTTGCGGAGATGGATCCGGCAGGGCATTAGCAGGCAACGATGGAAAGGGGCTGGGATGAGCACCTCGCGTCAGCAGTATGTAGTTGACCGCGAAGGCAAAAAGGTCGCGGTCATTCTTCCAATCAAGGAACACGAGCTACTTTTAGAAGGTCTCCACGACCTGGCGGTCGTCGCTGAACATCGGAAGGAGAAGCCCATTGGACTGGAAGAAATGGAAAGGAGATTACGAGCTATGCGGTACAGAATCTTGATTGAGCAGGATGAAGACGGCATGTTTGTCGCCGAATGCCCTTCGTTACCCGGATGCGTTTCTCAGGGCACAAGTCGAAGGGAGGCTTTGGCGAACATTCAAGATGCTATTAAGGGGTACTTAGAAAGCCTGAAGAAGCATAATGAGCCTGTGCCGCCTTCAATCGAACAGGAGATTATTGAAGTCTCCATTTGAGTAAATCGCGCATTATCTCAGGAAAGGGACATTGCGCCATATTGAGAAAAACAGATGCGTGCGGCTCTATTCGGGTGGCAGAATCTGGATGAATCCTTTGATCGAGAAGCCCGGCTGAAGCCGGCTCCCGAGGGATGGCGCGTTATATCCGATACCACCGACTAAAGCCGGTGGCTAAGTACATGGATTCGCAATACGGTGACGTATAATGGTGTCGTGAAAGGAGCTATTTTGACGGGATAACAGGATAGACGGGATTGTCCCGGAGACGTGAAGCATCCAGTAAATGATAGGCCGGCAGGCCGCCGGGTCGAAGACCTTGGCGCCCTTGGCGTCTTGGCGAGAGAAAACGGAAAAGGGGGGGCCTCTCGCAAAGACGCAAAGCCCCGTCCATCGTGTTATCTTGTCGGAGCAAATACGTCACCGAACTTATGAATCGGAGCAGTAAGGTCCGCATTGCGGCTTCGTCTGTATTTCGTGTCTCGCGAAACCATTGTGTGATGATGAACTTCGTTAGGAGCATGAGATGAGCGAAAAGAAATTTGATCCTTCCATTCCAAGAAAGATGTACTGGTCAGATGACATACCGAACGGGAGCTTGTGCCCTCGCTGCGGCGAGAAACTGGAAAAAGAATATCACGCTTATGTAATAGTAACGCGAGAAGGAAAGGACCACGAAACGTTCATCTATGCGGGTGATGAGGGCTCTTTTTGCCCTAATTGCGACACAGTGGTTTTAGACTATGAAATGTTTGCGACGATGTTATCGCAGTCCCAGCGCTTATCTGAGTTCGCAGTGATGGGAATCGTAGATGTGGATGCCATTCCCGAAGATAAAGAAAACGTGCCACTCGGAAGCGATGATAATCCAATTCCTCTTGTGAAATTCACAAATGCCTCAAAAAGAAGTGCATCACCAAAAAATCGCCGAAAGAAGAAGAAATAGGGGCAATACTTGTGTGTTGTAATAAATCCACATCGGAAGCCACCAGAATCGTAACGGTCTTCTTTGCCCGTACGTTAGGGAGACTGGTATGAAACTGAAAATGGACGAAAAGAACGATGCCCTCTATTTCCGGCTCGACGAGTCAGCAATTGTGGAGTCCGAAGAGGTGCAAACCGGCGTTATGCTTGATTACGACGCGAGTGGGAACGTTGGTGGCATCGAAATACTCGGTTTGAGTAAGCGTGTCCCCTCGGAGATGCTCAAGACATTGCACTTCGAGAGGGCGTGAGCCGAAATCCTCCTTGCGGAGGTGGAGTTCCGCTCGGAGGCCGGTGGCGATGTAGAAATGGCTTCCAGCCGTTTTCAAACAAAGCGGCAAGATGCCGCTTCTACGATTCCTTTACGTCTCTGCGTTTCGTGTTGTTATTGCTGTTTTCTGCGCCCGCTCGGAACCGATAGCGACTCAGCGGGTGCGTGCTAAGAACGTGAAACGACGTGTCGAATGGCTTTTCACGAAAGGAGATTCCGATGGGGCTGGCAGTACTGGAGGTTGAGGTAGGCAATCCTGCTAATCCGGCGGTCACGAAAAAAATCGAGTTTCTGATTGACTCCGGTGCCATCTATTCCGTTGTTCCGTCTCCGATTTTGGAAAACCTGGGCATCAAGCCGGTGACAGAACAGGAGTTCCGGTTGGCGGACGGAACGAAGATTGTGCGCAAGAAAGGAGTCGCTCTCTTCAAGTATAGTGACCGGAAAGGTGGAGCAGATGTCATCTTTGGCGAAGAAGGGGATAGTGTGCTTCTGGGCGTGTTTACCCTGGAAGCTCTGGGGTTCGTCGTCGCTCCACTGCGACGGGAATTGAAGCCCTTGCCGATGATACTTGGTACACTGTAGAAGCGGCATCTTGCCGCTTGCTCTCAAAACGGCTGGAAGCCGTTTCTACATCTGGACAACATGAGGAAAAGACGGAGAGATGACCAAATTCAAGGAACGCTATGTAGTGGATGGAAAAGGCAATCGTGTAGGGGTGCTGCTCGATCTGGGAGATTACCGAAACAGCCTCGACGAGCTGGAGGAACTGGAATGCATTCGCGCCTATGACGCTGCCAAAGCTTCTGGCGATGAGGCCATTCCGTTCGAGGAAGCGGTTGGCGCGGGATTTCGTTCCCGCGGTAGGCTGGCAGACTCAGCGAATCAGGGAAATGGAGGTTCGAAATGAGACGTTATATTCTATCCGGAGCGCTCGCAATTGTGGGAGCCGCGCTGCTGTGGCTGTCATTGATCTTCGGTGTTAACGAATGTTACGCAGCGAGGCGGAGAGCGGCCGGGCTGACGGGGCCGCGGGTCATCAACGGCGTGGAATACGGCAAGTTCACGGTCTATACCGTAGGGAAGGGACGCAAACGCGGCAAGTACCGGAACGAGATTGTCGGCGCCGCGCTTTCTGACCCGAAATCCTTCAATCCGGTCACCGCCAACGAGACCTCCTCGACGGACATCCTCGATTACATGTTCGAGGGATTGACCGTGACCAACGGCGTCACCGCCGAGGTCGAGCCATGTCTCGCCGAGAGCTGGGAGTCGAGCGAGAACGGGTTGGTGTGGACTTTCCATCTTCGGCGAGATGCTCGCTTCTCCGACGGCGAGAAGGTTACCGCTGACGACGTTCTGTTCTCCTTCAACGACATTTATCTCAACGAGGACATACCGGGCGCGGCCATGCGAGACATCCTCAAAATCGAGGGCAAATATCCCCTCGTCGAAAAAGTTGACGATTATACGGTCAGAATCAGCCTCCCCGCGAAGTTCGCCCCCTTCGTCAGAATGGTCCAGGGAGTGTATATTCTGCCTAAGCATCTGCTGAAGAAAGCGGTGGACTCCGGGGAGTTCGCCTCCACATGGAACGTGAATACGGACCCGAAGAACGTCGTTGGAACCGGCCCCTTCAAAATCTCCGAGTACAGGAACGGGGAAAGAGTTGTCCTCACAGCGAACGAATACTACTGGTACAAAGGCAGGGAGGGGCGCCGATTCCCGCAGATTAAGAAAATGACTTTGCTCATCTGCACGGACTTGAACACAATGATGGTGAAGTTCAAGGCGGGCCAGACCGACGGCTACGGTGTCCGGGGGGAAGATTACGCCACACTCCGCAAGCTTGCACTCGAACAAGACTTCACCATTTACGACGGCGGTGTGCCACTGGGCTCAAGTTTCCTTATGTTTAACCAGAACGTGGTCGGTGTTCCGAAGAGAATGCAGGTGTGGTTCAGGGACCAGAAATTCCGGCAGGCGTGCGCGTACGCCATTGACAGGGACACCATACTCAGAAACGTCTTATTGGGAGTGGGCGAAATCCTCGACGCCGCTGAGCCGCCCTCCAACCCGATTTTTCACAACCCGAACGTCAAGAAATACCGGTTCGACCTCAAAAGAGCTCGCCGCATCCTCAAGGAAGCTGGCTACATTGATTACAACGGCGACGGAATCATAGAAAAACCGAGGGGCGTGCCCGTCAAGTTCATGCTGACGACGAACACCGGAAACAACGTCAGGGTGAACACGTGCCAGATCATAACCTCCGACCTGAAAAAACTTGGCATGGACGTCACCTTCTCTCCGCTCGAGTTCAACAACCTCGTTTCCAAGCTCCAGAGCAGCCTCGACTGGGAAGCCATGGTCATGGGTCTGACCGGCTCTCTTGATCCTCACTGGGGAAAGAACGTCTGGGCCTACGACGGCAGGACACATTTCTGGAATCAGAAGCCGCAAAAACCGTCCGAGGAAAGCCAGTTCGCCAAGTGGCGCAGAAGAGTCGAAGACTGGGAAAAGGGCGTCAGGGATTGGGAAAAAGAGATAGACGACGTTTTCAACAAGGGCGTCCAGCAGATGAATAAAGAGAAACGAGTCAAAATCTACTGGAGACACCAGGAAATCGTCGCCGAGCAGCTTCCTCTCATCCTCACCGTCGCGCCCGAGTATCTCGCGGCGATCCGAAACAAGTTCGAGAACACTAAACCGACGGCCCTGGCGCGGCGGATTTACCACAACGTTGACCGCGAGCTTATGGTCGTCCCTTGAGAGGCAACCTCTCAAGAAAAACCGCAGAGAACGCGATTGCATTGCGGATTGCGGATTGCCGAATCGGGAACAACGCAGAGACGCAGAGACGCAAAGAAGAGAATAATTTCGACAGGATAACAGGATACAGATGAGCAAAAATGTTAATCGGGGGTCGGGGATCGGGGGTCGGGGATCGGGGGTCGGGTTTCGGGACAACATACATCAGGAGAAACCCTAAAAAAAAACAAAGGAG
>CAZXGF010000099.1:0-328 GCA_964640185.1 uncultured Verrucomicrobiota bacterium | reverse complement strand
GATTTTAGCAAATTAATATATTATTTTCCACTGTATACCTGTATACATTTTTCAAAAATTGTTAATGGGGGGTGGGGTTTGGGGGGTGGGGGATCGGGGAATCGGGTCAGGGACCCTTTCCATCCTGCTATCCCGTCAAAACAATCAAGGGGTCAGGGGTCAGGGGTCAGGGGTCAGGGCTCGGGGGCCAGGGTTCCGTCCGCGCAAATCCGCAATCCGAAATCCGCAATCCGCAATCCGCAATCCCCCACCCCCGATCCCCGACCCCCCACCAAACACCGCGCTCTCGGCGGTAAGGGGTTTTTGCCGTGGAAGTACGTATTCATTC
>CAZXGF010000098.1:0-6992 GCA_964640185.1 uncultured Verrucomicrobiota bacterium | reverse complement strand
CCCCATCTATAGGGCTCCCTTGCCTGTCCCGTTACGATCCTTCGGAATCGCTGAGGGGGTGCGGCCGCGTCTCCGTCGCGTGTCCACCCGGCCGAAAAACCGCCCGCTACACCAAACGGGTCGCCTGCTATTTCAAAACCGCCTTGCGAGATGTCAATCGCCCTATTCCCCGATGAACTGGAGAACCAGCCTCCGAGACCTTCGCCTGACATCGAAATCAACGAACACAATCTGCTGCCATGTGCCCAGGATAAGTTCGCCGTCCGAGAAGGGAACGGTCAGCGACGGCCCCAACAGCGACGCCCTCACGTGCGAGTGCCCGTTCCCGTCGTGCCATTTCTGGTCATGGTAGTACCGCTTTCCTTGCGGCGCCACGGAATCAAACATCTCCCTCAGATCCTTGACCAGCCCGTCCTCGAACTCCACGGTCGTAACTCCGCCCGTGGCCCCCGCAACGAACACCGTCACAATGCCGCTTTTCATCCCCGTTCGCCGAAGCTCACTCCTGACTTCCCCGGTGATGTCCCTGATGTCACAGTTCCCCTCCGTCTCCAAGCTCACCTGCCCTGTTGCCACCGACATCTTTCTCTCCCCTCTTTCTCGCTCCTCTTGCCCGATTATCGTGACGACTGCTCCGAAATGAAACGCCGTATTGATCGGTCATAGGTCCTCTCGACCTCGTCCGAGAACAAGCACGCCGGAAGTTCCCCCATAGACCAGTGATATGTTATGCACTCGCAGCAATAGCCTTTCCTGCTGCAAGGCTCGTAGGTGCAGTTACATCTCTTCAGATTCTTCTCGTAATTCTTGCACTCCTTTTTCATCCCGATTCTCCTCTCAAAGTTCTTTAGAACCTTGCCAATCTTTCACCGTAACGTTCCTGCGTACTGCTCCCGTGTGCTCCCATATCTCACCCACGCCCGCGCCCGAGGGAAAAGAATATCCGCTCTCCGTTTTCCCTCAAGGATTATCACAGCATCCTCCGGAAGCCCACCATCAATATCCAGAGAGATGCTCTCCCCTCCCTCGACTTTTCGATTGATCTCTTTCTTGAAGTCGCTCGCGATAACTTCCTTGACCACAATAGGTTCTCTCTTCCGGTTGGAAACGCGCAATGTCTCTCCCTCGACCTTCATCTGATAATCCCGGTTCATCCCCGCCCTTCCCCCCGCCCTCAACGGGAGCTTGAAAGCCCCCCTCAATTCCACATCCAGAATCTCGATAAACGACCGGCTGTATTCTTTCAGAACGCCCCTGTGCCTTACCAATTGCTCGCCATACGCCTCTTCCACCAGAACCGAGTCGAAAATGTGTTTTTCCAAAACCGGATCATACGCCCTCGCGGCGTAACTTATTAGGGACTGGCTGAGCTTCGAGACGCGTGAATCCTGTGTGCCCATCACCGCAGAGGTAGGATGGGCGCTCTTCGATTGGGCAACCGCTGCCCCGATGGCCTCCAGCAGAGCATCCCGAAAAGTGTTCGCTACGTTGCGCAACCACCTGTTCATTCTTCTGAAAATGGATGGGTTCGCTGTTCTCCTGACGTCCCTTTCTCTCCGAGCAACGTCCTCCTGACTCAACTGGTCAGAATAGCGGCAGACCCGCCGCAGGTCGTTGTATTGCTTATCGTAAAAGATGAACGTCGTCTCCGGGTTGCCGTCCGCCCCTCGTCTCGGCTGACGGTACTCCAGCTCTATCCCGTTACTGTAAACCCGCAGTTCCCCCCACGCCTCCATGCCGTCCCCAGCTTCGATTGTCACGTCGTAACCTTGAAAATCTCTCAGACACTTGTCCTTGCTCCGGCTCTTCAGAAACGTCCCAACGATAGCCACGAGAAATATGAACAGAATCGTCAACGCAAAAACATTTCTCGTCAGGAACTCCCCTATACCCGCCTCCTGCACAGCCAGAGAGTGCCGTGGTTCGCCGGCCAGGGCAATACTCACTCCGACAAAAACGAGAGTAACCAATACCCTCCTCGCACAACGCCCCGACCACCCTGTCATCTTCAAAGAATCCACGTCCTCTCCTTCAAACACACGACCTTTGACCTTTCGTGCGGCGCCCCGTAACTTATGTACAATCCGGCCTCCTGTCAAGCCAATTGCCCCCTCGGTCGTAATCCCTCAGTCTCCGGCGGATAGCCGGCCGAGGCGGAGAAGGCAAGAAGGGAACAGCAGATTAACGCAAAGGCGCAAAGGCGCAGAGAATAAGGTGAGAAGGACACCCCGCGTCTCGCGGGGCTGCCGTGGCATGGGCATCTTGCCCATGATTTCAACGGGAGCTCAGTGTCGCCGTCTATGTAACGCTGCCCCGCCATGGCGGGGCGGCAGTCCCGAGGGCGTCTCGCCCTCGGCGGGGGCGAGATGCCACCGGCACAAGGGCTACTCTGCGTCCTATGAGATCCGAACCTCAGCCGTCCACCGGCCTGTGATTTACTGCATGCTTCACGTCTCTGGAACAATCCTGTCCATCCTGCTATCCCGTCAAAACAGCTCCTTTCACGAGACCATTATACGTCACCGTATTTGCGGATCCATGTACTTAGTGCTTTGCTTCATAAGTTCGGCCACGTATTCCATTTTTCAAAAAGGCAGAAACTCCCGCGAGCGACCAGATTTTGCACGAAGAATATGTAGTTGTATTCGCGAGCACCGTTTAGCCACCGGCTTCAGTCGGTGGTCACTCGCATCGGGAATCAATTCCCATAATGGCACAGACACGCCGGGTGTAAGCGATGCATCAGCCTGACCGCGCACAATCCGAGGCATCGGTTTTTAGCCACCGGCTTCAGCCGGTGGTCATCGAACGCGCTACATATTCCTGTCGGGGCCGGCTTTAGCCGGGCTTCTCGACGAAAGGATTCATCCATGGCGCAACGTGGCTTCGGCGTGGTCAGCTTTGGCCGGAAGAATCTGCCGTTTGTGGCCCAATATATCGCGAAGCAGAAGCAGCACCATGCAAACGGAACCCCGCCTTCAGCGGGGCTGGAAAACGCGGCCGGAGGGACGAAAAACCGCCAGGGTCCGGTGAAAATGGCTAAAGCCTCTGGCCCCGCTGAAGCGGGGCTGAAGCCGGCTTAAACAGGCCGGGCCGCACGCCAAGCACGGGCTGAAGCCCGTGCCTAACAGGGGCGCCGGCAACGAACCCACAGGCCGGGCCCCTCGCCGAGCGGCGCCAACAGAGTATATCTCCGCTGGAGCGGCGGAAAGAGTCATTCTGCATCCTTGCGATGCGCTCCCGGCCAGGGACCGGGCGCACTGTCGGGCAAGTCTCGGGCTTGCGTCTCCTCGCGAAACAGCCGAAAGCCGCGCGCACGATAATTCGCCAATGCGCCGGGGTGATCGAGGGTACAGGTGTGAACCCAGACCCGGGAGACTCCCATCTGCCATGCTCTTTCAACCGCCACCGTCAACAAATGCGAGCCAAGCCCCTTGCCGATAAACTGGGGGAGGAGGCCAAAGTAAGCAATCTCGACGTTGCCCTGCGATTGCGATTCCAGTTCGAAATATCCCGCCGGCGTCCCACAGACGTATGCCACCCATGTTTCCACCTCTGGGCGGTCTATCCACTCGAGCCATTGTTGGTATGTCCAGTTTAATCGGTCTATCCAGTACCAGCCACCACCAACCGCCGTGTACAAAAACCTATTGAGTTCCGGCGATGGAACTTCCGCTTGCCTGATTTCGAGAGTGTCGTGTGTGACCCGCTTTGGACGCAAGTCGCGCGGGTCAGTCATTTCGAGATAGTAAATCGTCACCTCGAGTATCATGCGCCTTCCTCCGTGCAGGGTGAAAGCCTAACGATGGAGCCAAGGCGCGCGATTCGAGAATCCTCGTTGGCCGCCTCGATGCTGCCCTCGTTCACCGGTTATCATACCTCAGGCTGCTTCAGGACGGACGCCATTTTCTTGAGGATATCGTCAATTTCCTCCTTGCTCTCGAAGCCGATAACGAGCGTGTCCACGCAATCGAGTCCCAGGACGAATTTCAAAGAATCCTCCCGCTGGTCGCTGATGTCTCCCTCGGCGAGGATTTTCATTCCCCCGATCCCCTTCCCGGAAGCGTGGGCTTGCTTCAGAACGGGAACGACGACATCGGGCGGGGCGTCCATTCGCTTGCCAACGTGGTTGATTCTCGGCTGCATGTAATCCACCCACGGCGTTTTTGCCGCCGCTTTCAGGGCGCCGAGCGAGTGACAGGTAACTCCGTGCGCGCGGATGACCTTCCTCTGCTTGGCGTCTTCGAGACCGTCCATCCACTTCTTGAGCCGCTGCGGCCACGCATCGTCCATCATGCAGTGCAGGTGGACCATGTCAATATAGTCGGTCCCCAGTTCCTTGCGGAAGCGCTCGAGCGCTCCATTCACACCTTCCTCCTCGCTCGAGCCGACCCATATTTTTGTGTTGATGACGATTTTTTCGCGCGGGATGCCGTCCTTAAGCGCCCGGGCGAAGAACGGGTGGGAGCCGTACTGGTCGGCCAGGTCGAAGAAACGGATACCTCGCTCATAAGCATGCCGCATCAGCTCCGTGAACTTCTTCTGCCCCAGTCTTGTCTGGTGGGAATGCTTGTTGAATCCCACCGTTCCCGTCCCAATAGCCAGGCGAGAAACCTTTATGCCCGTCTTTCCCAAAGGGACGAGGTCCGGCGAGGAGTGGGTTTTCGCTGCGGTGTCAGCAGCCTTGCCGAGCTTTGCGCCGCCCAGAAACGCTCCCGTGGCGACGGCGGTGGTCCTGATGAAATCTCTGCGGCTGATGTTGTCCATAAGAGTCCTCCTCACGAGTTACGATTGCCGAACAGAAAGTCTATCTTCGACCGAGCAGCTTGGCAACAGAAAGCTCACCTCGAGGCAATGACATTCGGCCGGGGACTCGCCCGCAGCGCGATTCTTCCGCACAGATCGCGCAAGGACGGTTCCTCCGCCGTTGGTCAAAGATTCAATCGGCTTTCGCGCTAACCAAGTTCAGCCCTTGACAATGAACTGCTGGTAAAGTCCGTAGATGCCGAGAGCCACGATGGCGGAAACGCTCAACCACAGCCAGATGTCGTACGCCTTTGAGGGTTTCAACTGAACGGGCAGTCGCCGGTAACGGAGATAGACCGCGGCGTAAACTACCAGAAGAAGCATGATGGAAGTGCCAATGCCGCCGAGCACGATCATGAGAACCGGCGCTCTGATGGTCACGAACAGGACACACCAGATAGCCGGGCTGATCCACGCGAACAAAGCAATGAAACGCCGCCTCTGCCGAGGATTAAAGAAATCAATGACGCCGAGGCGCCCGAAGGTGTCGGCGAACTGTCGTGACCATGCCGCCAGAGCCGCGAACAGCGTTGAGAAAAGCACCACCACCGCACCGGCCAAAAAAATCCCCTTCGCCCAGCCGCCGAGCGACTCCGTGTACATCCTGGAGAGCGTTTCGATGGTCGCCTGCCCCTGTGGGAGCTCACCTCGTCCGTGAAGGACCGCCGCTCCGAGAAGGTAAAACGCCGCGGTAACGAGAGTGTAAACCAGCATCGAGATCAGTGCGTCCTTGTACATGACGCTGATCCATCCCTTCGCGCGGCGAGCCCATTCCTCGCCCTCTCGGCGTGAGCCTGTGAAACGCGCATACCCTTTCTCGATGCACCAATATACGTAGTGCATGATCTCGTCGCCGCCGATGCCGGTGATCCCGAAGGCGCCTATCGCCACCAGCACGGCTGCTGCGGGCAAACGAAAGCTCAGTCCCGAGCCGACGTCCGCCAGCGAGAACGCATAAGGAGTGAACTGAAGGAATACGACGCAGGCGAAGGTCAGAAGGGTGAACAAAGCGGTCATCACCACAGCCGCCCCTTGGATGAAAACGTAATGTCCTCGGAACACCAGCAGCGACACGGAAACCGCCACAATGCACGCCCACGCCACCTCGTTCAAGCCGGGAAAGGCTATGTGGAGTGCTAACACCACCGCTCCCAACACGCCCCCCTCCTGCACGAACTTGACGACGTAGATGGCCAGCCATACCCAGACCGCCCAGCTCACCTTGAACCTCAGGCCGGGGAGGCCGTCGAGGGCAACCATTGTCGGCTCACCGCTGCTTATGGCGTGCTTGCCGAACTCGAGCTGAAGGACTACTTTCACCAAGCAGCTCACAAGGATCACCCAGAGAGTCACAAAACCCGCCTTTGCTCCCAGTACCGTCGTGGCGATCAGTTCCCCCGAGCCCACGACTGAAGCGGACAGAAGCAGCCCCGGCCCCAGAAACCTCAGGCTCGCCCACCACCCTTTCGGCGGCTGCTTGATGTCAGCATCTGTCATGAGATAAGGATCGCGACGTTTCCTTGCCACCGGTGACCTTTCTCTATCGAGTTTCCGCTCATAAAGGTGCTTGTCCACTCCTTCCGCCGGGGCAGCAACTCAGAGAATCGCAGCGGCCGGCAATTACTCAGTCCGGGTCGGCGCACACATGAGAGGCGCCGCGGCGCCGCTGCCTCCGGAAGCTGCCTGAACACATTTCCCAGAGTACATGCTTATACCGCAGACGAGGCACGAGGTCAATGAATTGTAAGTGTGGAGGACGGTCGCGCTTGAGTGGTAGGGAGGTCCGCTCTCTTAACACTGGAGCGAACCGTATACGTCCGAGCCATTTCTTACGCCCCTTCAGGGCTTTTGCATTTCATCGCGTGCCATTTTCCCAGGGCGTTGCCCTGGGCTGAAATACTGCGCCCTTTCAGGGCTGAAGATTGCTTTCGGGTCGCCCTGTAAGGGCAGACTTGATAAAGCTCAGGGCAACGCCCTGAGAAAGGGCCCCGGTTCAAGAATGATGAGCCCTGGAAGGGGGGAGATATGTGCGTCACGTCTCCGAAAACTCCTCAAGGCGAGTTCGAACAGCCCGGCGTTTTCTCCTCTTCGTAAAGGCGGGTGTGGGGATGGGGTCGAGATTCCCGCACGGGTTAGCCTAACTTCCGCACTTTGTAGTGAGGAATATAGGAGAACCCCGATTTTTC
>CAZXGF010000097.1:0-7373 GCA_964640185.1 uncultured Verrucomicrobiota bacterium | reverse complement strand
AACCTCCTTTCATGTTGCAAGACCAACCAGTCTTATCCTGGCGCACCAAAGGCGCGGAGGCGCAGAGAGGAGGATGAGACGGACTGCGTCGTCACCTGCCGTGGCATGGGCATCCTGCCCATGATTCCCACGGCAGCTCAGTGCAGCAATCTATGTAACGCTGCCCCGCCATACAGCCGGCACGATGCCGGCGTTACGGGCCTTCTCTGCGCAGTGTGCGGTTGGACTATGAGCCACCCGTAACTGTGGCATTGCTTGTGGCGCAAAGGCGCAGAGGTGGGGGTCGGGGATCGGGGGTCGGGGATCGGGGGTCGGGTTTCGGGGTTGGGGTTTCGGGTTTGGGGTTTGGGATTGCGGCGCTGGCCAAACGGTACACCCCGTACCCGTCTTCTTCCTCTCCGGGCGTTTGCGCCTCTGCGTTTATCGGGGGGCGACGGGGGCATAGGGAAAGGGGATAGAGGGATAAGGGAGATTATGGGGAATCTTTTAACGCAGAGACGCAGAGACGCGGAGGGAGTGGGGAAAGAGAAATAGGGCAGAGCCGCAGAGAAGACAAAGGCAGGAGAGAAACGGGAGGAGAACCACCGCAGAGATCCCAGTGGGCGCGGAAGGCGCGGAGAGAGGTTATGGCGTGAGCCTTCCCATGAGTCTGGGGAAGGGAATGGTCTCTCTGACGTGGCGGAGACCGCAAAGCCAGCCGACGGTTCGCTCAACTCCAAGGCCGAAGCCGGCATGGGGGACTGAGCCGTACTTACGCAGGTCGAGATACCAGGAAAAGGCTTTCGGTGGCAGGCCTTGCTCGCGTATTTTCGTCTCGAGGGCGTGAAAGTCGTCCTGTCTCTGCCCGCCGCCGATGATTTCTCCGTGCCCCTCGGGGGCGAGCATGTCCATGCAAAGGGCGAGGCGAGGATTCTCCGGGTCGGCTTTCATGTAAAACGCTTTGCACTCGCTCGGATAGCGGTGGATGATAACGGGGCGGTCGAAATCTTCGGAAAGAGCGGTTTCCTCGTCGCCTCCGAAGCCGTCTCCCCAATTGATCTGCATCCCTTTTCGGCGAAGGATTTCGATGGCGTCGTCGTAGGTTATTCTGGGGAATGGTTTCTTGACAGTTTCCAGCTTGGTCACGTCTCGCTCGAGAACTTTCAGCTCCCTTCTTCTTCGCTCCAGAACTCTTTGAACGATAGCAGCGACGAAATCCTCCGCGAGGTCCATATCGTCGTTGAGGTCGAAAAAGGCGACCTCCGGCTCGACCATCCAGAACTCGGTGAGGTGTCGGCGGGTCTTCGATTTCTCCGCCCGGAAAGTGGGGCCAAAGCAATAGACCTTTCCGAAGGCGAGGGCGCCGGCTTCCATGTAGAGCTGCCCGCTCTGGGTGAGGTAGGCTTTGTCGCCGAAATATTCGGTTTCGAAGAGGGTTGTGGTTCCCTCGCATGCGGCGGGGGTGAAAATGGGAGCGTCGAGAAGGAGAAATCCCCGCGAGTCGAAATAGTCTCGAATCGCCCTTATCACTTCGGCTCGCACTCTGAGAATCGCCTGCTGCCTGGACGACCTCAGCCAGAGGTGGCGATGATCCATCAGAAAGGCGACGCCGTGCTCCTTGGGGGTAATCGGATAGTCGGTCGCCTCGTGCACCAGCTCAACATCAGTGACGTTGATCTCATACCCTATGGGCGACCTCGGCTCCTCCCTTGCGGTTCCGGTGACGACGATGGCGGATTCCTGGGTCAACTGGCTGCACCTGTCAAAAATCTCATCGGAGACATCCGCTTTGGAGACGACGCACTGCACCGTGCCCGTGCCGTCTCTGACGAGGAGAAAATGAAGCTTGCCGCTGGACCGCATGTTGTAGAGCCATCCTTTAACGGTAACTTCCCGCCCCACCGAATTGGCGATGTCCTCGACGTAGATTCTGCTCATTCCGCGCTCGCCTCTTTCACCTTTCGGGCGATGCTCTTTGCGAGAAGTTCGGGAGTAAACCTACCGGCTTACCGGCGGCGACCAGTTAGTTGATTAGCTTTATCTCATGAGGAGGAACAACCCGCCTCACGAACTTCAGCTTTATCGTGTCATCCTGTCGAAAAAGCTCCCTGATTCGGCGACGTGCCTGTTCTGACAAGATAACAGGATGGACGGGATGTTCTGAATCCTGTTCATCTTGTCAAAGAAGCTCCTTTCACACAGCAGCGCTATACGTCACGGTATTTGCGAGCGCATGTGCTAAGTGCTCTGGTTCATAAATTCGGTCACGCATTTTTTTTGACGGGATAACAGGATGGACGGGATTCTTGGAATCATGTTTATCCCTGCGAAAGGTTCTTGACCTTTTGCTTTACCTCCACTTTCCATTCTCCGAGATTCAAGACAACGCCTGCCCCGCGTTTCGCGGGGTGGCGACGAGATAATTGACAAGCTATATCTCAAGAGCACTGACCAGGGGCCCGACGGACTTCAGTTCCACAACGACGGTATCTCCTTCGACCCCGCCGGGGCGGGGGAGTGCGAACCCTGCGACAACTTGTCAGGCAATTGCTTGTTCTTCCTGGTCTTTCAGAGTGCCGCACGCGGGTTCCGATTCAGTGGATACCTCACATTCCTCGAACGATTCGGTTTATCCTGTTATCCTGTCCAAGGATTCCCTTCACCCCGCACTATACGTCACGGTATTTGCGAGCGCATGTGCTAAGGCAGCGTTCGGGGCCATCGCGCGAAATTGTAATCACAGCGAGTAAATTACCGGCCTTTCCGCTCGTCCAAGCAAAGGACCTTTCCCTGCTCAAGAACGACAATAACCCGCCCATCTCTGTCCACGCAGAGCCCTCCGGGAAGAGGCGCGGAAGACAGACTCTCCGCCCACAGCATCTTCCCGTCGTTGATGTCGAAGGCCCGGACAGTCCAGCGCGTCGGCGAGCCGGAGCCGCGGCCTGCTTCTCCCGCTGCCACAACGGCGTTGCCAGCGATGACGACCGACACGCTGTTTAGAATCGAATTCGCCTTCCAGCGTTCTTTCACTCCGGTGCGCTGCTTCCGGATCCACTGGTCCACTTTCTGTGCGTCAAGGCACATAAGAGGTCCTCTGCCGGAGAAGGCAACGACGCCTTCGCCGAAAGCCGGCGGAACTCTGCCTTTGAACTCTGAGACGGGCTTGGCGGCGATGTTGTCGGGATCGTAGATGTTAAAGGGCTGCCAGTTGGTGATTGGGTCGTAATCGGGTGTGAACAGCCGCCTTCCGCCGACGGTCGCATATTTCCTCATAAAGCCGCAGACTTCCGAGCCGCGATGCGCGCCGGGCCAGCCGCGACCGGGCGGCGGATTGAGGCATTTGCCGTCGGATAGGCGGTACATCCCCGGCGAAGTGACATTGCCGCCCGCCAGCAACAACTTGTCCTGGAGGAGGGCGAGGTCTCCCTGAACTGCGGGCCCTTCCCGCAATTCTTTGTTGAGATGGCCGGAGGTGTTGTTCTGCCACTTGATTCTGCCGGTGATGCCGTCAAGAGCGTAAACGTGCGTGCCGTCGAAATTGGCGATGCCCGCTGCGGCATAGACTATGCCGTCCTCGACAAGAAGGCCGCTGTTGACCGGCCACGTCGAGGAGAGCGAGCCATAGACCATAATCTTTCGTTCCACGGGGGCCGCCCGGAAACGCCACAGCAGACGCCCGGTTGCCGCCTCGAGGGCGTAAACGTAACCGTCCGCGGAGCCCGCAAACGCGCGACCTTTCCAGATACTCGGCGGCATGCGAACGGGGCCGCCTGTGAAAAAGGTCCAGCGTTCTTTACCTGTTGCTGCATCTATGGCGCGCACCTTACAGTCGTTGCCACCAAGCAAGATCAATCCCTCGGCGAAGGTGGGGGGACTTGGCGAGAAGGTAGCCTTCGGCCGGAACTCCCAGCGTTTCGCGACTTTTCCGGGCACATTTGAGCGGGTCGAGGAGCTGCGATAATTGTCTGCTCGATAAGTGCGCCAGTCGGCGTCGGAATCGGCGAACGGGGCAATGACCGAAAGGTCACCCCGGGCGACCTCCAGGCGTTCGGAGTCGTTCGCTCTGCGGTTGAACTTGAAATTCCCCGCCGGGCACAGCGAGATCATCCCGATGATTTGAAGGTTGCAGTCGCAAACCCACTGCGTCCTGAACAACAACCCCTGAGCGAGGATGTGCCCGTCCATGCAGGGGGGGCGAAGGGCGTGGATAACCGTCGGTGTGCCGGTGGCGAGGTCGTAGCGGGTTGTGCCCTCCCCTCCTTTGATGCTGCCTCGGTGGAATAGCGAGTCAGGGCAGCCGGTGAACCTCGCGCAGGAGCGCTTCGATGTGCCGAGGTCTTTCACTATCCGTCCGGTCAACGGGTCAATCATTTTGCAGGAGGGAATGTGCGCATACAAATGCCCTCCCTGATACAGCAAGTTAGTCGCGTTGTAAGCGCCCGGAATGGACCACAGAAACTTCCCGTCCTTGGCGGATACCCCGACGACGTTCTTTCTGCCGCGACCAGCAAAATACAGCCCCTCCTCCGTGCAGAGGCCGTACGGCGTCGTCTTGAAACCGAGGCCTCGGTCGTTTCGCTCGGAAATGGCAGCGAGGAGTCTGGGGTCATCGTTCCTCCACAAGGGCTTCCCCGTTTTCTGGTCGAGGCAAGCCACAAACGCGCCCTCGCTGTGAAGGAACAATCTCCCGCCGCTCATGCACAGCGCACGCGAGTCAATGGGGCTTTTCTCCTTGTGCAGCCAGAGCACTTGTTTTGTGCGAGGATTCATGGCGACGATCCTGTCGCCGTGCCCCCAGGGATATTTCTTCTCGTAGTAGCCCTTGGACAGCTCATTCCAACCCCAGGCGCCAATGGGTCTGTGTCGCTTGACGACCTCTGCTTCGTACTCCTTGCCGCCGAGCAGGGCGTGGAGAACACCGTTATCGAGGGCGATCCATTTCCAGTAACCTCGCCCCGCGACCTCAGGGGGGACAACAATAATGTCCTTCTCCTCGCCGGTTTTGGCGTCGAGCACGAGACACCGCTTGTTATCCATCAGATAAAGGACCTCGGGCGTGGCTACAAAGATTGAGCGGTGAACAAGAAAGCCGGTCGGTATCGGGCGAGTCCACAGAATCGTGCCGTTGTAACCATTGGTCGCGTACAGGGTGTTGAGGTAGCGGTTCTCGCGGTCGTGGAAGGCGATATGCCCCGCCGCCCGGAAGAGCCTGCCGCCCGAAACGACCGAAATGGAAGGGATGGCCGAGAACCACGGCAGCGCCAGAAACTGCGTCATGTACGGCGCCTTGATCACCCTGTCGCTGGAGAACGGGTTATTGTCGGGACCGTGCTGCCAGTGAGTCCAGTCGTCCACGCCCGCCGGCGCCGCCTTGACCATTTCCGCATAGAGCCGGTGATCCTCCAGCCCAATTCCTGCTCTGAGCGCTTTGGCCCCGTCAAGCCACCTCGAAAGCTTCCTGCGGCTCAGCTCGCCCTTCCCCTTTCGTGTGAAAGTGCCATGATTTAAAATCGCCACTCCTCGCGGCCTCAGCACTCGCAAAATCTCCGACGGCGAAATCTTGTCCAGCAACTCATCGCTAAGCGACACAGAGATTACGACATCAACCACGTTGTCGGCATAGGGCAAACGACCCAGAGGTCCTTTTTCCACAATGACGCGCTTCCCGTAAACGCCGGCCTCACTAAGAAGCTCGCGTGCCGCGTCCACGGCAGCGGCGTCCGGTTCCTGGACGTGAACCAGCAGGTCGCTCGCACGGGCCAGTTGGAGGGCGAACTTGCCATCGCTGCACCCCAGCACCGCGCACACACCCCGGCGAACGCCGCTATCCGTGACCAGAATCCTCGCGAGCGCGTTAAAATCGCCAGCCTTCAGGCGTTCTCCGCCAGCCCCAGCTTTCCGATCGCCAGCCAACCCGATGCCCAGACAGATAACGAAAAGCACAATTCCAGTTCTTTTGATTTTCATGGCCATCTCCTACTTAGTACATACGGAACGCTTTGACAACCTGACCCCCGGGACACCGTTTGAGGTTTTCCGGAGCGCCGCTCGGCAGTTCCACGACTCCGCCTCTCACGCCCCGGAACAGGCATCCCTCCGCTGTCTGCGACATCTATTTGACCTACACCATATCAGAAGTATCAGAGACCAACAACAAACGTTTCCGGGGAATCCCTCCCCGGATAGCTCACTGGCCTGTTCTTCGGAGTTGCTGCTTTTCGCTGGGGAACCGGCAAACGTGACCATCACACCTGACCAACGCTAAACTGGCCGATAACAAGATTTCCTCTAAGCTCCACATCCAAACCAGCCGCAAGCCACTGGAACGAAACCTTCCTCGCAGCGGCGCCCGGGGCCAATACGGTTTTCTGCCGGACATTTCCCCGACAGTGAGCTCGCCGGGCAGCACGGATAAACCATAACAAACATTTTCCGCGCCCCGTCTCCTGAAACGCCATCCAATTCAATCCTGACCCACGTTTCATGACCGGGGTTGTCGGGGAGCGATTCTCGGTTCCATACGTGCGAGCGAATGTTCTCCGGGGAAAGAACAGCCCCGTCGGGAAGACGGGGCCGTTTGGCTCTGTGTTCGATGTCGGGTCATTCGCCGCGGACGCGATAGTATCCGCCGGAGCCGGAAAGCGGAATATCCGGGGAGCTGGCGCCGGTCAGCGGACCTGCCACTTCATCCCACACGCCGCTCGTCAGGTCAGCCGTGTGCTCGATGTAGTAGGTTCCGGCGCCGAACTCGCTCCACGTCACGTTCAGGTTGCCCGCAGCGATACCGACCGACAGGATAACTCCCTTCGGAGGCGGAGGCGTCGGCTTCGGCTCGCCGGAGACCATGACGTTGTCAATGGCGAACCACCAGTCCCACGAAGCATCGTAGAAGCGCCACCTCAACTGGAATGTCTCTCCGTCGTAAGCCGACAGGTCCAACTTCTCGGGGCTGCTGTCAGCCGCCGGGTCGAGGTCAGGATCAATTGAGTCCACGTTGTAGGACAGCAGGTTGACCCAGTCGCCGCCGACCTCCCGGATGTCCACCTCGGCAATCTGGCTGTGGTCTGCGTCGTCCGGATAGACCCTGAAGTTCTTGCTGAAGTCGAGCTTCAACCTTATGTACTCGGTGCAGACTATGTCCGGGGTGACCAGTTCCTCGTCGAGGTCCGCTGTGCCAACGAGGTCGCTGTCCGAGATGACGTAGTTGCCGGTCATGCCCGCAATGGCGGGGTCTCGGTCTTCCGTCTCGTCGCCCAGATAGTTGCCCGTGGTGCTCCACAGACGCCACCCGACATCCGGCTCGCCGGAGCCGTTGGTCACGTCCCAATTGCCGACGGTTTCCAGGTCGTTCCAGTCGTACAGGTTGGTATAATCCTCGAAGTCGTCCTCGAAGA
>CAZXGF010000096.1:0-7489 GCA_964640185.1 uncultured Verrucomicrobiota bacterium | reverse complement strand
CAGCCGGAGCGGTGAAGGTTGTAACGGCAGCGGTCGCGTCGGCGATGGCCACGGTCGGCCCGCTGGTCTGGCTCCACGAGTAGCTGGTAATGTCTCCTATCAGCGACATGCAATAGCTGCCGTCAAGGGTCCCGGCGCCCCTTTCCGGAACCTCCGCGTCCAGTCCCTGAACGAGGAGGTCACCCCACGTCTCGTCGCCATAGACCTCCAGCTCCGAGATGGAGGTGAAGTAGGCCGACCCGCCGGGCGTGCCGAAAATTCTCATGCCCGTTCCCCTGACGGTGGCGAATCTGATTGTATATCTGGCGAAGTTATCGCGACCACCGGGACCGTTAGCGAAGTCGTACTCGGGGATGAGCTGCACGTTCGGAGCCTTCACCCATGTCGTTCCATCCTCCGTATATTCGACGGTCAGGTCCGTAAACCAGCCGCCGTCGGAGAAGACCTGACCGGTGCAATACGCTATCTCCTCGAGCCAGAGCGGCGTATCCCAGAGGTATCCCCAGAAATCGTGGCTCTTGGCAATGCCGTTCCAGCTATCGTTGTTGTCGTCATAAGCCCCATTGTTCATGCCGTTGATGTCGTAATGGGAAACGGCGTATGTGATGCCCTGGAGATCAGCCTGGGGAAGAGGAGGCGTAGCTCCGCCCGCCCCAGCCGGCAAAGCGAGATTCCGCATAATCTTGATTGATACGGGGTCCGACACGGCGCCAATTCCATTCTTGTTCCTGCCCGCAACTCTGATGGGAACGACATTGCCGACATCCTGATCCTTGACCTGGTATTGAAGAACGGTGACGTTCGGAGCGACAGGCACCCAAACATCCGGGAAAAACTCTATCTCTACCTGATAAGCCTCCGCGTCGAAAACGTCGTCCCAGTGGAGCCAGAACCCTCGGTCTGTCCGTGCCGCCCGGAGGTTGCTGGGAGCAATAATTGGGGTGCCGGTGGATCTGACCTTGATGAGGACTTCATCCGCATCAGTATCGGTCCCGTCGCCGACCGTGAGGCGGAAGGTCAGCATAACGCCCACGTCGAGAGGAGAAGGAGCGTCAAAAGTCGTAATGCCGTCGGCGGGGTCGGGATCATCTATTGTCACAGAAGGCTCGCTGCCCACAATCACTTGCTCCCAGTGATAGGTACCAACGCCGCGTGAGTGGCTGCCGTCAAGAGTGACGGTGTCTCCCCCGTAAGCCCACTGGTCACTGCCGGCGTAGGCATGCAGACCGGTGTAGTATCCGAGCTCTTGCTGGTCGAGGGCTTCATCGAAAATGTGAAGCTCGTCCATCAAACCGAAGAAAGGCTCGTCTGGACCGTTGCTTAGAAAGACGCTGCTGACGCCGCTCTGGTCAATGGAACACGTGCAGGGGGTCGAGCCGTCAAGCTCGCCGTTGAGGTAAACTTTCATGTCGCTGCCGTCGTAAGTGAAAGCCACATGCGACCAAACGTCCGTAGGAACCTGAGTCGCACCATGGACGTGGTGAAGAGATTCGGGATAGGCGAGCCCTTCTTCCCAAAGATAGCCGTGCAATACTCCGCCATCAATACGGAAAACGTATCTCTCGGCCCCGAATGTGATGAACCTGTTGACACCATAACCGGAAATACTCGCCGTGGGGTTGATCCACAGCTCGATAGTAAGAGCTGTGGTGGCTCCGAGTCCGGTCGTAGCGCTAGCGGTAGGGTGGTCGCTCTCTCCCACGAAGCTCAGCGCGCAACCGATATAGCCCTCATCGGGTTCGCTGAACGATGCGCCGGCGAGCGCGATATCGTTGCCGTTGTCGCTCTCGTCCAGCGCCACCCCCTGAGATGGGTCATCGAAAGACCACCAGCCAATCACGGCGGCGTCCGCAAGGGGCACAAAGAGAGGTAATGCCAGCAGCATAATCGCAGACAAGAATCGAGCATGTCCCAATAACTTCATTTTCCACCTCCTTTAAGACACGGTGAGTTTCTTCAAACTGTCAATAGCTGAGACATTTCTATTTCTATGTAGTGAGACAGCAAACGCCATGCGGCGGCAGTTGGGGCGAGCAGAACAACCGCTTCGCAGGAACGCTTCCGGCACAAACACATGAAGACGAGCAAACTAACCGCTGGCTCGCCGGAGGTGCACCCAGACGCGGTACCGCAATCGCCGCCTCGCAAGGACTCGCCTCGCGAGAAACGCTGGTGTTAAAAAAGAGCAAATCCTCTGCGGAAAGATTCACAGTCGCGATTCTATTCGCTTATCCCTATTACGGCGCAGCATAGGTCGTTGTCAACCTTTTTTCGTGTGCGGGTGTAATCCCTCAGTCACGGGCGGGTACCCCGGCAAGGCCCGGCAGGGAGGGAGGGAAAGAGAAGAGTAACGCAAAGTCGCAGAGTGGCAGAGAATAAGGTGAGAAGGACACCCCGCCATGGCGGGGCTGCCGTGGCATGGGCATCTTGCCCATGATCCCCACGGGTCCCGCGCTCAGCGGGATGCCACGTGGGGGACGGCTTTTTTTGCCGTGAAGGGTACAGCCGGAGCCGGTCGGGGGCAAGGGAGCCCCTCGATATCCCCCGCGGAACGCGGGGCGGGACAGGATGCTGGCGATACGTAAGCCTTTCTACGTGCTCAGCGCACTGTGCGGTTCCACCCCCAGCCGACGGTAACTGAGGTATCACTGGCAGCTCAGGATATACAACTCGCTAACAAGCTCGTTGCCGCCGGTAAGCCACTACGTGAGAGGTTGAGGTAAAACGAAAGGCCAAGAACCTTTCGCGCAAGGATAAACGGGATTCCAAGAATCATGTCCATCCTGTTATGCTGGCGAAACAAATTCATCCCCGAACTTATGAATCGCAGCACTTAGGCGCACGAAAACCGCTGTGACAATCCCCTCTACTTCAGGGCTAATCCGGCATCTCGATCTGCTCCGGTGGCTGCACGAGTTTGCCGCGGAAAAGAGTCAACGGCTCGAAAACTCGCAGCCAAAGCGAATCCATTGCGGATTGCGGATTGCGGATTGCGGATTCGGCCTCGGGCAGCGGTCGCGAGGATTTCGCGGGACGCAACTCAAAATCGAAAGCTATTTCCTCCCCGGCGAAGAGGTTTAACCCAAGCTCCGGTGATTTGGGGACGCCGATCTCAACTTGCAGTTTGCCGCCTGCGGTACTCCAGCGTGCGATAAGCTGCGGCGGCGGCGAGGTGCTGGCGGATGCGCCCCCCATCGCAAGGCCGAACGCGTCGGCCTCGGGCCGGACGGTGAAAGAGCCCTCACTTGGCTCCTCGAACACGACGCAGAGATTGTCGGAACCCCGGAGGAATCCATCCGCGGACCCATCTACGCGTATCCTAATGGATGGAGGTGTCTTGTACGCCTCGCTGGTCAGAGAAAAACAGAGGTACGTGTTATTCCACGCCACTCGCAGAACCCCGACGAATTCTGAATCAACGATCCGCATCGAAGAAGCGTTGTCCCACTCGCCAGCGGCAATTGTCCCGTCGAACTTGATGTTCAGTTTGGGGATCCAATCGTTGAGCGGGCAAAGCGGGTTTTTATCGTCTGAATCGTTAACGCCATCGGCATCCGAATCCGCTGCTGAGGGGGATGAAGTGGGACGGTTCCTCATAGCCCTCGTTCGCTCCAAGGTCCCGTCTTTGCGGAACCTGAGAACGGGGAAATCACTCGCCCAGCGAGAGGCGAGAATCTCGTTGAGGTCGCTGACACGGTCGCCATCGGTGTCTTTCGCCCGCGGATTGGTGCCGAAGCGCTTCTCGTCAAGCGGACAATTCGGTTCATCATCCGGAACTCCGTCTTCGTCCGCATCCCCGGTCAGTTTGAAAACGCCATATCGGTTCGACAGCCAGGACTGCCTTCCCATCGCCCGGAGGAGGTCTGCCGGGGAGTCCCACAAAACCGTGGATTCGTCTAAGTCGGGGTCTTTGAGCAGACCCCGCAAACTGTCTTCCCTTCCGGAGGCAAGGTGCGAGATGGAAAGCTGCCTCCGGCATTCCGTAATGAAAGACCAATAGAAAGTGTCGTCGCCGGACTGCGTTAGGACCGAGACCGCTGCGCCCATATCGGCCGAGCCGTAAGTCACGGCGCGGCGAGGTGATTTAGGGCTATGGGAGCTGACGGCGTAGATGATGAAAAGGTTACGAGGCAAGGGCAACTCGCCGCCAACCTGTTCGCTAACAGAGTGCCACAGGTTTTCCAGGTCCGATAGAAACGCCTTCACGCCCGGCGTCCCTGCCGCAGGGGGCTTGAGAGGAGTTTGCCGCCGGTCGCTGATGGGAATAAGGGTGGGCGTGATATTGCAAGTCATCCGTGAGTTCACCCAGAAGAACAAGCGGGTTGCCTTCAGTTGGAGGCGGAGGCTCTCGATTTGCCGCTCGGAGAAGACGCCGTTCGTGAAAAGCAAGACCGTCAAGGGGAAATCCAGATATTCGGTAGTGCGGGGCCGAGGTCGCGTGGCGAAGCACATGAGTTTGGAAAAGTTGCGCACTGGTCTGCCTCGGACGCGACAGAAAAAGTCCCCCGAAAGAAGGTAGCTATAAGCGTATCGCGTCGAGGAAAGTAGGTCGGCGAGGCGAACCGTGTGGTCGCGGAGGTCTGCGGGGTCTTCGTAATACATAGGCAATGCGGAAGGAGCGCTCGGTCCGACGCTCCGAGGCATGATGTCGTATTGAAACAAGGTCGGTGTCAGGGCGGGGGAGAAGTACCTCATGGTCGCGCGGGTAGCCTGGGCGCTAACGCTGACCGGAGTGTTCAGGACGGCGAAACTTTGGCGGCTGATCTTTTGGACGGAGTCAGATGCGGCGTCTGTGATGTAGAGGTCTCCCCCGGGGCCGAACGCCAAACCCTCGGGGTCCTTGAGCCAGCCGACAAGGGGCACTCGCAGCCAAAAGGAGGCATCATCCCCGGGCGCGACCAGCTTGCTCGGGTCGTCCGGGGCAACCTCCCGAATGTAGAGGAAGGCGGCGCTCCTCAGAGGGAAATCGCTGCCGATGTAAGCGATGGTGCCTCGTTCCCTGTCGTAAGCGATGTCCCGGACAGTGAAATTGAAGCTTCCCTCTGCGGGGGCGCCGTATCCGATAAAGCGGCAGGTCTGGGAGGTTGGCGAGAGAGGGTTGTACCGCCACAGGGAGAAAGTCGGCGCGCCCCTTTCAGCAATTGCAAGGTAGCCTTTGCCGAGATAACAGCCCGCAACCGGCGCCAGGGATACCTTGGCCTTCGCAGGGGGGATGACCGCACGCAGCTTCCCCTCGGGGGAAAGAATCTGCACCTTGCGGTTGCCGGTGTCGAAGACGATGATATTATCCCGCTCGTCAATGGCGACGCCTTCGGGAGAGGAAAATTGCCGGGTGAGCCCACGACCGATAATTTGCGTCCGCGACCGTGGGTCGGAGATGGGCGTGTGGTATATTTTCACCAGACGATTGCCGGTGTCTGCGACCACGACACGCCCACCCGAGTCCACCGCCACGTCGCAAGGGGATTCGAGGCGAGGCCCCCCTATGCCTTTGATGACACCGACGGGCACCAGGGAAAACGGCCACTCCTCTTCTTTGAGTCCGAGGGCAGAGAGGGTCTTGAACACGACAATGCTGTCGTTGCCGGGGCTGGCAACGAGGACGGTTCCTTCCCTGTCAACGAAGACACCCCTTGGGCGCGACAATTCAACCTCGGAGGCTGGTCTCCACTCCGCAGAGACGGGGCGCACGCCCTGGCCGCCCAACAAGATGAGAAGGGAAGCCATCACGCCCAACGCGCGGGACGGAAACCGCAAGATGCCAGCGTAACACAACACTGTTCTCCGCTCCACTCTCTCCGATTTCTGATTTGGGATTTCGGATTTCGGATTTTATTGACAGGATAACAGGATATACTGGATTCCATCCTGACCATCCTGTTATCCCGTCGAAATTCCCCATTTGGGGTTTCGCAATCCTCTGTCATTATATAATTTTCAGAAGGGCGAGTCCATACTCGCGGCTCTGCTTAACGACTCAATGCGAAGGCTCTCGGTCTCCTTGGAGAAACGAAGCGATGCGGTCCGCGACGTATCGCAGTTGTTCTTCGGTAAGTTCCGGAAAAACGGGTATCGTGAGGGATTCTGCGGCGGCCTTTTCCGCCTGGGGGAAATCGCCCTTTCGATATCCCAGGTGCTCGTAACACTTCTGAAGGTGAAGGGGCAGCGGGTAGTATATCCCGCAGCCGACGCCGTTTTCCTTCAGAAAGGACATCAGCTCGTCTCTTCGCCCCACTCGGATGACGTACTGATTGAATATGGAGTAGTTGTGCGGCTCGATGTGCGGAGTTTGCACGCCGCCGGGGATGGCGCCGAGGAGCTGGCCGTAGAGAGCGGCATTTTGGCGACGCATCTCTGTCCATGTCTCCAGATGCGGTAACTTAACACGCAGGACAGCCGCCTGAATCGCGTCGAGGCGAAAGTTGCCGCCTATCATGCTGTGGAAATACTTCGGTTTACTGCCGTGGGCACGCAGCAAGGCGATTCTCTCTGCGAGCTGCGGGTCGTTGCTCACAACCATTCCGCCATCGCCAAATCCTCCGAGGTTCTTGGAGGGGAAAAAGGAGAAGCAACCGAGGTCTCCCATCGCGCCGGCGTTGCGTCCTTTGTATTTCGCGCCAATGGCTTGAGCGGCGTCCTCGATGACCTTGAGGTTGTGTTGCTGCGCCAGTTCAAGGATTGTGTCCATTTCGGCGCATTGCCCGAACAGGTGAACCGGAATAATGGCTTTCGTCACCCCCGGCGTGATTGCCCGTTCGATTCCCTCGGCGTCTATGTTGAAAGTGCGAGGGTCAATGTCCACGAACACGGGCCTCGCGCCGACGCGAGAAATGCACCCCACGGTGGAAAAAAAGGTGTAGGGGGTGGTGATGACTTCATCGCCGGGGCCGATTCCCAGGGCCATCAGCGACACGAGCAGCGCGTCCGTGCCCGACGAAACGCCCACGGCATATTTCGCTCCACAATAGCCGGCGATTTCTTTCTCGAACTCAGAGACAACCGGACCGAGAATAAACCTCTGCGTCCGGAGAACCTCGTCAATAGCCGACCGGATTTCATCTTCGATGGCCTTGAATTGCAATCTCAGGTCGAGGAGCGGAACCGTCATCATTGGCAATACCTCACTTTCCGTGCGAAGGCTATACGATTTCTTCCATCGCCGCGGGATTTGCCGCGGGTTTCATTTTCCCCCGCCTGCCTCCAGAAGGAAAGGCGCCCTCATGTTTCCTCGTACCGCTGGTACGGTGTCTCGGCGCCGGGGGCAGCGCCCAAGGCGCCGTCAGCGTTTTCCCTTTCCCCGGCGACGGAGCAGCCTGACCTCTCGGCCTACCTCTTTATGGACCCGGGGGTCGCCTTTCTTGACTGTTTGCACGCGGAAGATTCTTTTTGCATTTTACCCCATCGCCAGCCGCCAAGTCAAGTTCTCTGCTGCATGCGCAGCAATTCCGAAACTTTGCTGTCTGGGGGCGGGAAAACCGGGAAAGGCGGC
>CAZXGF010000095.1:3838-7605 GCA_964640185.1 uncultured Verrucomicrobiota bacterium | reverse complement strand
GCAGGGGATGCTGTTACGATTTTTTTACAATGATAGTGTTTAGTGTCGGGTAGAATGTTGGCAAGGGAGATGGAGCGGACAGAGGAGTTTTTACCAAGTTCGGCGTTTTCGCGACTGCCAGCGGCAGGGCGAGAGTGAAGTGTTGAAAAGGTCGTTGCGTGATGTCGCCTCGGCACACGGAGTCAAAAGGAGGAGAGGATGAAGGCGATGAAGGTTTTTGGGATTGCGATGGTGGTGGTTTTGGGACTGGGCTTTTTGGCTCAGGGAGAGGAAGGAAGCACGAAGCCAGAAAAAGTCTCGGAGGCGGCGATAAATGGGGCGATTCAGGACGGGCGGTACGATGAGGCTCTCTCTCTTCTTGAGAAAAGGATTTCCGCGGGGGAGGAGCGTGAGTACTCGCTTTATCTCAAGGGGCTGGTTCTGTATTACAAGGAGGATTACGACGGCTGCGTTGAGTCGCTATCGCAGTTGCTGAAGGAATACCCTCAGGGGAAATGGTTTCGCAAGGCGCGGTTTCGTCAGGCGGCGGCGTATCTTGCGAAGAAGGAGTATGGAGCGGCGGAGAAGATTTTCGAGGAGGAGGCGGAGCGGCTGATGTCCGGGAAGCGGAAGGACCGGATTGCGGAAGTGTACATCCGGTTCGCGGAGGAGAGCATGTCGCCGCCGGACAAGCTGACGAAGCCGGATTACGACAAGGCTTATCGGCTTTTGAAGAAGGCGCTCGAGCTGCAGGTCGAGAAGGGGACGAGGGAGGAGGTTTCGTTCAAGCTGGCTCGCTGCATGGAGCTTGCAAAGAAGTGGAAGGAGGCGGCGAGGGATTATCAATCTTACCTGAATGAGTTCGGGAAGGACGGCAAGCAGAAAGATGCAGCCCGCTACAATCTGGGGGAGTGCCAACTGCGGCTCAATCGGCATCAGGAGGCTCGCCGTGTGTGGCGTGACCTTATGCGAGAGTTGAAGGAGAAGAAGGGATCGCTGAACGACGAACAGCGAGGGCTCTGGGCGAATGCGGCTTTCAAGGTGGCAAAGACCTACGGTCTGCCAAACCCGCAAAATGCTCATTACCTCGACCTCGGCGTGACCGCCCTTCAGGATTTTCTGAAGCTTTTCCCGGAGGATGAGAACTCGCCTCAGGCAGCATTCGACATCGCCCGCAGCCAGATGAACCGGGGGCGGGACGCGGAAGCATTGGTTAGCTTGAAGGCTTTTCTCGCGGGCGAGGGATACAGGGTCGTCGGAGAGAAGGCGAGGGAGACGCACGAGAAGCTGCGCATGGAGGCGACGTATCTGATGGGTCAGGTCTATCGGCGGCAGAAGAATTACGCGTCAGCCATCTTGACGTGGGGGGAGTATGTGAAGCGTTTTCCGAACGGGCCTCACTGGAGCAAGGCGCAGGAGGGGATTTTAGAGACGGAGTACAGCAAGGGGGCGGACTTATTGAAGGAGGAGAAGTATGCGGAGGCGAGGCGGGCGTTTGAGGATTTCCTCTCGCGGCATCCTTTGGACAGGCGGTTCGCCTCGATTATGCACACGATCGGGCAGAGCCATTTCGAGGAGGAGAAATGGGATGATGCTGTGGCGGAGTGGAGGAAGCTTGTAAGCAAGTTTCCTCGCAGCCAAGAGGCTTCGCACGCCCAGTTCACGATCGGGCAGGTTTTCGAGGAGAAGAAGAAAGAGCTGGAGGAAGCCATTGATGAATATAAGAAAGTCACGTGGGGCAACTGGAAGCCGCAGGCGGAACAGCGAATCGCTCGGATGAAACGAAAGGAGCTGACCGTCCTCACCGAGAGAACGTTCCGCAACGACGAGAAGGCGAAGGTCAAGATTCAGGTTCGCAATATCGAGAAGCTGACGGTGAAGGCGTATCGGATAGACCTCGTGGACTACTTCCGCAAGATTCATCTCATTCGGGGCGTCGAGGACCTTGACATCGGGCTTATCGCCCCCGACGAGGTGTGGGAGGTGAAGGTCGAAGATTACGCTCGCTACAAGCCAATCGAGCAGGAGATAGAACTGCCGTTCGAGGAGCCGGGCGCATACGCGATCAATATCTCCGACGAGAAGAATTACGAGGCGACGACGCTCGTTCTGAAGAGCGACCTCGACGTCGTCATCAAGACCTCGCGGAAAAGCGTTTTCGTCTTCGCGGAGAACATGGCGGAGAAGAAGGCGTTTGCAGGAGTGAAGGTTTACGTCTCCGACGGGAAGAAAATCGTGTGCGAGGGGGAGACGGATGGCGACGGCGTTTTCCGAAAGAAGCTCGACGAGCTGAAAAGCCTGAACGACGTTCGCGTTCTCGCGACGAGCGATGGCAACTTCGCCTCGAATCTGGTGGGGCTTTCGGGGCTGGGTTTCTCGCGCGGACTTTCGCCGAAGGGGTACATCTACCCCGACCGTCCGGCATATCGCCCGGGTCAAAAAGTGAACATCCGTGGCATCATTCGCACGGTCAAGGACGACCGATACTGGTTCGAGAAAGGGGAGAAGCACGTACTGGAGATTGTGGATTCTCAGGGGAGGATTTTGCGGTCGGAGGAGATTTCGCTTTCGGAGTTCGGGAGCTTCCATTCCGATTTTGACCTCGATAAGTTCGCTCCGGTGGGGAGGTATCGGCTTCGTGTTCATCCGCCCAAAGGGGAGACGGGTCCGACTTTTGCAGGCAGCTTTCGCGTCGAGGAGTACAAGCTGGAGAAGGTGAAGCTGAGCGTCGAGTTCGACAGAAAGGTCTATTTCCGAGGGGAAAAGATCGAAGCGAAAATCGTCGCCATGTACTACTACGGGGAGCCGGTGGTGGGGAAGAAGGTCGAGTACTGGCTGCCGGACGGGCGACATCTCAGCGGCACGACCGACAAGGAAGGTCGCGTCAAGATCGCCCTCGAGACAGCAGAGTTTCCGGAAGAGAGAACGCTTGAGTTCTCCGCCAGCATGCCCGACGAGAACGTTCGGGTCGCGGAGACGGTTTATCTCGCGGTTCGGGGCTTCACGGCATCGGTCTCGACGATACGGAACGTCTATCTCTCCGAGGAGAAGTTCGATGTAACGATGAGCGCAAAGGACTTGGATGGAGAACCCATCTCCCGTGAGATGGAGCTGATTGTTTTGAGAAGGGAAGCCACGGGCAAGCGCTGGAGCGAGGTGGAGGTCGCAAAGAAGAGCCTCGCCACGGAAGAGAAAACGGGCGCCGGCACGGTCAACATCAGCCTCGTCAAGGGCGGGCCGCACATCCTGCGGGCGTCGGGGAGGGACCGCTTTGGCAACCGAATCACCGCCGAGGCGAGCGTGTTCATCTCCGACAAGGAGGACAAGACGAAGGTCCGCATCATCACTGACCGGCAGCATTTCAAGGTCGGCGAGGAAGCTTCGCTGATGGTGCACTCGCGGGTCGAGGAGAACATGGCGCTTCTGACTTTCGAGGGGGAGGGAATTCTCTCGTATAGCTTGGTGACTTTGAAGAACGGCGTCAACGAAGTTGCGCTGAATATCGCCCACGAGCACTTCCCCAATTTCGCCCTCGGCGTGGCGGTCATGGACGGGAACAAGTTCTACACCGCCGGCATGGGGTTTGTGGTGGAACGCGACCTGAAGGTTGCAGTCAAGCCCTCGAAAGAGCAGCTCGAGCCGGGCAAGGAGTTGACAGTTGACATCCAGACCACCGACCAGAACGGCAAGCCTGTCACCGCGGAGCTTTCGCTGGCGATGGTTGACGAGGCTTTGTTCAGCATTTTCGCCGACCCGCTTCAGGAGATCGGCGCCTTCTTCCGCAAGGG
>CAZXGF010000095.1:0-3738 GCA_964640185.1 uncultured Verrucomicrobiota bacterium | reverse complement strand
CGCATGTACTTCCCGGAGGTTGGCTACTGGAATCCCTCCATCGTGACGGATGCGGAGGGGAGGGCTTCGGTAACTTTCAAAGCTCCGGATACGGCGACGGAGTGGCGGATAACACTTCGCGGCGTTACTGCGGAGACCCTTGCCGGGCAAATGACCGCGAACGTCGTTACGAGGAAAGAGTTCTTCGTCGAGCTGAAGGTGCCGGCGACCCTGATGGAAGGCGACCGCCCTCGGATGATCGCCCGGGTTCACAACCTCACCGATTTCGAGGGCGAAGCACAGTTGAAGCTGCGGACGACGATTGACGGGAACGCGACCACGACACCGAAGACGGTCAAAATATCGAAGGGAGTTACCGAGGCGCTGTTCGAGGCGTTCGAGGTTCCCTCGACAAAGGAGATTGCTTTTGAGCTCGTGGCTCGGGCTGGCGACCACAGCGACGCCATTTCTCGGAAAGTGGCGGTTCGTCCGCGGGGATTAGTCTATCGCGCGGGTAAGAGCGGCGCCGCGAGCGGCGACGAGACGTTGTGGACAGGGCTTCCATCCGGTCGCAAGTACAGCAACTTCGACATGACCATCTTCATCGGCACGACCTTGCAAAGGGCGCTGATTGACATCGCCCTCGACGGCGTCGGTCCCGCTCCGAGGTATCAGATGCTCCGAGGCAGCCGCATCGTTCCCCCGGACACGACCGCGAGAGCCGCGACCAGCCTCATTGCTGTGTTGAGCTGTATGGATTACGTCAAGAGCACCGTCGGTGAAGGCGCCTCCGACATCCGCCGCCTGAGGGAGAAAGCGGAAAGCCACATCTCCGAGCTGGCGGTGTCGCAGCGAGACGATGGCGGCTGGTCGTGGGCGGGGAAAGGTGGAAACAGCGACCCGAAAGCCTCCGCGATGGCTGTGTGGGCTTTAGGTCAAGCGAAGAGGAAAGGGTTCGTCGTTCCCGACAAGACCATCGAGGCTGCCGGCGGCTATCTCCAGAAAGCGTTCGCGTCCTCGCGACAGACCGACAACGAGGGGAAGGCCGTCATCCTCCACGCACTGAGCTTCGTGGACAATGCGGACTTCACCTACGCCAATCGCCTCTATCGGGAGAGGAACTCTCTGAGCGAAGCGGCTCTGGCTTATCTGACCTTGACGCTGCACGAGCTTGACCGACCCGCCATCGCCGGAGAGGTTCTCGACGTGCTTCTGGCGAAAGCGAAGCCGGTCACGGTCCAAAGCCGGCGTGCGTTGAAATGGAGCGGCGTGAGCAATCAGGCGTGGATTCGTAACGACATCGAGACGAGCGCGTTGACGCTTCTGGCGATTTCGAAGGTTCGCCCCTCCGCTCCACAGCTCAAGCAGGGCATCGAGTGGCTGATGAGCCAGAGGAGAGGACATGGGTGGCTGCCGTATCGAGCGAAAGGTCCCGCTCTCTCTGCCGTTTGCTCTTATTACGGAAAAGCTGCGAAAGTCAAGAACGATTACACACTCCGCATCGAGGTCAACAACAGAGAGGTCAAGTCTGTCCGCGTTCAACGCAGCGGCGAGACGCTTGCGGTTGATGTCCCGAGCGACCTCTTGAAGGCGGACGGCAACAAGGTCACCTTCGATATGGAGGGGACGGGCGAGTACTCCTACGTCATCGCCATGACAGGTTTCTCTTCGGAGATGAAGCACGAGCGAAGGGATAAGTTCTACGTGAACGAGAGGCACTACATGCCGCCGCCGCCGGAGTACAAGGGGCGTGCGGTTCGCACCGGCTTCTCCGTATGCCGCAACTACCGCTTCTTCCGCAACGATCTCACGCAGTTCTCCCAGGGCTCGGTGGCTCACGTACTGGTTGACCTCGAGCGCAGATACGATCGCCGGAAGCCGGAGGAGGACGATTACCTCATCCTCGAAGAATCCATCCCCTCGGGCACGACCGTCCTTGAGAACAGCATCTCCGGCAACTTCGCCTATTACACGCTCGGCGATGGGAAAATCGTCTTCTACTTCGGCAACCGGCCCTCCATCGGCGACGTGAGCTACCAACTTTACGGATACCTGCCGGGGAAATATCGTGTTCTTCCGCCGGTTCTCCGCAGCGCCTACGACCCGACGCTGCTGCGGGTTGGACCTCAAGCGGTAGTCACCGTCCTCTCTGCGGGCGAGAAATCAACCGACAAGTATCGCCGCACGCCAGACGAGCTGTACTACCTCGGCAAAGCGTACTTCGACGACGGCGATTACGAATCTGCCGCTCCGCTCCTCGCGCAGCTTTACAGCGAAAAGGAGTGGGAAGTCAAGGACGAGTTCCTCAAGGAGACCGCGAGAATGCTTCTGCACGCGGCGATTGACGCGAGCGACTCGAAAAAGATCGTCAAGTACTTCGAGGTGTTGAAAGAGAAGTATCCGGAGCTGTTCATCCCCTTCGACAAAATCCTCGCGGTGGGGAGAGCCTATCGGGACATCGAGGAATACGAGCGAGCGTATCTGGTCTTCAGGGCGACCGCCGAAGCAGGGTTCGTCAAGGACGCGAACGTCGCGGGGACGCTTCAAGGCGAGGGGAAATTCCTGCCGTCGGTTGATTACATGATAGACCTCTGGCTGGAATATCCCGACACGCCCTCGACGGAATCCACCTACTTCGCGCTGTCTCAAGCGATCTACGCGAAAGCCTCCGAGGTTCTGACCAACGAGGAGCTGAAAAAGAAAAAGCTCACCAAAGCGGACATGATCTCCCGCAGCATCGAGATGCTCAACAGCTTCCTGACGCTTTACCCGAAGAATCCCGCCAACGACGATGCGAGCTTCTCTCTCGTCAACGCCTTCCTCGAGCTGGAGGGATACGACGAGGTGGTCAAGCTATCTCGCAGATTCCAGCAGAAGTTCACCGAGAGCGAGTTCTACGACAGCTTCGTCTATACCGAAGCCATCGCCCGATTCTCCCTCGGAGAGTACGGCAAAGCCATCTCGCTTTGCGAGAAGGTGGCGGAGATGATGATAAAAGATGCGCACGGCGTCGAGCAGGAGAGCAAGAACAAGTGGCTCGCGCTTTACATGGTCGGGCAGATTTACCACGCCCGGGGCGAGCCGCGAGAAGCCATCGAGAGCTATCGGGAAGTGAAAGACCGCTTCCCCGACGCCAAGGAAGCCATCGCGTACTTCGAGGACAAGGCGCTGAGCTTCGAGGACGTCTCGACCTTCCTCCCGAACAAGAAGGCGGAGATCGAGCTGACGTACCGCAACATCCCGCAGGTGGACATCAAGGCGTACAAGGTTGACCTCATGAAGCTCTTCCTCCAGGAGAAGAACCTCAGCCGCATCACGGGAATCCGTTTGGCGGGAATCGCTCCCACGCACGAGGAGACCGTCAAGCTCGGTGACGGAAAGGACTACAAAGACAAGAAGCGAACCATCGCCCTTCCCGTGAAGGAGGAGGGCGCGTACCTCATCCTGGCGAGAGGCGACAACCTTCACGCCTCCGGCTTCGTCCTCATCAGCCCGTTAAAGATGAACGTCCAGGAAGACGCCGTCAGCGGGCGAGTCCGCGTCAACCTCCTCGACCAGACCACGGGAAGCTACGTCAACAAAGCCCAGGTCAAAGTGATTGGCTCGCAAAGCGGGAAGTTCGTCGCCGGGGAGACAGACCTGCGAGGGATCTTCGTCGCCGACGGCATCAGCGGGATGGCGGCTGCGATTGCCCGCGACGAGCAACGCCGCTACGCCTTCCACCGCGGCGCCACCTTCCTCGCCCGCCGCGAGGAAGCC
>CAZXGF010000094.1:0-7779 GCA_964640185.1 uncultured Verrucomicrobiota bacterium | reverse complement strand
AGTGCCACCTGAGCTGGAAGGTCTTTCCGTCGTAAGCCGACAGGTCCAGCTTCTCCGGGCTGCTGTCAATTGCCGGATCGAGGTTGGGGTCAATTGAGTTCACGTTGTAGGACAGCAGGTTGACCCAGCCGCCGCCGACCTCCCGGATGTCCACCTCCGCAACCTGGCTGTGGTCGGCGTCGTCCGGATAGACCCTGAAGTTTTTGCCGAAGTCGAGTTTCAGCCTTATGTACTCGGTGCAGTCTATGTCCGGGGTGACGAGTTCCTCGTTGAGGTCCGCCGTGCCGACGAGGTCGCTGTCGGAAATCACGTAGTTGCCGGTCATGCCCGCAATTGCGGGATTCCGGTCGTCCGTCTCATCGCCCAGATAGTTGCCCGCGGTGTTCCACAGACGCCACCCCACGTCCGGCTCGCCTGAGCCATTGGTCACGTCCCAATTGCCGACAGTCTCCAGGTCGCTCCAGTCGTAAAGGTTGGTATAGCCCTCGAAATCGTCCTCGAAGATGGCCTCGCGACTTATTGCTAGGTTGAAGCCAAGGCCTATCTGGTCGAGGTTCAACTCTCCGGACGCCAACTTCACCCTCAAGGTATGCTCTCCCGGAGTCGTCCGGAAAGCATCCTCCAACGGGAACCAGTGCATGGCGTGCCAACTGTCGGTATCATACGTGATGCTTCCGATAAGACCCTCATCCCAGTAAAGCTCAACTGTGCCGCCGTTGGGGCAGGAGATTCTCAGGCCTATCCGGGCCCAGCCGTCGGTCGGGTCCTCAGGCCCCGGCTCAGGAACGGCGAAGGTGTACCGCCACCAGTCGCCGACGGTGACCCAGCCGATGTCGGTGTGGTATTTGTCCGTTGTGCCGTCGTCGAGGATGGTCTCCATCCCGCAGTTGTCGTTCGGGCGGTAGAAGCGGCGGGTGTCATCCACCGGAATGTCGGTGGCGAAGAAGAAGTCGTAATCCGCCGGCGTGCCGACTTCATCGGAGGAGGGCGCCTCGTTGGCGGCGTCGCAGTTTTCCGATCCGGGATAGAGCCCTCCGCCGTAGTTGTAGTTCTCCGCTTCCCTGATTGTCGGCACGCTTACCGTCGCAGGTTCCGTCGCCTCGCAGAAGGGGCCTTCCACGCCGTTCTTGTTGACCGCCATTACTTTATAGCTGTAGGTGCTCCAGTCGGAAAGGCCCTCCGTGTAGGACGTCTCCCTGGTAAAGGCCACCTCCACCCAGTCGGCGCCATCCAGGCTGCGATAGACACGATAGGCATCAGCCCCTTCTTCCGGCGGCGGACTCCAGCTCAGTTGCGCCCCGAACATCGTGTCCAGAGATACGTACTGAGGCGCAGAGGGAACGGCGTACATCTCGGTGTCGCCGAGAGTCTCCTCTCCGTTAACGTCTCCTGCGAATGCCAGACCCGCCGTACTGCCCGCCGGAACCGACAGCGAGTAGGATATGACGGCAGAGGACACGCCATCGAAAGTCCAGGTGAGCGTTCCGGCTCCCGCGGTTCCGCCGCCATCATCAGCGACCGTCACGCCCTCCGGGAGGACTTCATTGACCGCTATGGTTCCGGGAAGATGGTCTGGGTCTGCCCTAACTGAAACCTCTACATTCACCGTGCCCGGCGAAGCATACGACACGGGCAGAGCCCTCAGACCATAAGCAACCGGGAGAGGACTCCGAACCGAAAGCGCGTACGAAAGGTCGGTGAAAGGAATATCGTTGGCGTCGGTGAGCCTCGCGGCAATGTAGTTGTCTGAACCGCCTTCCTCAAGCCTGAGGGTCATGGAGTTGACTCCCTCATTCAGAATGAAGTTACTCGAATGCTCTGTGTCGAGGTCCCACGAGTTATCGGAATGCGCTATCTCGCCATTGTTCCATATGCGAATCTCATCGTCGTAACGGGCATGCGCGCGTGCTTCCCGCTCCTCCGGCGAGAAGATGTAGATGTGATAAATCTGCCCGAAATTCTCAAGATTCTGGCCTGCTCGACGTCCTAAGAGGTTATCGTCCAACATGAAAATCCCATTGTCCCTGTGGATCGGCGTCCAGACCATCGGATTGACCGTCGTGCTTATCCCCGTGTCGGTGAAGTCGTACTCCTCCCCCTCCACAGGATTGACGGTTGCCTGCCCACCCCAATTCGCGAGATAGTCGTTGGTGTCGAGGCTTATATCGAGCGGGCCGAGAAAACGGTCCTCCGGCGTATTGCCCAGGTGCAGGAGGTCCTGGAAGTAGTACGTCGGCAGAGGCTTTGTCTCGAACACCGAGTTGGTCACGTTGACGTTCACCACGTCGCTGCCCGTGCCGCCCTCGCCATCGTCCACGTCCAGCCGGAAGGTGAGCCTTTGCACGTACGGCCATATCTCCGGAGCGGTGAAAGAGCATGTCGCGGCGCCGGGGTCGCTCAGAGTCACCTCCGGCCCCGCGGTTTGAACCCAGGAGTAAGTGAGGGCGCCGGTGGCGGTCTGGGAGCCTGTGCCATCGAGATTCACAACTGTTCCCTCGACCACCGTCTGGTCAACGCCCGCGACAGCGGTCGTGGTGACGTTTTTCACCGTGATGCGGACATCGTCGTCCGTTCCCTCGTTCGTCCCATCACCAGCCGTCAGCGAGAACACGAGAACCGTGTCCTCCTCCACAGCCGGAGCGGGGAAGCTCGTGACGCCGGCGGTCGCGTCGGCGATGGCCACAATGGGGCCGCTCGTCTGGCTCCACGAGTAGCTCGTAATATCTCCTATCAGCGACATGGAATAGCTGCCGTCGAGAGTGGCGGTGCCATTCTCCGGAACTTCCGCGTCCAGTCCCTGAACGACGAGATCACCTCGCGTCTGGTCGCCATAGACCTCCAGCTCCGCTACCGAGGTGAACGTGTTCATGCCGCCGGGCGTGCCGAAGATTCGTATCCCTGTTCCCCTGACGGCGCCGAAGGTGATTGTGTATCTGGTGAAGTCTTTTCGCCCTCCAGGACTGTTAGTGAAGTCGTAGTCGGGGATGAACTGTACGTTCGGGGCGTCCAGCCACGTCGTGCCATCGTCCGTGTACTCAACGGTGAGGTCCGTAAACCAACCGCCATCGGAGTAAAACTCACCCGCATAATACGCTATCTCATCGAACCACAGCGGGGTATCCCAGGTATAGCCAGCGTAATCCTCGCTCTTGAACTCCCCGTCATAGCTATCCATGCTGGTGTCAGGGACACCATCGTTCATCCCCGGGACCGCGACGTTATCGAAAACATTCACGTAGCCGATCGGCGGCGTGTTTCCGGTGGGCGCCGGCAACGCAACATTCCGCATAATTGTCATTGACACTGGCTCGGACACGGCGCCGGACCCGTGGCTGTTCTTGGATACGACCCGCACGGGAACTATGGCCCCTGGATTCTGGTCCTTGATTTGATATTCAGGGGGGATCACGTTGGGCGCGACAGGTATCCAGACGTCCGGCAGATATTCTATCTCTATAGCGTAGCTTTCCGCGTCGAAGACCGTGTCCCAGTAAAGCCAGAAGCCACTGTCGGTTCGTACGGTTCGCAAGTTGCCGGGGGCAACCTTGGGGGCGTTGGGAGCACGCGCCCTGATCACACATTCGTCGGTAGTTGTGCCCGCCTCCGTGGATTCCACTGTCAGGCGGAAAGTGAGGGTGTAACCGATGTCACGGACCGGGGAGTCAAAGGTGCACGTAGCGTCGCCCGGATTGACGAGGGTTACAGGCGGCTCGTCCGCAATAATGACCTGTTCCCAGGCAAAGCTGGTTGCGTCCGGAGGTCCGGAGCCGTTGAGGGTAGCGGTGTCACCGGCCTCGACCCACTGGTCGGGTCCCGCGTACGCCCCGCCGGTCCAATTGTACACCTCCAGGATCTCGTCGTCGCTCAGGGCGCGGTTATAAACGCGGACCTCATCTATTGCGCCGAGGAACAAGTATTCGTGGGTTGCTCTTTCATTCGCACCCGCACCAATCAAAAGTTCGTCGACATCGTTCACAAGATAGCCACCCGTTCCTTCAACGAACAACGCTCCATTCACGTACAGTCGTTTTGTACCAGCAGAAAATACCGCTGCCAGGTGAACCCACTCGTCAAGCTGGATATCTGGGCTTCCTACCGAGGGCCATGACGAACCGTTCCCGGTCCAGAACTCCCATGCGTTGGCTGGCGTTGCATAAATAATATAACCCTTTTGAGGTGCTTCAGTTCGTCCACTGATCACAGCACCATACTCACTCCTTGCGGGATCGGCGTTGGCCCAGGCGGTTAGTGTGAAGCTATCCTCTGGGTTCAACGAGGCGCTGTACGGCACGTTCACCTCATCACCGACGCCGTCAAACTCCAGCGCGCCATTTAGCCAGCCCTCGACCCACTGCGGGTCGCCATTCAGGGTGCCGTCATGACCGTTGCCGGAGCTGTCTCCAGCCGTTGTGCCTTCGCCTTCGTCAAAGTTCCAGTGCGCGACCAGACCTTCATAGATGTCGGCATTTGCGACACCCATCGCCAATCCGAAACTCAGAAAGACAAGCCAAAAGATGTAACATAAGATTCCTTTTCTCATTCTTGGACCCTCCCATTTTCTGCCGTTCGGGATTGATGCTATCGCGGGGATTGATATTGCCCGCTTCCTCGCTTTCATTTTGGCGACTCCAAACGCGGCGCCGCCGTTCACGTCATCGCCGCTCAAAAGACTTCGCATTGTAAGAAACTTCCACGCTCTGAGATAGGAGACTCTCCAACGGAAACACAACATGAGCCTCTTATTCAATATCCTCGGTTACCGCGCACGGCATGGCGCTGTCAAGCGCTTTCTCCCTGAAACTGTAACGCCTCAGTTTAGGGCGGAACCCCGCCTTGGCGGGGGATGGAAAAAGGGAAGAATAGGGTAACGCAAAGGCGCGAAGTCGCAGACACGAAGACGACAATGACTCTGTCGTCGCCCGTCGTGGCACCGCCATCTTGAGCTCTATGAGAGCGGCTTCGCAAAAAGGATTCTTTGCGCTGTTTATTGTAACGCTGGCGTCTCGCCAGCAGTCCCGAGGGCGTCTCGCCCTCGGCCAGTTTCCGGTGCATACCCCGCCAAGGCGGGCGGGGACAAAAAGGCAAAGCGAGGACGACGCAAAGGCGCAGAGACGCAGAGACGAAGACGACAATGACTCTGTCGTCGCCCGTCGTGGGTTCGCCATCTTGAGCTCTATGAGAGCGGCTTCGCAAAAAGGATTCTTTGCGCTGTTTGTTGTAACGCTGGCGTCTCGCCGGCAGTCCCGAGGGCGTCTCGCCCTCGGCGGGGGCAGGGGAGTCCCCCCCGCGAAACGCGGGGCAAGATGCCGGCGGTATAATGGCGCCTCGGCGTGGTCTGGGGACTCTGCGGTCCCAACTTCAGCCGCCGGTAAGTGAGATATTACAATCACCTTCAAATTTCCGTGACAATTGGACACGAAATTCTTATATTCCCTATGGCGGTTGCCGCTCCGCGAGAACCGGTGTTCAACGAACCGACTCCGCTGGAATTGCGGGCCTTGCGGCTCCTGCGACTTTCCCCGGCCGAGAGAAATTGTCCTTCGTCGAAATATACGCGACGGGAGCAAGACTACGCCTTGAAGCGGGCGCAACTTCGGACTAAGCAGACAACCTGAGGAGGAGAAAGTGGTTCATCTCTACTTCGGCGACGGGAAGGGGAAAACCTCTGCGGCCATTGGCCTCGCGGTCAGAGCTGCCGGAGCTGGCCTCAAGGTAGCTATCGTTTTCTTCGACAAGGGGAGCAGCAGCCCGGCTCATGCGGATGAAATTTATTCCGAGCGCCTCGTCCTTCGTTCCATCTCCGGTATTGACATCTTTTCCACTGGTTTGCCCCGATTCTCTCCCGGGCGACCCTTCCGGCACGGAATGACCGACGAGGATCTCAAGGAGGCACAACGGGGCTATCAACTGTCCGCCAGAATCATCGAGGGCAAAACTTATTCTGTCGTAATCCTGGACGAGATACTTGCCTTGGTGGGGCTTACTGCTCTCCCGGAGGAAAAAGTCCATTCCTTCCTCGAGCTCTCCCGCCGGCCCCCGGAGACAGAGCTTGTACTCACCGGACGAGTTGCTTCCACTTCGTTGCTTCAGGAAGCGGACCTTGTCACCGAGATGCGGAAGGTCAAGCACTACTTCGATTCCGGCAAACCTGCTCGTAAGGGCATCGAGTATTGAGGTGGAATTGCCTCACCACTCCCGAAAAGGCATTGGCGACACGAATAAGCCGCCGCCTGAGCAGCCCGCGGTCTTGCGACGACGGCTCGCCGCATCCCGGCCGCTGAACCCAGGGAGCTTTTCCGGCAGGCCGACGGAAAGCCCTGAGCCGCTTTCATCGAAGCCGGTTAGCTTTTTTTCCGGGTTCGATTGGCACGGCCGGACGGTGCCCGCCGATGATTTCTCTCAAGAAGCCGAGTCCGTAAGCCGTGTGGATGGCGAAAAAGAGGATGGGGAGCACGGCGAACAATTTCCAGCCCTCGCGGGCGGCTATCTTTCCGGACGAAAAAAGCGAAAGCGCCGCGTAAAGCCCAACGGAGGATGCGTAAACCATCCAGAAACCGTGGGCGAGAAGGCTCAGGAGAAGACCGAAAACGAGGAAAAGTACGAACGCTGAAGGAATGAGGTGCTTGACGCTGAGGCGGTCGGGATGTTTCCTGACCGCCATGGCTCTCCCGCGGCCATAGCCGAAATATTGCTTGAAGAGGGCGACGATGGAATCTCTCGGATAGTAAAGGAATTTGATCTCAGGGTTCATAAAGATCTTGTTGCCCGCCTTCACGATTCGCCAGTTAAGCTCATCGTCGTCCGCAAAAATCATATCCTCGTCCGCGAGACCGACCCGGTCGAAGATTTCCCTCCGGTAGGCGCCGAATTGCACTGTGTCCGTAAACTGGGGTCTCGTGGCGTATCGGTAGCGAGCCGTGCTCACCCCAAAGGGAGAGGAAAGGGCGAGCCCGATTGCTCTGTCCATGAAACTATTGTGGCCCAGGCCGACTACGCCGCCAACCACGGCTGCCTGTTTCACATTCCGAAGGTTCTCGACGCACTTCGTGACGAAGTCCGGGGCGAGGACGCCACGGCATCCGACAAAGATGATGACATCTCCCTTCGAGTCGCGGATGCCGACGTTGAAAGCGTGACACACCCTCCGCATCGGGTTGGAGCGGAGCCTGACGCGAGGATGCTCTCTCATGAAGTTTCGCACCACCGCTGCAGAAGAATCGGTAGAGGCCCCGTCCACCACGATGATTTCCACCTTCTCCGCAGGGTAATCCTGTTCCAGCACCGACCTGATACAACGGCCGACATAACAAGCTGCGTTGTACATCGGAATGATGACCGAGACGAATTCCTTTCTCATCTTCTCCTCAACTGCCTCAAGAAGCCGCGCGTTTTCCCGGTATGCCGGCGTTCCTTTTCGCTGCCGGGCTTCCGCAATGGGGGCAGCTTTAGCGACACTCCTAAAATGATAGCATGTTTTCGTATCCAGGAAGCGCTTTTGAGAACGCCCCGGTATGGCTCCGTCTCCGTGGCATGCCCTGACGCCTCGGTTTGAACCTCTCCCGCCGCATGTTGACGCCGTGCATCTGTCCCGTCTGTCCGTCTATCACACGACGGAAAACGTCACGGCTCGCCTTTCGCCTCTTCTCACCAGCCGCCACAGTTAGCCACCGGCTTCAGTCGGTGGTATCCGATATGGGATCCTTCCCATTTCTTCCGCTCTGCGGCTTTGGTGCGCCAGGATAAGACTGGTTGGTCTTGCAACATGAAAGGAGGTTGCCC
>CAZXGF010000093.1:0-8037 GCA_964640185.1 uncultured Verrucomicrobiota bacterium | reverse complement strand
AGTTTTTTCTTCCGCACGAGTCAATCTCGCCTACCCGCCCCCTATTCCGCCCTGTGTACTTGCCCCGAATCGGTATGGAAAGGTGCGATGTGAAGGGCGGTAGTAAACTGTGGCGGGTGGTGGACTAAAACCGTGGCGCCTCGGGTGTACTTACCCTATGTGACATAGGGTGTCAACGTATTTCTATTCACTTCCCACTATGATTGTCTTGGTTGTGTCTGCCTACTCTCTTTGGGCTGGGAACGGGGTCGCTGCAGTCTGCGTTTCGACTCTCGAAGTCGGTAGCTGGGACCATTGGCTTCGGTGATGTGCACCCGGTGGGTCAACCGATCCAACAAGGCTCCGGTCAGTCGCTCACACCCAAAGACCTCCGTCCAAGACTCAAAGGGCAGGTTTGTGGTCACAATGAGGCTGCGGCGCTGATGCAATTCAGAAGTGCCGGACGGCTATGCCCGGGGTCAGACGCTATCCGGTTCGGGATGAACCCAGGGCCGGCGGTACGGCCGACGCAGCAGCCGGTTCGCCTCCTTGTTGCCCACAACCCGCCCTTTCCTGGGGTCATAGGTGAGCGTCCTCCCGAGCTGCATCGCCATATTCGCCAGGATGCAGCATGCCGCCGAGATGTAGCCCTCTTCAATGTTGGACACCGGTTTCCCTCGTGTGGCAATCGCCGCCAGGAAATTCAGCCAGTGTCGCCGCAGCGCCGCGGCGACATGACGTTCCAGATCCTTTTCCGTTCTGTCCTCGGGGTACTTCTCGTATTCGTACAGGACGTCAACGTGAATCGGTTTTTCCCTGCCGCCTCGCGGAACGAAGTCGTAGCCGTGTACGTTGAGCCACAACGTGCCTTTGTCGCCGTAATAGGTCGCGCCCCAGGGATGGTACTTCGAATTGGGCGGATCGCCCCAGGAGCGGTGTTGCCAGATGATGGGCAGGTCCTCATAGTCGAAGGTAACGGTCTGGGTATCAGTAATGTTGGCCTTGCTATTCTTGTCCACGAGAATCCCACCCGAGGATGAAATGCGCTTGGGCCAGCCCAGATCGAGCGTGTAGCGAACCATGTCAAGCATGTGGACGCACATGTCGCCCAGGATTCCGTTGCTGTACTCCATGAAGGCCCGCCAACTCCTCGGATGCACCAACGAGTTGTATGGCCGCATGGGCGCCGGCCCCGTCCACATGTCGTAATTGAAGTGGTCGGGCGGCTCCGTGTCGGGGGGATTTCCGCGAGCGCGCATGTGGTAATAGCAGTACACCTCCACCAGCCCAATCTTGCCGAGCTTCCCCTCGCGGATGATCTTGTCCCGGGCCTCAAGGACGTGTGGCGTGCTTCGCCGCTGCATGCCCACCTGCACAACCCTCTTGTACTTGCGAGCCGCCGCGAGCATGGCCTGTCCCTCGACCACGTCCACGCCGATGGGTTTCTCGACATAGACATCGGCCCCCGCCTTGACCGCGGCGATCATCGCCAAGGCATGCCAGTGGTCGGGCGTGGAGACCTGCACGATGTCAAGCTCCTCGTTTTGGAGCAGCTTGCGGTAGTCACCGTAGGTGCGAGGCTTCTTCTTCGACACCTGGCGGGCAGCCACCATCTCGGCGGCCTCAGCCAGCATCCTCTTGTCCACATCGCACAGCGCCACCACCTCCACCGGCGCGATCTGAAGCAGGCGGAACAAGGCGCTTTTGCCATACCAGCCGGTGCCGATGAGAGCCACTCGCTTCGGTTTCCGGCCCACTAACTCCGCGGCGTGGCTGCCCACTGCCGACAGAGCCAACCCGGCTGCACTCGCTCTAAGAAACGTACGACGATTCATGGTATTCCTCCCGAATGCAAGTTAAAGACAAACCCAACGTGATGTCCAACTATACTGGGCCTCGACCCTGTTTGCAAGCGGTTGCTCCCACCCGCCCGAAGGGCCGCCCAGCGTCTTTTGACAAGCGAAGAGCCTCCTTCTCTCGCCTATTGCGCCTCCTCGACAATCAGGCTCCTGCTGAGGTTTCCTGCTTGCACCTGGTGCCTTCCGGCGCCCGGCGCGGTCAGCCCTTTCAAGACCACCTCCTGCTTCCCCTTCGCCCTGAGCCAGATCCAGCGTGTCAGCTTCTTTCCGGCCGCCACTACTTCGGTCTCAGCAAGACCTTCCTGGTCACCGTTTTCCACCGTTACGATCACTGAATACGGTTTGCCGGCAATGAACCGGCCCGTGGAATCTTCGGCGATGAGTCTCAATCCTGCGATTCGCGGTACGGCGATGGAGACGTCGGTGTCGCGTAGCTGGACATCTGAAACGTCGTTCAACACCAGAGCATCGGGCGCATCGGGCACTTCCGCCACTGTACGTGCGGACTGTCAACGAAAGGCCAAAAACGAAAGATACCGGCGCGTGAAGTTTGTTTCAGGTGCTTTCGCCCTTCAGCGTGGTCTGAAAAGCATTTCTCGCACTTCTTCTTGACAACGCGTGGTGTCAATCCCAAGTCGGCCAGATTGTCAAGATAGTGGAGTGACCATTTCGGAAGCAGGCTGGCCGTTCGCGCAACTTCAGGGATCTCGGGAGCTATCTGAGTTTCAATACCCTACCAGGTTCCCTGCCATATCCCATAACCTTCAAATGATCGGCGTGCACTTCAATGATCGCATACGCGTTTTCCTCGGTTTCACACATGCCCTTCAGCGTCAAGTAGTGAACGCCGTTCCTTTCACCATAGTTGCCCGCATGGTTGTGTCCATTGACATAGGCTCGGACACACTGGTTTGACTCAATAATTCCGAGCACTTCATCGTCGTTCCAAAGGTTATGAACATTCGGCGGAAAAACAGGAAAGTGACAAAACAAGATAACGTTTTCTCCTGCACTGGAAGCTTTCTCGAGCTCCTCCTTCAGCCACGCTGTATGCTCGCTGCCCATGCCCCCGTTCCAATCAGGTGTATTGGGCTTATTCATTTTTGCCACTCGCTTCTGCATGGCCAGTCCTTCTTCGTATCTCGGGTTGCCCTGTCTCGGAAAAACTCCCACAACGCTGACATCGTTGCCATCCAATACGATGAATCGCCAGCCTTTCACTTCAAAACTGTAATAACGGGATTTCATCCCCAGTTTGGCAGCCACAGCGTTTTTCTTTTGGTCGGTCACACCCGAGAGATCGTGATTCCCAAGAACATGGTATTTCGGCATTGCCAATCGATTCCATATAGGACGCAATCTGTCGAAGGCGGCGAAATCCTTTTCTATGAAATCCCCGAGTTGGACTGCGAAATCCACCTTCTTTGCCTTGAACTCTCGGACACATTCGGCCAGCTTCCTGAGAGAAGCACGATAGTATCTGGACCCTACAGAGGGGCAGTCACCGTAATGAACATCCGCCACGACGCCAAAGGTGAACTCTGGTTCTTGCGGACTCGCCTCATCGGCGGCACGGCAACGCTGCCCCAAACCAGTGCCAATCGTTGCGCCCGCTATTGCACGCAAGAAATCACGCCGGCTTATGCAGTTCTCGAACTGTTTCATCACAGACTCCCGACGACCTGTGCCCTGAAGGATAGCCAAGACAACACCGATCAGCGCTACTCGGTTGTTGAGGACTTTCACGACGACCTCCTCTTTGCGCTTCGACATTCCCCCGGGGGAAAAAGGGAATCAGGACTACTAAACAAAAACCGTTCTGACTCGTTTCCGTCTCATCCTCTCTTTGTCCCACAGAGGTTCGCCGCAAGGAAGCGAGGGAAAGGCAACAACAGGGCTTCCAACAAAGCACACCATAACGCGCGCCAGGATCTTCACGCAATGATTAACCTCGCGAAGGGGACAGCGGGTGACGCTTGGGATGGAGGGAAACCTCTTGAGCCGACGCCAGAAGCGGACAGGGTGAAGCACCGATCGTCAACTGTACCTATGTTAAGTCCTTAATCGCGCGCTTTCGCAACAGTACGTGCGTACGCGCTACGATCGCTCAGATAGTTCACTGTGCGGCGCCACTCCTCTAAATCATGAAGAGAGACAGTTGACAGCAACGCGTTGGATGGATGAAGATGAAAGACACTTTCATCTTGATTATGATGGTTGGTTGCCCTACCGTTACAAGGAGACCGACCATGGCTGTGGTTCAGTAGGAGGTTATGGCTTATGAAGCACGTTGGGAAGTTCATCCTTCGAGCAGCAAAAGACAAAGGGATGTCCTTGAGGGCGCTCGCTCGGGAATCAGGTGTGAGCAACTGTTACCTTTCTCAGGTAACCGGGGGCTACTTCATGCTTACTCCGGAAATCCTCCTGAAGCTCGCCCCTCCCCTTGGGGTCACACCAGAGAAAATGTTCGAGGAAGCGGGCTGGCTCAAACGTAAGAGTACGAAGGGGGGCCAGGCCAAGAAAAAATAGCGGCGCGCCAGAAGAAAATCGAACACTTTTGGGACCATAGAAAAAATGACGGGATGGAGGGCCTTGCGATAAGGAGGAGGAAGGGTTGGCTGTTGATCGGCCTGGCACCGTGGCTTGTGAGTGCGAGCTGCTGGGGCACAGGGTGCAGTTTCTTCGAAGAAACGAGGAATACACTTTCCGTGTGAAAGGTCAAGAACGCATGAAAACACTACCCATGAAGCGCTTGATACTGAGTCTCTTACTGTGCGGTGCGGCGCATGCCGCGCCCGACTCCCCCACGTGGCGGATTGTCAAAACCAAATATCCGACCACGGACACCGTCGTGGCCGGTTTCAATGTATTGGATTTTGGGGCCCTGGGGGATGGGCGCCGGGATTGTACTCAGGTGTTTCAACAGGCCCTGGACAGCATGCGGCAAGCGGGCGGCGGGACCGTATTTGTCCCGGAGGGCCGGTACGTCATCAAGGGGACACTGCGGATTCCCGTTTCCGTGACCTTGCGCGGCGAGTGGGCGGCCCCGACGAAGGATAGTCCCCGCACCCGCGGCACGGTCTTGATGGTGTACGCGGGGCGAGGTCAAGCCGAGGGGACACCCTTTATGGCCGTGGACTACTGTGCCGGGGTCAAGGATATGTCCTTCTGGTATCCCGAGCAGGATCCCGAGAACATTGTCCCCTATCCCTATTGTCTGAGGCAGAGCGGGGGGGACAACGCGACCTTCGAGAACCTGACCCTCGTGAATCCATACCAGGGCATTCGGATCGGCCCCCGAGGGAATGAGCTGCACTATGTGCACAACGTGTACGGCACGCCCCTGCAGGTCGGGATCCGCTATGATTCCACTACGGATATCGGCCGCATCGAGAACGTCCATTTCTCGCCGGTTTACTGGTGTCAGAGCGGTTTGCCGAAGGCACCGCCCTCCAATTCCGGCTTCCCGTCGTGGTTGTTGGCCCACGGCACCGGCGTGCATATGGAACGGAGCGATTGGGAATATGTCTCCTACGTCCACGTCGACGGATACCGACGCGGCTATCTGGTCACCGAAGGCGCCCGCGGCGCCGCCAATGCACAGTTCTACGGTTTGGCCATTCGCAACTGTCAGACCGCGGTGGAGGTGCAGGAGACCAATCCCTATGGCATGGTATTCACCAATTGCACCTTCCACGGCCGTGACTACGGTTTTCGTGTCGGAGAGAAGTTTGACGATGCCATTTTATTGAATGACTGTGAAGTCTCCGCGGATCAGGCTCTGTATTCCCAGGGGACGGGTTGTTTCATCATTCAGAACAGCAGGGTGACACGCGGTCATATCCGTCTGACCGGCGGCGTGTTGGCCATGACCGCGTCCCAGATACGGGATCCGGGCACGCAGATCTTCTTCGGCTCGGCGGTTCAGGGAGCTTCCCTCGTCGGTAACACGTTTCCCCAAGATCCCCCCCGGATCAAGAGTGAAATGCCACCCGAAAGACTGAAACTAATCACTCGTCCGATGCCGCTGGAGGCCTTTCCAACGTACGACGGGAACCGCGCCCGGGTGACGCGTCCGGCACGCGATGTCTTGTATGTAGTCACCGATCCCCAATGGGGTGCCGGCGGCCAAGACAACAAAGACGACGCCCCAGCCCTGCAGAAGGCGCTCGATCATGCCGGGCAAAGCGGTGGCGGTATTGTGTTTGTCCCGGCGGGGAACTACATCCTGCGCGGGTCCCTGGCCGTGCCAAGCGGCGTGGAGTTGCGTGGTATTCACGATGTGCCCCACCACACGCAGGGGAACGGCAGCCTGTTGCATGTCTATCCCGGGCCTGGGCAGAAAGCCACCATCACGGTGCGCGCCCGCGGCGGCCTGCGTGGTCTCGCATTCAACTACCCGGACCAGTCGATGCAGGATGTGCGGGACTACCCCTTCCTGATCCAGGGGCGGGGGGACGACATCTATGTGGTCCACGTCAACTGCGCCAATGCCTATCGTTTTCTGGATCTGATGACGATCCCATGTCATCGGCATTACGTGGACTACCTGTCCGGATCGCCGTTGCGCGTCGGGGTCGCCGTCGGGGGCGGCAGCACTCAGGGCGAGGTTCGCAACACGCAGTTCAACCCGCACTACTGGACCCGCTGTGACAGAAGAAATCCCTTCTTCCGCAACAGCCCGGGAGGGCGGATGCAACGCGGGACCGGCAACATGCTCTGGACCTTTCAGAAGGAGAATCTGGATGCGATGTGGGTGGGCCACTGCCGCCAGGAATTGCTCTTTCAGAACTTCGTGTATGGCTCGCTTTACGGTATACGTTTCACCCAGCAACAGGGCCGGGGCCCCGAGGATTGTGTCGTCCATGGGCACGGCACGGACGGCTCCAAGGTGGGCGTCTTCTTCGAACAGGGTAGTGGCCGTATTGACCTGATTAACACCGAACTGGTGGCCATGTCCTCGCAGGATAAGGTTGCCATCAAACTGGGAGCCGACTTCCGGGGCTCCGCACGCCTTATCAACACCTTGGTTTGGGGATCACCGGACACCCTTGCACAAGTGGACAATGGCGAGCTGTGGCTGCAGGGATTGCATGCCTTTCGCCATGGAAATGGTATTCAGATCCGCCAGGGTGAAGTGAAGGCCGTGAATGTTCACTTCTTTAGTCCCGGTGCCCATCTTTCGTTGGCGAAAACCAAGGCCAAAGCCACGCTTATCGGCAATATAACCAGGGGACCACTGACCGTAAACGGCAAACGGATGCCGCAAGAATCTCAGGCGCCAAATCTTGTTATGCGTGGAAACCTGACTCAGTGAGACAGGGACGGGGTTGGTGGAAAGCATAACGTGCACCCAGACGACCATGCAATGACTCAACTGGAAGAGGAAAAGCAATTTACTCCTCGGAGACCACGCAATTTCGTCGGTGCGAGCGAGAAACAGAGCGGTGGAAGGTAGGATGCGGCATGTAACATGTGCATAGAAGAGGATCTCGCGTTTTTTCCCGCAAACGGCGCCTCTATTGGAAAAGTGCGAGGGGGCCGGTCATAGCCAGAAGCCAGGCCGTAAGTTACAGGATTGTGGCGGAGATGAAAATCGCTTCTCCCACTTCCGCCAGAGTATCGCCCTGTAGAAGATGATCGCATGTTTTCGCAATACCACTGCGTTACCCTCAATCATGTTCGTCCAAGCGGTGCCGTGGGCTATCGTCGGCTTGCCCCTAACCTAACTTCCGCACCTGATTGCGATTTTGAGATTTTTTTGCCTGATTCGGGGATGGAATGGGGATATTTGTGGTGTTTTTGCTGTCATCTTCGCCCTATGTTCACCATACTTTCGTTTTGATTTCGCCCTTTTCATGGTGGAGTCCCCGATGTACTGGCGATGGGTGCGTTTTTTTACATCTCGTCGGTTGTGTCTATTGTAGTAGTCATGTACATCCGAAAAAACATCAAACGAGAGAAAGGGAAGAAATACATCAGCCGCGTGCTGGCATATCATCTGCTGGTGGTGATTGAGAAGACCCTCCTCGATAAAGGAATCCATACCTCATGGGCTACTGTCAGGGAGACGCTGCAAACACATGAGGTCGCAACCGTGGTACTGCCCACTGATGGGGACATCATCATCAAAATCCGCAAAGGCTCCACCCCTGAACCCAAACACACGGAGCTTTACCGACTCCTGGAAGTCCCCAAA
>CAZXGF010000092.1:0-8106 GCA_964640185.1 uncultured Verrucomicrobiota bacterium | reverse complement strand
AAAGTCCCGCTGTCTCCCACGTAACTGCGGCATTACAAGTGAAGGTAATGCCTCACTTACCGGCGGCTGAGGTTCCGATCTCGTAGGATGCAGAGTAGCCCTTGTGCCGGTGGCATCCTGCCCCCGCCGAGGGCGAGACGCCCTCGGGACTGCCGGCGAGACGCCGGCGTTACATAGACGGCAACACTGTGCTGCACCTGGCAATCAAGCGCGAGACACCCAGGGAACGACAGCCCCGCCATGGCGGGGTGTCCTTCTCACCTTATTCTCTGCGCCTTTGCGTTAATCTGCTGTTCCCTTCTTGCCTCCTCCGCCTCGGCCGGCTATCCGCCCGAGACTGAGGCCATACAAAAATCGCAAAATGACCCTTCACCCGTAACTGAGGCATGACGGCAACTATGCGATTCTCGTTGTTCTGATTCCTCTTTTCCGATTTCCTTGGGTGTGGCCGGGTCTCCGTGGCACGGATGTCAGCTCCCTTGTCCTTGGAAGGAACCCCACATTCGGGAGCGACCTATCACGCCCCTTCAGGGCTTTTATATTTCATCACGTGCTATTCTCCCAGGGCGCTGCCCTGGGCTGGAATATTGCGTCCTTTCAGGGCTGAAGCTTGCCTTCGCGTCGCCCTCGAGAAAAACTGGCCGTTCTCCGATACCTCGCCGTTCCAGAGCTTGGCGCCGATTTCCGGTCTCCCTGCAAGGGCACACTTAATAAAGCTCACGGCAACGCCCTGAGAAAAGGCCCCGGTTCAAGAATGATGAGCCGTGAAAGGGCGAGATATGTGCGTCGCGACCCCAAAGATTCCTTGAGGTCAATTCGAATAGCCCCGCGTTTTCTCCTTTTCCCAAAGGGGGCGTGGAAGCCCGGTCGAGCTTCCCGCACGGGCTGGGTCCAAGGACAATTCCGCCACTGAAATGCAGCCAGACCCAGCCGCACATGTGTGCCTACGTTTGAGTGGTTGATCCCGGATGCCCGTCAGACACGGGCTTCAGCCCGTGGGGCTCATCGGGTGGCCCCTTTCTGCCTCAGCAGGCTTCAGCCTGCCTTCTCCATCAGAGGATTCATCCATAACACCGCTCACACGTAGCCGCACCGCAAAAAACTCCTTGACATGGCTCCCGCCGCGTATAAAAGGTATGGAAGTTTAACCTCTTATTCTGCCGCGGCCTCTATTGAGGGGGGGGATGCTGCTTCAGGGGTTACGGCTGTGGTTAACCATCCCAGAACACTTCCAAGCCAGGATTTCCCACGAAAATTGGCTTTCGTGTGGCACCGAGAGCCGCCATGTCGTAGGAGTTTTAGACAGGATTTACAGGATGAACAGGATGGTCTCCATATAATCTTGTACATCCTGTTATCCCGTCCAAAAAATCCCTCACAGCCTTGACTGGATGCTCCGGCTCCTTCTATTTACTCCCCCTCTTTCTCCCCACTCCGCCCTTGACAACTGACAACAAGTACGGTATAATCGCCTCAAAAATGAGAGCAAATCCCATACGCAAGCGGGCGCTGGAATTGCACTTGAATCGAAGACCCATTCCAGTATGCCCTCTCGTCGAGAAACTACTGGAAAATACTGGAATTTCAGCCCGTTTTCGGGGTTAAAGGGAGGATTGGAAGCCCCTCTTGTTGAACCGGTTACATCGAAAAAATGGGCACAAAACGCCATGAAAACGCATCAAAACGCGCCCGAACGAGCCCAACTCCCGCTGCGCCTCTGCGGCTCTCTGTTCTATATTCCCATCTTTTTCAAGCCCGAGCAGTCGCCATTCCGCCGCCAAGGACTCCAGGCTATCCCCACGCGCGAAGAATGAAAGAAAAACGCCTGACATGCCATCGGAACGCTCCCAGACCCAGACGTTCGCCGGTATTGAAGGCCGGGGCGAGTCGTGCTATTCTGCTCACTCGACGCGACGAGGTCTGCCGTGGAGCGTCGCCGAAAGCAAGCGCTTCACATCGCTCCCAAAAAACACGACGACCTTCCTCGTCACGGGCAAAAGCATGCGGAGGCAATTACGTTGCCACCGCAACAAGAACACTTGCACATGGAGGACTATGACATGAGTAAGTTAATCTCGCGAAGGGACTTTCTGGAGAAGTCGGGATGGGCGGTCGCCGCCGGGCTTGCAGCGGGGGCCGTCCCGAAGCTGGACAAAGCTTCTGCGTATGCTCAAGAAGCGCCCCTCTCAGCGCGCCGCTCGGCGCCGAGCGACAAGGTGCTCATGGGATTCATCGGCACGGGTGGTCGCGGCAGGTATCTGATGACCGTTTTCAAGAGCCATCCCGACGTGGAGATCGCGGCAGTGAGCGACCTCAACTCGCGGCACCTCCGGGCGGCAATCGGCATCTCGGGAGGAAAGGCGAAAGGGTACCACGACTATCGCAAGCTCCTGGAGCGAAAGGACATTGACGCGGTCGTCGTGGCGACGAACGGGCACTGGCACGCTCTTCCGGCGATCCACGCCTGTCAGGCGGGAAAGGACATATACGTCGAGAAGCCCCTCGCGCTGACCATTCAGGAAGGACGCGCCGTCGTGAAAGCTGCCCGGAAGTACAATCGCATCGCCTGCATCGGGACTCAGCAGCGAAGCTCCCCCCACTACCAGAAAGCCGTCGAGATCATCAAGTCGGGCCTTCTGGGGAAAATAGGGCTCGTCGAGGTCTGGGACGTGGAGCAGCAGTTGCCCGGTTTTGGCAATCCTCCGGATAGCGATCCGCCGAAGGAGCTGGACTGGGATTTTTGGGTCGGTCCATCGCCGAAAGTCCCCTACAATCCCAACCGCTACGCCCATCATTACTGGTTCTGGGATTACGGCGGGGGATGGCAATGCGACTGGGCGGTTCATCACTACGACATCGTGCATTGGGCGATGGGGCGAGACAAACCCGTCGCCGCCCAAGCCTCCGGCGGGAAGCTGATGATTGACGATAACCGCGAACTGCCCGATACCTTCAGCGGGACCGTCGAGTATCCGGGTTACATCATGTCCTACAGGTCCACCGTGGCTAACACCTACATTTACGAGAACCGCTGGAACGCCAAGATATTCCACGGGACAAACGGCTCAATGATCCTCAACCGCGCCGGCTACGCCATCATCAGCGAGACCATAGGAGAGAAGAAGGTTATCGAAGAGACGCGAGTGGGAGGAATCAACGGCGACGGACGACACCAGCCAGCCTTCGTCGAAGCTGTCAAGTCCCGCAAGGAGCCGCCGAACGACATCGAGAATGGGCACTACTCGAGCGTGCCGGGGCATCTGCTCAACATCGCCTACAGGGTCGGACGAAAAATCAGGTGGGACGCCGAGAGGGAAATAATCCCCGGAGACCCTGACGCCAACCGGATGGTCGGCCGGAAGTATCGCGCACCGTGGCGGCTACCAACCTGACAGTGCGCATCCCAAAGCGCAAAACCGCGGCGACGAGAGCCTTTGCCGGGCTTCTTCTCGACATGAGCGCGACCAGGACGCCTTGAGAGGTTATCCACTCATCGCGCCTTCGCCTCCGGCTCGATGAGAACGGTGGTTGTGCGGAAGGGGGAAATGGGGATGGGCAAAGATGTCTCCTCGATTCCGAGCGGTCTTCGCCGGTCGCCCGGAGGATCGAGCAGCCACGCCGAGCGCACGGGCAAACCGACGGGCTTTGCCCGAAGGTTATGCGGGCCAAGTCCCGAATTCTCCTGGAGCCTGAGCTGCCAGAAAACCGCGCCTTGCCAGAACACAAGGCTCGCGGAGGAAAGCTCGATGTCAGGTTTATCGAACTCGAGAAAACTTCTTGTCGCGGCCTCCCCCAGCCTGCCTTTCTGCCTGCCCCACGGCGAGCGGAATGCCGCAAAGAGAGGGACCGTCGCCTCGAGAGCGTTTCGCCGGAGGAATCCTTTGCCGTCGGGCGGGCCGGAGGAGTCGCCCGGCTTCGAGGCGGCGCCGAAATCGAGGTAATACGAGAACGAAATCTTCGTTCCCAGACCCGGCTCGACCTCATCGTACCGGGTTCGGCCGGTGTCCTTGTTTTGCCCCCACAGCTCCCGGTCGAAAAGATAGGAGTAAATTCGTGCGGACGTCGGCTTATCGAGGGAGTGCAAGCCGATTTTGCCCAAACTGAGGATCGGAGCTTCGACGGGGATGAAACGGACTTGAGCTTTATCGTCGTGAAGAAGGGCGTAGCTCTGCACGACCTGTCCGATCCTCGCGGCGCCGGGGAGAAAATCATCTGGCCAACGGCGGAAGTGATTAGGGCCGTCCAGACCGACCTTCAGCGATTCTGCATCGAGGTTGAAAGGGAATTCAAGAACGGCGACGACGCGGTCGTCGCCCGGAATCTTCGAGATGTCGAGCGTGTTTTCGATTCTTATTTCCGGCGGGATGTCAAACGCTGTTACTGATGTCTCGATGAGCGGGCACTCTTTCCGGCGAACGCGCAACGTCTTGTAAGTATTGCCAGTGACCCGTTCGATGCGAACCGCTCGACCCTTTGCCTGCTGCGGCGTGCCTCCCGTCATAGCGTCGAGATGTCGGGCGAGGTGCAGAGCGGCGAACAGGCGCCCCTTCTCGACCCACTCGCGCTGGTGTTTCTTATCGTAGATGGACTTGATGTAGCCGGTGCGAGGATCAATCAGAATAGCGAAACGGCGAGTGTCGAGATTGTGAGCTGCCGCAGCGACCGGAGGTTTCCTCGGAGGACCCGGTGAAACATGGAAGACCTTGTAGCCCATCGCCGGAACGTCGCGGGCGAGGAAGCGTAGCGTGCGACCATCTTCAAGTAAGTCCCATTCCATTCTTTCAGTGCTGTTTTTCGCCGTAATCGTCAGTCCCTGCTTGAGAACCTTTGCAGGGATGCTCACCTCCACGTATCCGGTACGCTGCCAGCAGAGCGAGTTGAAAACGACGATGAACGGATAATCAGCGCTCACGGAGTCCGCGAGGATTTTCATTCCCTCGTGCATGAGCATGCTCGACCCATAGGAAGCCGAGAGGCTGCGAAAGGCGTGCTGCCAGTTTTCCCAGACGACCTGTTCCTTTGTGGTGAGGTCCGGCCACCCCGTGCCAGCGGCGGCGGTGTGCCCGCTGATTGTCAGCAGGTCATCCCACGCCGCCGAGAAATCTTCCGCAGGAAATCTCGCCGCGCCAGCCAACGCCAGAACTGACCACAACGATTCTGCGGCGGGGAGAATCCTCTGTGCGAATCGCATCCGCGCAATCAGACGCGGCGAACCGAGCTTCGCGGGCGCCCAGTGCCCCGACCAATCGCCTCGGTAGGTCGGGAAGCGGTCTCCATCTCTCTTTTGCATGTACTTAAAAAATTGTCGCGGCGTCGCCATTTTGATTTCTGGAGATTTCCCGGTGGCGTTCCATTTGCCGATAATCCGGTGAATCTTCTCGGTGGCAGCCGCATCTACGTTGTCGCCGGGGGAAGCCATGATCAAAAATGCGTCGTAGGGATACCCTGCTCTTTCAATGGCGCTGGCCTGCTCAGGAACTTTCCGGAAAACATCCTCCTCCTTCTCCCAGATGCCGATGCCCCATTGACTGGCGTTCGTGTACCCGTTTGCGATCCACGTCAGGACGCGAGAGCCGTCCGGCCCTTCCCAATAGAACGGAATGTCCTTGTATGTCAGCTTCGGCTCCCCGCCAAAGGACGTGTTGATGCCAGTTAGGAAGTATCTGATGCCGTGTTGTCGCATCGCCTGCGGATAAGCCCAGGTGTAACCTGGGACGTCGTCTTGAATAGCCGTCGTAACGTCGCCTCCGAGTTTCTTTGCAAGGCTAAATCCAAGATCGAACATGCGATTGACAGACTCCCCGCTCATCATCCCGCTGTGCATGTTCGCAAAGGCCCCTGCCAGCTCAACTCTCCCGGATTCGACCAGAGCGGCGAGTTTCCGGACTTCATTCGGAGTGGAGCGTTTCATCCACTCGCGGAGCTGCCAGGCGCATTCGATGGTGTAGAAGTAGTCGGGATACTTCTCGCAGAGCTGGATGGCGCGGTCAATGCACCCTTTGTAGCCTCTGGCGACAGTGTCGGGCGGGGCGGTGAAACCGATGTCGAGGTGGCTCGGCACGACGACATAGACAGTCTTAATCTCTGCCGATGCGGGCAACCAGCCGCCGAGCATCGCCACCACTGCGGTCACTAACAGAAAAGTCACTTGTTTTAGGCGCATGAGCAACCCTCTTTTTCCCTTCCCGCGACGAAGGTCATCCTCAGGACAAGTGCTCCCCCGCGATTTCCTCCTCCGTCAGGTAGCAGGCAGGGTCTTCCATCCATACGTCGGCGTGAACCGCTATCGCTCTTGAGCGGAAGTTGCCGTTGCACATCTCTACCCAGCGGCATCTCCCGCATTTCCCCTTCAGGAACGGCTTGCGGTCCTTGAGTTTCGCCATCAAAGGGTCGCTGGTGTCGGCCCAGATTTCCGCGAACTTCCTCTGCCGAACGTTCCCGAAGGAATGATCCTGCCAGAACTGGTCCGCGTGAACCTCTCCCCGGCTATCAATATTCGCGATTCCGATTCCGGAGCTGTTTCCGCCGTTCCAGAGGAGAAGTTGACGCACCTGGTCGGCGTCCGAGCGCCCTTCGCTCAGCATCCGAAGGTAGAGATAGACACCGTCGGCGTGATTGTCCACTGTCAGAATATCCTTTTCCAGCCCTCTCCTGTGGCAGGAAAGAGCCCAGTCCATAATCATATCCACCGCACGGCGAGTCTCCTGATGCGAGATGTCCTCGTCCCTCAACCTCCCGCCTCTCCCAGAATAGACGAGGTGGTAAAAGCACGCTCTGCCGATGTTCTCTTTCTCCACAAGCTCGAAAATGCCCTCGAGGTCTTTCAAGTTCCGCTTCGTCAGCGTCAACCGCAGCCCCACATCCACACCTTCCTCGACGCAGTTTCTTATCCCCTCCAGCGACGCTCGAAACGCCCCTTTCTTACCCCGAAAGGCATCATTGGTTTTCTCAAGCCCATCTATGCTGACGCCGACGTACGACGCCCCAGCCTCCTTGAGCCTGCGGGTCGCCTCCTCGGTCAAAAGCGTCCCATTAGTCGAGATAACCGCGCGAATGCCTTTCGATACGGCAAAGTCAACGAACTCAAACAGGGAAGGGTGCATCAACGGCTCGCCACCCGAGAAGAGAATCACCGGCACGCCAAATTCCCCGAGGTCCCCAATCAGCCTTTTGCCTTCCCTCTCCGAGAGCTCCCCCTGATACGTCCTGTTCTCCGAGTCGGAATAGCAGTGGATACAACTCAGGTTGCACCTCCGCGAAACGTTCCACACGACTACCGGCTTCTTGTCCGACGTGTACCGCAGCAGCTCGGAAGGGCTGGCAGAGCTCTTTCTGCCGTAGCGAAGGACATCACCGGGGGTGAGTGTCCCGCAATAAAGCCTCGTTATGCTTATCATCGCTCTCCTGTGCGGCGCCAGTGTCGAACCCGCCGATTTCCACCTTCAATCATCCACGGCAAGCGCGCGAAAACCTCGGAAAAAGCTCTCGAAGCGCCGACACAATCATTTTGCCGAAATAGCGTCCCGGACTCCAGAGAAATGTTCACCCCAGCGTAATCCCTCAGTTACCGGCGGCTGAGGTTCGGAGCTCATAGGACGCAGAGTAGCCCTTGTGCCGGTGGCATCCTGCCCCCGCCGAGGGCGAGACGCCCTCGGGACTGCCGCCCCGCCATGGCGGGGCAGCGTTACATACACGGCAACACTGTGCTGCACCTGGCAATCAATCGCCAGACGCCCCAGGGAACGACAGCCCCGCGAGACGCGGGGTGTCCTTCTGACCTTATTCTCTGCGCCTTTGCGCCTTTGCGTTAATCTGCTGTTGCCTTCTTGCCTCCTCCGCCTCGGCCGGCTATCCGCCCGAGACTGAGGCATTACAGCGCAGCCGCCGTCCTTTGCCGAATCCAGAATGACGAGGGCCCTCGGTTCAAAACCTCGCGAATCGGCGAGCCCGGGCGCGCTTGCGGGATAAAAAGCGACCCCGCCGGGAGGGCGGGGCCGTTTGTCTTTACGCTCGCTGCGAGATCATTCGCCGCGGACGCGATAGAATCCGGCGGAGCCGGAAATCACAACATCCGACGAGCTCGTGCCGGTGAGCGGACCGGCTACC
>CAZXGF010000091.1:0-8430 GCA_964640185.1 uncultured Verrucomicrobiota bacterium | reverse complement strand
TGCCACCGGCACAAGGGCTACTCTGCGTCCTATGAGATGCGAACCTCAGCCGCCGGTAACTGAGGCATTACGGAGCCGGGTGCTTCGCTGTTGACTTTGCTGGGCAGAAAACTGTGACTAATCCTCGCGGAAAGGAGAAAGGATGAAACCGATTATCCCTCTCTTGGTGATTGCATTTCCTGTTCTCGGGCTGTTGGGCTGTGCGCGTCAGGGAGCGCCTCCCGCCAAACCGCCGGCGCCGACCGAGACGTTCCGCGCAGATGACGCTCTCCCCGGGGATGGATTCGTCTCTGGCTGGAAAACGGTTCCTGGCAGCTACATCTACTCGGCTTCCCCGGACGAGCTCTGGAAAATCTACGATGGGGCGGCGCCGGGGCTCGTCAACGATGGCGGCCGCGAGGCGGCAACCTACGGCTACGAGAACAGCGAAGGCGGGGCGGACAAGTCGCTGCGGGTTTTCGTCATTCGTTTTGTTGATAGGCCGCATGCCCTGGCTTACCTCGAAAAGGAAATCGAGGGGGCCAAGGGCGAAGAAAAACTCAGAGGCGTGGACGCCGGATACATATTCGACAAGGGGAAGGCGCCGTGGGCGCGATTCGTCCTCGGACGCTACCAGGTTTCCATCAACTGGGAGGGCTCCGACGATGACAGCGGCAGCGCAACTCTTGATGCCGTCCGCGCCGTCGCCGCCAAAGTGCCAGGCGAGTGAAGGGCACTGGGAGCTGTGGGCGTGCCGCTCGCGCTGCGCTTCTAAGCTTAAGGAAGCGCCCGCGATTCAGCAGGCCGATGGCAGCGTTACGCTCGGGAACTTCTGTCAGTTAAATGCAACCACAGCACTTTTCAGGCGAGGCTTGAGAGAGTTTTTCTCCGACGAGAAGCGGAAAAATGGTTGACAGGCGACGGGAATTCGCATAGCCTTTCCGCTCGCTAATGCGGTTTGAGCAAAGTCAAAACCGCTCTCCCACCGTGAGGGGCGGAGAGCGATCGCAAGGTGTCCGCGCCCTGTCGGGCGGCCCCATCCCGTCATCAAAACCCTGTGCAAAACAACACGGGCTGTAACGCTGAATTGGCTGTTCGCAACGAGGAGATTACATGGCAGAAGTTCGTCCTTTCAAGGGAATCTATTACGACCTGTCGCGTGTTGACATCGCGAAGGCAGTGACTCAACCCTGGGACCGCATAACTCGCGATATACAGGAGAGATATTACGCCGCCGACCCCCACAATATCGTCCGCATCATCCGGGGAAAAGAGATGCCGGGAGACAGCGAAACGTCCAACAAGTTCACCCGTGCGGGCGAGAGCTTTCGCGAATGGTTCTCCGATGGCGTTCTGGTCAGGGATGATGTTGACTCGATCTATCTTTACACGCAGAGGTTTCGAGTTGGGGAATCGGAATTCACGCGGAGAGGTTTTATCGCGTCGGTGAAGCTTGAGAATTACGAGTCGAAAGTCATTCTCCCGCATGAACATACGTTTCCCAGCCATAACGCTAATCGGCTGAACCTGATTCACGAGACGAAGGCAAACTTCGGGAAAATCTTCGTGCTCTGCCCCGACCCCGAGATGACGATGGCGCGCTTTCTGGCGCGGTACGACTCGGCGGCGCCGATGATGAGCGTGGCTGCCAACGGCGTAGCGCATTCCATCACGCGAATCTCAAGCGCCGACGACATAGATTTCATCGTGGGGGAAATGAGGGGGAAGCAACTGTTCATTGCGGACGGTCATCACAGATACCACACCGCGCTAACTTACAGAAACGAGATGCTGCCAAGACTCTCCGAGAATGGACGCCGGGAGGTGAGCTATCGGATGATGACTCTGGTGAGCATGGATGACCCCAGCGTCACCATCTTGCCGACCCACAGGGCCGTGCGGGGAGCAGCCGGTTTTTCCGAAGAGCGGTTACTCGAGCGTCTTCGCGCACACTTCGACGTTTACAGGCTCGAAGGTAAACCGGATGACCTCCAGCCAATCCTGAGCGGCCTGAGGGAAAATGCTTCCGCGCCCTCGTTTATCGTCTGCCTTCCAGGGGCAAAGTTCCGCCTGCTCCGTTTGAAGGACAAAGCGGCGGCAATCGAAGCTCTCCCGGGGAACCCCCATCCTGCGGTCCGCGAGCTCGACGTAACGATCCTCCATTCGCTGGTCATTGAGAAGATGCTGTCGCTGTCCCCCGAAGCACAGGACTTGGGCGAATATATCCGGTACTTCCGCGACCCCTCGGAGGCGGTGCGGACGGTGGAAAGCGGAGAGGCGGAAGTCGCTTTCCTGCTCAATGCGACCAGAGTTCACCAGGTCAGGGACGTTTGCCTTGCGGGTCAAGTAATGCCACACAAATCAACCGATTTCTACCCCAAGTTACTTACAGGGTTGATAATGCGCAAGCTCGACCTGTGAGCCGAGCGCCCCAGGCGGTTGATTCGTGGACCGCAACGGAGCTTACCGGTCCGGTTGCGGCCTGGGTGACGACGCCGGCCGCCTTCAAAGCTTTACCTTCTATCCCAAAGCCGAAACAATCGGATGATGGACGGAGGCGGGAGTTGAAGTCGCCGCTTGCCTCGCGCCGCGGTCACTTGTCATAATACGTGTCCAAGTGTGTTGTGATAGGCGAAGACTGTGGCTGCCGAAGTCACGGTGCTCTCAATAGGGGCTCCGGCGAAAAAAAATCCAAGAATTCGCTTGACACGGTGGGCAAAAATGCTATAAAAGCTTCCCGTAAAAGAAGTGGGGTATGCGCACACGTGGTTTTGCGGCTTAAAACCGTTCTACGTGTAGGGGTTTTCAAGGGTGGCCAACGTGTTTCGAGAGGAGGATTAAGTTATGCGATACGTGTCGGTAGGAAAAGTTGTCGCGGGCAGCTTGGCTGTTCTATTGTTGGTTTCCGTGTGCTTGGTCTCCTTCGGCGCCAAGCAGGTCATTGCCGTGAAAGCGTCCAGTCTCGCGGGAACGGCGAACGTTACTAAGGCCGATGGCACCAAGGAAACCCTGAAGGACACGTCGGGGCCGATAGCCTTGCCCGCCACCATCGAGATGGTGGGGCCGAAGGGAAGTTTCTGGCTTTCTATTCCCTCGGCGCTGAAGGGAAAGCACAACACGATTAGCTGGACCATGCGGCAGGGCGAAACGTTGCGGGTCTCGCTGGTGGGGAGCGCCAAGGGAATCAGGTTCGAGTATCTCAAGGGAACAAGGAAGTTCTATTTGGACGTGAACAACCGCGAGAACATTCTCTTGGTCAGGTCCAAAACAGGCACGACCTCTGTCATCGTCTTGCAAAACAGGGTAGTTATCGCCCAGGGTGGCGCAGCGCGCCTGACATGTCCGATGAACGCGTTTGCATCTGTCACCATGGCGCCTGCCCAGGTCAGCGAGGTGGAGTTCCGCTATTCGCCGGAAGACAAGTACATCCAGGTCGTGGAAATCCTCAGCCAAGTCGGAACAGTGCAGGTCACTCGGGCGGGCGCGACGGTTCCAGTGGGTCCAGGAGTTACTGTCACACAACCGATCGGCATCCCGGTTGCCGAACGCATCGCCGTGCCTGTGCTTGAGCCTGAGAGGATCGAACAAAGTCCTAGCACGCCGTGAGGCGCGCTGGTCTCGTCGAGCGGCAAGAATTGATGGGAAATAATGCGTCGGCCGTGTATTTCCCCTCAAAGAGGATAGGCGGCCGGCAAAAGCGCGGAGTTGGGATTTCGGCAAAATGGGGCTTGTTGAGAAAGGAGTGTCCACGATGCATAAACCATGTAGTATTATAGTTGTCTCGCTTCTATTGCTCGCCGTTGGCGGACCCGCCTTCGGCACAGAATTTGGCAACATTCATTTCGGGCGGTTGTACGTTCATCCCCGCATCGGCTTCGAAGCGACTTACGACGACAACGTCTTCCTGCTGGGCGATACAAAGGATGACGTTCTGTTCCAGATTAGTCCCGGAATAGACCTCGATTATTCCCGTGAGGGGAAATTGGTCCGTTTGAACTACCTTGCGGACATCGGAAGGTGGGCGGACATTTCAAATTACGACTACGAAAACCACACTGTGGATGGCGCAGTTGACCTCCACTTCACCAGCGGGTTGATGGTTTTTGTGGGAGACGTTTTCCGCAAGACCAACGACAGGATGACCTGGGAGTGGCTTCCTCTTATCGAAAGGATTCAAAACGTCACCGACGTAAAGGTCGGTTACGAGTTCACGGACAGGTTGTCGTTCCGCGTGGGCTACGGCCACATGTTGCTCGACTATGACGATGAGAAATACAGCGTTTTTGACCGGGATATAGACATCGTCAGCGGCACGGCATTTTACCGGATTTTGAACGCCGTATCGCTCCTGGGTGAGTTCCAGTACAGACAGATTGACTACGAGAAAGAAGTGCGCAGATACGATGCCGAAGGCATGAGCGGTTGGCTGGGTGTCACCGGCCAGCTCACCCGGAAAATGGTTGCCATCATCAAAGGCGGCTGGCAGGAAAGAGATTACGACGGCCCCCGGGAGGACTGGGGCGGCGGTGTGTTCAGCATAGACCTCAGCCACCAGCTCACCGAGACGTTGATGCTGACTGTTGGCGGCTCGCGCAAAGCGGTTGAATCAACATACGGCGACAACAACTATTTCACCGCGACGGAAGTCAGAGCGGGGCTGGAAAAGGAAATCGGACCGAAAGCAACCGTCAGCGTTTCGGCATACTACGCCAACAGCGATTATCCGGAAGAGACCCTGGAGCAAGGGAAGCTCAGCCAAAGAGATGATGACATCTGGGGAGCAAGGCTCGGGCTAATATACAAAATCCAGCACTGGCTTACGACGAGCCTGCGCTACACACATGAGGAGAGAGACTCCAGCAGCGATACGTACGATTACGACAGCAACAGGGTTTCCCTCGGTGTTTCGGCAGTTTTCTGAGGACGCGGAAAAGAATCATCTAAAGCAAGGAGGCGAACCGGACGTCATCCGTAAGGAGAAGTCCGGTTTGTTTTGAAACATGAGAAGAATATTCCCCATGCTCTTCGGGGCATTACTTGTGTCAGCGCAGGTTTCAGTCCTCTGCCTGGCGGCTATAAAAACCAGTGAAAAAGCGGCGCCAGTTCCCGAAAGCCCACCGTCTTCTCTCTCCGCGGACGAATACCTCGTCAGCGCAAAAGATGTGCTCCAGATTACCATCGTGGACGAGAAGGACCTGCCCGTTAGCTTCGAGGTCAGCGAGAAGGATGGAACAATCAAATATCCCTACATCGAGTATGTGAAGGTCAATGGGCTGACGGTCAAGTGGATCGAGAAGTTCATAACAGCCCTTCTCCGTGGGGCGGACCCGGACGCGATTCACAAACTCATGGCGGACCTTCGCGGCGGGGCGGACCCGAAGAAGGCCGAGAAGCGCCTATCCGACCTTCTTCAAAAGGTGGACCCCCAGGACTGCTGGTTCATGGCCCCTCAGGTCAACGCCATGGTCGGGAAATATAGCGAGAAGCTTTTCTACGTCGAAGGGCAGGTCAACAGACCGGGGCAGTTCCCCTTCACGGGCCAGAACAAAATGACCGTTTACCGAGCAATCATCAAAGCGGGCGGGTTTACCCGCATCGCCAAGAAAAAGGTTATTCTTATTACGACAGATGACAAGGGGAGAGAAAAGCGAATAGAAGTTGATGTAGCCGACATCCGCAAGAAGATTGGGCAAAACCCCGATCTTGACCCGCCCGTCAAGGCCAACGATATTATTTTCGTCCCCGAGAGCTGGATCTGATCCCCCGGCGTGGCGCATAAGTGTTTCGTGACAGCCGGCGCAGGCAACTCCGAGAACTCCACGCCGAGAGAGTAACCGGATACGCAACTCATCACCCTCGGTGAGACAATGAAATTCCGGGGCGCCCGGTGGTAAAAGTCGCCTGAAGGGAAGCACGAGATGGAGAATTCGGCGAGAAATACGCGCCCATCCCCCCCCAAAAAGGGCCTCGGGAAAAACCATACGGCGCGGCCCAGAAGAAGAACCATCCACATAAGGGATATTTTCTTACTTCTGTGGAATAAGAAACTGCTTGTCCTGGCCTTTGTCGTAGCTGTGGTTTCCATCACCGGTTTCTACACGTGGAGATCCCCAAAGCTTTACAAAGCGAGCACCCGTTTGGTTATCGAAAAGGAAACACTGAACCTTTTTCCCTCCTCCAAGAATGTGCTGGCGGTGGACACTACCACCAGCGATTACTTCAACACCCAGTGCAGAATCCTCAAGAGCCGTACCGTTGCCCAGAACGTCATTAAGACCCTCAGGCTCAAGGTCGCCGGTCCGAGCGGCATAGACAGGACGATGTATTACCCGGAGGTTCTCCGCAAGATAATTGTCTCGCCGCTAAGGGAGACTCGCCTGGTAGATGTCAGCGTTGTTGACGAGGATCGGAAACAGGCGGCGGATATAGCCAACACCATTGCTCAAGAGTTTATCAAGCTAAACGTAAGCAGCAAATTCGAGGCACGAAAAGCCGCCTCCCAAACGATCAAAAAGCAGTTGGAAGAAGTCGCCTCCCAGGTTGAGGAAGCTGAACGCAGATTCAACGCATTCAAATCGAGATACAACGTGGTTTCCACGGAGGAGAAGCAGAACCTGATTTACAAGGACCTGACGGCTTTTACCGACGCGGCATCCGTAGCCAAGGCCCAACGCGGCGCCGCCGAAGCCGCCTACAACGGGGTTAAGGAGCTTCCCCTGGAGGAGCTGAAACAGCAGCAGGAAGTCGTCGCCGATAAGGTCGTACAGCAGCTCGAGTTTGACTATCAGGGAGCTGAAAGAGGACTGAAAGCGCTCTCCAGGCATTATGGCGATAGGCACCCGAGAGTCATAGACCAGAAAGCTATGGTCGAGGCGATCAGACATGACATTGACGCACGAACTGAAGAGATCAGGGAAATGCTGAAGAATGCCTCGCTCGCGGCCCAGCAGAAAGAAACAAAAGCTATCCAGGCCGTGGACGAGGCGAAAAAGAGGTTTCACGAGTTCGATACCATAGCAGTAGAGTACCGCAAGCACGAGATGGGGGTGCAAACCAATAAAAAGACTTACGAGGCGTTGCTCAGCAGAAGCATGGAGAGCTTCATCGAGAAGGGCGCAACCAGAGCACCTACCGAATGGGAAAGGGGCACCAGCAACATCCGAATTGTTGATAAAGCGCTCGTGCCGGGCGCTCCCTGGCGGCCCCGGCCTCTCATCAACATGTCCCTTGCTGTTCTGGTAGGCGTGGCGCTCGGTTGCGGTTCGGCGTTCTTCCTGGTGTACGTGGACGACAAAGTCAGAAACCCCGATGACGTCACCGAGGACCTCGGCAGAGCCCTCCTCGCGGAGGTGCCCATCGCGAAGGGAAGATCAGTGCCGGACAGAGACAGAGGGAAAATCGCCTATGACCACCCTGATTGGGCGGTGTCTGAGGCTTACCGGAACCTCCGGATGAGCATTCAGCTTATGGCCAGGGACGGACGCTTTCCATCTCTCCTGGTGACCAGCGCCTGCCACGGCGAAGGCAAAACCACCACAGTCGCAAACCTGGGTATTACCATCGCTCAAACCGGCAGAAAGGTCCTCCTTGTGGATACCGACATGCGGCGGCCCAGGATGCACAGGCATTTTGGCATTGATGAATCCAGGGGCTTGGTCAAGTACCTTTCCGGCGAAATGAGCCTTGAGGACGCTCTGGTAGATAGGAGTGAGCTTGCTAAGCCGAAGAAACCGAAGGAGAAAGCCGCCGGGTTGGAGCATGGGCAGCTTTGGATTTTGCCGTGTGGCGAGAGGAGGGTTTTCAATCCGACCGAGGTCATCGGCTCTCGACAAATGCAACAAATGACCGCTGAACTGAAGGAGCGATTCGACGTGGTCATCTTCGACTCGCCCCCATGCAGGTTCTCCGACCCTCTGATCCTTGCGACGATGGCTGATGGCGTTCTCGTCGTCGTGCAGGCCGGCAAATTCCCCAAGTCGTTGATTGTCCAGGGGCTGGACAATCTCGCCAGGATAGAAGGCAGTAAGATATTCGGGGTCGTTTTGAATAAGTACGACCCCAAAAGGAGCGGCAGTTACGGATATTACGGCTATCGCAGCTATTATTACGACAGCTACTACGACCGTCATTATTACTATCACGGCCCCGGCCGCCGTCGCGCCGGTTTCTGGCATCGCTTGTTCTTCAGGCCCTCCGCCCAAAAGACCGCTAAGTCCCAGCATAAACCACGCGCATCCTCCCCCTCCGGAGGTACGCCGGCCCCGAAAAGCGGTTAAGTGCTCTAATTAATAAATTCGATGACGTATCCTTTTTTTGACGGGATAACAGGATGGACGGGATTCTTGGAATCCTGTTTATCCCTGCGAAAGGTCCTCGACCTTTCGCTTTACCTCCACTTTCCGTTCTCCGAAATTCAAGACAAGGCCTACCCCGCGTTTCGCGGGGTGGCGA
>CAZXGF010000090.1:0-8551 GCA_964640185.1 uncultured Verrucomicrobiota bacterium | reverse complement strand
GAGGGCGAGACGCCCTCGGGACTGCCGCCCCGCCATGGCGGGGCAGCGTTACATAAACGGCAACACTGAGCTGCACCTGGCAATCAAGCGCCAGACGCCCAGGGAACGACAGCCCCGCGAGACGCGGGGTGTCCTTCTCACCTTATTCTCTGCGCCTTGGCGCCTTTGCGTTAATCTGCTGTTCGCTTTTTGCCTCCTCCGCCTCGGCCGGCTATCCGCCCGAGACGGAGGGATTACAAGTGGAGCTAATTCCGACTTGACACCCCGCGGCAAAGCCTTATAGCCTAAGTCAACTTTGGAGGGCAGGCAGGATTGCGGGCTTGCGCCGGTGCACCAAAGACTAACTTTTGCATCGCGGGAGCATCTTTGTCTCCCCTCCCGCGCGACCACAACACGAAAGGGGGAAGAGGTGGCCAAAACATTTCTGGCAATCAACATGTGTTTTCTGCGAAAGCGATGGGCTGAACCGGAAGAATGGGCCGAGATTATAGATGGGCAGTTGCGGCTGAAGTACGCGGAGTTTTCCTCGGACCTGCTGGACCCTTTTTTCGTGCCGGAGCCGGCTCGGTCGCGAATCGCCCAGAAAACGAGGGACGCGTTCGACGGCCGCGGCATCACGCTCGTTGATTATTACACCGGCTTAGTCACCCACTGTCTCAACCTACTATCACACCCCGACCCGGCGGTTCGCGACAGCGGGATGAAATGGTGTCGAGAGGCGATAGTTTTAGCTTCACAGATGGGCGCCGGCGGACTGGGGGGGCACTTCGACACCATAGTTTCCGGCGAGTGCCTCGACCCGAAACGGCGCGCGGCGAGAATAGACGACGTTATCAAATCTTTCCAGTCGCTATCTCACGACGCGAAAGAGCACGGGTTGAAGTTTATTCTGTGGGAACAGATGTACACGCCCAGCGAAGCCCCCTACACCATCGCCGAAGCGGCGCATATTCACGAGCTGGCGAATGAGGGGGCGGCGGTGCCTATCTATCTGACCGTTGACGTGGGGCACATGTGCAATCTGCACTACCCTCATTCCGACGGGGACCTCGACCCATATCTATGGCTGGAAAAGTTCGCGCACATCTCTCCGGTGATTCACATTCAACAAACGGACGGAAAGGCGAGTCACCACTGGCCTTTTACGGACGAGTACAACAGGGTTGGCATCATCCATCCCGAAAAGGTACTCGAAGCCATAGAGAAGTCCGGCTCAGAGATGAACTATCTCATGTTTGAGATTTTTCACTCTCTCGGGCAAACGGAGCAAATGGTCCTTGACGACCTCAACAGGTCCATTGACTACTGGCGAAAGTGGGTGCCGGGCTGACCCTATCGGCGATGCCGGTTCGGGACTTCAACGTGCGTAACGGTGTCATGCGCGGAGTGTTCGCGGCCATTATGGTGGAAGTGCCGAGATTGCGGGCCGCGCTGAGCCAATGCAGTTGCGCCATCGCTCCCGCCGGTTTTTGCTCTCGGTACGCACGAGCTGTAACGGGCGGACGGGGATTATTCCGGCACTGGTCGTCTCAGCCTGAGTGATAAATACCAGCAGCAGATTACGTTGGCGGAGGAGGTAGGATTTGAACCCACGTCTCGCAACGCGAGAAACGGTTTTCAAGACCGTCGCCTTAAGCCACTCGGCCACTCCTCCGGAAACCAGCTATGACAATAACACACCAAGTGCTTTTAGTCAATACCTATCGAGGCGGGACAGTAATGCCTCAGCTACGGGTCGGACAGCGGGACTTTGGGGCAAGAGCCATGCGAAAGCATCGAGACCAGGATTTTTGGCAGCGGGTCCGCCTGTGCCCTTCAGTCAGAGAAGAACAGCCCTCTCCCCATGTGGCAACGGGATTTGCTTCACCCTCCCGGTTCGTCCCTCGGAAACACGCAGCCTGCGGCAAGCAAGCGAAAGGGAACTCTGTCACCACTCAATGTAGCCACACCCTGGGGTCAAGTCGCTCTTGCAAAAGGGCGGCGATGATGGTAGAATCTTTTTTGGACATGGGTTGACAGGGGTCTCGAAGAAGCGAAGCTGAACGGGAAGGAAATTGAGGTTTTTTCTGATTATGAGCAAGGATATTAGCAGGCTTCTCGGCGAATGGGAACACGATCCCTTCAACCACGTTCGGAAAATTGTCGGGGACGACGGCAGAGAGAAAGTCCAGGTGAGGGTCGAGCTGGGAATACTCCAAATGGAGATGGACGGCAGACCGGATGGAAAAAGACCTTACGGGATGGAGTCGCTCCTCGATTTTTACGAGGCACAATTGCAGAAACATATTTCGGAGCATGGCACCGACGAGGGATTCACGCTCGACAGTGAAGCGTGCGAGGACCTTCGGCAGGAGGGTTTGCTTTACTATCACCGGTACGTTCTCTTCTTCGGACTTGGAGATTATAGGCGGACGGCCAGAGATACCGAGCGGAACTCCCACCTGTTCGATTTCGTCTGGGGATACGCCAAGGATAAAAAAGATGCTGTCGCTCTCGAACAGTACAGGCCGTACATCATCAGGATGAACGCTTCCGCTCGGGCGATGAGAGACGCGCATTTGCAGAAGTACGATTCCGCCATGAGGCACGTGCAGGATGCCGTGGAGAAAATCGAGAATCTTTCTGCAATGGACAATCCGACCTTCATTTTTGAGAAGGACCGTTCCCTTTCCGTCCTGAAAGGAATGCTCAAGGAACTTCAGTCCAGAAAGCGCCCTTCGAGAATGGACGTTCTGAGAAAGGAGCTTGCGAGAGCCGTCAACGAGGAGCGCTTCGAGGACGCGGCGAAGCTGCGTGACCAAATAAGGAAGTTGGAGGCATAAAGCACGGCGAGCGAGGAGGGTCTCAGGCGATAAGCCTTTGGAAGATTGCCCGCGATTTACGGAGGATTTCCCTGTGAAGGTTTCCGCCGTGTGAATCCATGGTCACCACGAGGGGGAGGTCCTCCACATTGAGCACCCACATCGCCTCCGGCACCCCGAACTCCTTCAGCATGTAAACGCCCTCGACGGCTTTGACCTTCCCCGCGAGGACTGCGGCTAACCCACCGGTCGCGCTGAAATAGACGGCGCCGTATTTTTGGAGGGCTTCGCTTGTCCGCGGCCCCATGCCCCCTTTTCCGATGATTCCCCTGACGTTGTAAAAGTTTATGACCTCGCCCTGGTACGGTTCCTCGCGGATGCTCGTGGTGGGGCCCGCGGCGACAATCTCGTACTTTTCTCCAGCCTGTTTGACGATGGGGCCGCAGTGGTAAATGACCGAGCCCTTCAGCACATCGTGCAGGTAAGCCGGCTTTTTCTCGGTCATATACTTGTGAGCCATGTCTCTGGCGGTCATCATTTGTCCGCTGAGAAGCACCTCCTCGCCCACCTTCAGTTTTCTGATTTCGTTTTCCGAAACGGGGAGATTAATCCGGGTCATATATGGGCCTTCCTCCCTCTAATATCATTGAGCGGCGGCGATACGCCCAGCACGTGTAAGAAACTGACACGAAATAGCATGCGGGAAGCCGGTTCGCGACGCCGATCTTCACTCCGAGGACGGTTGTCTTGCCGCCCAGCCCCATGGGGCCGATCCCCAGGGAGTTGAGCTTCCGGGAAAGCCGGTTCTCCATCTTTCGCAGCGAGGGCTTGGAGTTCGTGTCATCGAGGCGACGAAAGAACTGCTCCTTGGAGAGGATATAAGAGGAACCCCTATCTCCGCCGATGCCAACGCCGATGACACCCGGCGGGCACCCCTTTCCCTGAGCCTTAAACACTGCGTCAATCACGCATTTTTCCACGCCCGCGAGGTCTCTGCCCGCCGAGAGCGAAGCGTCGGGGAGCTTGTACTGAGCGCCGACATTCTCGCTGCCTCCCCCCTTGAGCATAAGCCGAAATCGGGTGGATTTTCTCCGCCACTGGTTGAAATGAACGTAAGGGTGGCCGATGCCCACATTATCGCCGGTGTTTTTTCCAGACAGGATCTCCACGGAGTTTGGCCGGAGATAGCACTTTCGCGTTGCCTGTCTCACAGCGGCAATGATGGCGGCGAGTATGGGGGCGGTACAGGTTCCCGCGGGATAGTCAACGTAGAAAACGTTCGTGCCGGTGTCCTGGCAGACGGGAACGGATTTTTCTCGGGCCAGCTCGATGTTTCTGATGATCTGGTCGAAGAGCCTGCGGGCCACGGAGCCAACAGCCTCTCGTCGGCGACCTTTCAGGATGGCGTTTACCACGTCGTCCGAGATGTCGGTCGAAGTTCGCCTGATCAGTTCAATGAGATACTTAATCATAGGGAGGAACTCGCTCCTTAACTCCTTTCCCACGGTTTTTGAGATGAAAACCAACCCCTTTTCCACCCGGAGTGTGCTAACTCTATTACAACCTAAATTGAGCGATTTTGATTTTACCACATGTAGTTGTCGGTCCGCAACTGTGGATTGAAGCCCAGCGACTGTCGCCGGAGGTACGCACAATTTTCGCCGCGATGTCTATTACCTTGCGGCGAAGGGCGGTGGCATAGGTTCCCAGGGGCACTACTGCCGCCGGGACGGCGGCCTGGTTTTTTGCGACGGCGCCATCCGGAACGACAGCATTGTCAACAACTCCGCCGATGTGGGCGGCGGGATAGCCTGGTGCTACGGCACGTTCCGCAACTGCATCATTCGGGGAAATCTCGCCAGCGGCGACACCCAAGAACATGGGTTCCGTGACATGACCTATACGTGCGCCCGGGGTGGAGCCACGGGAGAAGGAAACATTACGACAGAGCCTGCATTCGCTGACGCCGACGGTTCTGACGATGATCCGGACACGTACGAAGACAACGACTATCGCCTCTCGGAGAATTCGCCGTGTGTTGACTCTGGCAGGAAAGAGGACTGGATGTCGGAGGCGGTTGACTTAGTTCGAATCCCCGGCTGGATACCGCAATGATACGGTAGTGCCAGCGCGGACATTCGAGGCAGTGGCTTGTTTTCCGTCAAGGAATCTTACTACCACGTCGTACCGCTTTTCGGCATCAACGCCGAAGTGCAGAATCGGGGAGTGCTGCCCGAGGTAGCCGAAAGCCGATTGGGCATACCGCGTCCCACGAAGATGCAATTTATCGCCCGCGTGCCCTGCGTCGTAAAGCCACACGTACGAGCCGAAACCGCCCGCTACTTCCCCACGTCCCACCAGCTTGACCTTCAACCAGTTGGCATTGTTGGTCTCGTTGCGGAAGAGATAATTCTGCGAGCGCTTGCAGATAAGGAAGATGTCCACGTCTCCGTCGTGGTCGAAGTCGGTTGTGGCCGAGCAACGGGGGTCGTTGATGCGAGCGGACATCCCCTCCAGAGGCGTGTTCTTGAATCGTCCTTTCCCGTTGTTCGCGAAGAGATTCGTTCCCGTGTAAAGGTCCAGATCGCCATCGTTGTCGAGGTCGGCGAGCATCGGCGTGAAACCCTGGGCAGAAAGCGTCTGCGAGCGAGAAAGCCCGCCGGCGCCGCGATTCAAGTAAAGCTCGCAGATTCCTCTCCCCTCCGGCCACGGCCCGATAATCAAGTCTAGGTCGCCGTCGTTATCCACGTCGCCGAACGTGGCTCCGTTGATATCCCTCCTGCCATCGGCTGGCAAGCCCACCTTCTTGGAACAGGGCGTAAAATGCCCTTTGCCGTCGTTGCGATAGAGGAGGCTCGGTCTTCCCCACCGACAGACGAACAGGTCCTCGTCCCCGTCCTGATCGAAGTCCGCCGCCGTACAGCCTTGCTCGAAAGAGATGAAGGGGACGCCTCGATATTCCCTCGAGAACGTGCCGTCTCCGCGATTGATATAGAATCGCCGAAGATTCGTGGGGCCCTTCCAGATGGGGAACTCTCCTTTCCACGACACCGGGCTGGGTGTGCAAGTGAAGATGTCGAGGTCACCATCGCCATCGAAATCCGCAAATAGAACGCCGCGAGTCAGAGTCGCCTCGGAACGGATGCCCGCTTTCGAGGAGATGTCCGTGAAGTGTCCGCGGCCGTCGTTCTGGTACAAATGGTCGCGGCCTCCCGTGGTCCCGTTAAAGAGGTCGTAATCGCCATCGCCTTCGAAATCCCCGAGCGCGACGCCGTGGCTGCCCTGCGGAAAATTATCCTCGACCCCGCGTTCTCTGGCACACTCGATAAACAAGCCTTTCCGCGTGTTGATGTACAACAGGTCCGGAAGGGACGGCGAATCGAAAATATTTGTCGTATAAGCATCATCCCATCCGTCGCCGTCAAGGTCTGCCCAGGCGATCCCGTGGCCGCCGAATTTTGCAAGCCCACGAACGCCTGCCTCTCGCGTGACATCTGTGAAATGGAAAGCATTTCTGCTTTTGGAAACCGGGCGCGCGCAAAGGACAACCCTATTCGCCGCCAGGAAGCTCACAATCGTAAGCGAGAGCAACAATCCCGCTTTCCTCATCTTTCGCTCCTTCTTTTTGGCGAGTGTTGAGTTGGGAGGCAGCCTGTGCGGTCGTCCTGAATCTTGCAGTTTCTCCGGCAGAGACGTCGAACCGCAGCCCCACACGTCTATAAAAGCGGTGATGTCGCCTAAGTGCTCCGACAAGATAACAGGATGGTCGGGACTTTGCATCTTTGTGTTTTTGCGACCCCGCGTTTCGCGGGGTTTTTCCATTTTCTCTCGCCAAGACGCCAAGGGCGCCAAGGTGTTCGACTCGCGCGCCCGGGGGCTTATGATTTAGTGGATGTTTCACGTCTCTGGGACAATCCTGTATATCCTGTTATCCCGTCAAAATAGCTCGGTGCACCACACCATTCATACTTCACCCGATTTGCGAATCCATGTACTTAGCCCTCGCGGCTCAGACGTGTATCAAACGCTCCCCGCACTCCTTATAGAATGCGTATTGCTTTTCCTCCTTCTCAAAGAAGGAAATCAGGCGCTTCGACAGCTCTCGCAACTTCTCGCGTTCGGCGTCGCTGAGGGGACGGTAATTCGGAGCAATGTCAATCGCCAAGCGAACCAGCCTCACGTCGCTGGGCGGAATCATCGTCGTTACCGACTGTGATAAGGTGAAGCGAAGAGCCAAGTCCACCTCCACTGGGTCTGAGACGGGTTGATACCATCCCATACGCCATTTTCTTGGGGGCCTCTCCGCTCCCGGCGCCCAAAGTCCCCGAAACATCGGCTTGATGGCAATGATTCCCATCCCCTTCTCCTTCGCCTTCTCGACCACCGCCGGCCCGAAACCGATCTTCATCCACTCCATAAAGTTTATCGGGAACATCACAGTATCGAATTGGAACTTCTCCATCGCCAGCAGCGCCGCCTTCGTCGTATGCGAGGAGAAACCGAGGAATCTCACCTGCCCCTTCTTCTTCGCTTCGAGGAACGCCTCTATGGCGCCGCCGGGGGCGAGCGCCCGCTTGGTCTCCTCCGTGGAACGAATATGATGCAACTGATAGAGGTCCACGTGGTCGGTCTTGAGTCGCTGAAGCGACCTGTGAAGCTCCGCCTCTGCTTCGCTCTTGCCTCGTTTCGCCGTTTTACACGACAGGAAGACCTTGTTCCGCTTTCCCTGCAAAGCGATGCCCATACGCTCCTCCGCGTCCCCGTATTCGGGCGCAACATCGAAATAATTCACCCCTCGGTCAATCGCCATGCTGACTGAGTTGTTGACCACCGATTGCTCCGTCCTGTCCAATGCAAAACCCGCATACCCGATTATCGAAAGCTTCTCCCCCGTCTTCCCGAGGACCCTTTTCGGCAAAGGCTTCAGCTTGCTCGCGGAAGGCTTCTCCAGCACTTCCACCGCTGCGTCAATTCCTCCTCCGATTGCGCTTGCCGCCGCCGTACCGCCGAGCACCTTCAAAAAAGACCGTCTATCCATTTCGCATTCCTCCTCCTTCGAGAAACCAAGAGACATTCCCGATTTCCATGTGGCTCCCTGGACAAAACTCGCCAACGAAAACTCTTTATTCTCCCCTCTTGTATATCAAGAACTCCGCTTTCTGGCAAGTTCTCCGCTTGGCGTGGTGTGGCTGCCAAATCGTGGCATATCCGGCAGGCTTCCTTCAATCTCCTCGCTGTCGTGCTTGCGCCGGACCTGCCGGCCTTTAGCCCCGCCTTGGCGGGGCCTTAGCCGGGCTTCTCGAACAAGGGATTCACCATAACTTGGCACGGAAATACAGCCGCATCCCACGTGGCATCTCGCTGGAGGCGAGACCCGTGGGGATCATGGGCAAGATGCCCGTGCCACGGCACGCGAGGGCGGGGTTCTTCTCATTCTTCTCTCTGCGACTCCGCGCCTTTGCGTTACCCTCCTCTTCCCTTTTTTGCCTCCTCCGCCCGAGGCGGGGTATCCGCCCGAGACTGAGGCCATACGCACCTGGGCGCGGAAATAGGTGGCACGTTCCGAGCATAAATGGTATAGTAATTGCCTGGGAGCCCACTCGAAATCAAATCGTGAAGAAGCGGTCTCCGGAAGCGACTTGCCTGGTTGGTCACGGTGCTTGCCTGTGGCATGGGTCCCGGTACTGAGAAACAAGAGGTTAAGATGCGTGATACGAAATGGTTGTGTATCCACTTCTTGCTTATATTCA
>CAZXGF010000089.1:0-8936 GCA_964640185.1 uncultured Verrucomicrobiota bacterium | reverse complement strand
CGCCTCCGGCGGGGCATCGTTCGAGGAATGTGAGGTATCCAGTAAATCGGAACCCGTGTGGGGCACTCTGAAAAACCAGGGGGGAACAAGCAATTGGCTGACAAGTTGTCGCAGAGTTCGCACCCCCCCGCCCCGGCGGGGTCGAAGGAGATACCGTCATTGTGGAACTGAAGTCCGTGAGGCCCCTGGTCAGTGCTCATGAGATATAGCTTGTCAATTATCTCGTCGCCACCCCGCGAAACGCGGGGTAGGCCTTGTCTTGAATTTCGGAGAACGGAAAATGCAGGTAAAGTGAAAGGTCAGGGACCTTCCGCAGGGATAGACAGGATTCCAAGAATCCCGTCCATCCTGTTATCCCGTCAAAAAAATACGTGACCGAATTTACGAACCAGAGCACTTAGATGAAACTCCTCTTTTTCGAGGGCACAAAAAATGAAGGATGAATCCAAGACGAACAAAGAGTTGATAGCGGAACTCGTGGGACTGCGACGCCGAGTTGGTGAATTGGAGGCCTCGGAAACCGAGCGCAAACGGGCGGAGGAGGCGCTGCGGAGAGCGGAGAAGGAGAAAACAGCCATTCTGGACACCATGTCCGAGCATGTCGTATATCAGGACAAGGAGAGGAGGATCCTATGGGCAAACAGAGCGGCAGGCGAGTCTGTCGGTCTGGCTCCGCAGGAGTTGGTGGGGCGCTATTGCTATGAGATCTGGCAGCAGCGCACCACGCGATGCGTTGGTTGCCCCGTTGAGAAGGCCTGCAAAACAGGCCGACGTCATGAGGCGCAAATGACCAGCCCCGACGGCAGGGTGTGGTTGTTACAAGGCTATCCGGTTCGGGATGAAAACGGCGATGTCGTGGGGGCGATCGAGGTAACATTGGAGATCACTGAACGCGCGCGGGCGCAGAAAAGGCTGCAAGAGGCGGAACAACGCTTCAGGACTCTTTTTGAAAATGTCGTTGTTGGTTTGTATCGAACGACTCCCGACGGCAGAATAGTCCTGGCTAATCCGGCGCTGGTGCGGATGCTGGGCTATTCGTCCTTCGATGAGCTCGCTCAACGCGACCTGGAAGGAGAGGGGTTTGAGCCGGAGTATCCTCGCTCGCTTTTCAAGGACATGATCGACAAAGATGACCGTGTCATTGGATTAGAGTCCGCCTGGACAACGCGGAATGGGACGGTGGTGTTTGTCCGTGAAAGCGCCAGGGCCGTCCGGGACGAAGCGGGCAAGATTCTCTACTATGAGGGTGTAGCCGAAGACATCACCGAACGAAAGAGGGTAGAAGCGGCGCTGAGAGAGTCCGAGAAGCGATACCGCGCTTTGTTCGAGCAAGCGCCTGACAGCATTGTGGTGATTGATGCGGAGACGCGAGCGATGGTCGAATTCAACGACAGGGCGCACGAGAACCTCGGCTACACCCGCGACGAGTTCTGGGAGCTTGTGCTAAGCGACGTCGAAACTACTGAGTCTCCTGAGGAAGTTGCCAGGCACCTTGGGAAAGTTGTCAGGGAAGGCGCCGACACCTTTGAGACGAAACAAAGAAGAAAAGGCGGTGAGATACGCGATATCCAAATAAGCTCCAGGGCTATTTCCATTGGCGGCAGAGACTTTGTTCAGGGGATATGGCGCGACATCACGGAGTGCAAACGGGTGGGAGCGGCGCTGCGGGAGTCGGAGGAACGATATCGCGCTCTGTTCGAGCAGGCCCCAGACGCCGTCGTACTCGTTGACCCTGAGACCGGAGCGCTGGTCCAGTTCAATGACAGGGCGCACGAGAATCTCGGTTATACCCGCGAAGAATTGAGAAAGCTCAAGATAGCCGACTTTGAGGTGATCGAGTCTGCCGAGGAAGTTGCCAACCACCTTCAGAAGGTCGTCAGGGAAGGCGCGGATACCTTTGACACGAAACACAGGGCAAAAACAGGGCAGATACGGGACATCCAAGTAAACACCAGACCCATCTTCGTTGCCGGCAGACAGCTCGTTCAGAGCATATGGCGCGACATCACAGAGCGAAAGCGGACCCACGCCGCGCTGAGAGAGTCGGAGAAGCGATACCGCGCTCTCTTCGAGCAGGCGCCAGACTCCATCCTGGTCGTTGATGCAGAAACCGACACCATCGTGCACTTCAACGAGAGGGCCCACGAGAACCTCGGCTATACCCGCGCCGAATTCCAAAAGCTGACGATACCGGATATTGACGTATCCGACTCTTCCGCCGATGTTGCAAGGCACACGAAAAAAACCATCACGGCAGGGGGCGATACCTTTGAAACCAAACAAAGGACCAAGAGCGGAGAAGTACGGGACATTCTGGTAAGCCTCAGGCCCATCTCCATCGGTGGAAAAGACTTCACCCAGGCGATATGGCGCGACATCACGGAGCGCAAACGGGCGGAGGAAGCGCTGCGGGAGTCGGAAGAACGATACCGTGCTCTCTTCGAGCAGGCGCCAGACTCCATCGGGGTCGTTGATGCAGAGACAGGACAGCTCCTGGAGTTCAACGACAGGGCGCACGAAGACCTCGGCTATACCCGCGAGGAATTCCAAAAGATGAGGATACCTGACTTTGATGTCATTGATTCCTTCGAGGATGTGGCAAAGCACGCCGAGAAAACGCTCCGAGAAGGGACCGAGACCTTTGAGACGAAACAAAGGACCAAGAGCGGGGAAATACGGGACGCTCTCGTAAGCCTCAGGACTATTTCCATCGGTGGCAGAAACTTCATTCAGGCCATATGGCGCGACATCACAGAGCGAAAGCGCGCGGAGCAGGCACTCCGGGAATCAGAGGGGAAATACAGGCATATATTCGAAACCACAAAGGAAGGGATCATGGCCACCGGTGCAGACGGCAGGATAGTATCCGCAAATCCTGCCGCGGCGGCCATTCTCGGATACAAAGACCCTGAGGAGATGCTGGGCATCTCCGCTATCAACTTATACGACGACCTCAAGCAAAGGGAGTTACTGTTTGATGGGCTAATCAAAAAGGGCTATGTCCAGAACTGTGAACTTACCTTAGTAAGGAAAGACGGTACGCGGGCATACATTTTGGGGAGTGCGACAGTCTATACGGATAAGGAAGGTAACATCCTGCAGGCGGAAGGTGTCTTTAGAGACATCACGGGGCGCAAGCGGGCGGAGAAAGCACTCGCTACGGAGAAAGAGCGCCTGGCGGTTACGCTGCAAAGCATCGCAGATGCCGTCATTGCCACGGATACTGAAGGCAAGGTGGTTTCTCTCAACGCCGTGGCAGAAGAGGTTACCGGCTCGAGTGAGAAAGAAGCTCAAGGCAAACCCCTAAGCGAGCTTTTCCATATACTTGACGAGAAGAGCCGCGAGAGCCGCGAAAACCCCGTCGAGGAAGTGCGGAGAACCGAGGAGACCGTCCGGATGACCACCGACTCCATTCTTATCGCCAGAAATGGCGCAGAGCGAATCATAGCCTACAGCGCCTCCCCCATCCGAGATACAACTGGGAATACGATAGGCGCAGTTCTCGCCTTTCATGACATAACCGAAAAAAGAAAGATGGAAGAAGAAATTCGCAATGCCCAGAAGATTGAAGCCATCGGTGTCCTTGCTGCTGGAATTGCCCATGACTTCAGCAACATCCTAACTGGCGCTACAGGCAAGATCTTCCTCGCAAAAATGCACGGAAAGGGTGACTCCGAGCTGCTGGAAAAACTCGCCGGGGCGGAGAAAGCAATCTTCCAGGCGAAGCGTTTGACGCAACAACTACTCACTTTCTCCAAAGGTGGGGCGCCAATTAAGAGAGCCGCTTCCGTCTCAGAACTGCTGAAGGAGACAACCGACTTTGCTTTGAGCGGCTCCAACGTCAGGCCTGAATTCAACATTCCTGATGACCTCTGGGCGGTGGAAGTGGATACAGCGCAGATAAGTCAGGTCATTCATAACCTCATCATCAACGCCGCTCAGGCCATGCCGGAGGGCGGCGAGATCATGGTCTCCGCGGAAAATGTAAATCTGACTACAACGGAATCTCTTCTCCTGAGGGAAGGAAAGTATGTGAAAGTAGCCGTCACGGACCACGGAATTGGGATTCCCAAACAACATTTCGAAAAAATATTCGACCCCTACTTCACGACAAAAGCGAGAGGAAACGGGCTCGGACTTGCGACGGCGTATTCCATAATTGACAAGCATTCGGGACACATTGCCTTCGAATCGAAACCCGGAGTCGGGTCCACCTTTACCGTCCATCTTCCGGCTTCCGAAAAAGAAGTCCCCAAAGAGGAGCCTGCCGCCGAGAAAGCGTTCTTTGGCACGGGAAGAGTCCTCCTCATGGACGATGAGCCGGAGATACGCAATACCATAGGGGACGTGCTGAAACGCCTTGGATACGAAGCGGACTTTGCCGTAGATGGCCTCGAAGCCATTGAGCGATACGTTTCCGCCAGAGAATCGGGTCGCCCCTACGACGCCGTGATTCTGGACCTTACCGTCGCCGGCGGAATGGGCGGCAAGGAAACGATTAAGAAACTGCGAGACATAGACCCAAATGTGAAAGCGCTTGTCTCAACCGGCTATTCTAACGACCTCGTCTTGGCAAATTATAGAGCTTACGGATTTAGTGGTGTCGTCACCAAGCCCTACAAAGGGGAAGAGCTGAGCCGCATATTACGCGAGATGATAACGGGAACCTTCGAATAAGCCCATTCTGAAACACTGTGAGCTCAACGCGACGAAGGCGGGACAGCCCTTACAGAAATCGTTCCACCTGACGAGCGAGCAATCTCCGATTTGCCAGAAAGAAGAAAGGAACATCCAGGCGCCGAGCTCGGCGCCCCTGTCGCGCGTGACCGAGGCGCACCGCGATGCCGTTACCCCGTGACAAGAAAGGGGAGAGAAAAAAAGGAGAAAAGCGAGGCGAGAAAAATAATCTCTCTCGCGCTTGACACGGCTTTGCCCTTCTGGTAGGGTCTCAGAAATCTTCGGGCCGGAGTGGGCGGCCCGGCAACGTTCTTTCCTCAAAACAGCAAGAGAACCGGCAGATGATCTTCGCGGCCGCTGATTTTCAGCTTAACTGGGTTGACTGGCTCGTCATTTGTGTTTACTTGGCGGCCATTGCCATGATCGGGGTCATATCGTTCAAGTACATAAAAGGGCTTCGTGACTTCTTTCTGGGCGGTCGGCGGTTCAAAAAGATTTTCGTCATGTTCCACGCTTTCGGCGCGGGCACCGCGGGACAGGACCCGATACAGGTTGCTGGAGGAGGTTACAACAGGGGATTCGCCGGAATATGGCTTCAGCTACTGTGGCTTGTCTGCACGCCCTTCTACTGGCTCATCGCTCCCGTGTGGCGAAGGATGCGCTATGTTACCACTGGTGACTTCTTCCGCCAGCGGTACGGTAAAAGCCAGGAGGTAGCCTTCGCGGTTTACGGGCTTATCTTCTACTCGGTTCTAAATGCGCTCAATCTCCTCGCCATCAAAAAGATCGTCATTGCCGTCGCGGGAGGCCCTACGCCCTGGGCAAACTGGATCGTCGTTGCTTCCGCTATCATGTTTCTCGTCTATGGTCTGCTCGGTGGTTTAATCGCCGCAGTCATCAACGACCTGATTCAAGGCATTATGATTATTCTGCTCTCCTTCATAGTTATCCCCGCGGGACTGAGCAGGATCGGCGGCTTTGCCGGCCTCCACGCGAAAGTCGGGGCGGACCTGTTCGACCTCTTTGCGGCACAAGAGTTCACCGTTGCCTGGGCAATCTTCATGTCCATCATCGCTCTCATCGGCATTGTGGCGCACCCTCACATGATGGGGACGTGCGGTTCGGCAAAGAACGAGCGGGAAGCAAGGTGGGGGCTGTGCTATGGCAACTTCCTGAAAAGGCTATGCACCGTCGGGTGGGTGCTGACCGGAGTCATCGCCGCTGCCCTTTACGCTTCCCGGCCCCTGGCTCAGCGGGAGCTCGCGTTCCCGAGCCTCGTCAGGGACCTTCTTCCTCACGGGCTGGTGGGTCTCTTCATCGCCTGCATCATCGCTGCTGCGCAGTCGTCGCTAAGCGCCGCTATGGTGGCGTCGTCCGGGCTGTTCATCAACAACGCCTATCGTCCGTATATCAAAAAGGGCGCCTCCGAACGGCACTACCTGACAGCCAGCCGTGTGATCTCGGGGCTGGTTGTCCTCGGCGCCCTGACGATTGCCTTGAAATCCGAGTCAATCATCAGGCTGTTCAAGTTCTCCATGAAGATTCCGCCTCTCTTCGGTATCGCGTGGTGGTTTGGCGTGCTGTGGCGAAAGGCAAACAGCAAAGGGATGTGGGCGAGCTTCTTCGCGTGCGCCGCGGCCATGTTGGCGACGTGGCCGTGGAAGGAACCCTTCCAGATTCTCTGGAAAGGGTCCTGGGGAGTTACGCAATTCTTCTACCGCATTGGTTTTGTGAGAGAGGCCGGGGATAACCTCTACCGATGGAAGGACGAATGGCATATCTGTGCCTTCCTGGCCGCCGGCATACTGACGATGTTCATCGTTTCCCTTTTGACCAAAGGGAAATCAGAGAAAGAGCTGGACGATTTCTACACGCTTATCCATACGCCCGTCGGGCAGGAGGACAAGCTCAAGGAAGCTGGTATTCCCGTTGTGATGCACTGAGTTTTGTCGAGGAAAGGTTCGGCCGAGAATGGCAGAAGAAAAGAAAAAATCGTCGTGGGAGATTCCGCCGCCGGGCCCCGGAACCATCAGCGGCTTTTTCCTGGCGTGGGTGTTCGTAGGCGGCATCATAGGGTTGACTATCATCTTGATGCTCATCGGCAAGGGGCCTATATCGTTGCGAGTCGTCGCCTACGACGTGAGTGTCGAGGGAAAAACTCCCGCCGAGGTTGACCTTGAGAAACTTGCTTTAGCCACCAGTCAGACCAACGCGATGCTCCTTGCCCTCCAGGGGACCTCGGAAGACCTAACAGAGGAATTGAGCCGAAAGCTGGAGCTGAAGTATTTCGCCTCCAAGGGCCCTTCAGCCATCCTCGCCAGATACCCGATTGACAAAGTTCAGGGAGCGAGTCTCGCCGTGACCCATTTCGGCAAAATTGGCAGGTTTGGCGTCATGAATGTGGATTTGAGGAAGGAAACTGGCGATGCTGAAGCACGCCGCCTGAAGCAAGCCATTCCCCTCGCAGGGAAGGAATTCGGCAATACTCCTCACGCCATCTTCGTCCTGGCAAGCGGGGAACCGCCCGAGGCGCCGGCGGGTTACATTGAGGCGCCGGCGGATAACAAAGAGGGCAGCAACTGGCACGTTTTCATCCCCGAAGCCATCGCAGACAACCTCAAGGAATGCTACGTTCCCACGGACAATAAGACGATCAAGGACTTCTCCGACCGACTACCAGTAGTGACCCGATTCGTCTTTCGCAAGAAAGATTTCCAGTAAGATCAAAAGGCCCGCGGCAAATCTGCCGCAGGCTTCTCCTCGTCTCCGCTGAACGCCGCCTCGCCCGTCATCTCAGGCGGAAGCTTGGGCGCATCCGCGATCCTAAAGCGCTTTCCAACCGTCGCACTCCCGGATGAAATCAGTTGTCAAAACTCCGACATGTTACGTCCCCTCCGGCCCCCGAATGTGCCCCTTACCGACTCCCTTGGCTGCTCTTCTACACCGCGATTTTGTAAGTTCTTACGCAAAAGGCAGTTGTCTTTTTCGATTTTGCTCTTGGCACTACGTTTCGTTTTCTGTGCGGTTTTGCGATGCTCAGGGGATTTTTGCTTCGCAGAGCCGAACGATCGGTCCAAGGGCTACACCAACCGCCTGAATAGCTTTGCCGGCGTCGCCCAGTGTGCGGTTTCGGATCACGAAGGTCTTCCCGGTGTTTCGGACAGTGATCTCCTCGAGGTCGTGGAGGTCATTCCTGAGACGGTCCCAGTGCATAGTCCAACGCCGAGCTTGCATCTTCGCCTGTAGTTCCTTCACAAGAGGGACTTGAACGGCAAGCTGACGATCACCGGGAAAGACGGCACCACCGCGACGATAACTTGGGCGGCGGCGTCCGGGCGAACGACTTAGCGTTCTCCCCAGGAAGGGTTTGTACAGTGGTGATGTCGAGCTGACCGGGGCTTTGGACGGTCCGGAAAAAGCTAAAAATTTTTCTTGACAAGGCTGCTGCTCCGCTGTTTTAATAACCCTGCAGAATTGCTGGAAGACTGCCCATTGCTGCCAGTCTTCACGGGCCCAGACGCCCTTCTCGCACCATTGATGTGCCACAGAAGGGCTTTTTTTTGGACGCTTGGTCCAGCGTTGGGGTCCCATCTTTCCGACCGCCCTCTCATGCCAGAGCTTATGGCTCTCTGATGCGGATACCGGGGTTTGGGTCGGCAGCGATGACTTTAATAGGATCAGGGTCCGGCATTGCTTCAAGGGTACCACGCACGGTCAAGAAGCGCGGAGCGCTTCATGAACAAAGGGAGAAGATCATGAGAGTGGTCATCGCGGAGGACGATTCCATTGTCGAACTCGGCCTGCGGAGGATGCTGAAGGTTCTCCGGCACGAGGTCGTCGGTTCGGCAAGAAATGGGAAAGAAGCTGTGCAATTCGTGCAAGACTGTCATCCGGACATCGCCATTCTGGATATCAAGATGCCGGAAGTGGATGGGCTGCAGGCCGCGCGAACGATTACGGAGAAATGCCCGGTGGCAATCCTCATGCTTACCGCGTTCACGGAACACAACCTTATTAAGGAAGTGGCAGAATCGGGGGCCTTTGCCTGTCTTCTCAAGCCCGTCGGTATGAATCAGCTCGAAGCGGCCATGGATCTGGCTATGGCCAGGTTCAAGGACCATCGCCAGTTGAAGACGAAGGCGGAGAGCCTGGAAAATGAGCTTGAGAACCAAAAACTGATCGACCGGGCCACGAGATTCTGAGGTATTGTCAAGAGTTGTGGATGACATTTTTCCGAACGCACCCTTGTGGTGATCATT
>CAZXGF010000088.1:0-9138 GCA_964640185.1 uncultured Verrucomicrobiota bacterium | reverse complement strand
CGGTGGCCCATACGCAGGCGCTGGCCCCGGAGGGAGACTACAGCCCCAGTCGGACGGTCACGGTGCCGAACGTTCCGCCTGGCAGCTACTACCTCATCTTGGTGACGGATCTTTACAACTACCTCTATGAGGCAGATGAGGGAAATAATCTTATCTATGAAACGATTTTGATTACGGATGTCGAAGGCTTCCGGATCGTCGCAATCGTTCAGATGCCGAACGGCAGGCTTCGAATTGATTTCACAAACATCGCCGATCGGCCATATCAGCTCGAGTGGTGCAACGCGATGGAAGAAGCGAGCTGGGAGCTTGAGCCATTCTACATTACCGAGGATGGAGTTGAGACGCAGGACACGATTGAAGGAACGGGGGCCATCCTTTTCATCTATGTCACCGCGACCGGAGACCGCTGTTTCTACCGCATGGTCGCTCAATGACCTTTTCGCAGGATCTGCCGTGAGGTGCGCTTTCGCGTTACGGTGAGGGCGTCTACACGCGTCACCGGAGTGAGAATGAGGGCGGCTTCATCCGCCCAGCAGATCATGACAGGCTTTGCAGGCGCGGAACCGACGTCGGATTCGCTGCTTGAGAGCCAAGAATTCCTGGGTGATTAAGCGTGTCCTCTAACGGCCCAAGATCGCTTCCGGGCGATTTCGGGTCGCGCTGTAAGAGCAGACTAATAAAGCTCAGAGCAACGGCCCCCGTCTGCCGACGGCGGGCAGGTGAGAAAAGGCCCCGGTTCGAGAACGATCAGCCCTGAAAGCGCAAGATATGTGCGTCACGACTCCGAAGATTCCTCGAGGCGAGCTCGTATAGCCCGGCGTTTTCTACTTTCCCCAAGGGGCGGCATAACAGCGGGGTCGAGATTCCCGCAGGGGCTGGGTCCAAAGACAATCCGCCACTGAAATGGCGCCACACCCGAATAAGCCTGGCGAAAAACTTATGCGAGACGATGTGGCGTGTTGGAAATGTCCCATTTTCTCAGGCTACAAGGCAATCCGCTCCTGCAGCCGGTCTGAACTCGAATACGACTTCGGCGCCCGCTTTGTAGGAAGCGTGCTTGTCGGGATGGGCGTGCTTGAGGAACTTCTCGTAATATCTGGTGATAATTTTTGACTTGATAGCTTCGGCATCTTGTTGGTGGACAAGATTGACCGTGCATCCTCCGAAGCCGGCCCCTGTGAGTCTGGCCCCCACGGCGCCGTTCTCCCTTGCGATTCTGGTAAGAAGGTCAAGCTCCGCACAACTCACCTCGAAATTGTCCCGGCAACTTCGGTGCGAAGCGTTCATCACCGCCCCGAAGGCTTTGCCATCCCCTTTACGCATCATGATCGCGGCATCTTCAACGCGTGCCGCCTCGCTCACCACGTGCACCGCCCTCGGTTTGAGGTCGAGAACTTTTTTGGAGGCGTTTTGCAGTCCGGCGGCTATGCCGTCGGCGAAACGGGTTTGAAGTTCGGCAGGGCTCATGTCGAGAACTCTTGCGACATCTTGGAGGCTGTAAGGGTCCCGATGTAACTCGGTCCTTATCAACCTCAGGAGGCTGGCCCCGCCCATTTCCCGATAGAGGTCACCGAGGCGCTGCGCGCGGGCGACCCCGGCGGATCGGAAAAGGATCGCCGCAGCCAGTTTGCATTCGAGGGCGCGTCGGTTGTATGCCTCGCGGGCGCCAGCGGTCTTGTTGGCGACAATCATCGAGTTGCACACCAGAACCGAGAACCCCTTTGCGATGTCCACTGGTTCCGCGCGCAACGGGAAGAAGTCTATCTTCAACGCCTTTCCGGATTCCGGTAGGAGCGAAGCCGCATGATCCATCCCTCCGCCCTGCGTGCCCACGTAACGTTCGGCAGAGGCCATTGCTTCCGCCAACTCAGCTTTCTCTATTTTCTTTTGGGCGTGGCTGAGGACAGCCAGGGCCGCGGCCACGACCAACGCCGACGATGAGCTCAGTCCGGCGGCGGTGGGGATGTTGCCGTCGAAGACCATGTCCATCCCTGGCAAACCGTTCGGGGAACCGAAGTGGTCCACCAAACCCTGAAAAGCGGCTTTGACGTAATTTCCCCAGTGCCCGCTCTTGAAAAAGGGGATGTGCCGGCGAACGGCGAACTCGAACGGCGGATATTCATCGTCGGCATTCCTTACGCGGACCTTCTTATCCCGCTTTTTGCTGCTGCAGCAGGTCAACTCCCGTGGAATAGCCATGGGGAGAACCGGCAGGCCGGAATAATCTGTGTGCTCGCCGATGAGGTTCACTCTCCCCGGCGCCCTCACGATGGAAACGTCCTTCCCCCGGGGGAACTCCCCCTTGAACACCCTGACCAGCGAGGCCATTCTGGCCTTGACCGCAGGTAGCTCTCGCAGCTCGTAAACCGCTGTCAGAAAACTGTCCTCAAACCCTTCTTCGAGTATTTTCAACAATGCGCGCGCATCCATTGGCATCACCACTCACTTCATCTGCGACCGGGCCTTCTTCAATATTTTTCTCTCTTTTCTCGTCAAGCTGCCCATTCCATGCCGAGAGATCTTCGCCAGGATAGGGTCCACTTCGCGGTCAATGAACTCCTCGGAATCAATAGACTTGTATTTGCTCCTCGGACGCTTCCTCCAAAGCCATTGCCTTTTCAGAGCGTCGAGGGGTTGCTTTGCGAAAGCGAATGGAAGCCCGAGCCCGAATTTCGATTTCATGTAAATATAGCCGAACAGAAGTCCACCCAGGTGGGCAAAATGGGCTACGTTGTCCCCGGCAGCCGAGATGACATAAAGAATCTCCAGGACCGCGAAACCCAGCACGAGGTGTTTCGCCTTAAGAGTCAGCGGGAAGACAAAAAATAGCAGCAGCGTCAGGTATCTATCCGGGAAGAGCATCGCATAAGCTATTAACAACCCGAATATCGCGCCGGACGCCCCGAGCATTGGGATTCTCGAGCCCCAACTCACAACAGCATGACACAGCCCGGCGCCCACACCGGATAGGAAGTAGAGCTGAAGAAATTGCTTTCTGCCCAGGCGAACCTCCAGCGTCGAACCGAACATCCATAGCACAAACATGTTCAGGAAAAGGTGCCAGACACCCCCGTGGAGAAACATGTATGTGAACAACTGCCAGGCGAAGAGCCTTTGAATCAGCAGCCCCGGCACCAGGCAAAAGAGATATTCCATCGGCCACCGGCCAAAGTTTTCGATATGGACCGCTGCGCGGCTTCGGAGCAAAATGACCTGCAAAACGAACACCGCCACGTTGATGATGATCAACGCCTTGACGGCGGGGCTAAGTCTCGGACCAAATCGAAAATGCGGCCGCGGGGGGTAATTTTCGTACTCCTGCCAGTTCATTTCTACCGTACTCCTCTCTACGCACTATTTTAGCGGGGTCGTGTTGCCTTTTCAACGCCTTTTTCATAAAATTGGCTGCGGTTCGGTCGCGTCGAGCAAAAAGGGAGTTAGGCCGGGAAGCACATTGCAGAAAAGAGTAGAAGCGTTGTCGGTTGATTGCCGCACTGGTTGATGCGCTTTAACCCGAGAAACCCCGGCAGAGAAAGTTCCGGAGAAAAGGGGCGGAGCTTCTGCGCCATCTCAAGGACGACTATCAATGCAAAGCCCATTGAGTGTTTTGCGAGGCGTGAGAAAGGCTCGCCTCGCCGAGAAAAAAGGAACGGCGTATTGCGAGCATCTTCCCTTCCGGTTAGTGGTGGAGACCAGCAGTGTGTGCAATCTCCGCTGTCCCATGTGCCCTGCAAGCCAGCCCGCCAAGTTCGCGCGTCGGCTGATGAAGTTCAGCACTTTCAAGAGAGTCATTGATGAGGCCGCTTCCTTCGTCAACGAGATAGACCTCAGCCACAGAGGCGAGCCACTCCTGAACGAGCGCCTCCCCGCCATGATTGCCTACGCTGACGATAAAAGAGTTTCCACTCACTTCAGCACCAACGCCACCCGCTTGACCGAGGAGCTCGCCCTTAGACTGATACAGTCCGGGCTGTCTTCGGTCACGTTTTCCGTAGATGGGCTGGACAGCGACGCCTACGAGAGAGTCAGAGTCGGCGCACGCTACGGTGAAGTGATGAGCAACGTCATCAACTTCTTGAAGATGAAACGGCGGCTTCGTTCGCGCACCCCCGCGACGAGCGTAGAGGTCCTCGACCTGCCGGAGGCGCCAGTTGATGAGGAGAAAGCAACGCGCTTTCTGAAAAACTTCCGTTCGCTGCCGCCGGTGAGGCTGGTAATCGCCTCGCCACACACCTGGGGCGGAGCCGTGGAACTGAATCCGGGAAGTGAGCGTGTTCCATCGAGCCGGATTTCTTACGGCGGCTGCCCAAACATCTGGAACACGATGGTGATTCTCGCGGATGGATGCGTTGCGCTCTGCCCGCAGGACTGGTACAACGACAATCCTGTCGGCAACATCCACGCCTCCACCCTGAAGGAGATGTGGAACGGATGGACACTGACCTTTGTCAGACAGCTCCTTGCGGACCGACAGCACCACCAGATTGAGCTTTGCAGCCAATGCCAGCTCCTCTCGCGGGCTCGATCACGGCGCCCGAGCGCGGCGAAAGGCGGGGCGTGGGTTGCCGACAGAATCGTTCGCTTTGGGCGAAGCCGAAGCTATCTCGTGGATATGCGAGGATTCGTTCGACGGTTCTAAAAATGGGAGAGCGCTCGCCGCAGGGGCAGCCCAACAAACGGAGATTCGCGTCGGATTTCCTTTCGGGAGAAGGCGGTCCGACCTCCGGCAAAGCCAACTCCGTGCCGCGCCGTGCGTGCCGCACTATTTCTTGCTGAGGGGGAAATTTTCGAGTTTGACGTATTCGGGCAGCGGCCCGCCGAGAAGGGGCCTCGCGTAATCGAGGAACGCCGTCGTGACGCCGTTCCCCTCGTCGTTGATGAACTCATCCGGCATGAGCTTCTCCGCGTTCGCAACATCCTCCAATGCTGCCAGACCAGTCGTGCAGCGATATATTTCTCCCGGTTCGCGAACGAGCGTCACCATTTTGTCGGTTTCGCCTTCAAGGGCAAACCTCACCGCCTCCTTGCCGACCAGATAGGCTTCCTCGGCATCCACGGAGGAGATGCAAAGCCCGGATGACCTCTGCATCGTCCCCGGTTTATCCATTCTGGTCTTGAGCTTGAGGTTGTCAACGATGAGGTCGAGGAGAAATCGGCCCAGCCCACCAAGTTCCGGATGCCCGAAAGCATCAACGTTCATCTCCGCTTGAAATGCTGCAAGGTAGCTTCCGTCGGGATTCTTCAAGCCCTCGCACGCCGCTATCACGACCCACCCCTTATCCCTGAAAACCCTCTCGACATCCTTCAGGAATCTCTCCACGGAGAACGATTTCTCCGGAAGATAGATGAGGTCGGGGGCGAATTCCCCGCCAAGAGCCGTTGCGGCGGTAACCCATCCGCTGTTGCGTCCCATCGTCTCGATGACCTTCACCACTTCCGTGTAGCGAAGGGAAAAGGTGTCCATCGCCATCTCTCTGGCCGTGATAGCCTCGAACCTCGCCGCACTTCCAAATCCAGGGCTGTGGTCGGTGAAAGCCAGGTCGTTATCTATCGTTTTCGGGACACCCATCACGCGGATGTCATAGCCCGGCTTGCGAGCGAGCCGCCCGACCTCGTGAGTGGTGTGCATGGAGTCGTTGCCGCCGATGTAAAAGAAATAGCGCACGTCGTGAGCCGAGAAGATGTCCAGAATTCGCTCGTAATCCTCGCCGACAGCCTTGTAGCGACACGAGCCGAGGGCCATGGTGGGGGTGCGGCACAGCCCCTCGATTGTGCTCGGCTTCTCACGCCGCAGGTCCACGATGTCTTTCATCAACAGCCCTTGCACGCCATGACGCGCCCCGTAAATGCCCTCGATCTCCTCATGGCGCATCGCTTCCTGAATCACTCCGCAGAGGCTGCTGTTGACTACTGCCGACGGCCCCCCGGATTGTCCGACCAGAAGATTCCCTTTGAGCTTTTCGGCCATTTTCTCCTCTCTCGCCGACTCGTCTTTTTCGCACCGGCTCGGCCGCTTCACGGCGCCTGAGCAAAATTGCGACAGTGCCGATTCTGCGAGAGCGATTATGCCGCTCCCAGCCGTGCCTGTCAAAACAGATTTGTTTCGTATGGTCTCAGTCTCGGACGGATACTGAGTTGCGGGACAGAAAAGAGGAAGGAGAGAATAACGCAAAGGCGCGGAGTCGCTGAGAGAAGGATGAGACGGACTCCGTCCTCGCCTGCCGTGGCAGAGGCATCTTGCCCATGATTCTCACGGGCGGGACGCCCGTGCCACGTGAAGAGGACACCGGACCTCCGTTCCGCCGAAACGCAGCCGGACCCTCACGGAATTCAACGTCTTGAACAAACGGCGTCGGTACGCTAAGCTCTGTCGCGGATGGCGGGTCCGGTTTGGGAGGCCTCGTCAGGAAAGGATTTCTCGATGGGCGGAAGCAATTTCATCAAGGCGACGCGGTCCACTTTTGGTATCGCCCTGTCCGGGGTGCTTCAACATCCGGTCAGGTCGCTGTTAACGCTTTTGACGGCGTCGGTCGGTATCGCGTCGGTCGTCGCTTCCATGGCCATCCTGAAGGGAGGGAGGCACCGGATAAGCGAGGACCTCTCGAAGCTGGGTCTGGATATTATCGTGGTCCAGAACCTGATGCCTTCTTTCGGCGAAGTGCTAAAATCGAAATTGCTGAGCATGTCCGATGTCGAGCAGGTTAGAAACGAGCTGCGGGAGGAAATCGAAGCGGTGGCGCCCGCGGTTTATAGGCGATACTCCGCCTCTTTTCCGCCCGGGGGCAATTGGAGGATGACCACTGTCATAGGCACGACCGCCGATTTCGGCAGGATGCTCAATCTCAGGATGAAGGGCGGACATTTTCTTCGGGAAGAAGACGTGCTGGACGAACGCCGCGTGTGCGTGATGGACTCGTCACTTGTCGCGGACATCTTCGAGGGAGAGAATGCCGTGGGGAGAGAAGTGGAGATAGTCCGCGGCACGTCGAAGCTGCGGCTGAAGGTGATTGGTGTTCTGGAGGACCCTTACAAGCTCAGAAGGCAGCGGGGGACGATGGACACAGCGGCGATGTCGCGAAGCATCTTTGCCAGCCGGCTGGAATTCAAAAACATTTACGTTCCCCTCGGTCTGATATGGGCGCAGGGGGATACCATCGGCACCGTCCTGCTCAGGGTGGGCAATACTGACCGGGTGGAATCGGCGATGGCGAAGCTGTCAAAGCTCTTCGACCCGAGCGAGCGCTATGTCGCGGTACTCTCTCAGAAAGAGTGGATTCTGGAAACGTTGCACTCCATTCACGATTTCACCGGCTACAGCAATATCATCTGGATAGTGATGATAGGAGTGGCGGCGGTCATGATTATGACCATCCGATTCGTTTCCGTGAGAGAAAGGTACAGGGAGATAGGCATTCGCAGGACGGAGGGGGCGTCGAGAACGGCAATCGCCCTACAATTTGGCTTGGAGGGCATTCTCCTAAGCGTAAGCGGAGGACTGATTGGGATTGGATTAGGGATTGCACTGGGGAAGCTGGTGGAGGCGACCATCATACGCTGGCAGGTTATTTTTTCCGCGTCCTCGATTCTCCTGGCGGCGCTTCTTTCCGTGGGAGTCGGGATAATTTCAAGTATATTGCCAGCCGGAAAAGCTGCGTCCCTCGAGCCGGTGGAAGCTTTAAGGATGCCTTGAAAGTGGGGCGGGAAGTGCGAGGGAGCCTCGGAAAAATGAAGCGGCGACACCTATCGTCGAGGCAGAGAGCCTCATAGTCAGGCCTTGCTTCGGCGCCCTGCGCGAGATGAAATCATGTTCTGGCTTGCTTTGCTGATAGTGATATACAGTTATCTTGAAGCGCAATTCATCAGGGTGCGCCGAGACACCGTGTTTGTGAATGGACTCCCTCCCTCTCTCGAGCGGTTTAGGATTATCCACATCTCGGACCTCCACTTTTCTCGCTTCGGGGCGAGGGAGAAAAGGCTTTGTAGGATACTCGAAAAAACAGATGGCGACCTTGCTGTCTTCACCGGCGATTACAAGGCGCGAAAAAAGACCAACGAGGGAAAAGTCGCAGAAATCCTCCAGCGGGTCTCAGCTTGCACGCGGGCACGTTTCGGGAGCGTCGGAGTTTTGGGGAATAAGGACAATCAGGGGATGGTCGAAGGGATCGAAAGAGCGGGCATCGAAATCCTCTCCAACAGTGTCAAGCGGCTGACGCTCGGAAAAGATGACCTCTGGATAGCGGGAATTGATGATCTGCCGCTGGAGCGAGCCACACGAGCTTTGCTATCGGTAACGTCTATGATGCCGGAAAATAGCCCGAGGATTCTTCTGTCGCACAGGCCGGACGTTGCGCGGCTGGCACGGGCACTTGGTTACGCTGTGATACTCGCCGGCGATACCCACGGAGGGCAAATCAGGCTGCCTCTCATCGGGGCGCCGTACGTGAAATCGAAAGTCTCCCGGCGTTACTGTTGGGGAATTATCAGGGAGGGGGATTCGGTGCTTTGCGTCAGCAGCGGGATAGGCACATCCGGTTTTCCGCTGAGGCTGCTTTGCCCGCCGGAGGTGAGAGTGTTGACCGTGGTGGGCAAAGCCGGCGAGCCAGCTAAGTAGTCCTGTTCGCAAATACGGTGACGCATTGCCCTACGTGCAAGGAGGAAGCTCGAGACGGGATAACCCCGCCCTCGGCGGGGGATGGTTCGAGGCATGGGAGGTATCCCGTAAATCACGACCGGACCACCGCGAAAAACGATGAGGCACGAGGAACTGACGGAGAAGATTATTGGGTGCGGTTACCGCGTACACAACAGAATGGGGTATGGATTTCTCGAATCGGTAAACGAAAAATGCCTTGTCCTTAAACTGCGCAAGGCGGGACTGAGGGCTGAATCTCAACACCCAATCCGCGTCCGCTACGAAGGGGAAGTTGTTGGAGACTTCGTGGCCGACATTGTGGTCGAGGATACGGTGATCGTGGAACTGAAATCCGTCAGGCGTCTGGTCAGCGCTCACGAGATACCCCGCGAGACGCGGGGTCAACTGTCTCGTCACCACCCCGCGAAACGCGGGGTAGGACTTGTCCTGAATTTCGGAGAACGGAAAGTTGAAGTAAAGCGAAAGGTCAAGGACCTTTCGCA
>CAZXGF010000087.1:0-9158 GCA_964640185.1 uncultured Verrucomicrobiota bacterium | reverse complement strand
AAATCAGGCAAAAAAAAATCTCAAAATCGCAATCAGGTGCGGAAGTTAGGTTAGGGCCAACAGGACGGATGCAGCAGGAGTTACTGGATGGCTGGGCGAAGCTCAGGGCGGAGGACGTTTTCCAGTTGTACAAACGCCAGGAGAAGTCTCGACAAAAAATTGACCCCATTGCAAAGAAAATTGTGGAGGATACTTCCACTTACCTAGCCCGCGCGTTCGCGCACGTCATTCAGAGCTATCCTCTTTTGCCTTACGTGGAGGTTTTCGGGAGTGTTGCCGAAAAAGACGCCCGGCTGACCGTTCGGGCCGCGGTCAGAAAGCTGAAGTCCGACCCCGGACGATATACCAACCGAGAGGCGGACGTTCACGCTTTCACGCAGTTCCTCGTAACCAAGCTCGACAACATCAGCCTTCGCGGGGCGGTGGAGCTTGCGCTGCATTAAGTACATGCGTTCGCAACTACGGCCACGGATTGTGGATGCCAAATCCGATATGTTTCATACCCTTATCCTCCCTGCAGCACCCGAATACGTAACCGAGCCTACCAACCAGAACACTCAGGCATTACACTTGGCAGCAATGTCTCAGTTACGGGTGGGACAGGGGGTGGAACCGCAGAGTGCGCAGAGCACGCAGAGAAGCACACGTATCGCCAGCATCCTGTCCCGCCGTTGGCGGGATATCGAGGGGCTCCCTTGTCCTCGACCAGCTCCGGCTGCACCCTTCACGGCAAAAAAAGCCATGCCCCACGTGGCATCCCGCTGCAGGCGGGACCCGTCGGGATCATGGGCAAGATGCCCATGCTACGGCAGGCGACAACGGAGTCCTTCTCCTTCTCCTCTCTGCGCTCTCCGCGCTCTCTGGTGCGCCAGGATAAGACTGGTTGGTCTTGCAACATGAAAGGAGGTTGCCCTGTTAATTGCTCGTTCAACAGGTAGCAAAGCGGGCGGCCCGCGGAGTGATCCGCGATGTCGAAGCCCCGCTGAGCGAACGCGCGAGCCGTAGCGAAAGCGAACCCGATTCGGCCTCGTTACGCAAGTGCAGAGCGGACAGCCCGTCAGAGAGTGGTGAAGCCCGCCGCCAAGACTTTCGTCCTTGAGACGGAAACTGGGCCAAAAGGCCAAGCAGGAACCCAAGTTCCGCTTCTACACGCTGTACGGTCACATCAGCCGTAACGATACGTTAGGAGCGGCGTGGGCGAGGGTGCGAGCCAAGAGCCTGTGCATGCCTGCGGCGAGAGTTTCCAGGAAAGCCCCGCATGGCGGGGGAAATCCGCACGTCCGGTTTGATGAGGGGGAGGGCCACGGCCCTCCCTACTCTACCTTCTTTGCGAGAGACCTCCCCTTTTTCCATTTTCTCTCGCCAAGACGCCAAGGCCGCCAAGGTGTTCGACCCGGGCGCCAGAGGGCCTGTGATTTACTGGATGCTTCACGTCTCTGGAACAATCGTGTCTATCCTGTTATCCCCTCAAATTATCCCGTCAAAATAGCTCCTTTCATGACACCATTGTACGTCAGCGTATTTGCGAATTCATGTATTAAGGCCTGGAACGACGCATTATCAGACAGCGGCCCCTTTTTTCTCAAAGGGCGAAGCGCCGCAGGTGAAGGAAGCTCATCCGACCTTTTTCTTTTCTGAAGGAACGAATTCCGTCCGAGGAAAACAGAGCAACGGCTGCGACGCCGTGCGAAGTAGCCGTGAAGAACAGGTGTGGGCAGCCTTTCTTCGGCCGCAAAGAGAAGAGTAGCCCCTGCGGGAATCGAACCCGCGTCTGATGGCTGAGAACCACCTGTCCTAGTCCACTAGACGAAGGGGCCGCCGCAGGCAGCCGGAACATTCACCTGCGCCAGATAGCACCGCGTACACTAACCAACCCGTGCCCTGTTGTCAAACCTTTTTCCTTTCCGCCCTGATAGGCGGGAGCGCCTGACCCAACTTCCCCACCTGATTGGGATTTTGAGATTGTTTTGGGTGTGTTCTGGGGATGAAATCGGGTTATCGCGGGCTTTTTCGGGGCAGTTTGGCCATATTCTCCCGCTTTTTGTGTCTGGGTGAGGGATGTAGTGGCGAAAGTGCCCTCCCGCGGAACGCGGGACAAGATGCCGGCGTTACAACCACAAGCCCCCCCAATCAAACCTACAGAACGGATCAATCCCCCCAATGCACAGGAGGTCCACCCGCGGCGTTTATCTGCTCCGTGCAATCCACCACTCCAAAACCTCCAACCCGCAACAAACAGGCGCAAAGCGACTGCTCTACCACTCAAACGCAGCGACACCCAGTGCGGAAGTGAAGTTAAGCCTTCTTTCTCCTCCTTTCCTCGCCGCCGAGATACAACCGCAGCCGCGCCAAACCCGCTGTTGACTTACTTATGGCAAGAGCGCACAATGCGAGCAATGTGGTGGAGGGCGGCGCGAGGCCCTTTGTCTTAGCGTGCGCGCTCGGCAGGTTCTCCACCAGCGCCCTGTGGATTGTAGCAGCGGGAAAAGTGTCCCTGTTAGGATTGATGTAAATGGTGAGGATGTTTTTTTCGCAACAGCGGAGAGGCTCGCGCAGCGAAGGAATGTGATGAAAAAAGGCTCTTATCGGCGTTCTATTGTTTGGATTCTCGCGTTTTTTGGGTTACCTTTGGCGCTTTTCGCCGCGATGTTTCTGGAGGTGAGCACGTGGCAGCAGCCGAGGTGGGGACCCGTGGCTCCCAATGAGGATCAGTTTGCGCCCAACTATCGGACGGCGACTGGAGTTCTTGCACTTGTCGGAGTGATTCCATACCTGTGGCTTCTCTTGAGGCTCGGCGAACGGTTACAGCTCACTAACCAAGGCATTCGGCGAAAGCGGCTTTTCAGCAACCGGAAGCTTCTCTGGGATGACATCATCGAATGCAGGGATCATCTGAACTACATCCAACTCGTGCCGATGCATAAGTCTTCCCAGCTTTACATAGACTATTATGCGACTTTCAATAAACACAGGCAGCTCGCGAAGCAGATAACCCGTAAGTGCCGAGAGGTCGAGTCGAACATCATGGTTGGGCGACACCGAAGGCGCCTCCTGATGTCGGACTTGAGCACTGCGCCAACTCTCGTTCTCATAGCGGCCTGGGTTTTTCTGCTGGTGTACTCTCGGCAGAGAATCGCCCTTCTGGGGATGCTATCCGGGGTGGTGCTGGCTTTCGTGAGTGCGTGGATGTGGGTCGTGACTCGCCGTCAGCCTGGACGATGGAGGTCCGGGGGGCATATCAGTTTCACCCTTTTGGTGCTGGCGTTGATTCTTCCCCCGGCATATTTTGCCCAGCAGGTCAGGACACAGGGATTGATGGCGTTGGCAACGTTGGGCCTGCTTTATCTCCTCGGATTCATGGTGGGCGGCGGAACTGTCTCGGCTCTGTTGCCCAGCCGAAGAAGAAAGAGGTAACAGGGAAAGAGCGCTCATCGCACCGGGGAAGACGCGCGCAGTGAGTGTGCTTCGCCGCGTCTTGCGAGGGGCGGGACAACGAGTCGGGTCGCGGAGCTGACCTGGCGCGCCAACGTCCACTTGAATCACGGCAAGAAACCCAGCGTGGCCGCTTGTCGGGTCCCCCTTTTCAGCGCTGTTTCTTCGGATCGTAATCAAGTTGTGGCCAAAATAGAACCGCGGATTCTTTTCAACATCACGCGAAGATTCCACGATGGCCATTTTGCCGCAGTAGTGTTCGCGCGCTTCTCCCCTCCTGAGCCTTTCCCCGCAAATACCAGAGGACATAGCCTCGGTTTCGAACCGGCGAATCGCTGGTCTCGCAGCGAAATGGCAGAAATACCTGCCGAGGAGTGGCCTTGCCCGGGCAACCCGCTGGAACATCTGCGGATTTCTACGGTTGGGTGGCCGGAACTATGGGACTGCTATGTATTTGAGGGAGGAGATTCGTCATGCTCTATAATGTCGCGAACCGCAAGGCTCGCCGGAGCAAAAAGAGACCACCCATCGGGGAATGGGTGGCCTTTGCTCGTAGTAGGTAACCCGACTTCCTGGAAAACCAGACTCGTGGTTTTGCGCGCCTGCCTCTCAACAGGGTTGCCTTTTTCTACTATGCGCGTTGCCGTTTGAACGAGGTAACGGGGATCTTTTGTTGGAATGCGGCAACGTAACGTTACAGACACACGTCGCGTGCCAACTTCTCGCATTTTGCGACTGGCGACCTAACACAGTCATGCGCAGCTTATTACAGGGACAGAGGCGCTTTGGCTTTGCATGCACGCATTCGCCTCCTACAGCATGGCCCGAGGAAAGCGTCAAGAGCAGGCGACAAAATTATCAGAAATGATAAAATGCTCTTTGTTCGGGGAACCGCGCGAGAGCTGCTGCGGCTTTTGGGAAGGTAGCTATTGTTTCTCATTCGCCTGGGCGGTTATTTCGGTACGCTTTCCGGGGAATAGAGCTCGATGTCGGGGTATCGCACTGACCAGAGGAACCACGCTCCGAACGAGTAAGGAATAACCTGCCCCTTCTCATCGGTGGGGTATGGGGGAGGAGATTGCGCCCCGCGAAACACGATTCTTCTGCCGCCCAAGGTATCCTCGAGCGTTCCCTCGGCCTTGGTGAGGACGGAAAGGGGATATGCTTTTGGTTTGCCCTGTGTTTCGAGGACAATGACTGTCTCGCTCCATTTCAAGGGGCTTCTCTTGCCAGCCCAACCCTTGATGGGGATGGGCAACTGCGACAAGCCGTAGTAGGTGCTGAACCAGTTGCGGTTGTACTTGCCGCGAAACGGCGTATTGGTTGAGAGAACCGCCGTAGTTGGGTATCGCTGCTTCCAGACTTTCCAGGAAACGAGGAGGAAAGGGTATTCCGGCAGAGAAACGCCGCTCAGTTCGCCAGCCAGGCATTTTCCCTCCGGGGGCCACCAGGCGCCGCGGGTGGGCTCGTCGTACAGCAAAAGCCCTCCTTTGTGGATGAAGCCGAGCTTTCCGAAGGTAAGGACCGCAGTTGCCCCGTCGCTCCTTTCAACCCTTCGGCGGAAAACCTTCGGGGTCATGATCAGGGGGTCCCAGACGACGGCAATTTCTTTTCCGCCGCAGACATCGTTGAGGACTACGTGGTAGTTGAGCATCCTTATGGGATAAGCCTTTTGCTCGCCTTCGATGTTGACCCCGAGGACGGAATCTCGGTCGGGGATGCCGACGACTTTCTCCGGTGAGACAAACTGCAATTCTTCCAGGTCGGGAAAGTTTTCGAGGTTCAGATTCACCTTGACTATCTGCTTTAGGTCAACGCACGACTGAGTGACGTCAAAGTCCTCCATGAAGGGGACCTTCATGTAGGTCTTGGCGCCGACCGCATAAGTTTCGACGGGCGAGGTTTCCGGAATGGCGATTTCCTCGCCGTGGTGATGCTGGTGGGTAAACTCCTTATATCGCTCAGGATGGCCGTGCCAATCTCTCATCTGGAGCACAAAGCCAAATGTAAAAGCCAGGAAAACCAGTCCTGCAGTGCAATAAGCGGCAATGATTATCTTGGTTCTCCGCAACATCGCTTCCCGTTCTCTTACTGCTCTGATTTATGAGTTCGCAGACGCATTCTTTTTTTGACGAGATAACAGAATGGACGGGACTTTGCGTCTTTGCGTCTCTGCGACCCCGCGTTTCGCGGGGTTTTTCCATTTTCTCTCGCCAAGACACCAAGGGCGTCAAGGTCAAAAAAGCTTTCGCTTCACCTCAGCTTTTCGTTCACCGGAATCCAGCAGCAGACCTACCCCGCGACACGCGGGGTGGTCACGCCCTCGGCGTGATTGACGAGCTGTAACTTATCAGGAACAACAACCGCCCTCACCGACTTCAGCTCTATCCTGTTATCCGGGCAGGAAAGCTCCTTTCAGAGAAGGCTATACGGCGCCGTCTCTGCGAACCGATGTACTTAGTCGCGCAAACCTGCCCCGCAGAAACACTCGGCTGCCAGCATGGCCCCCGGAGGAAATATTCCCAGTCGCATCTATGCTCCTCTTCTCATTACCACCAAATCGCGCTGGAATCAACACGCTTTTTCAGAGAGCGTATTGGCGCCTACCGTCCCGGCACAGAATCCGACAACGCGGAGGGGGAATCTGCGGTTGCGCGATGTGCGGTGGCCTTTTCGCTCATGTGAACGAGCCTGGCAAAAAGGAGGTGGGGAGGGGAATCGCGCATTGACCGGGCGCAGGGAGAGCTTCCGGGCGCGACTGCTACGGAGATGCGACGTTATTCGTTGTCGGTCACCCTGTAAAATCGCATTGGGAGCTCCGGCAGCGAGCCAATCGGGTCCAGCCAGAGGGTGATGCTCCCTGTCGCGGGGACGTTGTTGTCCGTCGGTTGCCAGAGCTTCAGGTCGTCGGAGAACGAGACCGAATAGGTCTCATCGGGACGGCTGGCCCATGAGAGCTGCACATTTGCCGAGCCGGGTTGACGAGACGCCGAAATGAACCAGTGCTCGTATGCCCCGATGTCCACGGTCTCGCTCTTTCCGCCGTACATAATCCTGGGCTTCCCCAGGAGGTCGGTGTCATCGGGGCCGCACACGCTGTTCTCGCCCGCGTCAATGCACGGCGAGCCTGGCTGAGGTCTGTAATCACCCTCCGCGGGATTCACGAACATCGGATCGCCGGAGATATTGTTCTCGCCCCAGCCCGGCTCTACGTCATCCTCAAGCAAGCAAAATCTCGCCGTGCAATTCTGCACATCGTTCCCTCCGTTGCGGAGGGCGATGGAGTTCGAGACGACAATGTCGGCTGACGGCTCATCGCAGAGGATTCCGGCCCCTGTGTTGTTGACGATGGTGAGTTCGTCACGGAGCCCTCGTCTGCGCCCACGTATTCTATCGCGGCACTCTGCGTTCCGGTAATCACGCAGTCCGAGACCTCCACCGTGGGATCGCTGAGCCGAATTCCGCTGTACGACCACGAAATAATAAAACCCCTGATTTTGGTGTAGGGTGCGCCGATTATCGCAGGGAGCGGGTGACTCCCTCGCGATCTGAGATGACGGAGTCGCCCCCTATGGGGAAGCCAAGGAAGTAGCCGCCCCCGGAGTATCCCGTGAAGCTGACTTCCCCCCGCTGGTCGAGCGGCGGCCTGACCTTGTAGGTTATGCACCCAGGATAGGGGTACTCTGCAGTGTGGGGCAGGTCTGGCGGCAAAGACCAGATCATCATTGAGGTATCTTCGTCGAAGGTCGCGAACCCGCCTGGGGATCCCAGGAACGACCAGCCGCTGGGGATCATCTCCTCGATGTAGGAAAAGTTGTCCTCGGACCGGATCGTGACGGTCATGACCCTTCCGGGAACGTACGCGTCGGGAAGCTCCCGGACGACGTCCCAATCAGCAGCGACTGCGGACCCGGACAAGCCAGCGACACAAGCCGAACAGATCACGGCTCTGAAACTCGTGTTGAACATCCCCATGCCTCCTTGGTGCTGTGCAACGTGTCGGTGCTTCCACCCCCCTTTCCGCAATCGGTTCAGCGCGCAAAAAATGCCCGCAGTTCGGCGGGCTAAGAAACTATCACAAGCTCCCGTGCCGGCAATCATTTCAGTTCCCCAGTTGTAGTTACGGCTCAACACCGGTCAACCGCCTTGCATTCACGGTACCATAACTACAGAAATTACAACGTATATTCCCGCGCGCCGGCGCCGCTGTCGAGGGAAAATTGCAGGAGTTTTAGTTCCTCGGGGCCGGGCGGCTGAGGAGGAACCGTAAAGTTCGCAGAGGTCGCAGACAGGAAGATGAGAGGAACTTCGTCCGCGACTGGATCTCGCTTTTTGCGCTGTTCGTCCAGTTCCTCACCGTGAAATAACGTCGGCGCCAGAGCCTTTTGCATGTGCCGCTCCGCGTAATAGATCAGCATACAGATTCGCCCCTCAAGCAACATCGCTTCGTGTACAGCTACGCTACTACCCCACTGGGGGGCAATACGTTCGATGCGTCAAACAAACGCGGGCAACTTGCCCCAAAAGCTAAAACGGTTCGTGAAGGAGCACGCTGTTCGGAATCGTCTGTCGGGGTATGCCGGGCCCCTGATACTGGAGTTGCATGACCGCATCGCCGCCGTTCTCATAAAACTCGAGGACGAGCGGGTGCATGTCCTCCGAAAGGTTGATGCTTCCCGAATCCCACGTCGCGGAGTGGTCAGTCCAGTTTTGGATGATGGTGTTCTCACCGACCGTCAGGCGGACGCCATCGTCGGAATCCGTCCAGAATGTGTACGAGCCGGCAGCGTTAATCATGATGAAGCCGGTCCATCGCACAGAGAAATTGTCCGACGGCACTTGCGCCGCAGGGGAGCCCCTTCCCCAGTCGAAGTCCACAACGCTGTCCACGCGGGTGAGTAGCAAGCTGCCGAAGTTGGTCCCGCTGAAGTACTCACCCTTGAGGCCGGGCTCGACTGTCGGCTTCTGCATCAGGACCCAATAGAACCGATGCGACTTGAACTGCGCGCTCTGGTCAAGAAAACCGAGGGTCGCTTCCGTCGCCCGGAGATTACTCGCGATGATTGTCGAGGGCGAGGGGGTATCGCCAGCGAGCACGGTGTATTCCCGCATGGGGATACTGTACCATTCGACATAAACTCCGTCCGGCTCAGAGCGGATGGTGTGAATGATGAAGGGATTGACGGTGATGGTAATCTGGTCGGCTCCGAGACTTTGCCCCTCGCTATCGAATACTTCCACCGTCAAGTCATTGACGCCAAAGGAGACCACGCCGGAAAGAGCCCAACTGGTGGGACTGGTCCAATCCGGCTTGACCGGTTGGCCGTTGAGCGTCATGGTCGCCGCGTCGTACGGCGCCGAACCGGTGAGAACCACAGCCGGGTCGGTCGTCACAAGCGGCGCCCCGCCGTTTGTTGTGATAGCCACGGGCGGTCCGAGAATAAACTCGCGGCGAGAAGCGAGATAGGACTTGATTCCCTCGGGGCTCTGCACGCCTACGCCTTCCTGCGAGAGGAGTTCGTAGGTACGGTCCATGTAGCCATCGGCGGCACCGGGAGAAAGAGGCCCTCTGGCAATGTCCTGCACAATGCGCTCATAGACGTCACCGAATTCGGAAAAGAACTTGCTAAACCCGTACAATCCGCTCGATGTGAGAGAGCTCGTGGGACCATCACCGCTGCCGAGCACAAAGTCAATGTCCCAGGGGATAAGCACAAAACGCCCGT
>CAZXGF010000086.1:0-9547 GCA_964640185.1 uncultured Verrucomicrobiota bacterium | reverse complement strand
GAAAAATCGGGGTTCTCCTATATTCCTCACTACAAAGTGCGGAAGTTAGGCTAAAGGCCGCTCGCTTGAACGACCGAGACGAGGTCACTCGTTGTGAAGAGGAAATGAGCGGCGTAATACTGATCTGTCGTCCTGGAATAGAGGGCGAACTCTCTCCCTTTTCTGAGGTCGAGTTAAAGTGGGCAGGCGCGGGCGGCATCTTGGATCTCCGCAAGCATCGCGGAATCCTGGCCAAGCTCTTGATAGTCTTAGCAGCGAAGGCGAAATATGACCTTGTTCGTGGCAAGGCGCCCAACAAAAGCGGATTTATTTTGGAGAGGGAACTCGTCAACTTTGGGATAAGTGGTCCCTACTCCAGCCTACACGACCACCTCAGCGGACTTGCCAAGAGCGGCTATGACAGCAAGTACCGCAAGATATCTAAGAAGTTGAACCTTTTGGACGGCATCTACTACAAGACTATTCTATGCCATTATCCCTTGTCGCCCTCGCGAAACCCCAACCGTGTGTGGTTTTTGAACATTGAGCCCGAAGATGTGTGGATAGCGATCCGAAGACGTGAGGGAGTGTATAAACGCGAGGTCCTGTTTGACGTGCTCGGGGGCAGATTAGAGAACCCATTCGATGTCCCAATCGAAGAGTCACGTTCCAGGGAAGAAGAGCGAGAAGAAAAGGAAAAAAGGCTGCTCGCAAAATTCTTCAGGGGGAAACTACCCTCTGAGAGAAGGCGGCTGTCGATTATCGCGAAGGCTTTCGAAAAGGCAGCTGAAGGAAGAAGGAAATCCCGCCCTCCTTCGCTCCAGAAGCTAAGCCAGGACTACAAGAAGCGCATCGTCGATAACCGGCATGGCCTCTGGTTTCCCTATCTCCGCAAACAAGAAGTCTCAGCCCCCTATCTGGAGCGCACAGCAGTTCCCGCGAACGACGCGGCCAGGGAGAGATATTTCGGTCCCCAGAAAGTCGCCGAGCTCATAACGAGGGAAAACGCCATAATCCTTCTCGGCGACCCAGGGTCAGGGAAGAGTTATACGACAGCCCGGCTCGCTGTGAAATGCGCAGAAGGGCAACTTCTTCCCGAGTACTTTCCTGTCTACGCTTCTCTTCCGCGTTTCTCTACCGCCGGCGAGCTCTCCGGACTCTGTGAGAAAGCAATCAATGAAATCCGGGGAGTCGATGAGGGAAGTCACCAAACAGATTTTTGCGACTCTCTTCTCGCTCCCGAGGCAAGGACGCTGCTCATTTTCGATGCCCTGGATGAAGTGCATGGGGAGCAGACGCGGGAGATTGTCAACCAGCTCGGCTACTGGCTTCATCGCGGCAACACCAAGGTGATAGTCACATGCCGAACCTATGAATATAGAGACGCGTTCGCCCAAACCCCGGTATTCTCCTTAACGGAGCTCACCGACGATCAAATAATCGCATACCTCCAGGGATTTCTGTCTGACTCTGACGCTAACGCGGAGCCTATTTTCAAGTCGCAGATCAAGCGCGACGAAAGAATCCTCAGGATGGCGCAAGATCCCTTTATGCTGAGCAAAATGGCTTTTCTGTTGGCCGCGGACAAAAGCCGCCAGCTTCCGCGCAACCATGGAGAGCTTCTGAATGCCTTCATTGAAGAACTGCCGCGGCTTAAGGCGGAGGAAACAAGACGGCGTCCCGGAGCCGTCTTCCATGCGGAGAAGAATAAGTGTCTCGAAATCATCGCCTACGACATGATTGACAAGCAAGAGGACGTCACCAACTACACGTTTGAGCACGCAAACAACGCTGTGCGTAAGCAAACGCCCGCATTCCCGATTGACCGACTTCTCGAGCAAGCTTTCCACGACCGGTTCCTGAAGCGGGGCAGCTACCTTTACCCACGGGATCCCATCGAGTTCTCACACGAGCTTTTCAAGGAGGCTTTCGCCGGTCGCCGAATTCGAGACCTCATAAGCGGGAGAACACTCAAGCAGAAGCGGCAAATACTCCTTAAGCACCTGGACTGGGTGAAGTGGGATGACGTTTTTGTCTTGCTTGTCGGTATGCTGGACCAGCAGGATTCTGTTCTTGCATTAAAGATGTCGGTTGATTACGTACCGATTCTCGGTGGTCGCGCATACCTTACCACGCGCTACCGAGATTCGCGTTTGGAACAGAGCCTCGTTGAGAATCTCGAAATGAGGTCTGTCGATTTCATGCCTAATGCTGCAGTCGAATTGCTCGAGGAACTTGGGACCGATGAAGCTCGAGCTGCTCTGGCTCGAGAGACTCCACTATATGCAGACCTTGATTATGCGATCCCCGGAGAAAAGCGGAGACAGCTCATGCAGCTCCTAAGCCTGGGGACAGGGGCCTCCTTTGATGTTCTGCTGGATATGTTGACCTCGCAAGAGATGACCCGGAACATTAAATCCTTGATTATTAAGTTTGTCCTCGACAAGGGCCCTCTTGAGTCCATGGCGAAGTGCATTATTCTCGCGCAAGAAAAAGGCCAGGAGGTCTTCCCAGATGTCGTCCTGACTATGGCAAGAACGTTAGTCCAAACCTCGAGCGATCCAGCAAACACAAACAACCAGAGGAGTTCGGCCTTTCCTTCCAGCTTTTATTTGTTCGAACGCTTCTTCGGGACCATAGTGCGTGATAGGCGCGCCCAGGTTTTCAATCTTTTGGATAGTCGTGACCAGCGAAAGCAAGATGCTGCCGCCTACGCTCTTTTCGTGTCGCCCGAGCCTGCTTTAGTCACGGTCCTTGAAAAGCGGCTGAACCCTATATCATCTCGCCGAGCGAGAATGTTTGCAGCAGGGGCACTCCTAAAGATGGGCTCCCGTATTGGGCTTTCCTTCTTACTGGACGCTGTTGGTGGGCCAGATCAACATCAGAGTGAATTTGCGATTCGTGTCCTTACAGAAGTGCACACGCCGGAGTCCAGGCATATACTAATAGAAGCTCTTGGGAGTGTCGCGTCTGATCCTGACAAGGTGTATGCTATAGGAAGATCCCTTTGGGCTCCTGAGAACGCAGAAGAGTATGCCATAGTAAAAAGCCTCTATGACAAGTCAAGCGATGACGAAATTCGTCCGCAACTCCTTGGTCTACTGTGCCATTCACGCATGCCTGATGTCGTTTCTGATCTTTACGATATTATGCGAATCCCCCCTGCTACTGGATTCTTCCCCATATTTCGCAGACTGGCAGAGTCGCCGTGCGAGGAGTTTTTTGAACGCATAGGCGATTACTTGGTAGGGCAACTTCCAAAGCTCAAAAATATCCCCCAGAGGGATCTTATTTACGGCCGGTTTGTTCCTCTCGATCAACTGATGGACGCTTTGTGCCACTCGAACAGTTCTCTGAGCGCTCAGGGGGTCGAAATAGTCGAGAAGAAACTAGGCTGTTCGCTTGTAGAGCTGGTGCACAACCTCAGAAGCGAGTCTAAGGGCGGCACATATCTCGATGCGTTGGATGGATGGCGGCCGTCTTGGCGGCCAAGTGGAACGTCAGCAAACAGCAAGGCACAGAGCTGATACAGGATTCTGTTAAAAAGCTCCACTGGTTTGAACTATTGTGGTTAGCAGCTGACCTGGAAAGAAATACGGGTAGACGATTTCTGAATATCTTTCATCCGCACTTCAGTCGCCTGCCCAAGCGACAGCGATTTACATATGAACCTCCGAGGAAGCCCCAACGAGCTGAGAGAAAATCGGTCAAGAAGCCACCCTCTTCCTGAAGGGTCCGTGCAATCATTTCTCAGCTTTCCACTGTTCTCTGGAGCCAGATCGCGCGGCTCACTCCCCAACCGAAACCTTTTTAAACCCTTCCCCCTTCCTATTGTCACACCAGAGTGACACCAAAATGAATCCATATACTTTCGCCAAGGTCCAGGAAGCTTATTTTTCCAGAAGCCAGTACGAACCTGTGAAACCCTATGAAAGCGGAGACTCCTTGTTCCAGTGGCCGGGAAACCGGTATCTCAGCGGCCTGGAAAGAGACATGCCTTTGTTGCAGGAAAGCCTCTCCTCTCCCCCTGAAGATCAAGCCTATCCTGCCACTCTTGCCGACCAAGTTTTTGGTCATCAGAAGCGCGAGAATCGCATCTCAGTCAAACGTCTGCTCAATCTGGTTTACGAAAGAAGCAGGCTCCATCACGGGCATCTGAAAGATATTGACCACCGCCTGATGGACTGCCACTCCCTCCTTTCAATAGCCAGGATGCTATCGCCCATGGAAGCTGGCCGAGAGGAAATGAACCTCGAAAAGTTGATCGTAGCTTTGGAGAAAGATAGAAGAAAAGAAGAGCTCGGATTTTGGAAAGACTCCAGAGATATCAGAGAGGAACTGTTCGAACACACAGGGGAATACGGAGCAACAGTCAGAAGGGCAAAAATGCTTTCGGGCCTGGAGGGCGAAGATGCCTGATTTCATTCCCGGCAAAATCGACCATGTCCGGGAGCTCTGCCAGAAGCTCAAGCCCATTTTCGGCGAGAAGATGCAGCAGTTATTCGCAGCTTACTGTGCCGAGGATGAAGAGGGCAAGAAACAGATTGAATCCTATCTCGAAGTCCTCGCAGCAAAGCATCTCTTCTCAGGCGTGGACAGCATCGCATCGCTCATTCCTCCGTCCAAAGAACAGGCAGAAGGCAGCTATCCGATTGGCACTGTTCTCTACAACAACCGCCCACTCTATCCGTTCGGACTCCGGGAAAACGAATGGATTCAACATGTCGGCATTTTCGGCAGGAGCGGCGCCGGCAAGACGAACGTTGGCTTCTTGTTGTTGCGAGAGTTGAAGAGGAAAGCAAAGCCAGTCCTCGTCTTCGACTGGAAGAGGAACTACCGCGATCTCCTCGCCCTGCCAGAATTCCAGGACGTGGAAGTCTACACCATCGGCAGGAATATCGCGCCTTTCACATTCAATCCTCTCATCCCGCCGCCCGGCACCAATGCGAAAACCTGGCTGAAGAAGCTAATCGGAGTTATCGCGACGTCCTACCTTCTTGGCAACGGTTCCCTCTATGTGCTTCAGCAGTCGCTCGATTCGGTCTACCAAGAAGCGGGCATCTATTCGGGCAAAATCATGAGATATCCGACGTTCCGCGATGTCATTCAAAAAGCCAGGCAATTCAACGCCAGGGGCAGAGAGTCAGGATGGCTCTCCTCAACCCTGCGAGCCTTGTCTTCCATCTGCTTCGGCGAAATGGACAAGCTTGTCAACCAGGGCAGAAATGAAAACCTGGAGCAACTTCTGACGAAGTCTGTAATCCTTGAGCTGGATGCCCTGACCCAAGCAGACAAAGTCTTTGTGACAAGTGCCCTTCTTCTCTGGATTCATCACCGCAGGATGACAGAAAAGACCCGCGAAACGTTCAAACACGCCATCCTCATTGAAGAGGCCCATCACATCCTCTCGAACGAAAGAAGGTCTTTGCTGGGTGGCCAATCAACCATGGAACTCACTTTCCGCGAGATACGGGAATTTGGAGAAGGTCTCATCATTCTTGACCAGCATCCGAGCCAGATTTCTCTTCCAGCACTCGGCAACACTTATTGCACCATCTGCATGAACCTGAAGCACCGCAAGGACATCAACGCCATGAGCCAGTGCATGCTTCTTGATGGCAAGGAGAACGATCTACTGGGCGAACTCGAAGTCGGGCAAGCCATCGTGAAACTCCAAGGCAGGATTCCCAAAGCCTTCATGATTGAGCTGCCGGAGTTTGAGATAGAGAAAGGGGCGATCACAGACAAAGCTGTGGCATTAAGGATGCAACCTGTCCTTGAAACCAGAATGGCAGTAGCCCAGGAAGAAGAAAGTGGCGGTAAAAGTGAGAGTCAGGAAAAGCTACAAGCGGGCAGCGAAGCCGAAGAGCCTGACCTCGAACACCTTTTCCTCCAAGATGTCCGCGAGTACCCAGACAGCGGTATCGCTGAAAGGTACAGGAGAATCGGGATCAGCGTGCGCCAGGGGCAAAAGCTGAAGGCTGAGCTTGTGGAAAAAGGCTTGATTGAGGAAGCTGAAAAAAAGACAAAAACAGGCAGACTTCGAGTTATTCGGTTGACCGGAGAAGGTGAGCAGAGATTGTCATAACCTCAAAATCCGGCCTTTTGGGGCTTGTGGTGCGAGGTCGGGTTTCTGGCGGTGCTTTTTCTCGTAATCCCATGAAATCTCAATCCAAGGCGCCTGGAGATGCGTTCTCGCGGCTTGTGACGAGCGGTCAGGATTCTGGCGGCGCTTTTCTCATTACTTCAAGGAATCCAAAAACCAGGGCAGCTGGAAACCCATTCTCGCGGCTTCTGGCGGGCGATCGCTGTGTTGCCGATGTTTTTCCCCTCACCCCAAGAAATTCAACAGCACAAAGCCTGAGAAGGTGAAATCCGGACGTTTTTCAGGGCAACAACAGCTCCTTCCCTTCCCCCCCTTGTAGAAAGCCGGTACCCGCGCCACGACCCAAGCAAAGTATGAGTGCGGTTTACGCGTCAAGCGTAGCTGAAAGACCTGGTGTGCTTCCGACTCCGGTACCGTATAGGTACTCTATTAGATATACCGATACGATGTACCTATTTATATACCTATATTTACATTTACTTTAAAAGCTTTTCGGTGCTACTTTTCAGTGACAAGGCAGGAAAAACAGCCCTCATCCACTTTTGCCTGACATCCCACGCGTAAATTCCACATAGTCTTTATCCCAAACCTTAACAATAAGTACTCAGGGCATTATCAGAGTACTGCTCAGCCTCCCAAGCGACACTGTCGCTTCATTTTTGAGGCTCAAACTGGCCGATTTCCGCTGAAAAAAGTGCATTTTCCACAGGAAATCAAGCTATTGAACTAAACCGCTTGGCGGTAGTTGCTCGGGGCTCAAGGCCTTTGAGGTAGCGGGGGGGCTGTCAGTCCCTCACCTGGTGGTTGTTTCCTTGTTTTCGTCTGATGCGACCTTTCTGTGCCACAATACCCCCTTTGTGCATCGAGGCAGAGGGGCCTCGATGAAAGAACGAAGCGGTAATCTCAAAGAAGGAGGGATGTGTCATGACGGCGTTGAGGCACAGGATGATCGAGGACATGCAGATTCGCAACCTTTCCCCGGGGACGATTAAGGGCTACGTGTCTCACGTGGCGCAGTTCGCGAAGCACTTCAACCAGTCACCGGACCTTTTAGGGGCAGAGGAGATTTGACAGTACCGGGTGTTTCTGCTTCGAGAGAGGAAGCTCTCTTCGTCGACGCTGAACGTGGCGCTGAGTGCGTTGCGGTTCTTTTACAAGGTGACGTTGGGGAGACAGTGGGCTGTGGAGCAGCTGGGGTATCCCCGGCAACCCAAACGGCTTCCCGTGGTGCTGAGCCAACCCGAGGTGTATCGCGTCTTCTCGGCAGTTCGCAATCTGAAGCACCGGACGCTGCTGATGACGCTGTACGCCACAGGGATGCGGGTGTCGGAGGCGACGCGTCTGCGTGTGGAGGACATTGACAGCAAGCGGATGGTCATTCGCGTCCATCAGGGAAAAGGGAAGAAAGATCGCTATGTCCCTGTGACGCCAACTCTGCTGGCGGTGTTGAGGAGCTATTGGAAGACGTATCGCCCCAAGGGAGTGCTGTTCCCATCGCAACGAGGAGGTTGTGGTCTGACTCAAGGGGCGCTCACCAAGGTTTGTATGAACGCCCGAAAGAAAGCGGGACTGTCCAAGCGGGTGACGACCCACACGTTCCGGCACTCCTTTGCCACGCATCTATTGGAAGCGGGCACCGACCTGAGAACGATCCAGGTCATCCTGGGTCACCGGAGTCTGCGAACCACTGCGTTGTATCTCCATGTGGCCGAGAACAACATTCGGCTCAAGAGAAGGGCGGAGGATCTCCTCGGCGTTGTCTTGAACCAGGGAGGGCGGTCATGAAGGCGCCCCGGCTTGAACTGGCCGATATCGTGCGAGAATACGGCGCCGCGTACCTCGCGCGATATGGTAAAGCGACGTTCTCCCAGCAGCGTCGAGTGCTGAAGGACATCGCGCTATGCCGTACCGCGGCGCTGGGTGGCCACGTCTGGCAATGCGACCGATGTGGCCACACGGAGGTTTGCCACGACTCCTGCCGCAACCGCCATTGCCCCAAGTGTCAGGCTGCCGCACGAGCAGAGTGGATGGAGGCTCGCGCCCAAGACCTCCTGGAAACGGTGGAGTACTACCACGCCGTATTCACCCTTCCCGACGAGCTCGGCCCCGTGGCTTTGCAGAACAAAGAAGTGGTATACAGTATCCTCTTCCGCTCCGTGGCCGAGACCTTCAAAACCATCGCACGCGACCCCAAGCATCTGGACGCCGACATCGGGTTTCTCGCCATCCTCCACACCTGGGGGCAACGCTCCACCATCATGCTCATATCCACTGTGTCATCCCCGGTGGCGGCCTCTCGCCAGATCGTCAGAGATGGATTCCGTGCCGTAAGGGCTTCTTCCTTCCGGTGCGAGTGCTCAGCTCTCTGTTCCAGAAGAAGTTCCTCTTCTATCTCAACGAGGCCCGCCAACAGGCCAAGCTTTCCTTTCATGGAGACATGAAGCGCCTCGCGGACCAACGGCAGTGGACGCGGTTTCTCAAGCCTCTGTACAACCAGAAGTGGGTGGTCTACGCCAAACCCCCTTTCGGAGGCGCCAAGCAGGTGCTGAAGTACCTTGCCCGTTACACCCACCGGGTTGCCATCTCCAACCAACGCCTGCTCTCTCTTCGCGACGGGAAAGTCCGTTTCCAATGGAAAGACTACCGTAACGGCCATAAGCAGCGAACAATGACCCTCGATGCGGTGGAGTTCCTCCGCCGCTTCCTTCTCCACGTCTTCCCGAAAGGGTTCGTGCATATCCGATACTACGGATTCCTCTCCAATCGCAACCGTAAAGAAAAGGTCGCACTGTGCCGGAAACTCCTGGGGCTTCCTGAAAAACCAAGCCTGTCTCTACCGGGAACCTCCGGCGAACCGATCAACGAATCGCAGGACGACCAATCCGCAATGCTTTGCCCCGTGTGCAAGAAAGGTCACATGGTCGAAGTGGACCCCCTCCCACGCGACCCCACGGAAGCTCTCAAGCTCTTGTCCTTCCTTGTGCACGATCCACCCTGACAGCAGCAGAGGCGCACAACGCAGAATAGTTGAACAGTTTGAATGTTTGATGACTGGGCCTTGCCCCTCCGCAAGGCGTACAAGGAATGGTGTATCTTATGACCGCACTGAAGCGAGTTCAGACGCAAGATGCGTCAACCCATGCACCCAGAAACTCCCGCGCCCTTGTCCAATCCCAACCCTTATCCCGTTCCTCATCCGTTCTTTCCCCTGCACAAACTTCTTCCTTATGCAAACAATCCCCATAGACAAACGCCAAGCGGCTCAGTTCAATTGACCCTATCCGGAATGCTGCGACCTCTCCTTTCGGTCTAACCCCATCCTCGTCATCCTGAGCACTCCGGATAGGATCCTATACATTTTGCGGCGAAAAAAGCTCGTTTCCAGCACAAGAACACCTCATTTGGAGTAGTCGCCCGCCCTGTCTCTCGCGTGGCAGGAGCCCAAAAGATAGCCTTCTACAG
>CAZXGF010000085.1:0-9786 GCA_964640185.1 uncultured Verrucomicrobiota bacterium | reverse complement strand
CCCTGCTACCAGTAGGTTACAACGTCACCCTCGCCGTTTTTGGGGAAACTCCTGCCTTTTTCCATCGGGCAGCGGCTATATTTAGAGGGCAAAAACTGCGAGATACACCTCCTCGCCAGGGCGAGCCTGCCGCAGCGACCGGATTTCCGCTGAAGATGAGGCTTCGCTCTCCTTTGGACGACATCGTCTCGGTACGAACGCACTGACTCAACGCTAAGGCGCGGAGTCGCCGCAAACGAATTGACATTTCCTCCGGCGGGGTTAAGATGGTCTGGCAAGGCGGCGGGAACGTTGGGAGCGACCCGTGAGAAAGATAAGGATTCTCCACATAATCAACAGCCTGGACATCGGCGGGAACGAGCGATTCCTCCTGCAGGTGCTGGAGCATCTTCCAGGGGAGAGGTTTCATCTGGAAGTGTGCGTCCCGGACCGCGGGAAGGACGCCACTCGCGACCTCGAACGAGAGTGTCACAGACTGCGGACGCGAATCTCGATTATTCGAGCCGTCGGTAATCTCGACGCAAGGGTCTTTCCGAAGCTCAAGCGCCTCATAACAAGAGGCCGTTACGATATCGTTCACACGCACCTCATCTACAGCCAGATTTACGGCCGACTTGCGGCGGCAGCCGCCGGTGCAAAATGCGTGGTAAGCTCCGAGCAGAACATCTACAAGGTAAAGGCTCGGCCACCCTTCCGCTGGGTCGAGAGGTGGCTTAGCAGCTTGACCGACCGCATCATTGCGTGCTCCAACCCCGTACGTGACCACCTCGTCCGAAATGTCGGAATCAATCCTCTAAAAGTGGTTGTGGTTCCGAACGCCGTGGACACGAACGTTTTCTTCCCAATCAGGAAACAATCTCCTCTCTCTGCGAGGGTGAAGAATCTCCGAAGGGGGCTGGGTATAGGAGAAGGGGACGTTGTTATAGGGACCGTCGGCCACATGAGTCGCCAGAAGGGGCAGAAATTTCTGGTCGAGGCCATTCCGCTCGTGCGGTTGAGGTATCCGCGGGCAAAGTTCGTGTTCGTCGGGAAGGGAGAGCTGCGAAAGAACCTCCAAAAGCAGGCGAGAGCTCTCGGCGTCGAAGAAGCGGTGCGGTTCGCGGGGATTCGAAAGGACGTTCCCATCCTGCTGAACTGCTTTGACGTGTTTGTGCTGCCGTCGTTGTGGGAAGGATTTGGAACCGCGCTCATCGAGGCGCTGGCGTGCGGGGCGCCGGTTGTCGCTACGGAGGTGGGAGGGATTCCGGAGGTCATTGACCACGGCGAGGATGGATTGCTGGTCCCTCCCGGTGTCGCACACCCTTTGGCGCGGAGCATTATCAGGCTGCTGGATAATCCTTCTTTGAGAAGGGATATGATTTATCGGGGACTCAGGAAAGCCGTCGGGCGGTTCAATGTCACCCGGATGGCCGAGACAATGGCAAAGATATACTCCCAGATGTTCTATCGCACGAAGCCTCCGAGGCGGGAAGTGAGCCGAGAGGGCGATGCCGCGGTTCGCGTCATTTCGACAACTGGTTGGAGAGCTTGAGCATCGTCCTCCAGTTGGCGGCGAGGAGAATGCCAACGAGTATAGTGCAGCTTCCGGCGACGATGAACGAGGCGCGGTATCCGCAATAGTTGTCCAGAAAACCGCTCATCAGGGCGCCGAGGAAGGAGCCCTGCATTCGGAAAAAGGACGTGAAACCTAAATTGCCCCCCATCCTCTTCGCGGGAAAGATGGAGGCGATGATGGCGTTCATCGAGAAGATGACCACTGCGTCGCCGGTGGTGTGCAGTATGCGGGCGAGCAGAACCATAGCATAGCTGTTCGCGTACGCCGTCCCGATATGGCAAGAGCCCGACAAGACCAGCCCCACGCACACGAACAGGAGAATCTTTTTGTTCCGGTCGAAAAGGGCGCCCGTCGCCAGGGACAGAATGGCAATCCACAGCCCGACGATGGCAAACACCGAGCCGATGGCAAAGTTGTCCAGTCCGACGACATTCTTCATGTAAAGGGAAAAACTTGCTCTTTCGTTGCCGTAATGAATTCCCATGCCGACCAGCATACAGATGAGCAGAAGGACCTCCTTCCTGAAAATATCCTTCTTGTACTCGAGCACCTTTATCTTGAACGGTGCAGAATCTTTCAAAACCTCACTGAAAAACAACACCCCGACCGACAGGCCGCCCGCTATCAGGAAAATCGTCCTGTACGATAAACCACACCCTTTCAGAAGAAATCCGCTCAGCAGCGGGCCGACAGCGAAACCGAAGAAAGTGGCAAACATAAATATGCCGACTTTCTGCCCTCGCCGGGAGGCGGTCACGTTCTTATAGTAAAGGGAACCGAGGGCGATGGCGACCAGTGAGTTGCCGGCCCCACCGAGAACCTGAGCTATTACCAAAACGGGCAGCGTTCGCGCCCGTCCGAGTAGGAAACAGTAGCCCGCGAAAAGAAGCAGGCCCACTTGAACGATTCTCTTCGGAGAAACCCTGTCGGAAAGGTGGCCGAGAGGAGCTACGAGAACAATGAGAGTTACCGAGTAGATGGAAATGAGCAATCCGATGTAGGAGCGAGACAAGCCCAAAACCCTGTCGAAGTGAATCGGAAGGTAAATTGCCACGATCCATGCCGCAATCGAGAAGAAGAAAACGGTAACCGAGAAGGTAAGTACGAGCTGTTTCTGGAAATTGGGCGGAGCGGGCGGCGTCATCGTTCAAAATATCTCAATCGTCGGTGATGGCCTCGCAGCGGCTGCCGGTGCTTCGCGGCTGCCGTTGCATATCTTGTGCTGTGCGGGGCGCTTTCTTCATTGAGCCCCTCGAGGAATGATGCTGACAACCGGCGCCGCGCTGCGGGGGTTCGACAGAACCGAAACCTCCGCCCCGTAAACCTCTCTGACGGTCTCCGGAGTGAGGATTTCCCTCGCAGTACCACGCCGATAGATTCGCCCCTCCTTGATGATTATCAACTCGCGGCAGTACTCCGCACACACGTTGAGGTCGTGCGAGATGACGAAGACCGCGAGCTTCCTTTTCCTATTCAGCTCCGTCAGAAGCTCGAAGATCTCCACCTGATGATTGATGTCCAGGTGAGAAGTGGGCTCATCGAGGAGCAGCGCCTCAGGCTGCTGGCAAAGCGCCCTGGCGATAACCACCCGCTGCCTCTCACCACCGCTCAGCTCGTCTATATAACGCTCACCGAGACGCCGTGTATCCGTATCGGTCATGGAACGCTCAATCACTTCCTCATCCACACCGCTTTCCCTTCCGAAACGTCCGATGTGCGGATGCCGCCCCATGGCGACGACCTCCCTCGCCGTGAAGGGGAAAACGAACGACACCTCTTGCGGAATGACCGCGATTTTCCTGGCGACCTCCCTCGGAGATAGCTCAGTGATGTCCTTTCCGTAGAGGCGAACGCCGCCGCTGAACGGGCTGATGATGCCGGTCAAGGTCTTGAGCAGCGTGCTTTTGCCGGAACCGTTCGGCCCGATGACCCCGCAGAAGTCGCCCGGATGAATTTCGATTGAAATATCATGCAGCACCACTCTGCCGCCATAACCGCTGGAGATATTCGATGCCGATATGACCGGAAAGTTCACCGCTCATTCCCCGACAAAACTTACCCCGCGACCTGAGCCACGGGGCAGGCTTTAAGCTGTCAAGCTTCACTTACAGAATGCTACTTCTTCTTTTTCTTCGCTGTCTTTTTCTCCGGCTTTTTCGCTTTGCCCTTCGCTTTTCCTTTCGTCTTCGCCATAGTTGTCCCACCCCCTTTCTCTCGGGTCTTCACTTCCGGCGATAGCCATTAGCCGCCGCCGCAGCCTGCTCACCTCTAAGCGAGCGAGACCTCGAACCGGCGCGCCTTACAACAACGCTGGTCATTATTTGACCACGCGCCCGCCAAAGTCAAGGACAAAAGAGTTTTTTGAGTAATTTCCAGGTCTCAGGAGGGAGATAGTCTCACTGCAGAGAAGGCGGAGAGGGCCTGCGGTTTCCCGATAGGATTCTGCGGACGGCTTGCAGTCGCTCGCAGCGGAGACTGGGCCGCGCGTATGCGACCGGTCAATCGAAGGCGACGCTCACTTCTTGTCCAGCATCCGGAGGATGATTTCGGCGGCTCTTTTTCCGCTCAAAAGCATTCCACCGAAGGTTGGCCCCATCCTGGGCAAGCCGTACACGGCGCTGACGGACATGCCTGTCAGCACCAGCCCCGGATGGACTTCTCCGGTATGTTCGACAACGAGGTCTTCCGAACGCTCGACCCACATGGCGCCGCAAGTGGAGCACTTCAACAGCCCACGCCGCTCGAGGCATTTCGCGACGGAAGCGTCGTGCCCGGTGCCGTCAACCACGACCTTTGATTCCATGGAGACAGGGTCGAGGGCGGCTATCGCTCGAGGAAGCGAGGAGATGGGTGTCCAGTTGATAACCACGCCGGCCACCCTATTATTTTCCCTCAGCACGACATCGTCACAAAGCGTCATGTTGAGAATCTTGACGCCAGCGTCGCACGCCGCCCCAATCAACTTCGCGCAGGCATGAGGACCGTCAGCTACGAAAAGGCCGGGAGAAGCTTCCGAGAAGGGCACGCCCAGTTCCTCGAGAACGGACTGCGCCGGCGCTCGAACCGTCGTTTTGTTCAGAAGGTATCCCCCGATCCAGAAACCGCCTCCGAGGTAGTTGTTGCGTTCCACGAGAAGAACTTTCACGCCCGCCGCCGCGAGGTCTCTTCCCGCAATCAAACCGCTCGGGCCCCCGCCCACAACGATGACGTCGCTCTCGACATAGTCCGTGAATTGCTTGGCGTACTCGCCAACAATCGCGCGAGTAACCTCCTTTTCTCCGACGGCGCTGAAAATCTTCTCTGTCATCTTCCTCCGATTCTCCTTCTATTGGCTGGCCCGCTCCGTTTCCTGCGACATATCCGAGCGGGACAAGACTTCGTTAAGGCTCCCGGTCCGATACCCCTTCAGATCAAGCGACACATAAACGTAGCCTATCTCCCTCAACTTGCGCACGACACTTTCTCGCAGAGGCGTGTCCAGAAACCTGTTCACGTCTTTCTCCGGCACCTCGATCCGGGCGATTGTTCCATGGTGTCTGACCCTCACCTGTCGGAAACCGAGGCTTTTGATAAAACTCTCCGCGGCGCCCACCATCTTCAACTTTTCGGCGGTGATTTCTTCGCCGTAAGGAAAACGCGACGCCAGACACGCGGACGATGGCTTATCCCACGTGCTCAATCCGAGCGTTCGCGATATTTCCCTGATGTCCTCCTTCGTGAGCCGAGCTTTCTTCAGGGGGCTGACAACTCCAAGCTCCGCCGCCGCGCGCATTCCCGGGCGGTGGTCGCCGGCGTCGTCAAGGCTCGAACCGTCGGCGACGTATTGGATGCCGCGCTCGCCAGCTACCTCGATGAGCTTCTCGAACAGCTCTGCCTTGCAGAAGTAGCACCTTTCCGGGGGATTGCTTGAGAAGCCCTTCAGGGACAGCTCGCTGGTATCAATGGTGAGATGTTTGACACCGAGCCCTCGGGCAATTCTCGCAGCTCGCTCGTACTCCTCGGACGGATAGGTCTCCGACCTCGCGGTCACCGCCATGGCCCCGTCGCCAAGAACTTCGTGGGCGACCTTGAGCAGTAACGCGCTGTCGCATCCGCCGGAGAAAGCGACGAGCAGAGTCCCGTACCCTTTGACGATCTCGTTCAGATGGGCAAGCTTTTCGGTTTGCTGACTATCCACTGGTTCCGTGGCTTTCGTCGTAATGGGCTCCGCGTGTCCCCTTTACTTCCTTTTCATGCGCGTGAAAATCTTCTCGGTCTGCTGGAGAATCTGTGCTTGGTTCTCCTTGATCACCTTCAACTCCGCGAGAATCTTCTCCTGATTCTTGGTCAGCGTGAGGATTCTCTGCTCGACGGTGAGCGGCTTCGCTTTCTCTTTCCCCGTAAGAACGGTCTTGGTTGCCGATTTAGTTCCGCCAACTTGCGCGCCGACCAAACCAACCGTTCCGATCAGGATCGCCGCCGCGACGATGTAAAAAACCTTCTTTGACATTTCTGCAATCCTCCTTAAACTATATCCCCCAAGTTATGGAAAGCTGACTAACTTGGCAAGCTCCTTTTGGGCAACCTCATTGTTCGGGTCGAGCTCCAGGACCTTCTGAAAAGCCTTTTTGGCCTCGTCAGCCTTCTTTTGCGCAAGAAAAGCCACCGCGAGGTTGTAGTACGCCGAGCTGTTTTGAGGGGCTTCCTCGAGGAGCGCTTCATAGCACTTCACAGCATCGTCAAACTGCGAACCGAGGAAGTACAGTTTTCCCAATGCAAGCAGCGTCTCCGTGTCCCGCGGATTCTCCGCCAGCTTCTGCAGGAGCTTCTGAACCCGTTTGTCTGTTGCCTTATTCTTCATCGAATGCCGCTCCATGAAGCTGAAATGCTAAAGGGAAGCATAATCTTTGTTCCTTGCGCCTCTCTTCTTTCAAGCGCGCGCCTTCCGTACGAAATTCCTATTTCAAGCTGCGGAACTTCCTGACATTCTCCTGCTTGCCAATGACCAGGATCATGTCCCCCTTATTGACGACGGTCTCGGCGATTGGAATGAGGTCCACGTCTTCCTCGAGAACCGACTCGCCCTCCTTGTTCAGCCCGGGCCTCCTCCTCTTGATGGCGACGATCTGTACACCATGTTTGACTCTCACCGCCGACTCGGCAATGCTCTTATTCCACAGAACCTTCGGGGCCTCGAACTCGGCGATGTTGTAACCCGGCGCCACCTCCACGTGCTCCAGAAGGCTTGGATGCAACAGCGCGTTGGCGAGACGCACGCCCATATCGCGCTCCGGGAAAACGACCTTATCCGCCCCAACTCTCGCCAGAATCTTCCCGTGGCTTTCGGTTACGGCCTTGGCCACAACGGTCTTAATCCCCATCTCCTTCAGGGACATCGTTACCAGAATGCTCGCCTCCATCTGCTCGCCGATGCTGACGATCGCCACGTCCACACCCTCAATCCCGATAGACTTCAGCGCCTTTTCGTCGGTCGCGTCGAGCTGAACAGCGTTGGAAACGTACTCGCTGATCTTCTGGATATTCTCCTTGTCATTGTCCACAACCGTTACTTCGCAGCCGTTTTTGCTCAGCGTCATAGCAACGCTTGAGCCGAACCTTCCCGTTCCAATGACGGCAAATTGTCTCGGCAGCTTGTTAGCCATTTCTCCCAACCCCATGTTTCAGAAAGCTCTTCCGAAACTTCCAGCTCAATCGGCAGCACATCTTTCAATCATCGAGCTTTCTATTAACCAATCATCACCGCTTCTTCCGCATACTCCACGGAAGGCCTTATTTCCCGGCCCGCCACAATCAATGCCAACGCCAGCGGGCCGATTCGCCCGACAAACATCGTCACAATGATTATGATCTTCCCCGCAAGAGAAAGATATGGCGTAATTCCCGTCGTCAGCCCGACGGTCCCAAAAGCCGAGAACACTTCGAAGACCGTCCTTGTCGCGAAGCCGCTTTGGCACTCCGGCCACTCCCCCGCGCCTCCAACTCCTCGCTCGGAGACTGACAATGCCACTGCCGCAGCGGAAACGAAAATCAGCGAGATCAGCGCCACCGCAATGGCTTCCTGAACGACCCTATTCGGGATCGTCCTCTTGAAGAGAACCACGCTTCTTTCTCCGCGAATAATAGCATATGATGTCGCCAGAAGCACAACAAAAGTGCACGTCTTGATGCCGCCGCCGGTCGAACCGGGAGATGCCCCGATGAACATCAGGAACGTGGTGAGAAGAAGCCCCGAGCTCGACATCCCGTTGTACTTGATGGTGTTGAAACCCGCCGTCCGCGGCGTCACCGCGCAGAAGAAGCTGTTCAAAAGTCGCCGAGGCAGACGTTGACCCGACATCCCGCCGTTCCATTCGACAATCAGAAATGACACGAACCCCACCGCCAGCAGAATCCCTGTCGCCCATAGCACAACTCTTGATTGAAGTGACAGGCGCCCCCTCGCAAGCCTATCCTTTTTCCAGAAACGAAGGTTGAGGATATTGTAAACAACGAGAAATCCGCAGCCCCCGCAGATCACCAGAACAGCCATTGTGATAACCACCAGCCACTCTTTTCCCCTCAAGCTGGTGTTGTAGAGCGAAAAACCCGCGTTGCAGAAGGCCGACACCGAGTGAAATATCGCATGATACGCCCCCTTCCCCAGCGCCAATGCGTCTGTGCCACAATGAAATCTCCAGAAAAGTATCGCCGCCCCGACCAGTTCAATGCTGAAGGTCAAAAGCAGCGCGTGCTTTATCAGTTCCGCTGTACTTCTAACATTTTTCCCGCCCAACGACGTCCGAACGGTGACGGAATCTCTCAGCGAGATCTTCCGCCCGAAAAGGAGGAGGAAAAACGTGGACATGGTCATGATCCCCAACCCGCCCACCTGTATCAGAAAAAGGATGACAAGCTGCCCAAACAGGGAGAAATCCCTCCCCGTATCTTTCACGATCAGCCCCGTCACGCACGTCGCGGACGTCGCCGTGAAGAGGGCGTCAATGTACGGCAAACTGCTGCGGTTCTCTTCGGACTTCCATTCAGAGGACGTGGCAAAGGGAAGCTTGAGAAGAAGCGACCCCAGGAAAATCGCCGCAAGAAAGCTCACCGCAACGACCTTGGGCGCGTTGATCCTCCTTTTGGCTTCCTGCTCCGGCCCCTCGCGTTTTCTCGAGAAAAATGACATCTTTCAATATCCGGAGACTACGCCGCGCTCCAGCGCGACGAAGACCCCGCCGGAACGCTCGGAAAGTTGGATCACATGTCGCAGGAGCTGAAGTAACCTTCAGCCATGCGGACAACCCCTCCGTACGATTTCGGCATACCGGGTGACGTGGAATCTCCTCCCTCCCGACGGTTGCCGAACGATATACCATAAAGGCAAGGCGCTTTCAATCTGTTTTCCACCCGCGACGTAATGCCTCAGTTACCGGCGGCTGAGGTTCGGATCTCATAGGATGCAGAGTAGCCCTTGTGCCGGTGGCATCCTGCCCCCGCCGAGGGCGAGACGCCCTCGGGACTGCCGGCGAGACGCCAGCGTTACATAGACGGCAACACTGAGCTGCACCTGGCAATCAAGCGCGAGACACCCATGGAACGACAGCCCCGCCATGGCGGGGTGTCCTTCTCACCTTATTCTCTGCGACTTTGCGCCTTTGAGTTAATCTGCTGTTGCCTTCTTGCCTCCTCTGCCTATCCGCCTGAGACTGAGGCGTTAGCCCGCGACCTCGGCGCCTTTCGCCCGCCGGGCGATTTCTAACCTGACGTGAACGCGGCTGTTTTGCCCGACTCGTACCGGGAAACGAAACTCTCGCACCTCAATCGCCACGGGCAATGCTATTTAGTACAGGTGTTCTTAAATAAGGACACGTATTCTGAAGGCAGGATCTGATGTGTTTGATAGCGTTTTCCTCTTTCCGGCACCCGAATACGTCACCGGACGTGCACACCGGAAGATTTACCACACGGGCACGTGGGATCATGAAACGGCACAAATGCGATCAACCTCTCGCAGAAAAGCATATCCCAAAGCCCCGCGGTACGAGGGGTTGATGTTCATCGGAAGAGCGCAGCCGTGTTTATAATCAAAAAACACCATGATACCGGCCTCTCGATTCCCTCATGGCGCCCTTGTTACGCAGCGGCTTGAGTCCGTGCAAAAGCCCATGGTATCGGCCTCTGGATTCTGCCTGTGTCTCTGTTAGCCTAACTTCCGCACCTGATTGCGATTTTGAGATTTTTTTTTGCCTGAT
>CAZXGF010000084.1:0-9834 GCA_964640185.1 uncultured Verrucomicrobiota bacterium | reverse complement strand
TGCTGCCATCTATGACGGTTTGTTCGACCACGCTCCGATCCGTCGGGTCCGTGCTCCGAAGAACGATTTCCTTGCCATTGAAATCAATGTTCTCCTGGTAGATTCCTTGAGTCACGATTACAGTGTCGCCAGCGTCTGAGGTCCTATTTATCGCTTCCTGAATCGTTCCGAAAGCTGTCTCAGGGGAAGTCCCATCTCCGGATTGGGAGACTGCTCCATCCACATACCACGTCTCCTCCGTAGGTCCGCTGAAAATATACTCGTACGCGCCCATGTCCACCGTCAGAGAATCCCGTCCCTGGAGAATGCGGGGATTCCCGTCCAGGTCAACCGCGTCCGCCATCCAGTCTTCGTTCTTGCCAGCGTCCACGCATGAGGAGCCCACCCACAGGCGGTAGTCATTATCTTCGTACGTGTTCGGGTCATCGTCGGGCCCGTCCGGGTCAACGAACCGGGGGGGCTCACCGGTGTTTCCATCCCCGGCCCAGCCCCCTTGCACGCAGCAGTACGTGACATTAGGCGAATCCCCAACCTGGCCGGTGTTTCCCCAGATAATGCAATTCGAGATCGTTCCCCCACATCCATAGAGACCTCCGCCGTAACTCGCAGAGTTTCCATATATTGTGTTATTCCGAATGGAGCCGTTACAGAAAGCCAACCCTCCTCCGTGCCAGCTGTCTGCTGACCCAACAATGAGGTTGTTTTGGATGACGCCATCGCAGTAACCCAGACCACCGCCGTTCCCGGCAGTCGAGTTTCCGAAAATCGTGTTGTTCTGGACGACTCCGTTGCAGTACGCCACCCCGCCGCCATGGCCTGTCGCCACGTTTGCCGTGATGATGTTCGCTTCGATCCTGGCTTGGCTTCGTTGCTCCTCAGCGCCTCCGCAGATCCCACCACCGTTGACACCTCTCCCGTTCCGGACGGTAAAGCCCTTAAGGACGCAGGTCTCGTCCTCTGTGCCGGCGAACGTCACAACCGAACCAGCTTTGCTGCCATCTATGACGGTTTGTTCGACCACGCTCCGATCCGTCGGGTCCGTGCTGCGGAGGACGATGTTTTTGCCGTTGAAATCAATGTTCTCGACGTACGGCCCTTGTAGGACAATAACGGTGTCCGAGGCTCCCGCTGTGTCTATCCCCTTCTGAATTGTTGCAAAAGGCTGGCCCTCCGTCCCTGGACTGGAGTCGTTGCCCAGCGGAGGAGGTGCAACATACCACTGACTCGCGACCAAGCCTGAAGAAACCCACATAAGGAAAAACACCTGTGTGGCCAAAACAAAAGTTCTCAGAACCATCATACTTTCCTTCTTTCCTTCACAACCTGTCCTGCCGCTTGCAAAAGGTGCATTCTTCGCAAACGTGGAAGTGTGCCTCTTTCGGAACCGATTTGCAAGATAATCCTGCTTTAGTTTCGAATCGGCCAATTCGGAAACTACACGGCGCTTTCGGCCACGAAACGATCAAGCCGACGACTGAGAGGGACACAAGTCCACACAGTTTTGCGGTGGATTTCCGATGTCGGGAGCGCTATCTGCTGAGTCCGTTGGCTTGCCGACTCGCCTCCTCGAAGTGCCTACGTGCTCAGTACTCCAACGGGTGCGGCCGTATTTGCGGGGGATATTTCGGATGAATCCTTTGATCGAGAAGCCCCGCCGAGGCGGGGCTAAAGCCCGGCTAAAATGCTATCCTCATCTCCTCAATCGTGGGGTAGAGACGGAGACTCGACATAGGAACCAGGTGAATGCCACCTGTGAGAAGAGCGAAAGAAGGCGTCACGGTACGCCACGGAGACGCGGCCACACGCTCTCCAACTGCTTGCATTGTTTTCCCGAGAAGGACAGCGGAGCGCCTTGTCCTGTTCCTACTTCTCCGCCTTTAATGCCTGCCTCTTTCCAAGCACCTTGATGCGGATGTTGCGAAACCAAAGGGGCAGGCCGTGATCTTGCAGCCCCAGATATCCTACAAGCGGGCGATCGCGCTGGCTCGTCTTGTCGAGTCGGACATCAACGATCCGTTCTCCATTTAGCTCGACCTGCAACCGATTGCCCCGGCATGTGACGATCATGCGGTTCCATTTGCCTGCCGGCTTGGCCATGTTCCGGGTGGGACCGATGGTGCCAATAACCCCGCCGCAGTCGTGTGCGCCTACTCGCTCCTTTCCATACGTATCACTGATTTGCACCTCAATCCCGGTATTCACCGGATTCTTTTTGTCCTTTACTCGCACGAAGACTCCGCTATTCCCGCCCTTCGGGATTTTGAACTCGAGGTCGAGGCTGAAGTCGCCAAATTGGCCCTTTGCCCACAGGTAAGCGTCGTAGCGCTGCCATCCTTTCTCCCCGGGCCTGGGCTTGATGGCAAGCACACCTTTATCCTCGACAACCCAGTTGCCTTTCGTCTGCCATCCGGATAAGTCTTTTCCGTTGAACAACGGGACAAAGCCATCCTCCTCAGCCACAGCCGCCCTCGACTGCGCTGCGCCGGCGAGTAGGCCGACCAAACACAATGTTAGCCATCTCATAATGATTCTCCTCCCTTTTCCGCTAAGCTGTAAAGCTTGGTTGAAATACGGAGCGGGGGACCGTCAAAAAATAGCCCCACTCAACCCAACGTTATCGTGGGGACGCGGAAAACGTCCATCCTCCGAAGCTCCTACTATACACACGGCTAAGCCACGATGCAAATCAGAAGCAAAACCCCCTTTCGCGACTTGTGCATTCTAACGCGCCGTCGCCCCTCAAGCTACAACCGATCTCAACCAGCGAGAAACGCGTCTCACATGTGCCGTTTCACAAGATAGAAAGCCTGAAGTCCGAAGTGGTGATCTCCACCTGTGCACATTCGTGCGTCCGAGGCGCGCGGGGAGCTAAAGGAAAACAAGCTGGATTCGCGAAGAAGCGGAATTCATGGGACATTTCCCTTTCATCACTACTCCCCAATGATCTTGACCAGTACCCTTTTCCGGCGACGACCGTCGAACTCGCCGTAGAAGATCTGCTCCCAGGGGCCGAAGTCGAGCTTTCCGTTGGTGATCGCCACGACCACCTCTCGGCCCATGATCTGCCGCTTGTGGTGGGCGTCCCCATTCTCTTCGCCGCTCCGGTTGTGCCGATAGCGCTGGGGCGAGGGGTCGAAGGGGGCCAGCTCCTCCAGCCAGTTCTTGTAGTCCTGGTGCAACCCTGGTTCGTCATCGTTGATGAACACTGAGGCGGTAATGTGCATTGCATTGCAGAGCACGATGCCTTCCTTCACGCCGCTTTGCTTTACCGCTTCCACCACCTGCGGTGTGATGTTAACAAAGCCCATGCGGCTGGGAACGTTGAACGTCAGGTATTCGGTGAAAGATTTCATCAAACCATCACTCCTTCGGGCGACGATGTGTCAGCGATAGCGAAACACCTCGTTTCTGTGGATTGTACAGTGAACCGTTACGGGAAGCAAGAGACACGGACGGCTTTCCCTGGACGTTGGGGTCCGCTTTTTCTGACGTGAGTTTCGGAGTTCTTACTATTGTGACAGCCGACGTGCTGGTTTCGCATGGCGGAATCTTGTTGTGAGACGGTTCCTGTAAGCAGAAACCCATCGTTCATCGCGGGATGCTTCCACCAAGGCTTCTCCATACCTCGATCCCTGAGAAGTTCGCCGCGCCGCCGCTGCTGGTGATCTCGATTGATCCGTCCTTGACGGTCACAATCCACGGTCCCAGCCGCCGCCATTCCCCTTCCTGGCCGCTGTAATAATCCCGTGCCACCTGCCGCCCCTCCAGGGAGATGTTGAAGGTTTCCGGATTATTGTCCTCCCACACGTAGGCGTACGCTGCATACTTCCCGCCCGGCACGCCCCTCAACGTGATGCTCGCCCGCCGGTTCCATCGAAAGGAATGAATCATCTTCGCCCGTGCGTCGTCGGTTGGAGGCCTGAGGCGCACATGAGGGCTGTTAACGGGGCGATCTTTGCAGACGAAGTTGGCCGTATCGTCTCCCTCCCACTTATTGCCATCGCTCTCGATGGCCGGTCCATTGAGATTGATGCCTCGATAGAAGGTCCACTTCCCGGTCGTGGGGGGAGGTCCGCTCAGTTTCTTAATGGGGGTGCGCAAATAGTGCTCTGGCGATCCCACTTCGGGAGAAACCTCAACCGGTTTGCCGCTGATCTTCAGGATTATACGTCTGTAGGCCGTCAGGGCCGGCTTCCCGTTATCAACGACCTCCAGGATGATGTGGATTGTCCTTCCCGACGCGTTCTTCGGCACGGTAACCATGGCCTTGACCGCATCCGCTTCCCGGATTGGCACTTCACCCAGGTAGGTCCCTGCCTCTCTATACACCCACCACTTGTAGGAGAGCTTGTCGCCGTCCGGATCCGACGATCCCGCCGCGCTGAGCTTCACAGTTGCCCCGGGATCGGCAGCGATCTCTAAGACGCTCCGACCCCGGTCGCCGTTGCACACCGCCACCGGCTCGTGGTTACACTCTTCGTACGGCTTTACGCACCAGTCCATCCGCGCCTCGAAGGCGTTCTGATATGCCCGGCGCCAGCGGTGAATCGTGTAGAGCATGTCAGGCCGGCCGCCCCTGCGGTCTTCAGCGGGGATGTACTCGTTGCCTCGGCCGCTTCGTCGGAACCGTCCCCCCCAGTTGCCCCATTCCGGATGCTCCGGATCGCTGAGGCCGTTGGGCAGCACGTAGAGGAACGACGGGGTGTCGCCTTCCTTCACGCCGGCCTTTCCGGCGGCCTTTGCGGGATACTCCTGTCCCAGCGGACCATGCCCCGTTCGGACGTGTTTCTCCAGCCACTCGGGCGAGACCAGCGATTGATCGCCCGCCTGCCAGATGCCCCGAAACAGACCTCGCGAGAAGATCCAGAACACGTCCGGGTGGTGCTGCTTGACCCACCCTGCTGTGCGGTCTTGGTCGGCAATCGAATGCACGCGAATCTTCCGCTTGAACGCAGTGAGTTGCTCGGTCGAACGCGTCTGCTGCACCTTCCATATGGCCTGCGCCAGTTCGCGCGGTCCGCCCCATATTGAAAACCACACGGGACGCGGGTCGTCCCGGTCAACAACCTGGATGATCCAGTCGGAGGCTTCCGAATCCATGCCTGGCCCGACTTGGTGTGGGTCACCGTTGTGGCCGTCCTTGATCAGGCTCATCAGACGCTCGCGGGATGGGTAGTCGGGCCGGTGTTTCCTCAGGTTCGGCAGGACTTTGCCATAAGCATCGAAGACCTTCCGGATGAGGTCGGGCCGTGTGTTGTTGTAGTGGCCATGGCCGAACCCTGTGCACAAGCCTTCGACATCGAAGTCGCATGCATACAGGAGGAAACGCACCATAGACTGGGTGTCGTCCGGGTCGCCGCCGATGTCGGTCATCACGACCACTCGCGGCTTCTCAGTCGCGGGCGAGCAGTCGTGCGTGAGGAAAATCGAAACAAGTACCGGTATGATGGTTGACAGAATACGGAGTTTATTCATGGTTCTCTCCCATCGTGAATGTCCGCTGCATTCTCTCCTTTGCCCAGCAGAGGCACGCTGTAATTATGTCAGAGGAAGGGGACAAAAGACCCTTTGACAAGGGAAACCATAACGCGCGCCAGTATCTTCACGCAACGACTGAGATCGGGAAACGGCCACCAAGTGACCCTTTCGACCGACCGGAACCTCCTGAGCGGATGTAAGAAGCGTGCGCGGTGAGGCACCGATCATCGAGTGTACCTCCGCATAGGCCCGTTTTAGCCAAAAAGGAAATTAAGCGGCGCTCCAGAAGATAATCGATCGCCCTTGGAACTGTAGAAGAATTACAGCCACCGAGCGATGAAGCCGACTTTGCGAACATCGCCTGTATCCCCCCGGAGGCGGAGGGATCCCTCCGCGTGCCCATTGTCTGAGCCTTTACTTCGCAGATTCCCCTTCGCGGGCCTCAAATCGCCGCAATGCTTTTTGCACGCTATCGGCAGGCGTGGAGAAGACGAGTTTCCAACCCACATCTTCCTTGGCAAACACATTCAGCCAGAAGTTACCGAGAGTTTTTGGGTCCTGGTTTGGGCGCCTGTTTTCTCCGATCTCGTAGGCGATGGGACCGACGATCGTGATTTGTCGGATCTCGTGAACGCCCCATTTCTGCCCGTTGCGCAGCGACTGCACAAGCACTTCGCAAAGCAGCTTCTTGTCCCCCACGAGTGCTTCGGACGGCCTGTCCGCACGAGGAAGTAAGGTAACGTAGCTCTTGTCCGAGATAACGCTGCCCAGAATTTCCGCACCCTTGTCCGCACTGTCGGCATTGCAGGCGAGACTAACCTTGTCCAGCAACGCCCGAATGGCGAGTTCATCGCTGGAACTCGCCTGCTGCGCCTGCGTTGCGGCAGCAGAAACCGCCCAGCCGAGAAACAGGACCAGAACACACACGATCACTCGGATCGCTCCCATATTTCCGCTCCTTTCTGTGGTGGAACCGCTGTTTCTATGGCTTCTCTGCAGAATCTTCAGCAAGTGGGACTGCACCATAACGCGCCCTGCGATCTCAACACAACAATAGATCAGCAAGACCGAAAGGGAAATCACATGTTGGATGGCACGCAACTTCCTGAGCGGGAAATACAAAGGAAAGCCCCATGGCACGGATTCGGCAGTAAGCCTGTGTACTCTTCCGCAATGATCAAAAACAGGCCTATACGGCGCCTGACTTGACAAGAGGGGAGTGGCCGCAGGCCGCGGGACCTCTGCCAAAGGACAGGCGCGGTTTTGGAAGGGCGATTCCCGCCGCGCGGAAGGAAACCGTGTTTGTGTCGCTGCCGCCGCTTTCAAGCTTCTTCTCGGTTTCGAACACGCAAGGACGAAAGATGAGCTTGCTTGGGTTTCTGATTGTCCCTTTTGGAACCAGTAGGGCGCCTGAGGGGCAGATATGCTAGGGTTCCAGCCACGGATTCTGCGCAAGACCCCAATTAACAGCACCCTGAGCTCATTCAGTCGGTAACCGCTTTCGCTGCGGGTTTGGCCTGTCCCGACAGCGGTTACTTTGGCCCTGAAGCGCAAGAAGCGTGTGGATCAGCTTGTCGCCTCATTCATCCTTCGCACTGCTCACGACAAACTGCTGCGTCACGGGCCCCACGGTCTCATACGTTTTGCGTTGTTCATATTCGTTCCCCCACACGATATTATTTTTGTCATGCACGAGCCGGTGCTCTTTCGTGAGAGTCACGCTAACGATCACCGTCCCGCCCGTCCCGTCTGACGTGCCTGTTATCAGCCCGGTGTCGGCGTTGATGCTCATCCAGCTCGGTTTTTGCGTGAGCGAAAACTTCAGAGGCTCGATCTTCCAGAACTTGGTTCCGGGCTTGGGTTTGGCGGCATCCCTTCTCGTGAGGTCACCTATTGAACGAATGGCCTTCACTTGATAACGATAGGGCCGGCCCGCGGGCGCGCTCGTGGGCGGCGCGCTGTAGATGAAAGGCCTGGGGGCTTCGACATAATCCGAATCCCCGCTTCTTTTGTCCTTGCCGTCCACCGTCACGACGCGGTAATAGGCCTTGTTGGCGTTCGGAAGAGCGTTGCCCACGCCCACAACATCCAGGGAAGTGCCTGCGACCTCGGCCACGAAGTTTACGGGAAACGGGTTGGCGAGCTCTTTCGTATCGCCAAGTTTGACTTCATATGGGGCGTCATGGACCGTGAAGCCCTTCTCATCGCTGCCGTATACCCTGTACTTGGCGGGTGCCCTTCCCGCCGGGTTGGGGCTCCATGTCAATGTGCCTATTCCGGTGCCCGCGTTGTATTTGATCGCCACGTTTATGGGATACGCCGGCCCCTGCGCCGTGAAACTCCAAGTGCCGCTCCACGGCCCCCAGACGCCGTTCGAATCCTTCGCTTTCACGTGCCAGTAATAGGTCTTGCCGTGCGTCAAGAGCCCAGGACGCGGAAGCGTGTAGCGGGTTTTGCCTTTGTGGGGCGTCTTTGAAATGTATTTGTCGAAATTGGGAGACATGGGCCATCTCATGTCGGGACGGTCCGAAAGCTGGAAATGATAATCCGTTATGGCGTCGCCGTCGGGGTCCGTGGCGGCGTTCCACTGGAACACCACATCCGTGCCGTCGCTCTTGCCGCCGTTCGTTGGATATATGGGTGATTCGGACGCTTTCGGAGGGCGTGTCTTCGACCTTTCGACCCACTTGTGCGTGATCCTCACATTCCTGGCGGCGTTTGCGCCGGTTTTGTTGTCCGTGTGCTCCAGGTACGTGAAACTGTTGTTTCCCACAGTCATGGACGGCATGGCCAGCGGCGCCATCTGGATGTCGTTCTTGATCTTGAGGCCGCTCAACGAAGCTTTGCCTGTCAAGGTGCATTTAATCCAGTACTCGTTCCCCGTGACTGTGCGGCCTTTGAACTTGCCGTCAAACTCCGCCAACGTCGTCAGCGCCGCGTAAACGGTCTTCCAGTCTTTCGGGTTTAGGAAACCAATCTCGAAAGCATATCCGCTGCCGGCGGCGGCAAGGGTGCCTCCGATGAATTGATAAGGCACCTTCATATGCCAAACGATGGTGCCCGTACCTCCTTCCGTGGCCATAAGGACACCGTCTTTGTTGGTGATGTTCGTCACGGTCGCTCCCGCCCGCCACTGTGAATCGTTCTTGAAATTCGGAGCATATTCCCAGACGCCGTTATAGATCGTGTCTGGAACCATCGGGGGATGTCCCGCCATATCGCCGTGATATTTCACGGGAGTCTCATGCCCCCATCGCCATTCAATGGCTTCGTGCGGACGCAGGACCATGCCCATGGTCCACCAGGCCCAACCGTCGAGCTGCACTGTCGTGTCCCCCTCCCATGTGTAATACTGCGCGTAGTCTTCATTATTCTTGAGAGGATTCATGGGACTCATGATTCCATACTGATGCACGCGTTTTATCAGGTCGTGGTCCCGCACCAAGTCCAACTCGTTTGCGAGGGTGCGGTTGTCCCGCATGAGCATGAAGGTGGCCATGTCCCCGTCAAGCGTGTTGTACTTGCCGTCGAAAAAAGCCTGCGGGACGACATGGCCAGGGCAATGGCTGAATATGCAATTACGCATTCCGACTTTGTCAAGCAGGTCCGATATGCACAGCGTGCTGTTTCCGCAGGTATTGAAACCGAATACGTTCATCGCCTGCGAAACGTCGCCCTGGGCTCCGTTGTCACCATTGCCTTTGTGGTAGCGATGGGTGATGTAGAAGTAGAATATCGCGAGGGCCTTTTCCCTTTCGGTCGAAAGGCGCTTCACAACCGAGTCCGCTATGGTCTGCTGGGAGAAGAAGTCGATGGGTCCGATTTTCAGCCACGGGTTTATCACGTTCGCTGAGCCGACGTTCTCCATGCGTATCGAACGGTTTGACTCCCAAGTCTGCTCGTACGGCTCCCATACGCCGGGAAGCGTGGTGCACATCTTTCCGTCCATCGTGCCGCCCTGCGCGATGTTGTAGGTGAAAGGCGAGGTGGTGACGTCCTGGACGTGGCTTTTAGGAACATCCGTGGGGTCGGTGTTGGACGCCCATGGCTGGAACTCCCCCTTCGCCAGGGGGGTGAAGCCAGCAACCGAAAAAAGCATTGTGCACGCAACCAGTCTGGACGCTTTCAGTATAATTGGACTCCCTTTGCCTGGCGTATCTCGACTTCCGCCGATTCTGTATAATTCATGTTGCCTGGCCCGATATTTCCCGTTTGGACTCCGTTCGGATACGCTCCGAGTGACAACTTCCCCCCGATGTTAACCAAGAGCTGCGTGACATTCCAGTGGGAATGTCTCTTGACAGCAATTCCGAAACTTTGCTGTCTGGGGGCGGGAAAACCGGGAAAGGCGGCGTG
>CAZXGF010000083.1:0-9852 GCA_964640185.1 uncultured Verrucomicrobiota bacterium | reverse complement strand
GGCGGGGCGGCGTTACACTTGGCAAGATCACCCACTCAAATGTAGCCACACCCGTTGCGTTGGGTGTGGCCGCGTCTCCGTGGCGTGCCCTCACGCCTCGTTTTGAACCTTTCCCGTCGCACGTTGACGCCGTGGATCGGTGCCCTCTGTCCCTCTATCATAGAATGGAAAGGGCCACCGCCTCCTTTTCGCCCGCCCTCGGCGGGCGCCCCAGTTAGCCACCGGCTTTAGTCGGTGGTATCGGATACGAGATTCTTCTCGTGACAGCCGGCTTCAGCCCCGCCGAGGCGGGGCTTCTCGGCCAGAGGATTCATCCGAATTACGCCAGGCAAATACGGCCGCACCCGTTGCGTTGGGTGCGGCTACGTTTCAGTGGTGAGAGAGTTCGCTTTCGCTTGCTTGTCGCAGGCTGCGTGTTTCCGAGGGACGAACCGGGAGGGTGACGCAAATCCGGTCCCTCACCTCTCTGTGTGCGGATAGGCGTGGCACGGGCGTGCCCGCCGTCGGCAGGGTCGCCGTCCCGCACGTGGGGATCATGGGCAAGATGCCCATGCCACGGCAGGCGGCCACGGAGTCCTTTTCACCTTCCTCTCTGCGACTCTCCGCCTTTGCGTTACCCCTCGCTTCCCTTTTTCCCTCCGCCGCCTTCGCGGGGTATCCGCCCGAGACTGAGGCCATACACGAGACGATTGAAAAAGGCTGCATCTGCTGACATATTTTGAGAAAATGCTTGTTTATGGAATGGAGAATATTACTATTCTTCGTTGTCCTACTGGATACCGGCGTTTCTCGGCAAGCCACGCCCGCTGGACGGGCAAAACAATGTTCATTGAAGGCCGCGCCCCTGTGCTGTGGGACAAGGCCAAAATCTATCTCGTAACCCAAGGAGGGCATAGTATGCGAAAGGGTAAGGCAGTAACACGTCGTCAGTTCTTGAAAGGCTCGCTTGGCGCCGCGGCGGCCTTTACGATCGTGCCGAGGCACGTTCTGGGCGGCCCGAGCCAGGTGGCGCCGAGTGAGACCTTCGGCGGTGCCCTGATCGGCTCCGGCGGTCGGGGACCCGGGACGTTCTCCGACCTGAAAAACAGGCACAAGCTCGATGTGAAACTGCTCGCGAGGTGTGACGTGCGCTTCGCGAACAGGGCCGACAACAAGACGATTTACACGGACTATCGCCGCGTCCTGGAGCGCAAGGACATTGACATCGTGGCCATCGCCACACACCCGGGCTGGCACGCATTGATCTCTATTGCCGCCATGGAGGCCGGCAAAGACGTGCTTTGCGAGAAGCCGATGACGCGATTCATCGCCGAAGGTCGCGCGGTCGCCCAGGCCGAGAAACGCTACGGACGCATTTTCCAGGTCGGAACCTACGGCCGCTTCGGGGCGGACCGGAAAATCCATAAGCTCATGGCCAGTGGACTACTAAAGAAGTGTCCCGCCGTCATCATCCAGCGCGGCGGCGTGAAGGTTGCAGAGTGGAGTGGCAAGGTGCAATACGACGTCAGTCCACCGCCCGGCTGGCTCGACTGGGACATGTACTGCGGCCCCGCTCCACTGCGCCCTTATCATCGCCATCGCTTCGGGGGAACCCACCGTGGCTACTGGGACTACGAAGGCGGTGGACTGGCCGACATGGCGCAGCATCACCTGGACGGTTTCAACTACCAGTATGCCAAGGACTACACCAGCCCGGTGAAGGTTGATGTCTATGCCCCGCCGGCACACCCGGAAGCGTGCGGCATGTGGGGTTGGGTCGAGTTCCAGTACGCCGATGGGCTGACCCTCGTGCTCGACAGCGGTGAATGGGGCGAGCCTTACAACCGCAAAAAACCCCGTGCTGTGGGTGAGGCGGATTTGAGCCCAGCGGACAGGGAGAAGCTCGCGCAAATGCCCGACCCCAAGCCGCTCGTCGGTTTCGGGGAGGCCGTGAAGACCCGCAAGCAAGTCGGCGGACATGCCGAGGCCGCTCACCGCACGGTCACCCTATGCCACCTGGCGAACCTCGCTATCCGCACGGGACGCAAGCTCCGCTACGACCCGGTCAAGGAGGAAATCATCGGCGATGAGGAGGCGAACCGATTGGTGTATCAGCCCATGCGGGCTCCGTGCCGCCTGTAAACCGAACCATGCCGACAATACGAAAGGAATACAAACATGGCAGTGTCGGATAAACTCAAGGCCCTGGTCGCTCAGATGCCCGATGCGGACGGCCGGGGGATGTACACCACTAACATTGACAAAGACAAGATCGAAAAGGCCGTCGCGGCGATTTGTGCGGGCGGCCGAGAGAACGTGCAGGGGGTCATCGAAATGCTGGGCGAGCCCGGCAGCACAGAGAACGCCAAACCGCATTACGCCCTGCACTGTGTGCTCAACCGTGCGTTAATCGTCGGGGACGAGAAAGCCCGCCGAGAATTCTGCGAGACACTCGCCGCCAATCTAAGCGGCGGTCTGTCGGCCTACAACAAGGGCTACCTCTGTCAAGAGCTTCAATGGGCTGGTCGAAAAGAGGCGGTGCCCGCGCTCGGCAAGCTGCTGACTGACAAACAGCTCTGCGACCCGGCAGCCATGGCGCTCGTGGCCATCGGCGACGGCGCCGCTCAACAACTCCGAGCAGCGTTGCCGAAAGCCGAAGGCCGCTGCCGGCTCGTAATCGTCCACAGCCTCGCAGCGTTGGGCGACACGCTGTCGGCGCGCGCCTTGATGCAGGCGCTGAATGATCCCGAGCGCGACGTGCGGCTGGCCGCCGGGGCCGGGCTGGCTAAGATCGGTGATGCGCGTGCCTCACAGGCATTGCTCAAGGCGGCGGGGGTCGAGCCGGGCTGGGAGCGGATCCAAGCCACCAAGCACTGCTTAGTGCTGGCCGAGCGACTGATGGCCGCCGGAAACAGGAGGCAGGCAGTGAGAATCTATCGCCATCTGCGTGACACGCGGACCGACGCTTCCGAGCAGTACGTGCGCGATGCGGCGAAAAAGGCACTGGTTGCCCCCACAGGAAGGTAGCGGCCAGGCGCCAATGCTCTGTGCGGTAACGCATTAGGGTACTGGAGAGTTCTTGCGCATTGGAGCGAGAAGAGGTGGCCTGCTGTGAAATCCAGCGAACCCGAGGTCGTGCTTTGTGGATTGACGGAGAAAAAAGCTGCGGAACTTGCCCCATCGGCTCTCGGACAATGCGGTTGCGAAACATTCACAACTGCACGTTTAGCAAAAGCACGAAGGGGAACTCTGTCGAAATTGAACCGTCGCCGTTTGCGCAATCAGTTACAAAGTCGAGGTGTAGAAGCTCCACTTGAGCTCACCGCTTGAGCTCGATTCTGTAAAACTTGCAGGGAGATGAGCCATCGGAATCGGTCCAAGTGGTTGATTGACCTCCGGATCCGACCGTGTCCCCCTCGATCCATTCGCCAGTCAGCAGGTCAGTGCGCCAGTAGATGGTGTAAGTGTGTTCAGGGCGGCTGTTCCATTTAAGCCCAAGTCCGGCGCCGGACGGCTTGATAAGCTCGGTGACGCTGAGGACGAAGCGATACTCGCAGGCTCCCATGTCCACGATTGCCTCGCCGTCTTGATCACCGTCCAGGATGCGGGGCTTGCCGTCGAGGTCAACGCTCTCCGACATCCAGCCCTGGTTGATGCCGGCGTCAATGCAGGGCGAAACCGACTGGAGGCGATAGTTATTGTCCGCGCCGTCCGGGTCAGTGAAGATCGGGTCATCGGCGATGTTTCCTTGGCCGCCTCCCGTCCAATCCTGGATGCAGGAAAAAGCGGGGACGCTCGAATCGTAGAGTTGGTCGCCCTGCGAAGCCCTGTTTGCCCAGATGATGCAGTTCTGGACTGTCCCGCAGCAGTAATCGAGACCGCCGCCGCAATAGCCGGCCGAATTTGCGACGATGGTGTTGTTCACGATTGTGCCATCGCAGGAGTAGAGGCCGCCGCCATTCCACATTGCCCAGTTCCCGCTGATGATATTGTTCTGGATCGTGGCGAGGCAGTTATCGAGTCCGCCGGCTCGATAACCGGCGAAGTTTCCGGTGATTCTATTCCTCTCGATCGTCCCGTCACAGCCGTACAATCCGCCGCCGTACATATCGGCCGAGTTCCAGGTAATGATGTTCTTCAGGATGTCCCCGTGGCAGCGTGCCAGGCCCCCGCCGTACATCTCGGCGAAGTTGGCGGAGATGGTGTTGCCCTGAATCGCTCCATCGCAACGAGCGAGTCCGCCGCCGTAACGAGCCGAGTTGTCGGAGATCGTGTTGTTTTCGATGGCGCCGTGGCAACCATACAACCCCCCGCCGTAATTGGCCGTGTTTCCGGCGATGACATTGTTCTCCAGGATACCATCACAGCTATGAATCCCGCCGCCATTGGCGTCGGCGGAGTTTCCGGTGATGACGTTATTCCGGATCGTGGCCTTGGTCCAATTCCCGTGAATCCCCGCGCCATCCTCCGCCCTCCCAGCGCGAATGGTGAAGCCGCAGAGTATACAGTCTTGGCTTTCAGTGCCACGAAGCCTCACGACGGAGCCGGCCTGATTGCCGTCAATGATAGTATTGGCAACTACGTCGGGATCGAGGTAATCGGTGCTGCAGAGGATGATTTCCCTTGCCTTCAAATGGATATTCTCAACGTAGATTCCTTGAGCGACCAGCACGATGTCGGCTTCGGAGGCGGCGTTAATCCCCTCGCGGATGGTCTTAAAGGCGGTTTGCGGGGATCTCCCGTCGCGCGACTCAGAAACCGAAGCGTCCACGTGCCAGGCCGGAGGCGGCCCGTGCGTCGGGTCACGCCCAAGACGGTATTCTTCGATGTTGGAGGAGAGGTCGCGGTCGGGGTCGTCCCCTGGTTCCTGGCGGAGGTCCCCAAAGAATTGGATTTCCCAGTCATCTGGCAGCCCATCGTGGTCGCTATCGGGGGATTTAGAGGCAGCCTCTGGCGTGTTGCCGTATGCTCCCATGTTGACTCTCCCCCCGTTGGGGTGCGGCTCGTTCGAGAAATCGGAGGAGGGATCGCCGGCGTCTATACAGGGCGAGCAGGAGCTAAGATGGAAATCGCCGTTCTCGGCATCAACGAAACGTGGGTTGAAGGCAATATTCCCCTCGGCACCTTCGGTCCGGTCCTGGATGCAGGAATAGGTTGGATGGACCGACTCATATAGGTGCGACCCACACCAGGTTTTATTTCCCCAGATGATGCAGTTGCGGATGGTGCCATGGCATTCGCAAAGCCCACCGACCCCCCAGCCGCCGATCTCCCCAGAGCCTGGATTGCCTACGATCGTGTTGTTCTCGATGGTGCCGTGAGAAGCAGCGATTCCGCTGCCGGCATTTCCCGTGATCACGTTGTTCTGGATTGTGCCGTTGCAGGTGGACAGCCCGTGGCCCGAGTTTCCGGTGATGACATTATTCCGGATGATGCCATCGCAATGGCCGATGCCCCCGCCGTCGTTGTCAGTGATGACGTTGTTCTGAATGGTGCCGTGGGTATGGCTATTCGACGCGCCCCCGGAGATCCCGCCGCCCTCCTCGGCGCTGCCGTTTCGAATGGTGAAGCCGGAGAGGACGCAGGTTTCGTCCTGTGTCCCAGAGAAGGTGATGACGGGGCCCCGGCCCCCGGCGGGGTTGCCTTCGATAATTGTGTTGGCGACCATGTTTCGGTCTGATGGGTCAGTAGTCCTCAGGACAACGTTCTTGCCCTCAAAATTGATGTTCTCCCTGTAGAGCCCCGGATAGACTATATCTCATCCGCGTTGTCGGATTCAGAGAGAGCAGCCTGAATCGTCTCGTACCCCAGCGCTTTGGCCAGGTTCTCGACGAGGGTGTCCGCTGCGGTCGTTGGGTCCCAGGCGTAACGGTACTCGGTGATATTGAGAATGTGGTCTTCGTCCCTGTCCCCCGCGCCTCCCTCATCCAGGTCACCAAAGTAGTGCACCTCCCAGTCGTCGGGCAAGCCGTCGGAGTCCGTGTCCTCGAATCGGGATCTGGGGGTCGCCTCTGCGGTGTTTCCATAGGCACCTATGTTCACACGTCCGCCGTTGGGCCCCGGCTCCTTCGAGAAGGGAGAAGACGGATTGCCCGCGTCTATGCAGGGCGACCAGGGGGTCAGGTGGAAATCCCCATTCTCGGGATCAACGAAACGTGGGTCCAAAGGAATGTTGCCTTCCCCGCCCCCGATCCAGTCCTGGATGCACGAATAGGTGGGTTCAACGCACTCCCAAAGCTGCGCGCCCTCGCGCGCCCGGTTTGCCCAGATGACGCAATTCTGTATCGTGCCGTGGCAATCATACAGCCCACCGCCCTTAGCCTGCCAGCCGGTGGCGCAGTTGCCAGAGATGGTGTTGTTCTGGATCGTGCCGTTACAGGCTGACAGCCCACCGCCGTTAGCCTGCCAGCCGGTGGCGGAGTTGCCAGAGATGGTGTTGTTCTGGATCGTGCCGCCGCACGCGTACAGCCCGCCGCCGCGCCAGGCCGAGTTCCCCGTAATCACGTTGTTCTGGATGGTGCCGTCGCAGTCAGTCAGCCCGCCGCCGCCGAACCAATAAGCGTCTGCCGAGTTGCCGGTGATCATGTTGTTCTGGATGGTCCCGTTGCAATCATAGAGCCCGCCGCCGTCGCTGGCTGAGTTTCCAGTGATGATGTTGTTCTGGATGGTCCCGTTGCAATCATAGAGCCCGCCGCCATAGACCGCTGAGTTTCCGGTGACCACGTTGTTCTGAATCATCCCATCGCACCCACACAGCCCACCGCCCTTAGCCTGCCAGCCGGAGCCGGAGTTCCCGGCGATGACGTTGTTCCGGATCGTGGCATGCGTCCCATTGCCCATAATTCCGCGGCCGTTGCGGATCGTGAAGCCGGAGAGGACGCATGCTTCGTCCTCTGTCCCGGCGAAGGTGACGACGGGGCCCAATCGGCCGCCGTCAATGATCGTATTGGCGACCACCTCTGGATCCGTTGGGTCGGTGCTCCTGAGGACAAGGTTTTTGCCGCCAAAATCGATGTTCTCCTCGTAAACCCCGGGATGGACTACGATCTCATCTCCGTCGTCGGATTCGGAGAGGGCACCCTGGATTGTAGGATACCAGGCGCCTTTCGTCGCGTTGTTGGCACGGCCTTCCGCCGCCGAGATCGGACTCCTTGCGTAAAGATACTCGGTGATGTTAGGAATGAGATCGCCATCGGGATCGCCATCGGCATCCTCTTTCAGGTCTCCGAACCAGTGGACCTCCCAGTCGTCGGGCAGGCTGTCGGAATCCGTATCCGGGAATTTAGAGGCAGCGTCCGGGGTGTTTCCGTAGGTCCCCATATTGATTCGCGCGCCGTTGGGCTCCGGCTCGTTGGAGAAATCGGAGGAAGGGTCTCCTGCGTCTATACAGGGCGACCAGGACCTGAGATGAAAATCGCTGTTCTCGGCATCAACGAAGTATGGGTTGAAAGCGATGCACGCTTGCCCTCCGCCGGTCCAGTTCTGGATGCAGGAGTAGGTGGGCTCGCTGGATTCATGCAACTGCGGGCCCTGCGCGGCCCTATTTCCCCAGATGATGCAGTTGCGGATCGTGCCGTCGCAGCCGTCGAGACCACCGCCGGAATAGGCGGAGTTGCCGTAGATGGTGTTGTTCTCGATCGTGCCATGGGACCCCATCAGCCCGCCGCCGCGGTAGGAGGTCGAGTTGCTGGAGATGACGTTGTTCTGGATGGTGCCGTCGCATTTGGACAGCCCGCCGCCATACCCCGCGCCCACTATGCTTTCACAGATGCCTATCGCTGAGTTACCGGAGATCGTATTGTTTTGGATGAGGCCATCGCAGTCAGAAAGCCCGCCGCCCGACCAGGCCGAGTTCCCGGTGATGACGTTGTTCTGGATGGTGCCGTCGCAATAGGCCAGCCCGCCGCCGTCCTCATCGGCCGAGTTGCCTGTGATGACGTTGTTCCGGATCGTGGCGTGGGTGTGAAGCTGCTCCGTGCCGGCGCAGATACCGCCGCCGTACTCGGCGTTACCGTTGCGAATGGTGAAGCCGGACAGAACCGAGGTTTCGTCTTCGGTGCCGGAGAAGGTGACGACGGAGCCGGCTTGGTTGCCGTCAATCAGGGTGTTTGCGACGACTTCGGAATCGAGGGGATCGGTGCTCGGGACGATAATGTTCTTGCCCTGGAAATGAATGTTCTCGACGTAGGTTCCCCGCGCCACGGTTACGATATCTCCACCTGATGCCGCGTCTATTCCCTCCTGGATCGTTTTGAAGGCTTTTTCCCATGAGGTCCCGTCGCCGGAAGATTCCACCGAGGCATCAACATGCCAGAGCTTACCCGCCCCTACCGTTGGGTCCCACCCCCAAAGGTACTCCAGCAGGTTAGGATAAAGATCACCATCAGGGTCGTCGTCACCGGCCTGAGCGAGGTCGCCGAAAACCTCCAGCTCCCAGTCATCGGGCAGTTCATCAGCGTCTATGTCGGGGGATTTCGATGCCGCTTCTGGCGTGTTGCCATAAGCTCCCATGTTGATCCGGCCGCCGTTCGGCTCCGGTTCTTCCGAAAAAGGAGAACCCGGATCGCCCGCGTCTGTGCAGGGTGACCAGGAGCCGAGATGGAAATCGCCGTTGTCGGCATCGACGAAATACGGGTGGTAACCGATATTGCCTCGCAGAGACCCGGCCCAGCCCAGAATGCAGGAGTAGGTGGGCGTGGCCGAATCGCACAGCTGGAGAGGCGCCTGGCCCGTGTTCCCCCAAATGATGCAATTCCGGATCGTGCCCCGGCAATCATAGAGCCCACCGCCGCCCCCGCTCGCGGAGTTGGCTGTGATTGTGTTGCTGTGGACGATGCCGTGGCAATAAGCCAAACCTCCGCCAAACTTGGCCGAGTTGCCGGCGATCACGTTGTTCTTGATAATGCCGCCGCACTTAGAGAGCCCGCCGCCATAGTCCGCCGAATTGCCGTAGATGAGATTGTTCCGGATAAGCCCATCGCAGTAGGTGATCCCCCCGCCGCTTGAGGTACTCGAGTTTCCGGTCACGATGTTGTTCTGGATCACAGCGTGGTTGGGAATGCCGTATCCGCCAGAGATTCCCCCGCCGTAATAAGCTCTGCCATCACGAATCGTGAAGCCGGCGAGGACGCAGGTTTCGTTTTCCGTGCCCGCGAAGGTGACGACGGACCCGGATTGGCTGCCGTCAATGATGGTTTTGGCGACGACATCCTGGTCAAGGGCATCGGTGCTGGTGAGAGTGATGTTTTTGCCTTTGAAGTGGATGTTCTCGACGTACGTGGACTCGGCGACGATGAGGGTATCGCCTTGGGCTGCGGTGTCAATCCCTTTCTGGATTGACGCGAACGGTTCCAGGTGTGTGCCTGGATTGGAGTCCGAGCCCAAAGGCGGAGGGGCAATGCACCACGTTGTTGCGACGCACGCCGCCTGGAAGACGCAAATGGACAGTGCAGTAGCGATTATCCCCATTGTTTTCATGTTCTCTACCTCCCCAATGCCTTTGCCTGCCTCCGGCGGCTGCTGAGGAAAACGTTCGCCCAAGCTCTTCAGCGGCCCCGCTGCACCAAGGACATTGTAACCGATTCACGCGAAAAAGTCTCCGGAAAGTAAGAGTGTGGCCGCGTATCCGTGGCATGCCATGACCCCCTCTTTCGCTCTTCGCACAGGTGGCATTCATGTGGTTCCTATGTCGAGTCTTCGTCTCTACCCCACAATTCAGGAGAAGAGGATAGCATTTTAGCCGGGCTTTAGCCGGCGCGAACCTTAGCCACCGGCTTTAGTCGGTGGTATCGGATATAACGCGCTATCCCTCGGGAGCCGGCTTCAGCCGGGCTTCTCGACCAGAGGATTCATCCGAAATATGCCACGCAGATA
>CAZXGF010000082.1:0-10208 GCA_964640185.1 uncultured Verrucomicrobiota bacterium | reverse complement strand
CGAGCTCGTCGGATGTTGTGATTTCCGGCTCCAGCGGATTCTATCGCGTCCGCGCGGAATGACCCGGCCTCAACGCAGACAGAGCCAGCCCCCGTGTCCCACGCGGGGGCTGCTTTTTGCGCCGAAAACCTGGGGAAAAATCATCCGGTTCGCCCTGAACCGGCGTAAGGAAGTCACGCTTTCGCATCACGGAGAGTGAGACTGTGCCGCTCGGGACACGCTCTCACGCAGCAGGCGTACTGCCTCGGCAAAGGTCACTTTCCCTGAGAACAGGCTCGACGTGCCGCAGACGAGTACGTCAGCCCCTGCCGATGCCATTGCAGGAGCATTTTCTAAGCTGACGTTTCCGTCGGCGGCGATTTCAACCCGGAGTTTTCTCTGCGCAATGACATCCTTGACCTTCCTTATCCTGGCGATGGCATGTTTGACAAGTGGTTGTCCGGCGAATCCGGGTTGAACGGTCATCACCAAAACCTGTGAGACCTCGTCGAGAAAAGGCTCGATTCGCTCGACGGGCGTGTCCGGGTTTATCGCTATGGCGGGGGAGGCTCCGAGCTCTCGGATTCGCCGGGCGAGCTGCCGGAAATGAGTGGCCGCTTCGATATGCGCCGCGACGATGTCGCTTCCTGCCGCGACGAATGGTTCAACATAACGTTCGGGCTTCTCTATCATCAGGTGCGCCTCGAAGGGAAGAGACGTCACCTTTCTCAGGTGCTCGACGATAACGGGGCCAAGACCGAGGTTGGGGACGAAGTGTCCGTCCATGACGTCGAAGTGCAAGATGTCCACACCGGCTTCCTGAAGTTTTTCGACTTCGGACGCAAGGTCAGCCAGGTCAGCGCACATTATCGAAGCGGAAAGTTTGATTCTCATTGTTCTACCGAAAGGACCGACGTTGAATGTTTACCGCAGAGGCCGCTGAGAAAAGTTCGTTTCGTGTTCAATAGGAAGGACCCCCGTTTTCCGTCTCTGCGTGCGCAGCGGTTCAAGTTGCCTTTTTGTAGTTCTTCGCCAAGAAATCGCGCCGCTCCTAAAAGAGTATGGTTCAGCCGACACTGTTTTGCAGGAGGTTTAGCACTTCCTCTCTTGTGGGCATGGAGGGCTGGGCGCCTGCTTTGAGGGTGCTGAGGGCGCCGGCTGCGTTCGCGAAGCGAGCCGCCTTCTCAAAAGGCTCTCCCTTGCTCAGCTCCACAGCGAGGGCGGCGGTGAAAGCATCCCCTGCGGCAGTGGTGTCCACGGGTGAAACGTTGAAAGCAGGATAATGCGTTATCTCCCCTCGCCGGGCGACGAGGCATCCACTCGCGCCGAGCTTGAGGACCAGCGCCTTTACACCGAGGTCGAGGAAAGCCTTTGCCGCTTTCTGGGCGGAGGGCAGGTTGTCGATCTCCTGTCCGATCAAGGCTTCAGCTTCGGTTTCGTTCGGAGAGACGACGTCCACCATTCTGAGCAGCTCGGGTGAACACTTCTTCGCCGGTCCCGCGTCGAGGACCGTAAGGACACCGTGGGCGTGGGCCAGCCCGGCGGCATGGGCGACGGTCTCCAGGGGAATTTCGAATTGCATCAGCAGCACGTCCGCCTGGCGGATGACGTCTCCGGCGGCGTCTGCGTCCTCTGAAGAAACATTTTCCGCAGCCCCCGTCGCCACGAGAATGCTGTTGTTTCCTTTCGGGTTGATGACAATGAGAGCCGTGCCCGTCGCAGCTTTTTCGTCAACAACAACGTGGTCGCAGTTGATGCCGTTCTCAAGCAGCCGTGATTTCAGAACATCACCGAAACTGTCCCTCCCCACGCGCCCGACCATGAACGTCTCGCCGCCGAGCCGTGCCGCGGCCACGGCTTGATTGGCGCCCTTGCCGCCGGGGAAAAACCTCAACTTCGATCCGATAACCGTTTCGCCCTCTCGCGGCATCCGTCCCGCGTGAATGACGATATCCATGTTGATGCTGCCGATAACAACGATACTCGCCGGCATGATCTCCTCCTGATCAACGCTGACTGCACGCACGAAATCGCTCTGAGTCGAAGGTCGGAGGTATATTAGCACTTTTGGCGAAGGGCTGAAGTAGATTCTAACATGAAGTCAGCGGTGATACGCCAGTTAGGTAGTCCCCAGGACTCGTGACCTCAATTCGGTTGTCATACAACTCGACAAAAATGGGTCTGTTCCGTTCACTGTATGAGCGGTGGACAAGAGCATTGATGATGGCCTCTGTCCAAGCGAATAGGGGATACTCCGGCTCGCTAACGAACTCCCCGTCTCGGCCCAGGTAGCTGAACTCTCTCACCTGTGTTGAAATGTAGGCGATAACACGCTGTATCACGCGAGGTAATGGGCCAGCGAACGTCTCGTCCTTCACGGCATTATGAGCGGACCCGGTCTTCTTCTCTTTGCCTTGGTACTTCATGAATCTTACGTAGGCCCCCGGGATGTGCTCCGTCGGATGTTTGGACAGCAAGAACACCCCTGCCTTTGTTAGCCAGGGCTTCCCGTTGTGCTCCTTCAACAGATGGCAATTCCGAAGGATTTCTTCGGGCGCGTGCTTGACAGCGAGCTTGTCCTTGGACGTGATGGATGCTGCCGGTTCGTTCAGAATGTCCTCCATAAGTTGACTCTGGTCGAATTGGCAACCGATCTCGTCCTCGAATGAAGCTTGTCCCTTTTGATACTCAAGCTGCGGCCGTTCACCATATTTCAACTCGACGGTCGGGTCTCCCCGTCGCACAAAGGCCTTTCCACTCGAAGTCTCAACCACACGGTTGGGAACGTAAGGACAACGACCAACAGTACCTGATCCTCTACGCCCCTACGGTTTTTACAGTCGAGAAACCTATGCTGAGTCAGTGCCCCGAATTGATCCTGATAGCGAAGTAGATCGTTGGGATTTACCGTGAATTGTTTTTATTTCGTCATTCGTCTTTCGTTATTGATTCGTCCTTTTTTTGATTTATCAGCTTAACCTCATTTAACTGAACGAATTAGAAATCCGAAGTCGAATTTGCAGACAAAGACATCGCCACCGAATTTCTTCGTCTTATAACCGCTATACGTTCGTTTATATGCACCGTGCGTTGTGGGGAAAACAGCTGAACGTGTTGTGCCGGCTACGTAAAGGCTATTGTGCTGATCCAAAACCAATGCCTGGCCGGTATCGTAATCTTTGCCGCCCATAACAGTGGAGTAGAGCAGTTTGCCGCCCGAGGCAGCGATCACGCTTAAAAACATATCATGGTGACCATTGTGGCTTCTATCCAGGGCCGTTCGGGTTGTAGGGAAATTCCTGGATCGGGTACGACCTGTCACATAAACATTGCCATCGCCATCGACGGTCAGGTCCTTTGGTAGCTCATCACTTGTTCCCCCCAAATACGTGGCCCATATCGCATGGCTGCCTGTGGGATCGAGTTTGAGGACATACACATCGTGTCCACCATTGTATAAGGTGTCAAATGCACCAACAGTAGTAAGCTCTCTTCTATATTCGGTTGCTCTGCAGATATAGACACAGCCTTTGGAATCAACTGCTACAGAATTACCTGCAAAGAGCTCATGCGGGACGTCCCCGGCGCCGTGCCTTAGATATGTTGAGAAGACAATATTCCCTGATGGGTCCAGTTTTCGCACAAAATCACAAGTTTTTTGCTTGAAACTTCGGCTATATGCTCTTGGAGTTGTTTTGAATCGGCTCGTGCCAGATCGTCCTGTTATATATGCACAGCCTTTCGCATCCACGGCGATGTCGTAAGGATATCCTGCAGTGGCGTGTTCATACACTGCATTAGAGCCGTCTGAATTGATCTTATAAATCCTGCGTCCTCCCAGGTCTTTGCCCACATCTCCGGTGGCGTAGGCGCGACCTTTGGAGTCCAAAGCTACGGCTATTACTTCATCCCAGCTATTGTCACCCAAATATGTGCCATAGATAACCTTTTTGAGCGTTGGGTCGAGTTTGATTAGAAATCCATCATGGGGATATGGACGAGGATAAGGACCAATAGGCTTTGAGAAATATGAACCGGCTGTAGCAGGAAATTTTTCACTATCGGTAATCCCGACCAGGTAGGCGTTTCCCTCGTCATCTACGGTCATATCATAGGCCCTTGTCCATGTTTCGGGAGGACCGAAGAATGATGAATATATCAGCTCACTGCCATCAGCACTGAGCTTGGTTATAGCGGTCTCGGAACGGGTCTTTTGGCAGGCGTCCGGTGTAGCGGGAAAGCCTATTTCGGGAATGGATGTGGAGACATATGCACATCCTTTTTTGTCGACCCCGATCCCGACATACTTGGCGTAAAAAACAAAATCCTTTCGTGGGCCAAGATAGGTTGAATATTTTAACACAGAGTCACCGGCTGATAATTTGTCGGAGTTAAAAATAGTTAAAAGGGTAATGGTAAAAAATAGTGTAGCATAGTTTTTCATGATATTTCCCCCGGTTTGTTAAATATCCCTATTTTAAAGAACATACGGCACGCTGCAATCGAATGTTCTAAGCTGACATTTCCCATTTAGACTGACATTTCCCATATAACATTGTATATTTTTTTGCTTAGCAACGTTGCCAAGCCACTTTCTGGTGATTTTACTCTATCTGGCAGGGTTATGCAACTTTTTCCTACACGACTTTTGTCCGATGCGACTGTAAATTTAACCTTATTCAGGTCTTAAGAGCGCCATACCGATACCCAGATGCGCATCGCAACCATCTCCCTTGGTATTGGCATCGGCTGTTTTCGAGATGTTGTGCAATCATGCCGTTCTTACTAACGGTGGAGGTAGCCATAACCGTCCGATCCGCTCCAAGATCGCCTTGAATAGCTCCCGGGGCACTGCCACCTCTGCCATCTGAAAGATGATGTAATTCGAGTGACTGACTACTTTGGCTCCGATCTTCACCAATTTCTCTCGCAGGGTGGTCAAAGACCAGTGCATTACTTTCCGGGGTAAAGCCAAACGTCTAAGAAAATTGCCGAGATTGTAAGCCAGGGCAAATAACTGAAGCCGAACTTGGTTATCAGTAAAATCGTGGCATGAAAGTCAAGTCCAGTTCAATGCATACTTGCCTTCTTTGATCCACTGTTCTGCTGTACCACGTTTGTTGTAAAACTTAACCACATTGCTGGATTTCCAGCGTAGGTTGGTGACAATAAACCCGACCCGAGGGAACAGTTCGCCCGCATGCCACTCCACCTTGCCAACCACACGTCTAAGTTTGTCCCAACTGGCTGCCCTGTATTGAAAACTATGATAAAGAACAATCGGTTTTTGGGGTGCTCGACCCACAGGACGGGTGAATAAGTGGTCTATTCGGTCATATAACACATCATTGGCAGGAAGCCGAATGGCGTACCAAAAACGTTCCGCATCATTCGTATCTTCATAGCCACCCGAGCGGCTATAGATCGATTGTCTCAACAAGCCGACAAGCTCATGTTGTGTATTCTTACCTTTCCGTATGTCTAACAGTTTGGACTCCATCATCGCTGTGAGTCCCAAAGCATTATCCAATTCTCTATATGCCAACAATCCCGCATCGCTGGTGACTTTCGTTCCGTGAAATTCCAGCTTCACTCTTCGGTCAAAATTGACTCGAAATGCGTCCTTGCATGCTTCACCCATCAGGTTATTCCTTTTAAAACATCAAAAACCCCATAAAATGCACTGTATGATACTTATACTATTATATTTCAATTCTTTGGCAACCGTTTATCTGGGAAATATGGGGTTAGTAGCTGGAGCAGATCAAAGGAGTGCAAGGTGATTGGCGGAGATTGTGCAGTGGCCGTTGTCACCCCCTTCGACTTTTCCGGTGACGAGGTATGGGCCGAAGCTCCGGACGAGGGCGCCGTATTTGTTATAGGTTCTGGGGAAAAGAACGATCTCGACGACATCTGTGAGGTCTTCGAGGGTGAGAAACCGCATCTGCTCCTTGTTGACGGTGGTGACTCGTCGGGTGGTGACCAGCCACCCCGCCACTCTTATGGTGCGGCCAAGATAATGGTGGACGTCCCTCGCGGGAACGGCGCCGAGCTTGCGAAACTCCTCCTCATACAGACTCATCGGATGGGCGGTCACGGGGAAGCCGAGGAGCTCCATCTCATCCCGAATTTTCTTCTCGACAGAATAGTCTTCCAATCGCGGCGCCTGCGTTTGTTCTCCAATGGTGCGAAGAGCTTCCCCGCGAAGCCCCAATGAGCAGGAGTTTTTTTCTGCAAACTTTGCGTGCCTGCCTGAGGAACAAGGAGGGTTGCGATTTTCGTTTCCGTTCGTCGAGGCGAAGGATCCCCCGAACAAATCGGCGTCTTCCATCCCTCGGCGTTCCTCGAAGAACCGACCCCGGAAGCGTGCCCGGCCGTAACCCAACGCTCCATCTCCGAAGATGAGGTCGGCTTCCCAGAGGAGCTGGGGACGGGTCTGCCCGAAGATATCGAAGGCGCCGCAGCGGATGAGGTTTCGGATTTCGCCGAGGGTTGCGGTAGTCCTTGCGCAGAAATTGGCGAGATAAGTGTAGGGTCCCCCCCGGCGGGAGGCTATGATGGACCGGGCGGTTCTATCTGTCAGCGACATCACATCCCTGAGACCGACTCTTGTCCAATGGTCCTCTCCCGTGAAAACCATCTCCGCACAATTCACGTCCGGAGGGATGATTCGCAACCCCATGCGGCGTGCTTCGCTGACGTATGCGGCTTGATGATAGAACCCCCCTCCATTGGCGAGAACCGCAGCCATGAACTCCGCGGGGAAATGGGCTTTCAGATACGTCGCCTGGTAGGAGACATAGGCGTAGGAAGCGCTGTGAGCCTTGCAAAAGGCGTAACCGGCAAAACCGGAGAGCTGCCGCCATAGCTCTTTTGCCAACTCCGGCTTCATTCCCCGCCGGATGGCGCCGGAGATGAACCGCCTCTCGTAGGCGGCGATGGCTTCGATGCCTCGCTTTTTGCTCATGCTTTTGCGGAGCATCTCCGCCTCGCCGAAGCTCAGCCCTGCGATCTTATTGGCGACTTTGATGACATCCTCCTGATAGACCATGACGCCGAGAGTGTCCCTCAGAATCGGTTCCAGAGCGGGGTGGAGGTAGGTAACGGGCTCTTTGCCGTTGTATCTACTGATGAAAACTTTTGTCATCCCGCTGTCGGAGGGACCGGGTCGCACCAAAGAGCTGGCGGCGATGAGCGTCTTCATATTGTCAACGCGGAGTTTCCGCAGAAGCCCCCTCATACAGGGCGATTCTATCTGAAAACACCCGATGGTTTTGCCCTTTCGCCAGAGGTCTATGGTCTTGCGGTCGCCCTCCTTCAGTTCGTTCATCTTAAGTTTGATACCATATTTCCGCCGGACTTTCTCCACCACGTCCGCGATGACCGAGAGAGACCTCTGCCCCAGCAGGTCAATTTTCACCAACCCCATGTCCTCCACGGGGTCCATGCTGTATTGCGTGATGACCAGCCCTCTTGCGGCGTACTGAAGCGGCATGAAGTCGGTTATCGGCGAGGGCGCAATCACGATTCCCCCCGGATGCGTGCCCAAATGACGGGGAAAACCCGCAATCCTCGACGCCATCCGGATGATGCTTTTCCAGGGTTCTCTGTCAATGGGGAGGTCCCGACATTCGGGGACTTCCTCGACGATTCTCTGCATGGAGCCGAAGTCGAAATGGGAGATGCGTTTCGTGAAACGGCTTATTTCGTCGCCGAGCAGCCCCATGACCTTGGCGACCTCTCGTATGGAAGCTCTCAGGCCGAAGGTGTTGAAAGTGCATATCATCGCCACCTTATCTTCACCGTACTTCTTATAGACGTAGTCGAGAACCTCATCCCTTCGCCTCCAGCAGAAATCGAGGTCCACGTCGGGACAATCCTTCCTCTCCAGATTGAGGAATCGCTCGAAAAAGAGCTTATGCCTTATGGGACAGACGTGGGTGAGTCCTAAGCAGTAGGAGACGATGCTGTTCGCAGCCGACCCTCTCCCCACGGAGGGAATCTTCTTGCGATATGCGTAAACGGCGATGTCCCAGACAACGAGAAAATAACTCGCATACCCCAACTTCCCGATGACATTCAGTTCGTGCTCCAATCTCCGGCGAACCTCCGGGGTGATAGTTCCATATCTCTTCTCCGCTCCCCGATAGCAGGTTCTTCGGAGGTAGGAATGCGGCGTTTCCCCCTCCGGCACGGGGAAAATCGGCAGCTTTATCCTCCCGAGCTGGAGGTCAACGTCGCATAGAGAGGCGATTCTTTCCGCATTCTCCACTGCCTCTGGGAACTCCCGAAAGAGGGAACGCATCTGTTGAGGACTTCGCATCCAGCACAGAGCTGACGCTGTCCTCCGGTTGGGGAGGGAATCGAGGGTCGTATTCGCCTTGATGGCGGAGAGAAGACGGTGGACGGCATATTCTTCGGGCTTGATGAAATGCACTTCATTGCCCGCCGCCACAGGAAGATTCCATCGCCGCGCCAGCTCCACAAGCTCTCGGCATTTTTTCCCACTCCCATAATCGCCGTAGTTTTCCAGACGAACGTAGAGGCTATTTCTGGCGTCAGTTCGCGCCAGAGCGGAAATGACAGCCTCGTCATCGGCGAGAATGAAGATGTTCTCCGTCTCGCCCTCCAAAAGCTCGACGAACTTGGTGACTTCGGCGGCGGCTTTCTCTCCCTCGGTGCGGCCACTTCTCGCCCGCTTTCTCTTGAAGGGATTACGCTCCATAGGAAACTCGTCATCGAACTGTCTTCTTGAGACGATCCGGCAGAGAGAGCTGTAACCCGCGTTATTCCTCGCCAGGAGAACTACCGAGCGGTTTCCCAGCTCGATTTCCGTGCCCAGAATCGGCTTGATGCCAGCCGCCTTCGCCGATTGGTAGAAGGGAACAATCCCATACATCGCGTTGGTATCCGTCAGCGCAATCGAATTCATTCCCATCTTGGCGGCGGCGAGAACTATCTCGTCAATCGTGTTCGCCCCGGACAGGAGTGTGTAATTGCTGTGGACGTGCAGGTGCGCGATTTTTTTCATCGCTTCAACCCTGTTTATTCGGTGAAGTTCAGAGCTGAGTTTTCCATGTTTTCGATACCATATAAGTAGGCGAAAAGTAGGCGAAAGTCAAGGACAAACTTTCGCTTTTTTATCGTCTCCAACTACAAAAAAAGCCGCCGGCATAACCTGCCAGCGGCCGCTTGCTTATCTGCTTACTGTCGCCTAAAAAGAAGGAAACCAGTACCTCGGCTCTTCCCTGGAAATCATGTCAAAGAACGTTTTCTCTTCGATCCATCCGATGTGCCCGTCGCAGTAAGCTATGTTTGCCCCACCGGAGTGCTTCAGCCATTTGCTGAGGTCGGTGACGTCGTTCTCATGGCCAGTAGGGACGAACAAACCATCGTTGATTGTTGATTCCGGCTCGTCAACGAACAAGACCTTCTGACTCTGACTCTTGATCCGGGATATTTCCATACCAATCTTTGGAGCGTATTCCGATCCCCCAGTCGGATAGGTATCCAGGCGGTGGTTCATAGCATAGCTGCAACCTCGTTTCATTCCCACCGGGCCCACCGATGGACAGAGGAAGGGGTTTTTATCCGGGGAGGCGTACCATTCGTCCTTCATCCCACGGGCGTTTGGGTCCCCGTAGGGGCCGACCCGAGCGTAGCCGGTCATATAGGTCCACAATGACCCCGTTTCTACTTCTATCCTCTGGCATGCCGCAGGGTCTGTCGTAGGAACAGCGATCACGTTCCCTCCCCACGTCCAATCCCACTGGGTGTTGTCCTGGCACCTTCCCGCCGCCGGCAAGTGCTCATCGTGCTCGGTGGAGAATGTCATCATGGCAATGGCGATGTTCCTCATGTTCTGCTTGCACCTGGCTTCTCTGGCCTTTTCCTTCGCAGTCTGGATAGCGGGCAGCAGAAGCGCCATCAGTATTGACAGAATCGCCATCACAACCAGAAGCTCTATGAGGGTGAAACCCCTCCCTCGCTTTGATTTCACGACAAAGACCTCCTTTTTTCATGAGGATAAAGAGGGAGAAAGAAACACATCGGACTGGCCTGCCAAGAACGACGATATGTAAAGACCTCTCCCTCGCCAAAGTTAGTAAGACGCTCTAACATCCAAATAGAAATATACCGCACCATTCGCCTTGTGTCAAGCGCCTTTTTCCATCAGGAGTTTCCCCAAAAATTTGGCTATATTGGCAACATGAGCTGCGGATCGGCGC
>CAZXGF010000081.1:0-12757 GCA_964640185.1 uncultured Verrucomicrobiota bacterium | reverse complement strand
CCAAATCAGGCAAAAAAAAATCTCAAAATCGCAATCAGGTGCGGAAGTTAGGCTAGCTCGGTGTTATGGCTGTGAAGATACCGCGAGGTGGTGGCGATGTTCCTGTGATTCATCAGAGCCTGGATTGTCCTCAGGTTCTCCCCGTTGGCCAACAGGGTTGTGGCAAAGGTGTGGCGAAGCATGTGTGGGCCGATCCTATCTTTGCTGATCCTCGCCTTCCGACAATAGCCCTTGATCATCTTCCAGACCGCACTCGTTGACATCCGGGTATTGTGCGTCGAGATGAACAGCGCTCGGGTTCGCGTTCTCTTGCGGCGGATTCGAAAATACTTTCTCAGCGACGCGATCATCTTCCCGCTCAACGGGAGTGTCTGTTGCTCCCCACCCTTTCTGTGCAGCTTGACGGTTTTATTTCTCAGCGATAGGTCTCCTACATTGACATTTGTTAGCTCGCTGACGCGTGCCCCCGTCGAGAGAATCATGGAGACGATGCAGTAATCTCGCGTCCGAAAGAAGTCGGACTTCCGCCTCTCAATCACCTGGAGTAATCTCTTGTACTCCTCTACCGTGAGGAAGGATGGCTCCCTTCCCCGTCCTCGTGACGCGGACACGAGCGATGCCGGATCGTTTCTGACCAAGCCTTCCCGATATGCAAACTTGAAAAAGGACCGGATGGTCGACAGTCTTCGCCCTCGGGAAGAGGCTGAGTTCTTCCGTTTGAACCCTTTCTCTGCAAGGAAGGTCAGGAATTCACGGATCATTGAATCCGTCACGTCTCCAGGGAGGATCCCTTTTCCATGACGGCTGTCCAAAAACGCGATGAACTTGGCCATATCATCTGCATACGCCTTCAGCGTCGCTTGCGTCGCGTTCCTCTCTTTTCCCAGGTAGGCAATAAACCTCTTCGATACCTTTCTCATGGCTCACCCTCCTTTCCTGTGATCGCAGCCGCGCACGGGGTCGAACATTCTACAGGAATCCTGGGGAAAACGGATAACTCGTCGAGGGAACTCAAAGTAAGCTGAGTGGGACGCCACGAGTATTGCGAAGCGCAGTCGGCCCCTTGCCGCTACACTGCTCAGGAGAGAACGAAGCTCTTTCCGCAGAGTCCGCACGTACTCTGGCGAAAGCGAGCGATTTTCTTCTGTGGGCATCTTGCGCGTCGTTTCGGTGCGGGCCGAACGCGTAACCCTTGAAGAAGCAACCAGTGGCCACCGTTCCAGTCTGGCACCAAGGCTTCAACCCGTTCCCCTCTGTACGCCCTGACCGACTGCGGCTGCGCGTTGCTGTTTCTGAGGGCACCCAGTTGCCGGCAGAGCTTTCTGTTGTTGGTCACAAAGTCATATCGAGGCTGAAAGAGAGGGCGCAGAAAATGTGGAATAGCTATCACCGTTGAGGGCGGTTTCTGGAACATCGTGCAACATCCTGACCAAGAGACGGCAACGTGTCAACTTCTCGGCATTCTTGGACATGCAATTGCCGAGAGGCAGATAGGTGCGGTATAATGTCTTGGGTGGAAGTAGCCCTTTTTTCGCGAAGCAGTATAGGAAAGTTCCCATTCCGTGGGACATCGAGGGAAGAGAACAAGGAAGGGCTCGAGTCAGATCATGGTTGAGGCAAAACGGCGGTATTTCCTCTGGATTTTGTCAGTCCTCCTGATTGGTGTAGCTTCCGTGAGGTTCTGCCGCGCCGACATTTTGGTCACTGAGTTCATGGCCGTTAACGACTCCACGCTGCTGGACGGGGATGGGAACGCATCAGACTGGATCGAGATTCACAATACCTCTTCCGACGAGGTGAATCTCACGGGTTGGTATCTGACCGATGACGCCACCAACTTGCAACTGTGGCCCTTTCCAGATGTCAGTATCCCGGGCAATGGTTTTCTGATCGTCTTCGCCTCAGGGCAGGAGATTGACGATTACGTGGATAGCCTTGGCTATCTCCACACGAATTTCAAGCTAAGCAGAAACGATGAGGATCAACACGAGAGCGTAGTGCTCGTCAAGCCTGACGGGGTGACCGTTGCGCATGCGTACCTGGATTATCCTGAGCAGTTGGAGGATGTCTCCTATGGCCTATCGCGAGAGATGAAGTTTACCAGCCTTGTGATCGAGGGGGATGATGCCACCGTGCTGATACCAGACGGTCCCGTAGAGGGTTGGACGGATGTCAACTTTGATGACGCAGGCTGGCCGCTGACTGGCGCCACCGGTGTAGGGTACGAGCGCGAAACAGGCTATGCGGGCCTGATCAATCTCGACGTTGGCGACATGCATGGACAAAACACTTCTGTCTATATTCGAATTGAGTTCGAGATCTGGGACCCCTCGGTTTTCGACCTTTTGACACTCCGCATGAAGTACGATGACGGGTTTGTCGGCTATCTCAATGGCGAACTGGTGGTTGCCACTCCCAATGCCCCCGGATCGCCGGAGTGGAATTCCAAAGCCAGCTTCGGGCATGAGGCCAGTGCGACCGAGTACGAGGATTTCGACATCACCGATTGGATTGGAGCCTTGCTCCCCGGCAAAAATGTTCTGGCGATCCACGGCCTCAACGTTTCGCTCACCAGTTCAGACATGCTAATCCTGCCAGAACTTATCGCTGTTGACATTAGCGATGTTCAACAGAGTTCGGCGATGTTCTTCACCACGCCGACTCCTGGTACCGCCAACACGGCGGGTGTTCTCGGCTACGTCGCCGACACGAAGTTCAGTGTTGACCGTGGATTTTTCTCCAAATCGTTCAATGTAGTCATCACCACGGCCACCGAAGATGCGAAGATCTACTACACCCTCGACGGGAGTAAGCCGACCCCAGAGACAGGCGTTCCCTATATCGAGGCAATTAGGATTGCCAAGACAACCGTCCTGCGTGCTGCAGCGTTCAAACCGGGCTATCAGCCCAGCAACGTTGATACGCAAACCTATCTCTTTGTCTCCGACGTGGTAACACAATCCTCCAAGGCGCCCGGCCCGGGCTGGCCAACAAGTTCCATCAACGGCCAGGTCTTTCGATACGGGATGAATCCGGAGGTCACGGGCGATCCCCGCTACGCCGGATTGATCGATGATGCTCTGCTTTCGATCCCTTCGATATCGCTGGTGACGGACCTGAACAATCTGTTCGACCGCTCGACTGGGATTTATGTCAACGCCCAACGGCATGGGCGAGACTGGGAGCGGCCGGTGTCGGTAGAACTGATCTATCCCGGCGGCGCCGAGGGGACAGGATTCCCCGATGGCAACGACGAGGGATTCCAGATTGACGCGGGCCTGCGGATCCGAGGAGGTTTCAGCCGCAGCGGCTCTAATCCCAAGCACGCCTTCCGACTCTTCTTCCGCAGCGAATATGGAGACGGTAAGCTCAACTATCCGCTCTTTGGCGACGAAGGCGTCAACAGCTTTAGCAAAGTTGACCTCCGCACCGCTCAGAACTACTCCTGGAGCTTCCAGAACAACAGCGCCAACACCATGTGCCGGGACGTCTGGGCTCGCGACACCCAGGGGCTGACTGCACAAGGTTACACTCGCAGCCGCTACTACCACCTCTACATCAACGGTCAGTACTGGGGCATTTACCAGACCCAGGAGCGCTCTGAAGCGGCGTTCGGCGCGTCCTACTTCGGCGGCGATCGAGAAGAATACGACACAGTGAAAGCCGCCGGTTCGATCGGCGGCTACACTACCGAGGTGACCGATGGCACCTTCGATGCCTGGCGCCGCCTATGGGACCTGTCCAAACGCGGTTTCGCAACCGATGCGAACTACTATCACGCCCAGGGGCTGGACCCGGTGACCCATGAGCGCGACCCTAAGTACGACGTTCTGTTGGACGTGGACAACCTCATTGATTACATGATCATGATCTTCTACGACGGAGACCGCGACGCCCCCATCTCCAACTTCTTGGGCAACACCAGGACCAACAACTGGTTCGGTGTGCGCAACCGCAACGGTGAAGAAGGATTCAGGTACTTCGTCCACGACGCGGAGCACATCATGTCGAGAGGTATGACGGACAGAACCGGCCCCTATCCCTGCGGCGACCAATTCCAGTACAGCAACCCACAGTGGATCCATCAGCAACTGGTGGCCAACCCCGAGTACCGTCTTCGATTCGCCGACCACGCGCACAAACACCTGTTCAACAATGGCCTCCTGACGGCGGACGCGGCCGTGGCGCGCTTTGAGCTCTGCCCCGCTACCCGCCGCAGTTTCCTGCGGCCCTTCACAGCAGCCGTACCGTCCCGAACCGGTCTACTTTTCCACGATGACGTCAAGCTCAGCGACGGACGCCCATAGAATCCCCGCCCCGAGAATGACAAGAAGGAGCAACATGGGAAGCCAGTGGAGACGAAGGCACTGTTTTGACATGCAGCGAATCCAGTTCATGTGGAGGATAAAGTGGACAATCACGAGCGCAACGAGCGTCAGCGAGAAGTAGAGGTGAAGATCCCCCCAGTCGTGGCGATGGAGACCCCACAAGTACTTTTCCGCCTGAGGGCCGCCGGCCCGCGCAATGAAGAAGCCAAGCAGTATCCCGATGAACATGACGACCAGCATGACAGCGACCATCACGGAGTCAATGATAGCGTTCCAATGGGCTTTTTCATGGTGACCTCCTCTATCGCGTCCCGACCGCAGGTGAATTCCTTAGCGGTGTTCTATTCGTTGCGCACGCGCGAGGCTGCACCGTCCGCTGGAGCATCAGGCTGCCCCGGAGCCGCAATCGTGCGAGCTGACCAAGAACATCTATCTCGAGGTCAAGGCAGATGCTCTATCTTGTAGAACCGCTGGCGGACCGCTGTGGCGGCGTCATCGGTCCATTGGGTGAACTCTCCCTGGGACTCGACCATTTCCTGGCGTATTGACCATGCAAAAAGGTCGGGGCTCTGCCAGATTCGATAGCCCTTGCCCGCTGCGCTGGCCCAAGCGAGAGTAACCTGGCCTGCCGGTCCGTACTGGACGCTGCTCACGGCGGGAGCAGATGTCTTCCAGGGCTCAAAGAGCACCTTATCGCTGACCTCGTTGCCTGTGCCGTCCGGGTTGAGCACGGGGTGATAGGGCCCGGTGTCGTCGCCCCACCAGCAGCCTCTCGCATCCACGTCAATTGTGCCCTGGTTGAGAACGCCGTAGGTTGTGTTCGACTTGATCTGCGAATCACTGAGGGTGATCGTGGAGGTCTGGTTCCTGACGAGCACGCCATTGTTGTTCTCGGTGAAGGAGCATCCCGTGATGCCGTGCTGGCCCGTGCTGCCATCAATCCGCAGGCCGTCGCCAGCGACGTTTGACATCGTGCAGTTGGTCATGGTCATGTCGCCGGAGCCGGTCTTGAGCACGCCGACACTGTCCCAGTCGCCGGCGTATCTTACCGTGCAGTGGGCGAGCGTCCCGGAGCCCGGTTCCTGCACATGAATCATCCGCCACCAGCCGGGGGAGGGAGCCGTGTCACTCCCATCGCCGTTGGCATCACCGCCAACTGTGTCGTCCCGCCAGTCCGTGAAATAGATGGGAGAACCCGCCGTGCCCTGCGCATCCAGATTCCCGCTCACCCAAATCCCTGCATACTGGGGAAATTTGACAACCGTGCCGGGCTTCACCGTCAGGGCGGCACCTCCGCCGACGGTGACGTCTCCGCTGACGTGGAGCGAGTAATCCTTTTTCAGGTTCCAGATGACGTTCCCGGAGATGGCGCCGGCGTCGGCATACACGTCCACGTTGTTCCCGGCGAAGTCGGAGGTGTTGTCGTCAAACGAGGCGTTGATCCCCAGTCTCAGCCCGTAGTTGCAGTTCGAGAACGTGTTGTTCTGCGAGGTGAACGAGGCGTAGCCCGAGGCGATGCGCAAGCCATCCCCCGTGATGTTACCGATGGCGCAGTTCCTGATGGACAGCGCCCCGGAGCCGCTCTTCAGCACCCCAGCGTTCTCCCACCAGCCAGCGTAGCTGATGGCGCAGTGGTCGAAGGTGGCGGAGCCCGCTTCGTGAATGTTAAGCGCACGCCACCAGCCCGGCGTTTCAGTAGTCCCCGTGAACGTGATGGGACTGACGGAGGTCCCCACCGCGCTGAGATTGCCCTTAATCCAGAGGCCTGTGTATTGGGCGAATTGCACGGTCACACCGGGTCCTATCGTCAGAGTTGCGCCCGACTCCAGTGTCACATCGCCCAGAACAACGTAGGGGCTGCCCGCTGCCGTCCATGCGCTGCTGATCGTCATCGTAGCGCCGTTGATGGCGACGCCACCGGAGGCGTTGCCCGCGAAGCTGTTGTTTGCGTAAAGCAGGCTGTCGTTGACGTCTTGGAGAATCCCGTAATTCCCGTTCGCGTTGAACCCGCAGCTTGTCGCCGTCGCCGGGCCGGACTGCATGTACAGACCCGACCACGCGTTGCTGGCGAAGGTTGAATTCTGAAGCGTGGTGACGCCCGTACTGTTTGAGACCTTCAGCCCGTGCCCCCCGACGTTTGACACCGCGCAGTTGGTCATGGTCAAGTCACCGGAGCCGGTTTTGAGCACCCCGACGCTGTCAAAACAGCCGGCATACCTCACCGTGCAATAGGCGAGAGTCGCGGAACCCGCTTCCTGAACGAAAATCGCTTTCCACCAACCGGGGGCGGGCGCGGTGCCATTGCCATCGTCGTTGGCGTCGCCCCCCACCGTGTCGTCCCGCCAGTCGGTGAAATAGATCGGAGATGCAGACGTGCCCTGTGACTCGAGATTGCCGCTCACCCAAATCCCTGCATACTGGGCGAATTTGACTACTGTGCCGGGCTTCACGGTCAGCGCGGCGCCGGCATTCATGGCGATATTCCCGCTGACAAACAGTGAGTAGTCCTTCTTCAGATTCCACGCCACGTTCCCGGTGACCGTGCCGCCATCCGCATAGACATCCACATTGTTCCCGGCGAAGTCGGAGGTGTTGTCGTCGAATGAAGTATTGATCCCTAACTTCACACCGTAATTGCAGTTGGAGAACGAGTTGTTCTGCGAGGTGAAAGACGCGTAGCCGGATGCGATGCGCAGACCATCTCCGGTGATGTCACCGATGGCGCAGTTCGTCATGGACAACGCTCCGGAACCGTTTTTGAGCACACAAGCACCCTCAAAGTAGCCCGCGTACCTCACCGTGCAGTGGTCGAACGTCGCGGAGCCCGGTTCCTGAACATGAATCATCCGCCACCAGCCCGGCGTTTCAGTGGTCCCCGTGAACGCGATGGGACTGACGGAGGTTCCGGCCGCACTGAGATTCCCCTTCACCCAGACGCCTGCATACTGGACAAATTGGACGGTCACCCCGGGTCCAATCGTCAGGGTTGCGCCCGCCTCCAGCGTCACATTCCCGAGAATAACATACGGGCTGGCGGCCACGGTCCATGCGCTGCTGATCGTCATCGTGCCGCCGTTGACCCCTACGCCGCCCCACGCGTTGCCCGTGAAGCTGTTATTCGCATAAAGCAGGATGTCGTTGACGTCCTGCAAAATCCCATAATTCCCGTTGCCGTTGAACCCGCAGCCTGTCGCCGTCACTGGGCCCGACTGCATGTACAAACCCGACGATGCGTTGCTGGCGAACGTTGAATTCTGAAGCGTGGTGAAGCCGGTGCTGTTTGAGACCTTCAGTCCGTGGCCGCCGATGTTAGACACCATGCAGTTGGTCATGGTCAAGTCGCCAGAACCGCTCTTGAGCACCCCGACATAGTCCCAATATCCCGCGTACCTTATCGTACAATACGCGAGCGTCGCGGAACCCGCTTCCTGAACGAAAATCGCTCTCCACCAGCCAGCAGCGGGCCCGGTTGTGTTCCCATCGTCATTGGCGTCCCCCCCTACCGTGTCGTCGCGCCAGTCGGTGAAGTAGATCGGAGCCGGGGCCGTACCCTGGGCATCGAGATTCCCACTCACCCAAATCCCTGCATACTGGGGAAATTTGACAACCGTGCCGGGCTTCACCGTCAGGGCGGCGCCAGCATTAACGGTAATATTCCCGCTGACAAACAGCGAGTAGTTCTTCTTCAGGTTCCAGGTGGTCTCGCCGCTGATGGTGCCGGCGTCCGCGTAGAGATCCACATTGTTCCCGGCGAAGTCCGAGGTGTTGTCGTCGAAGGAGGCGCTGATCCCTAACCGGACGCCGTAATTGCAGTTGGAGAACGTGTTGTTTTGAGAGGTGAAGGACGCGTAGCCGGAGGCAATGCGAAGACCATCCCCCGTGATGTTACCGATGGCGCAGTTCCTGATGGACAGCGCTCCGGAACCACTTTTGAGAATGCCCGCGCTATCCCAATATCCGGCATATCTCAGTGTGCAGTAGTCAAACGTCGCGCTGCCCCCTTGCTCAACGTTAATGAACCGCCACCAGCCCCCTGACTCCGTCGTGCCGGTAAACGTAATGGGACCGCCAGAGGTTCCCACAGCGCTCAGATTGCCTCTGACCCAAAGGCCCCTGTACTGTGCGAATTGAACCGTAACGCCGGGCTGTATGGTCAACGTCACACCCGGTTCCAGGGTCGCATCCCCGACGACGACGTACGGGCTGCCTGCCGCTGTCCACGTCGCGTTGGAAGAGATTGATCCCGAGACATCGGTAGCCTGAGCGCTGATGGCAGCCAGGCTGAAGACGACAACTGCGCATAACGAAACGGGACACGCTCGAATCTTGTAAATCATCTAATTCTCCTTGTTCTTCGTGGTTTAGGCACCGCACGCATCCGCTAGATTCATTGACTCTCACCATGCTCTTTCAGGCAATGGTGCGGCGTTAGCGCCCGAAGGACATTTTCACGCTTCGATTCTAACCGAGTGCCAAGAAATCGTCAACCTGTGAAGGGCGGTAGGAAACTGTGGCGGGTGACGGACTAAAACCGTGGCACGTCGGGTCTACTTACCCTATGTGACATAGGGTGTCAACGTATTTCTATTTACTTCCCACTATGATTGTCTTGGTTGTGTCTGCCTACTCTCTTGGGGCTGGGAACGGGGTCGCAGCAGTCTGCGTTTCGACTCTCGAAGTCGGTAGCTGGCCCCATTGGCCTCGATGATGTGCCCCCGGTGGGTCAACCGATCCAACAAGGCTCCGGTCAGTCGCTCACACCCAAAGACCTCCGTCCAAGACTCAAACGGAAGGTTTGTGGTCACAATGAGGCTCAGACGCTCGTACGCCCGACTCACGACTTCAAAGAGCAATTCGGCCCCCGTCTTCGAGAACGGCACATATCCCAGCTCATCCAGGATCAGCAGGTGCTGACGCTCCAGATGGTTGAAGGTTCGCTCCAATTGCCGTTGCTCGGTCATCTCGGTCAGGTGCGTCACGAGCCCCTTGACCGTGAGGAACCGTACCTTTCGGCCTTGCATACAACCGGCAAACCCCAGCGCACTGGCCAGATGGGTTTTGCCGGTGCCACTGTTTCCCACCAGCAGCACATTTTCCCGACGGTCCACATAGTCGCCGACCATCAGTTCCCGAACGAGCTTCTCGTTGATCGAAGGTTGGGCTTTGAAATCGAACGTATCCAAGGTCTTGATCACGGGGAAGCGGGCCTTTTTGATCCGGCGTTGGGCCGCTCGTTTTTCCCGATCCAACGCCTCTCGTTCCACCAGACGAAGTAAGAAGACCGTATAGTCACAGTTGTCCTTCGCGCAGAGGCCGCCACAGCCGGATACTCTCGCAAGATGGTCGGTAGCTTCAGTTTCTTCAGATAGTGGTTCAGTAAGAGTTGGGGGGTTGTTTCCTTCACGCTGCACCTCCGTGGCCCAGCAGAGTGGTGTACTCTCGAACGTCGGCCTTCGATACCTTAACCAGGCGCAAATGATCTCGGCCTGCAAGCTTGAAGGTCGTCTGTCGCCAAGGTCGAGAGCCAGAAAGGAATTGCGCCACGCCATCTTTGGTATGCACGCGATGGCGCAGAGCCTTTTCCACCGCCGCCGTGAGCTGCTGGACGCTATAGGCTTCCAAAAGACGGAGGACCCCAATGTACTCACGCGTCCCACGGTCCAACTCCGATTCCATACGACCGCGGAGGACGTCAAAACAGCGAGGTAAGGTCAGTTTCTCAAAAGGGCGAGCGAACGGAAAGGAAGGAGGCTTCCGCTCCAGCAAGGGCAGATAATGGAGGGGATTGAAGACCTGTTGTTGTTTGCTCCAGCCCCGAGGGTGAACGGCAATCACCTCATGCAGTCGGCAAATCTCCACACGGTCGGTATACCCCTTTACGGTGACATCGTGGTAAGCGTACTCCATCGGCACCGAATAGTCGCTGTCATCGAAACGGACCAACAGTTCGCTATTGACCCGCCCGGGTTGTATCCGACAGGCATCAAGCGGCTTGAACGGGAGGGGAAGGAAGGACAACTGCTCTTCAAGAAGCAATGACCCCTTGCTCTCCGTTTGCCCCCGGAGTTTGCGATGCATATCCTCCCGACACCTCTGCAGCAAATGGGCATTCAGCTCGTCAAAATCCCGAACTTGGGGAACAGGAACCAGAAAGTTCTGCCGCGTGTGCTTGATCAGTCCTTCGACCACGCCCTTCTCATTGGCTCGGCGGACCAGGCAAAAGTGATACCGAAACAGGTAGTGGCTGACCAACTGTAAAAACCCTTGGGTCAGTTCCCGCCGGCGGGGACCAACGATCTTCGAGGTCGTGATTCTGCTGTTGTCATAGGTGATGCGTCGGGGAACCCCGCCGAAGAACTGAAACGCCTGAACATGCCCGTCCCAGAACGTCTCGGTGCATTCTCGATCGTAGGCTTTGACAAAGACAACATCCGAATACGGCAGCGCCATGACGAAGAAACGAATCTTTCGCAGAACCCCCGCCATCTTCACCAGAGCATGCCCGAAATCCACTTGGGCTTCTCCAGGCGGATGCTTCAACGGCATATAGACTTCTTGGCGGGTCCGCCTCAGTTCCCGAACGGCATCCTTGACAATGGTGTAGCCCCCCGTGAATCCCTCCTCTTGCAGAATCTGCCAAATCCTTTTGGCGGTGTGCCGTTGCTTCTTGGGGGCCTGTTTGTCCTGCTCCAAGATCTGTCGGATCCTCTCCAGGCACGGCCCGATCTTGGGCTTGTGGGGTGGTTTCTTCCGGCGATACCCCGGGGGACAGGAGTACTCGAGAATCTTCTCCAGCGTCGTCCAGTGCATCCCCGTCTCACGCAAGACCTGGCGCTTGCTGACTCCTTCTCGTAATACCCTCTGTCGGATCTGAAGCCATTGTTCCATATCGCTGTACACTTCCTTTCCTTTCTGCTGAGAATGCTTCTCCTGCCGTGGCTCCTACAGCCGCGTAAAAGGATGCATTCTCGCAGAAATCTTTTGGAAGTGCCGCAGTTTTTCTCCGCCCAACCACCCGCCGCAGTTTCCTACCGCCCTTCACACTGGTCCACGAAGCACTACCTTGGACGTGGAGATATAGCAGGCAATGACAGTGAGGCACGAGCGACGGGGGGAAGTGAGGTTTCTCCTCTTCCTCGACCGACGAGACTAATCGAAAAAATGGATTTTGTGGAAAAGATAGATTGGAGAAAGAGACTGGCGACAAGTGGGATGGTTGCCATGGTGATGTCTCTGTTCGTGAGCCGAACGGACGTCTATGCGGTGCAGAAAAAGACCCGAGACGGCTCCATTTACCAGCCAGTGAAGGAGAAATTGGACGACGAGGTCATTTTGCGACATCTGAAAGGAGAGGTCACCATTGGAGTCTATCCTGGGCGTTCCTCAACTAGATGGATTTGCATTGATATTGACACCAGGGATGAAAAGGAGATCAAGCGGGTCTTGGCCAGAATGCGGGAAATTGGAATCAGTCCGGTTGTGGAGGACTCGGGGAACAAGGGCTATCACGTGTGGATTTTTTCCCAGCAAGCCATCGCAAACTGGAAGGCACGGGCTATCGGTAAAGCAGTAGCGTGCGGTCATGAGGTCTTTCCCAAACAGGACTATATCCCGGATGGGAGTTTCGGAAATCTCATCAAGCTTCCTCTCGGGATTCATCGGGAAACAGGGCGGAGATGTCTTTTTGTTGGCGGCAATTTCCAACCCGTTGTGGACCATCTGGAATATCTGAAGAACATAACCAAGCATGATGGCGAGAAGCTGTGGCAGAGGCTGCCTACAAAAGTCCAGAGAGATGGAGAAAAGAATCTTCCGAGCGGAGCGGTTCAGGGCAGGCACGTCGATATCGAGATGATCAAACCTTGCGTGAAGGCTTTGCTCAAGACAGGAGTGGGTCGAGGAACACGCAACTGTACAGCGCATATTATTGCATCAGAATTGAGGAGAGTTGGGATAGCACAGGAACTCTGCCAGGAGGCTATGGCGGCCTGGAACAAGAAGAATCGCCCGCTGCTACATAGGATGGAGCTTCAGCGAATCATCACATCGGCGTATACGAAGGGCTACGAATACGGCTGTAACCCTGATGGCATCCTTCGCAGCATGGCGAAGTGCGTCGGCAAGGAAAGATGCCCGTTCTACCGGAGGCTGATAGAGAAGAAGAGATAGAAAAGCAAGGAACAGGGCAAGTCGACAGCCAATCGGTCTGAGTGGAAACAGCGTGATTGGCTGAGACGAAGAATGGTTCGTTCGGCTCAGGGGTATCCCTGCGACCGCCCTGTTCTGTGCAAGTGTAAAGCAGTCAGGTGGCGAAGGCAAGAGCGTAGTGTGAGCTGTGCTGTTGCAGGTGTGGAAAGAGATGGCTGGGAAGCGTGGGTCAAAACCTCGAAAGGACAAGGAAGGAAAGGGCAAAAGCCCCTGTCAGGCTC
>CAZXGF010000080.1:0-13676 GCA_964640185.1 uncultured Verrucomicrobiota bacterium | reverse complement strand
TGCTGCATGAAAACTTGACTCATTTGTTAAGAAGTGAGACGTGATAGACGGCTAGTGAGGTGAGTCTATTCTCCAAAGGTGAACATGGCAAACCAGGACAAAGTCGAAATATTCTTCGTCATCGACACAGCCGGCAGTAAGCTCAGGTACATTGGGGCGAGGGTCAAGCCATCCGCGGATAAGCCCCAAGAGTGGTGTGTCGTTGACGTCCCAAACGAGATTTACAGATCTCCACACCTGCGGGGGAAGAAATCAAAACCTGAGGGTCTTTTTCCTCTATTTGCCTGGGTAGGGCTTGGGCTACCGCCAATCGCAAAAACCGAGGCAAAAGACGAGATCAACCGAATCGTACGGAACTCACTATCTTGCCGCGACAGATGGATAAGGAGGGAGAAGAAATACTGCGAGGGCAAGAAAAGCCTTCTTTACCACAAAATGAGGTGCTTTCACCTCCAGCACCGCTTTCTTTTCGAGACATTCCGCCGCTTCCATAGCATTAAGCTCTCGAAGACTTCGCCGCTTGAAGCCTGCGACATTCACATCTGCGACCTGGCCGCAATCAAGAAGCACATCCGTGTAAAAGATGACAAGGCTTTCGCGAACCGTCTCAGTACCATAGACCCGGGCAAACTGGAAGCGTGTGTTCTCGACCAGAGATCCCTTTACAGGGCAATGGCGGACTTCTCGGGGGTATCCGAGATCAAAACTAGGGAGATTTCGAGCGCTCTCGAGCCCCTGAGAGAAATGGCGAAGAGGTTCGCTACGAAGTTGCCTGTTATTCAATTCGAATACATCGTCCATCTTTCCTCAGAAGACTCCGATGGACTTTACGAACACCTATGCAAGAGCCCTTTTTCCGAGGGCATACCTCTGACCGAGGTCGCCCATCCGCTAACGCAAAACATTACGCTGACCCCCGGCCTCCGCTTGCGCATACTTGGGCGTCCCGGCACTGGCAAGTCCGTTGCTCTATATCAGATTTGTCAACGAAACCCAGGATGGCATATCCTTCTTATCAAGCCAATCCTCCCCGCCAACGAGCTGGTGGAACTTCAATGGTTCTGCAGACTACACCGCAGTGAGCCGGTGGCCCTGGTCTTCGAGGACTTTCATCGTTCCTTGTCGGCAGAAGGGACATCCTTTCTTCTGACAGCATTAACCTGGCTTGATGCCAATTGTCCAGACGCTGCAGTAATCGTTACCTATCGAGGAACCGAGGCTCTTGAAGTTAGCCAGCACATTGGATCTGAGGAATGGTACCTTCGGGGTTTTAGGAATGAGGTTTGGCTCGATCCGGCTCCCAAGGGGTTTATCCGGCAAGTGCTAAGACTCTCAGCAAAGACTTTCAATGTGGAGGTCACGGAGCGATTGTTCGACAAGTGGGCGCAGTGGATTGAAAAGTCGGATAACACTCCACTTTATTGTGCGGAAAGCGCCCATACATGGAAAGGGATGACAGTCTCCGAACCGTTTTTCGAAATATCTCCACCACGTTCTTCTGTCGAAAGGTGGAAGCGGCTGTTTGAGGATCTTCCCAGGAAACCCGAGCCGGCGCGGTCGTTGGGTCCTCACGTTCTGCGAACTCTCGCATTCTTGCATTTGGTCGGCGATTCTAGTCCTTTTGACTTGGCAAGAGTTTTCTCCTTTTTGCGGTTGGTCCTGGGCGATGTGGAAGGGCTGGCTTTTTCAAATTGTATTGAGGCTCTTCAGGCTTCATGCTGGCTTTTACGCGAAGAGGCGCTTATCTACATCCACGATGTTCAACTAGCCCCGCCCGTTGTTGGACTGGTGGAGAACTGCAAAACCACACCCTTTTTTCACCAGTATGCTGAAGCTGCCGAAACGTTCGCAATGCGTCTGCCCTCCAACGAGGCTGCAACTATGCTATGCTTGATTGCGAGTTTATGGATCGAATATGATAGCTGGGAGAGAGGGGAAAAAACCGCTGATGCTGCTCTCCGTCTATCGCCCAATCATGCGCGCGCCTTGTTTCAGCGAGGTCTCGCTAGATTCACACAAAAGCGATGGGAGCCTGGCATGGCCGACCTCCTTGCAGCTGCTTATGCGTCCTCCGCTAAGCAAGTACCGTGGGGCGTCTTGACGGTATTCTCGGAGCGTCTCATGGGCAAAGAGTCTGACGAGCTCATAGACTCTTTGCGCGATTCATTCTGCTTCGATGACTGGATTCATCTTGCCTTGTTCGGATATCTTGGCACTGGGAATTTTGAGGCTGCAGTCGCACTGGCAAAAGAGTATGCGCAACTGAACGAAGACTCCCATTTCTCTCAGCTGATATTGTCGGAAACCTTACTGCGAAGCGGAATGGCTCAGGATGCCCTCGCGGTCGCCGACAAGATCCTGAAACTGGACCCTCATAGCGTGGTCGCATGGAGGATTAAGGGCTCAGCTTATCTTATCATGGGGAAGTACCAGGAAGCTAAGAAGGTCTGTGCGCAGGTCTCTCGTTGTTTTCCGCCTTCATATGCAGTTCGACGGCTCGCGGCTGAGACCTCGCTCTGGGAAACATGCTTAGCATCCGGAGAAGCAAAACTCGACGCGGCTCGCCGGGCATTGCACTTAGCGGAATGGTGTCTCTATGTAATCCCCTCCGATCCAGACGCCTTGGTGCTTCGCGGCTTGGCTCTCCTGGGTCTCGGTCGGATGGCGGAGGCTGAAAAGAGTCTTAGTGAAGCGTCCAAAGATACCGCGGCTATAGAACCCTGTCTGCGCATAGCCGCGAAAAGAGCACTCTATCGCATAGCGCATGAGAAGGCGCGTTCCGGGGGATCCCCGCGGCATGAGCCAGTGGTGTACCTTCTTCCAAACGAAGTGCTGTTTTATTGCAGACTGTTTCGTAAAGAAATCGGAGCGCCAAGTTGGATCGAAGCGCGAGCCATCCTATCGTTGGGCCGGGTCGAGCATGCCGGCCAATCGCTTAAGGCGATTTTCCTCAGGGAGTCCAATGAGGGCGATGATTCTGACTCCGATAAGGCCTGGGCCAAACTGGCAGAGATTCTGTATCGTTTTGCTGTTCCCATAGAAGTGCTGTTCCCATCCGCTAAAGCGGAGCGCCCTTCTGCTCGAAAAGGAACTAAGGATAAACACTCCGAGCTGAACGTTGGGCTCGTCATCCGGGGTTTGCTAAAGGGCGATGGCTGTGAGTCCGAGTATTCGATCCGCCCCGCCCCACCCAAGGCCTCAAGGGGCAAATTTGTTTATGATGGTATAGATGATGTCGCAGTAACCTGCATATCCGACTCCGCGAGAGTTGCGAACATAGATTTAGCGGGAGAACTGCATTTCCTGTGGGCAAGTTGGTGCTGGAAGCGAGGGAGAAGACTTCCCTTGCAAGGTTTGCTTCCTGTGTGGCTTCTGTCAAAGTTGCCGAAGCGCGCTTGCCCTGAGCGACATGTCTGGTTCAGCTTGGGTGTTGCCTGCGTCGCGTTGGCGTTTCGCGGCGAAGACCCGATTTGGGAAAGCCACGTCCGGGATTTACTCAAGTTCCGTTGGCATAAGGTCTGTCGCGCCGCCGAGTGCGACGATGCAATGGCCGCGTCATTAGCAGCCCTGATCGACCATGTGGCTAAGGTGTCGGGAAAGAAGTCTCCGGTTTCCCGTGAACTAGCTATTCGCGGGCGTGCCCTCCTAAACTCCTGTTCCGACAGCGGGCCCCTGGGTGTTTGCGTGCTTTCAGACCTCTGGCGTCGTTTGAACAACGAGATGCCGCCGGAATCCGCGCCAAACTGAAGCTCTCCAGGATCTAAGCCCGGCTTCACGCCAGACCAACACCCTGCCCTTTTGATCAGCCCTCGGCGAGACCTGCACGGTCTTTTCTCAAGCCAACTCTCAGCCCCGGACTCGGGAATCCTTCGGGCATAATTACATTATCTCGGATAGCCAGTTCATGGTCCGATGAAGGGCCTCTCACCAGGGCTTGTCCACCAAAGAGGGGGGATTATGCAACCGCGCTCGCGCGGACGGGTCGGTCGCACTTATCTTCCGCCACCGAAACCTTTTTAAACCCTTCCCCCTTCCCATTGTCACACCAGAGTGACACCAAAATGAATCCCTACACGTTCTCCAAGGTCCAGCAGGCATATTTCGCCAGAAGCCAGTACGAACCTGTGAAGCCCTATGAAAGCGGAGACTCCCTGTTCCAGTGGCCGGGAAACCGGTATCTCAGCGGCCTGGAAAGAGACATCCCTTTGTTACAGGAAAGCCTCTCCTCTCCCCCTGAAGATCAAGCCTATCCTGCCATTCTTGCCGACCAAGTCTTCGGTCACCAAAAGCGAGACCAACGCATCTCAGTCAAGCACCTTCTGAATCTGCTTTACGAAAGAAGCAATCTCCATCACGGCCATCTGAAAGATATTGACCATCGCCTCATTGACTGCCACTCCCGCCTTTCAATAGCCAGGATGCTATCGCCCATGGAAGCTGGCCGAGAGGAAATGAACCTCGAAAAGTTGATCGTAGCTTTGGAGAAAGATAGAAGAAAAGAAGAGCTCGGATTTTGGAAAGACTCCAGAGATATCAGAGAGGAACTGTTCGAACACACAGGGGAATACGGAGCAACAGTCAGAAGGGCAAAAATGCTTTCGGGCCTGGAGGGCGAAGATGCCTGATTTCATTCCCGGTAAGATCGACCATGTCCGGGAGCTCTGCCAGAAGCTCAAGCCTCTGTTCGGCGATAAGATGCTGCAGTTATTCCAGGCTTATTGCGCTGAAGATGAAAAAGGCAAGAAACAGATTGAATCCTATCTCGAGGTTCTCGCAGCCAAGTACCTTTTCTCCGGGGTTGAAAGCGTGGCGTCTCTTATACCTCCGTCCAGAGAGCAGGCGGAAGGCAGCTACCCCATCGGCACTGTGCTCTACAACAACCGCCGCCTTTACCCTTTCGGCCTGCGAGAGCAGGAGTGGATTCAGCACGCCGGCATTTTCGGAAGAAGTGGGGCAGGCAAGACCAACGTTGGCTTTTTGTTGTTGCGAGAACTCAAGAAGAAACGAAAGCCAGTCCTGGTGTTTGATTGGAAGCGCAATTACAGAGACCTTCTCGCCCTGCCAGAATTCCAGGACATGGAAGTCTATACCATCGGCAGAAACATCGCGCCCTTCACCTTCAATCCGCTCATCCCGCCACCCGGCACTAATCCGAAAACCTGGCTGAAGAAGCTGATTGGAGTCATCGCCACGTCCTACCTTCTCGGAAACGGCTCGCTCTATGTTCTCCAGGAGTCGCTCGATTCGGTCTACCAAGAAGCGGGCATCTATTCGGGCAAGATCACTCACTATCCTACGTTCCGGGATGTCATTCAGAAAGCCCGGCAGTTCAATGCCAGAGGAAGAGAGTCAGGATGGCTTTCTTCGACCTTGCGGGCTCTGTCCTCTATTTGCTTTGGGGAAATGGACACTCTTGTGAACGCGGGAAGAAACGAAAACCTCGAGTCTCTCCTGGACAAGTCTGTAATCCTTGAACTGGACGCCCTCACCCAAGCAGACAAAGTCTTTGTGACGAGTGCCCTTCTGTTGTGGATTCATCATCGCAGAATGACAGAAAAAAACCGTGAAACTTTCAAACACGCCATCCTAATTAAGGAGTCGCATCACATTTTGTCAAATCCTCGTCATAGTTTTGTCGGAGGGCAATCCGTGATAGAGCTGACTTTCCGCGAAATAAGAGAGTTCGGTGAAGGACTCATCATCCTCGACCAGCATCCGAGCCAGATTTCTCTTCCAGCCCTGGGCAACACCTATTGCACGATCTGTATGAACCTGAAGCATCGCAAAGACATCGGGGCAATGAGCCAGTGCATGCTTCTTGACGGCAAGGAAAATGACCTGCTGGGAGAACTCGAAGTCGGCCAGGCAATTGTCAAACTCCAGGGCAGGATTCCCAAGGCTTTCATGATTGAGTTGCCAGAGTTCCATATTGAGAAAGGCGCAATCACGGACAATGCTGTGGCATTAAGGATGCAACCTGTCCTTGAAGCCAGAATGGCAGTAGACCAGCAAGAAGAAGGTGGCGGCAAAAGTGAGAGTAAGGAAAAACTGCAAGCTGGCAGCGAGGACGCCGAACCAGACCTTGAGCAGCTCTTCCTTCAGGATGTCCGCGAGTACCCAGACAGTGGTATCGCCGAAAGGTACCGGAGGCTGGGTATCAGCGTCCGGCAAGGTCAGAAGCTGAAGCTCAAGTTGGTGGAAAAAGGTCTGATAGAAGAAGCTAAAAAAAAGACAAAAACAGGCAGGCTTCGAGTTATTCGGTTAGCCGGAGAAGATGGGCAGGAATTGTCATAAGCTCAAAATCCGGGGTTTCGCGGCTTGTGGCGAAACTCGGGAATTCAGGCGCCAGCTTCACCATCACTTCAAAAACCAGGTTTCACGGCTTCTGGCGGTGCTTTTCTCATAATCTCATGAAATCCCCTGCCAGGGCGCCCTCAAACGCGTTCTCGCGGCTTCTGGTGAGCGATCGAGGTTCTGCCGATGTTTTCCCCGTGGCCTCAAAAAATTCAACAGCAGAGAGGCTGAAAGCATGAAATCAAAGCCTTTTCAGAACAACAACAGCCCCCTTCTTCCTCTTCTCCTTGTTGTTGAAAGTGCCGCCGCCGTGTTCCAAGCCCGCGCGGCAGCCAGACCTCCCTTCCCCCTTATTGTCTCGCCCAAAGCCCGCGCCGTGACCCCAGCAAAGTATGAGTAGAGTTTACGCGTCACGTGTAGCTGAAAGGAAATGCGACTTTTCTCAAAACAACAACAGCCCGCCTCCAGCTGCCGAAGTCTCTCTTTTCTTCCCTGTTGAAGCGTTCGCTCCCCGCGCCATGACCCAAGCAAAGAGAGACTGCGGTTTACGCGTCACGTGTAGCTGGAAGACCCTGCATGCTGTTCCCCGCCTGCCGGTACCGTATAGGTACTCTATATGATCTACCAATACGATCTATCAATATATATCTATATATATGATCACTTTAAAAACTTTTTGGTGCTACTTTTCAGTGACGAGGCAGGAAAAACAGCCCTCATCCACTTTTGCTCGACCCCCCCCACGCGTAAACTTCGCATAGTCTTTATCCCCTGCCGTAACAGTAAGTACTCAGGGCATTATCAGAGTACTGCTCAGCCTCCCAAGCGACACTTTCGCTTCATTTTTGAGGCTCAAACTGGCCGATTTTCGCTGAACAAAGCCTCTTTTCCAAAGGAAATCAAGCTATTTTGGCGCGAAAAAGGCTTATTTCCGGCACAAAAACACCTCATTTGGAATAGTCGCCCGCCCTGTCTCTCGCGTGGCAGGAGCCCAAAAGATAGCCTTCTACAGCTTGAGCGTAAGCGCGGGGTTGGCGTGTGGCAGGCTGCGAAGGAGAAAAAACTGAGGGAACGGGGGCGACGCGAGCGTCAAATGATGGAAGGCGGCGCGATGCTTCAGCCGGGCATCACAGCAATTCTGACTTTGTGCACCGGTTCGTACCCAGGCGATGAGCCTTGTGCTTCCCTATGCCTGGGAAGGCCCATGTGCCCTCCGGATCCTCAGTCAGAACCGCTTCGTCCTGATGTGACAGTACGGCTGTTTCCCTGTCTTGTCGTAGTAGTCCTGGTGATACTCTTCTGCCGGCCAGAACTTCCGAAATGGCACAACCTGGGTGGCAACCTTCAGACTTTTCTTCTTGAGAGCTGCAATCAACTCTTCAGCAACCTTCTTCTGCTCATCGTTGACGTAGAAGATTGCCGAGCGGTACTGGTCTCCCACGTCAGGACCCTGGCGATTCACCTGCGTCGGGTCGTGAATCTCGAAAAATAGCCGGGCCAAGGTCTCGTAGTTGGTCTTTCGGTTGTCAAACACAACTTCCACAGTTTCAGCATGGCCTGTGGTCTTGGAGCACACAGCTTCGTATGTAGGCTTCTCCGTGCGCCCTCCTGTGTAGCCGACTGCGGTCTGGATGACCCCGGGCTCTCGCTGGAAATGGTATTCGACGCCCCAAAAACAGCCTGCAGCAAAGACTACCCTGCCGAGATTCTCTGCAGGAACAAAGTCCAACGAGAGCGAATTCGCGCAGTGCCGTGTGTCCTTCGGCGTCAGATTCTCGCCCTCGAAAACATGCCCCAGGTGTCCTCCACAGCGCGCACAGAGGATTTCGGTGCGGAAACCATCGGCGTCGCGTTGCCTTTTCACCGCTCCGGGAATCTCGTCATCGAAGCTCGGCCAACCGCAGCCGGACTTAAACTTGCTATCCGATTCGTAGAGCGCCGCGTTGCACCGACGGCATACGTAAAGCCCTTCCACAAAGTGGCTGTTGTACTTGCCTGTGAAGGGCCGCTCTGTGCCCTTCCCAACGATGACGCGCTCCTCTTCAGGTGTAAGCTTGTTGTACTTGTATTGCATAGATGGTTTCTCCGCCCTCACAAACGCAACTGCCAGTATCAGCCCTCCCAGACCAATCCACAGCAGCTTCAGACTTCGTTGTTTTTTTGACTCCATTGTAGCCATTATGTGCAACCTCCAATGCTGCACTGATCGCCAAGTCGCACTTTATGAAATGCTTTTTCTGACCAACTGGTTCCGCGCATTTTCCTCGTCAACAAAGGGAAGTGCATGGTTTCAAGGAGCATCAATCCGCTTTGCAGACTGCGTGCCGTAAGGTTCTCGTTTTCCCTCGTTGACTCTTGCGCAGCCCGGCAGGTAAGCGTAACCCTTGCCAGAGAGCTCTCCTCGGCTTTCGAAACGGCATCCGCCACTCATCCAAACCGCATTTCCCACACCGTTTCCAGCAGCTCAGGATCAAACAGCAGATCAATTCGGTTCCTATAAGACCTGTTGACCTTTGTTGAAATCAAGAGAATCACACCGAGGCTTTGCAGATAGGCCAGGTTGGTGTAGAAATAGACATACGAGAAAGGCTCTTCGTGCCATTTGAGGCTCAGCCTGCGATAGCCCTCGTACACCTTTTTCACGTGCCGCTCTTTCTGCTCGACCGCGGCTTTTAGAATAAGCAGGTTCTTGTCATTCAAGTCCTTTATCACGTCAAGAAAAAGGTCTTTCCTTGCCCTCTCGAAATTCTCTTCAACTGTCTGCCCGCGTTCCACTGCCGAGTAGTAAAGCGTCTTAATCGCTACCCGTACATCCGAGTTCGTGTTCCGGGCAGTCAGGGCGGAGATTTTCCTTATCCGCAACCGTGAATGCCTTCTCAGCCCCTTTCTCGCCCTGTCCTCAAGAATCTGCTCAATCTGTGGAGCGGCGTAATTCCTGAAATGAATGGTTTCAGGCTGCAAGGTGCTCCGAACGCTTTCGTCCAGCAGGTTCAGAAACTTCGGGCTATTGCTCAGCAAGACCGCCATGTAGTTCTTCTCGGACCGGCTGAGGAGATAAAGGATGTCTTTGTTCCTGTCCTTATCAGAAAGCAAGTCCACCTCATCCAGGACGAGGACGCCCCCGCCGCTGTTCTCCTGACAGAACCGCTCCCACAGCTCGCTCATCGCAGAGCCCCGCGGCTTCACGCCAAGAAGAGATGCGAGAATCTTAAAACTCGTGTTGTGGCTCCGGCAGTTCACGTAATGGGATTTCAGCCCGTTCCTTTTGCCAAGCAGCTCAACCAGGTATTTCATGAGCAAGGTTTTTCCGCTCCCCCTTGTTCCCACTACCAAGATGTTGTTGGCGATGCCTGTCTTCTGATACCTGAGCAGAGCATCCACCACAGGCTTGACCTCATCCCTCATCAGAGGCTTTTCAGGAATGTAGTTGAAATCAAAAACTCTGAAATCTTTGATCCTCTCACTTCCCTTTGCCAGCTTCTTCTCCTTGTGCAGCACATACTCCTCGATCTCCATCCTCGCGCTAACTCCACTGCACGTGTAAAGTGAGAGGGGTTTATAAAGGTGTCGGTGAATCGCCTCGGACAGGACTCTCCCCGGAACCCTTCCCGCTTTTCGCTCCACTCAGTCGACCTTAACTTCCGGTTCTTCGTGAGATTAAGTCAAACCCACATTACTGCCTCCCGTTCCCTCATCCTTTTGTCGTCAACCCTCGCATTTCCTTTTCGAGCCTCGCCATCCGCTGCCTTGACTTTGTGTCTGAGGCGTCATTCCCTTCGCCAAGCACATCCTGAATCTCGAAAACAGTCTTCAAAAAGAACCGTTCCTCTATCTTCATATCTACCTCCAGCCGGGCCTGAAACCGAAACGATGGCTGCGTCCTCCTTCCATTTTCCCTTTGCCTTCTTCAGGCTGGGCATGCGATAATGCGCCGAGTCCGAAACACTTCGCTTGAAAACTGTAGAACGAGAGCCTCACGGGGAGGATGCATCGAACGCTTGCATGAACGATGCTCGTTTCTCCCAGCATAAGCAGGCCAATAGGAGGCGAGACCATGAACAAAATGATATTTGTGTTCATCATGACGGGGTTGGCTGTGTGGGTGTCGGTTCCGTTCGCTTCGCCGGCCCAAGAATATGAACTCGTAGCCGAGTGGGGCAGACAGGGAAGCGGCGACGGCGAGTTCGCAGATATCAGAGGCCTGGCCGTGGACGCCTACGGCAACGTCTATACCACAGACACTGAGAACTGCTGTATACAGAAATTCACTTCCAGCGGTGTCTTTGTCAAGAAATGGGAAGTCCTCGATGGCAAGTGGAGAGTTCCTTTTTATGGCGTTGCCGTGGGCCCCTCTGGCAACGTATACGCGACCGGCGGCTGGCGTATATGGAAGTTCACATCCCAGGGCACCCTGCTAAGGCGATGGGACATGCACGAGGACAGACATAACCCCTGGGCGATTGCAGTAGATATGGCAGGAAACGTGTACGTTTGCTCTATCCTGCCCTTTGGAGAGCCGAGAGTCGAGAAGTTCAGTTCAGTTCAGAGGGCGTTTTTATCACGAGCTGGGTCCCGTATAGAGAAGTCGAAGATTCTATGTTCGTCGCTCCGGGCATGGCCGTGGATTCCCAGGAGAACGTTTATGTGCCGGATTCTTTACGCGACCGCGTGCAGAGGTATAGCTCTGATGGTGTGCTCATCAAGATGTGGGGGGCAGAAGGCTGGTGCCCCTGCGGTGTGGCTGTAGATGGCGTGGATAACGTTTACGTGGCCTACGTGGCCGCGGGCAGTAACTCTGTCAGGAAGTTCACGGGTGATGGGGATCTCATCACAGAATGGAGCACGCAGGGTAGCGGCACAGCCTTCTATTTCGTCGCGGTGGACAGGCTCGGCAATGTTTACGTCGCCGACAGGGGTAACAACCGGATCCAGAAGTTCCGGCCGAAAGCGGGAACTCTGGAATTGCATGTGCCACCCTCGCCATGGCCCCTGAAAACCATGGGGCAATTCTCTGCTGCGATTAACGGAGACTCTGCGGAGGGGTGGTCCGTGACTGGTCTGGTTAAGGACCCGGCTCAGAAGCAGTTCCCGATCAGCTTTAAGCTCGGCAACCAAAATAGTGACACGTTCGTTGCCAACTTTGTGCCAGATGGCATCGCTGGTGAGTGGACCGTGGATGTTTCTGCCAAGAAGGGCGAGCTTATTCTCGCTGCCTCCGCTGCCTTTAATGTGGTCGACCGAGGAACGATCACGGTCACAATCAAGAAAAATGGGGCGCCAATAGATAACAACACTGTCTTCTACGATGGAGAAACAGTGCAGATTCTGCTCCAGGCGAGCAATGTGTCGCCTCTGTTTTGCGCGGAGGTCACCGTTTACGTTGAAGGCGGCGAGTCCGAAGATTTCGTAGAGCACTGGGAGAACGGCCCTTGGGGTGATGGTAGCAGTTGGAATTGGTCTCATTCGATATTGCTACCAGCTTTGCCTGTTTATGACGCTTATTGCGAAGCGCACTACGCGCGTCACACGGTGGCTGTGTGGTTGGGGGCCGGCAAGACCGTTGCCTTCGGTAACAATCAGGACTCATTTGTCGCGGCGAGCTCTGAGCAGCCGGATCTTGTGATTCTGACCAATCCAAATGGTCTGCGCGACGCACTGGGTGGTTGGGACAGTCTTTCCACCTCCCGTCTTGACAAGATTCTCGCTCTAGCGCCTGAGTGCGGGAAACATCAAGACGTGCAGGGCATTCTGGTGTATGCGAGTGCGTACGCTTCCGCTGACGAGATCAAAAGAACTCTCCGGGTAATGCAGGGATCTCACTTTTACTTTAGGCATTTGTTGATCTTAGGCGGGGATGATGTGGTGCCATACGGAAAGCTGGATGACGGCCTGGGGGATTACCCTTATTGGGATCTCGATGGAGACACAAAACCCGATGTTCGTTACTCACGGCTTCCAACGCATACAAAGTCTGCTTTTCGCAACAGGCTTTATGACTACCTCATTGAATGCCTTTCGTTAAGAAGAAAGGATTTCACGGAGAGGGAGTTCCCTCAGAGGGCGTTAGTGATGTCTGGGCGTGATACGAAGGATTTGAACTGGTTGGACACGACGAACCCATTCGTCAATGCGACTAATCTGACGTTTCTCAACGAGCACAACGCCGCGTTTGAACTCTTCGAGTTGAGACAGGTGGCTGACATTCAGGCGTATTCCCTTCTGATTCAGCAGGATCCCGTTGGAACCAGCGACTTCATTAACGATCCGTGCGGCACCATCGAAAGCGCCGACGTGATGTGTTTCTGCGGACATGGCGCTCATCACCGTATTTACCTATACCACGGATCCGGGGATCAACTTTTTCTGGTTGGAGCCGCAGGCCACGAGATCGCGTTCCATGTATCAGAGGACATGGGTGCCTCATCTGAAAACTACGTCATACTCAGCTTAAAAACTGACGAATGTTTGCCTTCGAACCCTATCGTGTACCTTAGTGCTTGTTATACCGCGCAAAATGATGAGTACCTTCCTGCTCACATAATGTATGCAGGGGCTGCAGCGTGCGCTGCTTATGGAACCAGCATCAAAATTCTTGATGCCGCTGCGTTGCTCCGTGGGTACATGGAGCTTGCCGTTCCAGAACACCAGGGTAGGACTATCGGAGAAGTCCATTACCGAATGGTCCGGGACATGCCGCCGTCGCTGTGGCTCACAAACGATCTTAAAGGCTTCATTCAATATGGGAATCCTCGCCTATTCTTGGCCGGTGGTGCCTCCCGATCCGGCTTAAGTCGGTCCCACTCCCATTCGGCGCAGCCCAATTCAATTTCCCTTTCATTGGACAGCTACGAGTTTGTTGTTCTGCCCAATGGGAAGGAACTAATCAGATTCTCAGCCGAAATGGAAGGAATTCTGCAGAGTTCATCAGATTGGATTTTGGAAGGGAATCCTGTGTTACCACAGTTGAAAAAAGAACTCACGCTCCCTGCCGGACAAACGTTAGGGGATGCAGCTTGGACTAGCGTCAGCACCGAACTGGGTGAACATGTTCTTCAAGAAGCGCCCGCTCACTTCCACGGCGCGCTTTTTGAGAACTACCCTCTGGGATATCCTGTCTACATGCCCGAGCCCGTGGTGATCAGGAATTACAGAGCGCCGGACGGTAGAATGAGGGTCACAATTGAGGTGTTCCCATTCCAGTATACGCCTTCAACAAAGAGCCTAACCATGCATGATGCCATCGAGATCAACCTTGCCTATTCTAGCCGTCTACCACGTCTCACTTCTTAACAAATGAGTCAAGTTTTCATGCAGCACGTTGGCAGGCGGGTACCCCGCTGGAGATGAGGAGGTCCAGTTGGGCATCGACCTTTTTGAGTGCC
>CAZXGF010000079.1:0-14296 GCA_964640185.1 uncultured Verrucomicrobiota bacterium | reverse complement strand
AAATCGGGGTTCTCCTATATTCCTCACTACAAAGTGCGGAAGTTAGGTTAACGCAGAGGGGGAGTGAATAATAAAAGCCCGAACCATGTGGCTATGAGACAATGCTGAAAGGAGCTCCCAGTTACCACTGAAATACAGCCATACGCTTCATGCTGTGATAACTGCGGGGAAGGGCACGGTGAACTCCTCCTATTTCTTTAAGACTTCCACCACCTCACAATCAGTGAAAAGCCATTTATCCTCGGACTTTCTCAAGGTACATTCAACTTCGTGCGTTTCGTGTATAGACTCTCCCATTTTTGTCGTGCCCGTCAGCTTCGCCGTAAAAACAACTTTTGCGGTTCCCTCCTCGGGGAACTGAATGTTGTGGTCATAAAATCGCAGCGATAGTTTTGCCAATTGCAAATGGGCGGCCGCCGCATAACTCGATATCTCTTCCGGCGTGTAAGTGCCTGAAAACGAATAAATCGGAGTCCTAAACTTGCACGGGTCGGCAAACAGTGTGCCTATACGTTTGATCTTGCGCGCCATTGTCAAAGCGCTTTCGGCTCGACCCTTTGACACCCATTTCGACAGGCGGTCAAACTGCTTCCTGACTTCTCTTGCCTCGCTTGGAAAAAGCCGGCGTGCGGCCAAAATTGCTATCAGTACAGCCAATAGAGCGATTACGATGGTTTTGGGTTTCACCACAGTGGCACTCCTACAATACGCTTGATAGAAACTTGTCCGAAATCATGATACCTCATTAACATACTCCTATTATCGCCAACAGCATATACGCACCCTTTTTCGACTCGCCTCGGTGAGAGATTCCAGTCACACGGATAACGGACATAAGGCTCATCAATCTCCTTGCCGTCCACGTAGAGTTTCCCTTCACGAAATTCGACTTCTTCGCCCTCCACGGCGACGACACGTTTTAGAAGCATGACTTTCTTCCCGGCAAGCCGTATCACAACCACATCGCGACGTTTGGGCTTTGAAAAGACATACCGTAACGTCCAGCAGAAATTGAAACGCGCGCTCCGGTAGGTTGGCTCCATACTCTCTCCCTGAATGCGAAGCGGGATGTAGAGATGACCGAAAATCAGATAAGCGAACAGCGCAACCGCGCAGACCCGTGTCAGAAACTTCCGCGTCACACGCGGAAAAAGGAATTGCCGAACGATATTCTTTCCAGCCATGATTTTCTGTCCCGCCTCATGTCGCGGTTGAAGGTGATGTAATCTGGGTTGACCCTGCGCCCCGGCGCGCCGAGTTTAACAATAAATGTTTCGGATACTACTCGGCCTGGAGGTTTTTCCCGTTTGCAGCCTGGTACGACAAGAGACAGGGAAATGAGAACGAGGTATAACGCCTCAGGTTTCCCGGACATTCTGATCTTCCTCCATTCGCGGGCCGGGCGGCGACGGGCACTGTGGGCATACACCCGGAACCTATGTCACTTTATCGTTTCCTCGACTGAGTAGATGCGGTTGCCTTTTCGAGCAAGGTAATGGAGACGGTCAGCGGAGTCAAAGACGATCGCTTCTCCATCCGAGTTGCTGATGATGGCGTCGTATCCCTTCCCTTGCTCCCCCTCCAGGCCGACAAAGAAGTTGAACTTCTGCTCGCCCCTGCCGCGAAGGGGGGCCGCGGCGACATAAGCCAGCCGCTTGCTGTCCGGGCTGAACACAAATTTGGATCCCCACGCCATATCGTATTTCTTTTGCTCCTTGTCATCAAGGTCATGAACGATCGCAGCCGACATCAAATCAGTGCCCCCGGGGACACGAACAAACTGGACATGGGCCAGCCGCTTGCTGTCCGGGCTGAAGAAGAGGCTCGCGGTCTGATGAGAGGTCCTGGGGAGGTGATAAGCTTTTCTCTCTTCTCCGTCCAGAACCAGAAAGCGACTGGTCCGGTACTGAGCCACATAGGCCACCCGTTCGCTGTCAGGGCTGAAAGAGAGAGTTGTCGGCAGGATCTCAGGGTACTTCTCCCCTTCGCTTGCATCCACGACCGCAACCCACTTTTCGGCCGCCTGAGCCACATAAGCCACGCGCTGGCTGTCGGGGCTGAAGGTCAGGCTGCCTACCCAGATGCCATCGTACTGCTTGCCTTCCTCTCCATCGAGGACCACACACCATTTTCTCTTCACACTCGATTCGGCCAGCACAGCCACGTATGCCGCGTGCTCGCTGTCGGGGCTGAAGGCGATAGCGCGGGGCCCGGCCCCTGCCATGTACGAGTCGGGGCGCCAAAAGTATTGGTATCCATCTTGCGCCAACTCGTGTCTCTGCGGCGACGAGATGGGCCCACCAGCCCAGCGCCTGCGGGGTCGCTCGATGTCGTTTGCATCCTCGACCATAGCTCTCCAACCCGGATAATAACCATCCACCCGTTGGCCGACGCCGAGGTATTCTTTCTCCTCTTTCCCGTCTATGACCACAAACACTTTACGGGGGTAGATCTGCTCGCCGCCCGCCCCCGTGTGCAACCGAACGCCGATAAAAGCAGCATAGGCGAGCCGCTGGCTGTCGGGGCTGAAGGTTATGGTCCCTGGCATGACGCCATCGTACTGCTTCCTTTCCTCTCCATCCACGACGACAGCCTGCCTGCCTGTTCGCCAGTTGCCGATCTGAGCCACATAGGCCAGCCGCTGGCTGTCGGGGCTGAAGATGAGTGAGAGGCGACTGATGCCATCGTATTTCTTCCCCGCTCTCCCGTCTAACACCACAAGCCACTTTTTGCCGACGCGGGCTGCATAAGCCGTCCGCTGGCTGTCGGGGCTGAAAATGGGAGTGCCCTCTCCGATGCCATCATATTTGTAGCCCTCTTTTCCATCTACGACGACGAGCCATTTTTCCCCCAGGCGAGCCGCATAAGCCACTCGCTTGCCGTCCGGGCTGAAGATCAGGGTGTTTCCCCCGGTGGCGTCGTATTCGTTCTGCTTTTTTCTATTCACGACGACAGATTGCTTATCGTCCGCTTGAGCCACATAAGCCACCCGCCGCCTATCAGGGCTTGCTCTGAAAGACTCTGGAATGAATGAAGGAGCATCGATTTGAGCAATAAGTGTTTCGTATACACCTCTCTTTGAAGGTTCTTCGTGCCTCCGGCGCAGTACGACAATGCAGAGAACAAGAACAGCCACGAAACATAACGCTACAACTTTCTTGGACATGACACACCCTTCTTTTCACTCCGGCTTGTCGTAAAGCACTTTGACCCCTCTTTGCTCAAGTTCTGGGATGAGGATGTTGATGGAACGGTCACTCAGCCGATTTCCCCTCAGATCAACTCCATCTCCCTCTCCGATGCCTGAATTGTTTATGAGAGGGCTTGGTCTCCTTATTGTCAGTAGTGTATCCCAGCCGTCCCGGTTGGACCGGTAGAAGATCCCCAGCAGATGCATGGCCGCGATCCAGCAGTACAGCGAAAGGAACCAGGCGAAAACGTCGCCGAGAAAAGGAATGTGCATAGCCTTTAGGTAGAGCGAACCAAGTAACCGGACAACAGCTCCAAGGACCGGAATTTCGATCAGGATGAGGCCGAACTGACGCAAGCCGAGGCGGAGTAAGAAATGGGAGGCAAGGGGAGTGAAGACGAGCCATGTCACCACGTACTTGAGGGGAGATCGGACAATGGAACGTATGACAGGGACGGGGCCTGCACCCCGCACACTCCCAAGTACTGCGACGGCCCCAAGGGATATAGGGAAGTAAAAGCTCCCTGCAATCAGAAGCCCGATCGCAAGAATGTGCCATGCAACAACCTGCCTCAAGACGGAGATGTGGAGGAGGTACCCAAGGTAGATAAGGCAGATTATGAAGGGCCCAAAGGAGAGCATGAACGGCACCAGGAACCTCCACAGACTCCTCAGACGATACGCCGGCTCGATCTCCTGAAAGTCCGGTGGTTCCTCGCGGCCCACGGCTGAACTCGAGGTAACTTGAAGGAAATATTTGCACACGTACCCTAAGACGAGAAGGACTATAACAATCCAGCCGAGCGCGAGGATCGAGGATCGCCCCAACAGGTCTGGAATCTGATGGAATCTAAGGACAAGCTCCTGGTGGCACCTGTCCAGCCAATCCATGCCCGCAAGCACAACGCCGCCTGTAACCATCACGAAGGGACCGGCGCCGCGGAATGGAAAGACGAATATGCGCGGAATGTTTGCCCAGAACGACGGCTCCTTAGCTTTGCTGTCTTCCTCCCGCTCCGGGAGCGGTTTTGCTTTGCGAGTCGATCTTGCACGAATCTTGAGTATCCGAACGCCCAGGGGCACAACAACGAGAATCAAAGCTGCTGTGATCCAGCAACGGAGGATAAAGCCGCGCCGGCCCCACTTCGTCAGGAATTTCCCCGAGGAATCAAACTTTTGGATCCTCCGGTTGCCGGTATCCGCAACGTAGACGTTTCCGGATGAGTCCACTGCTATCCCGTAAGGACACTTAAGCTCTCCGTCCCTGGAGCCTTCCGATCCCCACTTCGCCAAGAATTTTCCCGAAGAATCGAACTTCTGAATCCTGTGGTTCCCGTACTCCGCGACGAAGACGTTTCCGCCTGAATCAACGGCTATCCCTCGGGGGCCGTCGAACTCTCCGTCTCCGGACCCCTTGGAGCCCCACTTCGTTAGGAACTTCCCTGACGGATCAAACTTCTGAATCCTGTTATTGCCGATGTCCGCGACAAACAGGTTTCCCTTTGAGTCCACAGCCATGCTGGATCCTTGTGAACTCCACTCCGTCAGGAAGTTCCCCGAAGTATCAAATTTCTGAATCCTCGCGTTACGGAAATCCCCGACGAAGACGTTTCTCTTTGAGTCCACCGCTATGGCTTCAGGAGCCCAACGGGGGGAGGGGGGAAACGAACGATCTCTGTCCCCAAGGCCCTCCCAACTCCACTTCCGAAGGAACTTCCCCGAAGAATCGAACTTCAGAATCCTATAGTTGTCCCAGGGATCCTTGTCCGCGACGAAGACGTTTCCCTTCGAGTCCACCGCTATGGCTCGAGGACCCCAGGACTTTTCCTCCCCAAAGCCCTCGCAACTCCACTTCCGAAGGAACTTCCCCGAAGAATCGAACTTCTTAATGCTGTGTTTTATGGGGTCCGCGACGAAGACGTTTCCGGACGAATCTACTGCCACGCCCGCAGGGAAAACGAAACCCCAGCCGTCCGACTCCTCTCGCCATGCGTTGACAAAGGCGTGCGACTCGCCGGAGGCAGCGTCCAAACAACAAAAAGAAACCGCCCACACGCTCAACAAAGCACCGAATCGGGAAGCCCTTCTCGTTTTCACGATTTCCCCTTTTCTTGTCGCAATTGGTCCATAAGAACGCTACGTCCTCTGCAGGCAACATGTCAACAGGGAATTCGAGGACCTTCTGCCATGATGGACTCTGTAGTATTGGCGCTGCAAGGGAGCGTTACCTGCCTTTGCCCGATGTCAGCGCCGTGCGGAGATTTTCCAGGAGAGCTTTCCGTCCCGTAAAGTTGGGATTGCGCCGAGACGGAACATTCCAGACCGGCGGCAGCGCGCCGGGAAAGCGAGGCCGCTCCGCGACCGCCCGAGGAACCTCCTCCGGAAAACCGGGCTTCACCGTCGGCTTCGCTCGCTCGCGCTTCACGCCTTCAAGGAGAGTTTCCTTCGCCGACTTCTCATCGCGCCCCGCCAGGTCAATGTGCACGATCGGAGCGAGCAAGCCCTTCAGGTCGCACTCACGCACCCGCACTGGCAACAGCGTTCCTTTCTCGCCGGTCGGATCCTGGGCGAAAGCAGCCGCCCATTCAGGCTGCGTGTAAAGAGCCTTGAGATAATCCGGCGAAAGGACCGCAATCGTTCGCTCCGCTCCCGACGCCGCCTTCTGCATCTCCAGAATGAAATTGCACCCCGGGCGGAAATCCCACGCCTGGAGCACCGTCGTGCACCCCGCTTCTTCGAGCACCCAGGCGAGCCACTCCGCCCAGCGGCGGTCGGCACTATTGTAGCTGATAAAGAAGTCCTTCACTGAATGGCCCCGATTGAACGCACGTCTCGGGCTTCTGCCCATATCGGCCTAATTCCCTCAAAGCACTACTTTTAGAACCGTAGCATCCGCCGCTAACTTTGTCAACCTCATTGGGATGCGGCTGGTAGCAGCTCACTTATGGGCGGATACCTCGCCAAGGCGGGGGAGGGAAGGAAGGGGAGGAGCGTAACGCAGAGGCGCAAAGGCGCAGAGGGGAGAGAGGGCTTCACGCAGAGGCGCGAAGGCGCAGAAGGGAGAGAGGGCTTCACGCAGAGGCGCAAAGGCGCAAAGGGGAGGAACCGCAGAGTGCGCAGAGCACGCAGAGGGGGGCTACGTCCCGCCGGCGTCCTGTCCCGCCCCGCGTTCCGCGGGGGATATCGAGGGCCTCCCTTGCCCTCGACGGGCTCCGGCTGTACCTTTCACGGCAAAAAAAGCCGTGCCCCAGGTGGGCATCCCCCGCCTCTGGCGGGGGACCCGTGGGAATCATGGGCAAGATGCCTGTCCGACGGCAGGCGGGCCCATGCCACGGCAGGCGACGACAGAGTCCTTCTCATTCTCCTCTTTGCGTCTTCGCGCCGTTGCGAGAGGTCTCCCCCGTCCCGTATGTCTCGCTAAGTGCGCCGATTCATAAGTTCCGTGACGTATTTGCTCTGACAGGATAACAGGAGGCCTGGGATTTCGGATTGCGGATTTCGGATTGCCGATTCCGCAATCTGCACCCCGCAATGCACGAGTTGTATCTCCTGAGCCGCCACAACAACCCCCTTGACCCCGCGGCACGCGGGGCTCGACGATGACCGCATCTCTTTCGACCCCGCCATGACCGGGCAGGAAGGTCTCGAACAACTTCTCCCCCAATTCCTTCCTTGCGACTTTGCGTCTTTGCAAGAGGCCTCCCGTTTTTCCATTTTCTCTCGCCAAGACGCCAAGGGGGCCAAGGTCTTCGAGCCGAGCGCCCGCGGGCTTGTGATTTACCGGATGCTTCACGTCTCTGGAACAATCCCGTTCACGCCGATGGCGTGATTATCCCGTCAAAATAGCGCCTTTCACGACACCATTCATACTTCACCCGATTTGCGAATCCACGCACTAAGGAGGGCGCCGGCTAAAGGCTCGCAGGGCGGAATGATGACAGCGACCTGATGGAAGGAAGCCAGCCGGATATGCCACGATTTCGCAGCACCCCCCCATTGACACGCAGTGGTCTGTGGATATAATCGGATTCATGAAAGGTCTCGCTGCCATCAACACATCGGACACAATCGCGGCGATTTCCACACCCATAGGGCAGGGCGCGTTGGGGATCGTTCGCATCAGTGGCGCGAACGCCCTGGAAGTCGCGGACCGACTTTTCGTTTGCAAGAAAGGTCTTCCCTCGACCTTCCCGAGCCACACGGTGCATTACGGGCAGGTTCACGCTGGCGCCGCGATTATTGACAACGTGCTGCTGATTGTGATGCGGCGGCCGCGAACTTACACGGGCGACGATACCGTCGAAATATCGTGCCACGGGGGTCGAATCGTTCTCCACAAGACGCTCAACGCCGCGATAAAGGCGGGGGCGCGACCGGCAAATCCGGGCGAATTCACCATGCGAGCGTTTCTCAACGGCAAGCTCGACCTGTCGCAGGCGGAAGCGGTTCAGCAGCTTATCGGCGCCCAGAGCGAGCTGGCGTTCACGGTTGCGTCGCAGCAACTGAGGGGAAAGCTCCATAATGCCGTCGAGACGATTCGCTCGCAGGTCGTGGATGTGGCGGCGGTGGTCGAGGCGTCAATAGACTTTGCCGACGAGGACATTGAGCTGCCTCCGAGGGAGGAACTGTGTGCCAAACTGACCTCCGCGAAGGAGGATATTGAGAAACTGGCCTCAACTTTCGAAGACGGCGAGAAGATTGTCGAGGGAGTCAATGTCGTCATCGCCGGGAAGCCGAACGTGGGCAAATCTACTCTGCTCAATGCGCTTCTCGAAAAAGACGCGGCGATTGTGACGCCCGTCCCCGGCACCACGCGAGATGTCCTGAGGGAATCGCTGATCCTCCAGGGAATAACCGTCAACGTCTTCGACACTGCTGGCATCCGAACGCCGCGGGGCGTCGTCGAAAAGGAGGGAGTCAGGAGGAGCAAGAAAGCTCTTCGAGAGGCGGACCTCGTGCTCTTCGTCCTGGATGCGGACGTGGGCGTATCGGAGGAGGACGGCGACATCTTCGAAAAGCTTCGTGGGAAAAGGCACATCATCGTCGTCAACAAGATTGACCTTGCCCCGGAGGTTGACGGGGAGACGCTTGCGGGCGCATTCGGAAATGCTCCGAGGGTCAAAACCTCGGCTCTCAAGCTTGAGGGGATAGAGGAACTGAGACGCCAGATTTCGAAGAACATCTGGGCGATGGATATTCCTTCGGGGGATCAAGCCATCATCACCAGCGTCAGACAGAGGGACGCCCTCGAGCGCGCCGGGGAAGCTCTGAATGATGGCGTGAACGCTCTCCGGGAAGGGCTTTCTCCGGAGTTCCCTGCGATTGAGGTCCGAGAGGCTCTCGACGCACTCGGATTGATCACCGGAGAGACCACAGATGAAGAAATCCTCCACAGGATATTCTCGAAATTCTGCATCGGGAAGTAGCCTGCATCCATAACGTTGCCTATATAGGTTAAGGGCTCGTGTTGATGAAGAGACCGTGTAATCTCGTGTCTCTTCTCTGCGGTCTCTGGGCTCTCTGGCGCGCCGGGACAGGACTGGTTGGTCTTGCAACCTGAAAGGAGGTTGCTCTGTTGATTGCTCGTTCAACAGGTAGTGAGACGGGCGGCGCCTGCGGTGATCCGCGATTTCGGAGCCCCGCCGAGCGAACGCGTGGGCCGCAGCGGAGCGAGCCCGGTCCGGCCTCGTTACGCAATGGAGAGCGGACAGCCCGTCAAAGCACGGTGAAGCCCGCCGCCGATTAAACCTCATCCGCAGCCCTTGCGTTTCTACAATCGTGGAGTTGGAATTTCTCTATACCGAAAGTCGGTTGAGCTTCATTAGCTCGGCCCTAACAACATCAACACCAGAAAGGCGGTTGGTATGAGATCGTTACGTGCTTCAAACGGCTTCGTTAGGCTCACGGCAATTGTTTGCCTCGCGGCAGTTGGTCTTTTCTTGGCTTTCCCGGCGGTTTGCGTTCAGGAGAGACCCGCAAGACCGCCACAGATGTCAGCCGAGGAACTGAATAAGGTCTGGCGCGCGGAGGCGATAGGCGTAGCTGTGGCTTTCGAGGTCGGGCAGGAAAATGGCGCGAAGCTCGTGAAAGCGTACGTTTCAGCGCGCAAAGATTACGCCGAGAAAGTTGCGGACTTGCCACGGACGCGAGAGTCCTTCGAGAAAAGACGTGAGCTCGGTGAAAAAGCTGCTGCCGAGCTTAAAAAGGCTCTCGTCGGAGCCGTCGGCGACGAGAAGGCAGGAAAAATCATCGGGCTCCTCAACCCGTTCAACATGAGCAGCTTTATGCTCGACAGGATGGTCAATGACCTCCTCGCTCTCAAGCTCCCCAATGAGAAGCTCCTGAAAGCTTACCTCGCTGTCCTTGAGTACAATAGAGAGTTGGGCAAAGTCTTCAGCGCGGCGAGGGAACCTGGTGCTTCCCGGGAAGGTCTCCGCGAAAAAATGCAGGCTCTTACCGACGGCCTTAACAAAGAGCTGGCGAAGGTCCTGAGCGAAGAGCAGATGAAGACCTGGAAAGAGAAATATCAGCGCGGCTTCGGCGGTCGTCGCCGAACCCAACAGTAAAGCCAAAGCGCGGCGTTTCATTATTGAGCTGCTTTGTGCTCGGTAACAGGCTGTCAGCGGATTGAGACACAGGAGGGGAGCCGTGTTTTGCGCCCCCTCCTGGTGGTTTCCAGTAGTGGTGTTTTTTTCTCCATCAGCCGTTCCTCGTGCCTTTGGACTTTTGTGCCTATCGTAGTCGCACCGTTAAGCAGAGCGGAGGCGCCCGCAAAAAGATTTCCCGCTAAGCGCTTTTTCCCGGAAGTAGTTTATGGTATTGTCACAGCGTGGAGTCTGTCGCTGCTACTTGAGTTTCTCCTGATTCCTCAGGCTGCGTCCGAGACATTTTTATCCTAAGGGTAATAAATCACGAGGCCGGCGAGTCGTCAGCAGAGGGAGCCGCCTCAAAAACAGTACGCACCCCAAATGCGAAAGGAGGGTTTCATGTCTCTCTCACCCATGCGAACGGCAATTGTAAGAGTTTTGAGCATTATGGTCGCTGCGGTCATCGGTCTTGCCGTGGCAAGCTCCTCCTCGTACGCACAGCAGGAGGAACAATTGCAACTGTTCGTGAAGCCGCCGGAGATTGTGAGGACGGTGTGGTTTCTCCAGGCGAGACACGTCAGCTCGGAGCTTGAACTGGACCGTGAGGCTGCTGGGCAGCTCATGCGAGCTTACTTCACCGCAAGGCAGGAGCACCGCGAGAAGGTAGAAGCTTTGCCCCAAACAAGCGAAGGATTCCGTGACTTTTGGCGGATCGGAGAGGAAGCAAGGTCCTCGCTCGAGAAGGCTCTCGTGGAGGCTCTGGGCAAGGAGAAGGGGCAAAAAGCCGCGGCCGCTCTCGGCGCATTCAACTTCCTCTCGGACAACATGGCGGCGGACATGTTGGCGGCTCAGAACGAAGCTCTCACCTCCCTCTTCAAATACCAGGAAAACGTCAACGCCGCTGTGAAAAAGGCGCGCGAAGATAACTCCTGGGAGGGAGCGCGAGAGAAGTTCTCGGAACTTACTATGAAACTCGCGGAGAAAGTTTCAGCCATTTTCAGTGAGAAGCAGATGTCCAAATGGGAAGAGAAGTATGGCCCGCTTTTCGAGAGAATCCTCTCGCTTTGAGCCCTAACTCGAGACGGTCCTGGCTTCTGTTTCAGTCGAACCAGACACGTTCGATGTTGTTCCCATGGGCCTGGCGGCGTTACAATATGTCATCTTGGGGATTGTGCGGCGCCGCTCACACGCTCACCGTGGGGACGATAAGTCAAGAGATCCCCGAAGCGAACAGCAGAGGAAGCGATCTTAAGAACAAGACGTACCCCAGATTCGAAAGGAGGTCACAATGTTCCCGTCACACTCGCGAACGCCAGTTATAAGAGCCTTGGCCACTATGATCGCCGCCGCCGTCGGTTGTGTCCTGGCATTCTCCCCTTCCCACGCACAGGAGCAGCAGCAACGGTGGCAACTGTTCAGGACACCGCCGGAGAACGCAAGGGCGGTCTGGTTTGCCCAGGCGAGACAGGTCTCCTCGCAGCTCGAACTCGAGCGCCAGGCTTCGCGCCAGGTCACGCGTGTTTACGCTTCCGCAAGACAGGAGCACCTCGACAAGGTAAAAGCCTTGCCGGAAACACGCGAGGCATTCCAGCAGTTCATGGAGATTACAGCAGAGGCCCAGTCTGCGCTCGAAAAAGCTCTGGTGGAAGCTGTCGGCGAAGAAAAAGGCAAAAAAGCTGCCGCAGCCCTTGGCGGATTCAGTTTCTTCTTCGACAACATGATGGCGGACGTTCTGGCCGTCCAGGATAAGGCTGTGGGCGGCCTGCTCCAGTATCAGGAGGTCTTCAACAAAGCCTTTCAGGAAGCCCGCGAGGCCGGTTCCTTCGAGGGGGTGCGGGAAAAACTCGAGGCCCCTACCCAGGAACTTAGGAAGGGCGCCTCCGCAATCTACAGCGAAGAACAGATCGGGAAATGGCAAGAGAAATACGGCTGGTTCTTCGAGAGGATGCTCTCGCCGTAAGCTCTAACTTGCTGCGGTCAAAGACGTTGGGCTTTCGCTTAAAGCGCAGCGATTTAAGCTTTTTCCCCTAAGGCGCGGCGCCCGGGGCGCCGGGCGCCGTGTCTTGTCTTACTTCACAGGGCGCTGCAGAAGAAACACGCTCATTCGCCATCGGCCCTCCGCCGCCCGGCAGCGCTAACATCCAGAGGTTCTATTCCCAGCTTCAGTGCCGGAGATTCCGGTGCGAAGCGGTAATGGCCTTTTTCCACGACGATGAAAAGCGGTTCGGCCCGAAGGGTGTCGGGCGGTGCCCCCTCAATCGCGCCTCTTTCGCTGAAGAATATGTTGCCTGAAGACACAGTGATAGCTGCTGGATTGGACACGACAATCTTGCCCTTCGCATAGATGACGTTCTTCTCGAAGCGGTATCGTGATGATTTCGGGAAAGTGAGCGTCGCATCGCCGTCGCTGATGAAAACGTTGTTCCGAATGATGTTGTTCTCGGCCATGTGATTGTGTGATGGGCGTACCACGCGGAGGGAAAGATTGCCTTCCACAAGGCACTCTCTGGCTTGCTCATCGAGGTAATAGGCTGAGGCGCCGTAGCCGCCGGTGTCCACAATGTCGTGGATGAAATTCCCTCGGAGGATCACTCCCTTGCAGAAGCCGATGTAGATGCCCGCCCCGTCGTGCAGCTCCTTCATTGGGCGGTAGATCAAGTTGCTTTCGATGCGATGCCCGTCGCCGCCGCAGTTGATGGCGCTGTAAGGCGTGTCGTGAACCTCGTTGTGGGTGACCCGGCCGCGCTTCCCACCACATCGAATACCGATCGCACTCGGATAAAGGACGCCGACGTCGAAAACGTGATTATCCGCCACAAGGGCGTCGGCGCCTTGAACGATGATACCGCAGGCGCCGGTGTCGCTGACTTCGCAGTTCCGGACGGAAAGGAACGTGCAGTCTCGGCCCTTTATCCCCTGCCCGCCTACATTGACAACGGTCAGGTTCAGAAGAGAACAATCGTGAGCAAAGGCAGCGGATACCGCGCCATCAAATCTCAAGGCGCCGAACCCGCCCGCAATCAGGGGTGTGTTCGTCACCGAGAGGGTCAACCCACGCAGGGTTACGCCGCTGACCGGTCTTTGTTTCGTCCCTTGCAGTTTTATGATGCTCTCAATAGTGGGAGCGATGACTTCCGCGGAGGTCATGTCCTCGCCGGGCAGCGGCCAATAGACCAGTTTGCCCTCGGTGCGGTCGAGATACCACTGTCCCGCCTCGTTCATTCCCTGACGCACGTTCCACACGATGTATTTCTTCACCCCGAAAGCTCCGGGAGGATGACCTGCCGGATTGGAAAAGGTGAGGGTGTGAGTCGTCTCGTTCATAGATGCCACTCCAACGCCCGACTCGTCCCACATGTGATAGACAGTCAGTTCCGCGTTGGCCACATCAAGCCACGGCCCGAGGTCTTCGGTGCGATACTTCAGAGTTGTCAGTTCCTCGTGCGTCGGTTTCCGTCGCCATCCTCCGCCAGTGGTGCTCATCCAGGGCACTTTGAACTCGCTCAGGTGGGTGAAGTAGCCGGTCTTCGGCGCCCGGGCACGCTTGCAGAAGCGCCCATTGACTACAAGCATCCGAAAATCCCACCGCCTCGCAGAAACTTCCGGCAGCCTTACCGCCCAGAAACGCTCCCCGTCCGGCGTCCAGCCCGTCAGCTTCCGGCCGCCGTAAAGCACCACCTTCTCGCCCGGCGCGGCTTCGATGGTCAATTGCGAATCGCGGGCATCCAGCACAAGCGGCCTCCCCAGAGAATACTTCCCGCCTCGCACCAAGATTCGCCTCGGCTTTTTTGCGCCCAGGCTCCGCGCCGCATTCCTCGCGGCATCAAACGTCGCGAACGGCCCATCGGTCCTCGATTCGTTCGGTGCTGGCAGTTTCCCCGACCATGCGTCATTGCCGTTTGGGCCGACGTACAACTCGGCCCCTTGCCCCGCGATTGAATAGGTCAGCAGAAGGCATACAGTAGAGGTGAGACGAAAACTTCTCATGGCGATTCTCCGCAATATGTAAAGGTCAACAACAAGTCTCTTTCGCTACGCCGGCTCAACGGGGCGCTTCTCCGCCGAACCTCCAGTCCCGCGTCCGAAAACCATATCGCTCCTTCGTTACCGGTGGCGCTAACACATACCGCTCCGCCGACCGGCGAGCACCAACCTATCAAGAGATGCTGCGAAGTTCAACAGCAAAGGCTCTCAGACCGTAATCCCTCAGTCTCGGGCGGATAGCCGGCCGAGGCGGGGTATCCGCCCGAGACTGAGGCCATACGCACCTGGGCGCGGAAATAGGTGGCACGTTCCGAGCATAAATGGTATAGTAATTGCCTGGGAGCCCACTCGAAATCAAATCGTGAAGAAGCGGTCTCCGGAAGCGACTTGCCTGGTTGGTCACGGTGCTTGCCTGTGGCATGGGTCCCGGTACTGAGAAACAATTGGAAAGGGTAGGTGTATATGACAGCGTCGAGGATTGAGGTTAAGATGCGTGATACGAAATGGTTGTGTATCCACTTCTTGCTTATATTCA
>CAZXGF010000078.1:0-14297 GCA_964640185.1 uncultured Verrucomicrobiota bacterium | reverse complement strand
TTCTACCCGACACTAAACACTATCATTGTAAAAAAATCGTAACAGCATCCCCTGCTCATTCTGACACATCATCCGGCAGAAGGTTCCAAAAAAAGCTGAACTTCGCCCCGTCGTGTTTGACGGAGTGAGGCGGGATGGATTTCGGGGTGGCTTCCCGGGCATTGCTTGCTATAATGTCGTAGAGAGGCGGCGAAAGCGGCAAATGTGATTCAGAAGACAGATAGGCGTATCGTTGGCGGCGGGGCTTCGGTGCGTTCTGCAACCCGGCTGGCGATGGCCGCGAGGGGCGGATAGCGATTACGTGGGAGGGCTTTCGGCAAGGCGCCAGTGACTTCGTCATGAAGAAGGGAGCTCTCCGGGGCGCGTCGGCGCGGAAGCGGAGGAATATTGTGTCCTATGGATTCGAACAAGCACGATAGGCGAGCCGTGGTAGCGGTGGTCAAATGCAGGGACTACTCTGACCGCGAGGCGGTGTATCGCGGTCTCGAAGGTCTGCTGAACCATCTCGGAGGAATCGAAAACTTCGTGAATCGGGGGGAGCGAGTGCTCATCAAGCCGAACCTTCTGGCGGGCGATCCTCCGGATAAGGCTGTGACGACTCACCCTTCTGTCGTTGCCGGGATGGTACGGTTGGTGAAGGAGGCAGGGGGAGTTCCCTTTATCGGCGACAGCCCGGGCACCGGGAAGTTCGAAAGCGTCTGCGGGCGGACAGGCATGACAGACGTGGCGGAGAAGTACGGCGCGACATTGGTGAGGCTTTGCACGCGCGCGGACATCGCCATCCCCAACGCGATCCTAATGAAGAGGCTGGTCGTCGCGAGAGAGGCTCTGGACGCCGACGCCATTATCTCCATATCCAAGCTCAAGACGCACACCTATACGGCGTTTACCGGCGCCGTGAAGAACATGTTCGGGGTGGTGCCCGGAGTCCTCAAAAGCAATTACCATCTCGGTCTGCCGGGGGTTGATGATTTTGCGAAGATGCTGCTCGACGTTTACGCCGCCGTCCCGGCTCGCCTCCACGTGATGGACGCGGTCTGGGGGATGGAGGGCCAAAAAGGGCCCCGCGCGGGAAGGCCAAAACACCTGGGACTTCTGATAGCTGGCACTGACGGGGTCGCTGTGGACGCCGTGGCAAGCAGGATTGTGGAAATTAAACCTCGTTTCATTCCCACAACGAGAATCGGGCACGCAGAGGGCAAAGGTGTCGGTAAATTGGAACAAATCAAAGTAATCGGCGAGCTTCTGGAAGATGTTCGCGTGACCGATTTCGAGGCGGTAAAAAGGACTGTCGGAATTGCGGACAGGTTGCCTCCATTTCTGTTCAGGCTTCTGCGCAATCACCTCTCGAACAAGCCGAGGATCAATCCGAGGGCATGTAAGTTGTGCATGACATGCTTCAAGGCATGTCCCCCGCAAGCCATCCATCGCCGCCGAAAAAACACCGGGCTCGTCATTGATTACAACAAGTGCATACGCTGTTATTGCTGTTTGGAGTCATGTCCGCACGACGCGGTAGATGTAAAGCAGGGAGTTTTGACGAAATTGCGCCGGCGGTGACGAGTGATGCGAGAGCAACGGGCGGCCAACTTTGCTTTCCATCCAATTGATGGTGTTTTGGAGAGGCCGCCCATGCCTTGAAGCTGTCGCCCGTCTTCAAAATGGCGGCTTGCTTTGGAACGTAGCATCCTTTATTATATCACCCTACGGATGATTTGTATCAATAGTTGTTTCTGGTTCAAACCGGAGTATGGAGGAACTCTCATGAAACGCATCGTTATTTCTCTCTCGCTACTTGTTCTTGTGGGCTTTGCTTTGCCCGGCTACGGTGTCATTGTGAAAGACACCGTGATGGGGAACTGGGAAGGCCGATGGTACGATGAAGCGTTCGGCGACGGAACGGTTTCTGCGCAGGTTATTGCGGAAGGAAAAGGCGCCTACCGGGCCGTCATCTCGGCGGACATCGAAAACGAGCCTATTCGTGGCGAAGCACGTGGGAAACGTGAGGGTGACAAGGTCGTGTTTCAGGGCCAGATAGACGTCGGGTCCGAGAACGGCGGCGTTCACCGCATCGCAGGCAATGTCTCCGAAGGAAAGTTCTCCGGTCAGTATGTCGGGGAGAACCGGGGCCGGTTCGAGATGAAAAGGGTCCGGAAGGTTTCACCGACTCTCGGCGCAAAGCCGCCGGAAGCAGCGGTCGTTCTTTTCGACGGCAAGGACAAGTCAAAGTGGAGCAAGAACGGCAAGGACGACACGCCCAACCCGTGGAAGGTGGTAGAGGGCGCCATGGAGGTCGTCCCCGGAAAGGGCAGCATCCAGACAAAGGAGCAATTCCGGGATTTCAAATTGCACCTGGAGTTCTGCCTCGACTTCATGCCGACCGCCCGCGGCCAGGGGCGCTGCAACAGCGGAGTCTATGTCCCCGGAGGCAACGAGATTCAGGTGCTCGATTCCTTCGGCCTAAGGCCCAGCAGGCACGACTGCGGAGCTTTTTACGGGCAGGCTGCACCGTTTGTGAACGCTTGCCTTCCGCCGGGAGAGTGGCAGACCTACGATGTGACTTTCATAGCCCCGCGATTCAACGAGAAGGACGAACGAACCAAGAACGCCAGCATCACCGTGTTTCACAACGGGATCAAAACCCACGAGCAGTTTCATCCGAGGCGTGAGGGAGTGCCTTCGGGGAGAATCTTATTGCAGGACCACGGGAATCGCCTCTGGTATCGCAACATATGGGTTGTGCCGCTGAGAGAGGATTGAGCTGAGCGTTCAGCGGATTAGGCAAGCGGATTTATCGTCCCGGGCAATCGCTGCGACCCGTCCATAGAGGAGGTTGCTCAGATGAGTCGCCATCGAGCGGTCTATTTGCGTCTGTTGCTCGCACTCATTGCCGCGTGCGTCGCCCCCGGGGTTTCGGTCTGCTCAGCTCAGAACCAACTGTCCTACACGCTCCTGGAAGGCAGCACGCTTACGGAAGACTGCACGATATGCGGCCGGCCACCGCTCATTGTGCCCTTGAGCGGAACGTTCCGGCTCGTCTTTCGAGAACAGAACCCTCTCTTCACGACCTATGACGTGCAGGAGATAAGATTCCGGAGTTCGGGAGAAGTATTTACGTACGTGGTGACCGGCGACGGGACCTATGAGGTCGGCGGCGAGGTCGCTCTCGAGCAGCGAATGCAGCTCAAGGCACAGATTAACGATCGGCACGATGTTGAGCTCAAGAGCGATTACGTTCGACCGCAGCGTGTTTGGCCTATGATGGAGATAGACGTCCGAGAGCCGGACGATCCTCCCAACCCTTTGCAGGTTTTCTACATCCACATTGTCGCGGCGCCTGTCCGCGAGATATGGTTCTCGACCAGCGAAGGTTTCACGTCGGATACGTTGAAACGGCCCGTAAGCTCCGGCGAGCTCCTTTCACACCTCGGGCGCGTCGTGAAAAAGTACCTCGACCTCGTGGGCAAGCTGGGCATCATGCCGATTGTGCCGGACGTGGGGCTTGACGCCTTCGATATTGCGCCGGGCGGCGAGGTCCTTTTCTCTCTCGAACAGGATGTGCACAGCGAAACCCTCGGTCACTTGCAGCACGGCGACCTTCTTTCCGACCGAGGTCGGGTCGTTCGGACGAACCAGGAGCTTACCTCTGCCTTCTCGCCGCAGCCTCCTGCCCCGGACGTGGGTCTTGACGCCGTGCAGATGATGGACGATGGAGAGATTCTCTTTTCCATCGAGGAGGAGCTTTTTTCCGAGACTCTCGGTGTCATGCTTCGTCCGGGAGACCTCCTTTCCGACAAAGGAGTTATCGTTCGGAGCAATGAGGAGCTTTTGGCAAATTTCAAGCCGGTTGAGGGGCAAGGCGATGTGGGGCTCGACGCAATTCACGTCTGGCCGGGCCGGGAAATATGGTTTTCCACGGGAGTCACCTTCCAATCAAAAACGCTCGGCGCCGTCGGTGAGGGTGACCTCTTGAGCGACGGAGGCTGGATTGTATTCAGAAACCACGAGCTTCTTCAGCATTTCCGGCCGCTGGACTACCTGGGGGATTTCGGGTTGGATTCGCTGTTCATCGTCATCGAACGGTATGTTGCGGCGCCATCTACACGCAAGATAGAACTCGAGGTGGACGAAGGCTCGGGCGACGTGCGGATTGAGTGGCTCAGCGATGGAAGAGTGTTTCAGGTCGAGCGAGCTGATGACCCCCGCGGCCCCTACGTTGCAGTGGCGCCTATCAGCCCGCAACAGGTTTACATTGACGCCGCCGCCCTGAGCAAAAAGAAGTCCTTTTACCGCATCCGCGGGTGGTAACTGCCCCCCGGCTGACCGCTCGGGTTCAAGCCGACTCGCGTGATCCATGGAGCCACACCCAGAAAAACTCTTGCCTGAGGACAGGATGTTTCGTATAATAAACTGCCGTGTTTGTAAGGGTGTTTTTTGCTCAAAAGTCAGTGAAAACCTGCGAGGTGGGAAGTTTTCACCGCCCACTCGCGATTCATCAGGCGCAGGCGCCACGTAATGAAAACCGTCGGAATGAGGTTTTTCCTTCTTGTCATCGTCGTGTGGCCGATGGCGGCCATCAATCCCGGGTTATACGGTTCGTCGCGACGGCTGCCGAGGGCGAGCGCCGCGAGTGAGAACTCCGGGAGGATGAGCTCGCGGGAGCCGGTGGAGGTTGTGAATGTCGTCTCCGGCGATACCCTGTTAGTGATACACAAAAGTAGGCGAATGCTCGTGGGACTTCGAGGTGTGAGTGCTCCGCAGAGAAAGGGCCCGCGTTCCGGGGAAGCCGTCACACTCCTGCGGAACCTTGTTAAGGGCAAATCAGTCGAGCTGGGATTCGGAGTTCCCCCGGAGATGAAGCAGGATGCCCGAAGGAGGCTAATCGGTTACCTCTTCGCGGACGGGCAAAGTGTCAACCAGGAAATGGTGAACGCCGGCTGGACGGGCGACGCACCCGCTTTTCATGCGCCCGCGCCAGAGGCGCCTCGCGGCTTGGCCGCGCCACATTCAGGGCCGGGGGTCTCGAAGTCGCAAGCCCTGCCTTCCACAGAACAGAAAACCGCAAAGAAGGCGAAGAGCGCCAGTCCAGGCTCGGAAATCGTCTATATTACGCCCCACGGCAAGACCTATCATAAGTCGCGATGCCGCTTGTTGCGGAATGTGCGAACCGTGCCTGTTCTCAAAAGCCAGGCTATCCGCATGGGCTATAAACGGTGCAGACGCTGCAAGCCGTGAGCGGACGGGATGGTGACGACGCTGGGCATTCGCGGGCTTCTCGCGTGTCTAACTGAAAGTAAGGCATGTCTCCTCACGGTATGGCTCACGACACGTGGAGGGAATGTCTCTACCGTGAAACCGGATAAAAAGTCGCGTGGAGCGGGAGAGGAACGATTATGCGAATTGCGCTTTTCATCACGTGCTTTGTCGCCATAGCGCTCGTCGGCTGTAGTAAGCGGCAGTTTGACGAACGACTGGTGGAGACGGCTGTCAAGGTAGAGAAGAACTCAGCCAAGATTGATAAACTTTCCTTGGGGCTGGAGGGCATCAACGCCCGGCTGGTAAACATCGAGAGCTCTCTTGAAGCGCTGCGGGAGGGTTCGAGCGACCTGGGAAAAGCCAAGTCAGCCTCTGGTTCGGCGCCCGCGGCCGGCAGCGCCGAGTCCGAGAACGTCTCCAGAGAAGTCGCCGTACTTACGCAGGGACTGGCCTCAGTAAAAGATGAGCTGGCTTCGACAAACGAGGCGCTGGAAAAGACCCAGCGCATGCTGTCGAAACCGAAGGACCCTGTCAAAGCTATCCGCGCCCTTCTCGGCAAGCCGGAGAAGTTTGTCAACGCGTTGGACAGACTGCTGGAGAAGGCCTCCCCAGAAATCGAGGACCCGGCGGCCCGCCAGAATTTCGAGGCCGAGGTTGCACAGCTTCGTGAGCGCGTCCTCAGCGGATACTCCCCGGACGAACTCTATCAAGAGCTGCGCGACCAACACCTCAAGAAGTTGAACTCCGTCACCGACGAGAGGGACAGGCAAGCAATCGAGAGAGAGATAACCAAGCTCGATAATTGCAGCGAGAAGGAGCTCCGGGACCGACTCGACGAGTATGGCAGGGAGCGCACGCTTCACGAGTTCTTTGGCATCGTCAAGGGGTATGATTTGGGGAAGGAGAACGTTTTCGATTCTTTCCCCATGTTAGGCCGGGGAAAATGACGTTTTATCGAATCCATTGGGCAGATCGCCAAGGGCCCCCGTCCGCGGGAAAAGACCTGTCCCGCCCGTGGGAAAAAGCGCATACCCCCTAAGGCTCTTCGCTCCGTCCGTTTGGGGCGGATCACGACGCTCCGTTCGCGGAAGGTTTAAGGCCCTTTTCCGGTGGCGGGACCGTTTCACGGTATGCCTCGTACATGTTTCGGATCCATTTGTTCGACTGGTTGAGCTTGACCGCCTGCTCGAAGTTTGCGACAGCTTTTTGGTGCTCACACATCACCCCTTGGAGGTACGCCAGGTACGCAAGATACTCCGCGTTGAGCGGCTCGAGGTTCACCGCCTTTTCATAGTGCTCGATCGCTTGCTTCGCGAAGCGAATTCTCCTGGCGGCTGAAAGGTGAGGATCGGCAGCCTGACTCTGGCACCAGCGCCCGAGGTAGTTCCTGTACTCTGGACACTGGGGCTCGAGCTTCACCGCTTTCTTCAGGAGGGCGCCGACAGAAGTAAGCGGCTCGGGGCGATACTTCTTTCCCTTCAAGTAGAGTTCGTAATCCATCTCATATTCCTCAATACGGGCCTTTGCCGGGCAGAACGCTCGGTCAGCGGCGAATTGCCTGACGACCGCATCCATCATGACCAGGCAAAACATGAGTGGAATGGCCACAATCGCCCACCTGTTCATGGGAATCATTTCTGCACCTCGCTGTGATAATGCGGACCGCCCCTCACTCTGGAGAGGCTGACCACCATCGCAACAATCGTCACCACCAAAAACACATTCGCATCCACCCTGAAATGGAAATCGGAAAAGCTGTGCACCATGATCGCGAATATTGACACAGCTCCTCCCATTGCGGGCAAGGAGATGGACGAACGTCGTCTGGTCAGATAGGTGCGAATCGCGATCCGAAAGAAGAGAATCGCCCCCAGCAAGCATGTGCTCAACCCGACCCACCCCATTTCAAGGAGAGTTTGGACATAATCGTTTTCGGCGTGGGGCGCTGTCCGAAGGATTGAGCGGGCACCGGAATGCTCCACGAATTTAAGGGTGCCGTATTTTGGAAAGACCGTCTCGAAAGTCCCCAGGCCTGACCCCCACAGCGGATAGTCCTGTGCAGCTCTCCGGGTGGCTCGGTTTATTTCCATTCGTCGCAGGAATGAGCGATCCTTGGCAATATGACCGAGAGTGCCCCATTCCCTGAGCACATCGCTCAAGCCGATCCACGCCAGCATCAAAAAGGAAAGCGTCAACAGCACTCCGATGACCCATGCTCTCCTGCGGTGAAACCGCCTGCACACAAGAAGGATCGTGATCAAGAGAAGCGAGCTGACAAACCCGACAAAACCACCACGAGACCTGCTGACCGCCAACGAAACAATCATAATAGTGACGAAGATGGAAAAAACTATCGCCTTGTAAAGGTCGTTTGACCCCAGGAGGCTTCGCCACCCGCTTTTCTTCAGCCGAAACAGGTATCTCAGCACAAAGGCGATTGTGAGGGGGATAACCAGTTCCATGTAGCCGGCGAAATGGTTCTCGTTGATGAAAGTCGCCATGAACCCGATTTTTTTGGGATGCATCTTTATAAGCCAGAAGACCTTATCAGTTTTGCCCACCCTTTGCAGAAGGCCGAGGCAGGATACCCCGAAACCTATCAGAACTATGGCCACCAAGACCCGGATGATTTGTCTTCTGGAGGTCAGCGTGTTGACAAGGCAAAGGTACAATCCCGCATAACATAGTAGCTTCATAAACCACGTCTTGGTCGCAAAAACGCTTGTAGTCGCAACGTTGAGCAGGGGGTTATCGTAGCCGGAAGCGACGTCTGGTCCGAGAAAGTGCGGGAACAACTGTGCAAAGGCAAGTCCTACAAAAAGTATCACAGGCAGCGCCAACGGGAATCTGAAACGAACCCGCGCCCCACGAATGGCGAAGCCGATAAGCCACGCCACCACCATCACCGTGCAGACAGACTCCATCACGGAAATGGACCACGTCTGGACTGTGGCGAACGCCAACGGCGTGAAAATAAGGAGGGCTACAAGAAGCGCCTCAACGATAACCGCCGACGTTCGGGAGTGAAGATATTCGCTCAACGATTCTCTCTCCTATTGGATGCGCAACCTCAACCTCCGTGTCCTCCTGACGCCCCAACGTCCACCACCGGCGCGGCGTGCCTCAAAAAACACCGCCTTCCAATCACATGCAGGTCACTTTCATGCCCAGCCGAAAGCTGTATTGCTCCCAGGTAACTCGCCAACTGTCGTCAATTTTTTTCGCCAGGCGTGTCCCAGACCATGGTAGGAATGCCGCGTTCTTAACGGATCGTACCCCAGCATATCCGTGGGCTCTGCCCATGTCAAGAACGTTGCAGGAGGGAGCTGGGAGTTGAGATTGCGGATTGCGGATTGCGGAATGGGCCCACTCTGATCCGCTCTCGAGCGTCCGCGATAGAGGCACCCTAATCGGCAATCGCCAGCGCGCAATCCGCAGTGCGCACTCTGCACTCCGATCCGATTTTCGATTTGGGAATGGGGCCACTTGGGTGCCGGCGGGTTCGCGGTCCGGGATCCGCAATCCGCACTCGGATACGGGATTCAGCCAAAGTCTGCCACCCAAGCGCAGCCACACCCGCCGTGTGGCCGTGTGCCCTGTTGATGAACCCCCTTGAACGGGCTGACGATTCCGAGTATTCTCACATCAGTGAAGCAGTTCGAGTGGTTCCCCTCGGTCTTGTCGCGGAGGCGAAAGGAGGGATTGTGTATGGTTAGGTCGAATCGAATAACACGGCGGGGTTTTCTCGGGCGTACGCTGAAGCTGGCGGCAGCCGGTCTGCTGGTCAGGCACATCAGTCCCGCGAGCGTCGAGGCGGGCAAGAAGCGGGCAAAAGGCTCCGTTTGGAAAATCGGCTGCTACACCCGCCCCTGGGACAAGTATGACTATGGGACCGCGCTGGACGCCATCGCCGAGGCGGGATTCAAGCACGCAGGCCTGATGACCACTAACTCGAAGACGAGATTGGTCATCTCGCCGGCGACCACCCTGGAGGAAGCTCGGCAAGTCGGAGAGGAGGCGAAGAGGCGAGGCCTGCATATCCCTTCCGTGTACGGCGGCGATATACCGGTGCACACGTCCGTCCAGGCGGGGATCAAGGCACTGCGAAAGCTGATTGACAACTGTGCTGCTGCCGGGGCCGCGACGCTGATGATGGGAGGCGTCGGCAGACGCGAGCTCTACGAGCCATACTACAAAGCTATCACCGAATGCTGTGACTACGCCGCCGAGAAGCGCGTCGGCATTACCATGAAGCCTCACGGCGGATTGAACGCTACCGGACCGCAATGCCGCGAGGCCATCGAGAAGGTCGGACACAAGAATTTCACCCTGTGGTACGACCCGGGTAACATCTACTATTACTCGAATGGCGAGCTCGACCCGGTGGAAGACGCCGCGACGGTTGACGGACTGGTGACCGGCATGTGCGTCAAGGACTACCGCCATCCGAAGAACGTGCTCGCGACGCCGGGCACCGGCAAGGTGAATTTCCGGGCGGTCCTCGCTCGCCTGAAAAAGGGGGGGTTCACCCACGGGCCGCTGGTCATCGAGACGCTGGCGCCGGGCAATCTCGCGGAAACTCTCGGACAGGCCAGAAAGGCCCGGAAGTTCCTCGAGGAGGTGACATCATGAAGTCCGCACTTTGGAAGGTCTCGTACGCGCTGGTAGTGGTATCGCTGGCCGCGCCGCTTATGGCACAGGCGGGCGGGCCCGGTGAGCTGACTGCCGGCGTGGCTGTGGTGGACATCACCCCCCCGCAGGGATACCGCATGAGCGGCTATTTCCACGAGCGCGGCAGCACAGGTGTGCGCGACCCGCTGCACGCGAAGGCGATTGTGCTGCGGCAAGGCGAGGAGCGCGCGGCGGCGGTGTTTTGCGACCTCATCGGACTATCCCTCGAGGTGTCGAAGCGTGCCCGGAAGCTCGCCAGCGAGAAAACCGGCATCCCCGCCTCGAACATCCTCCTCGCCGCGACCCACACCCACACCGGGCCGCTCTACTTTGGCGCCCTGCGGAAACACTTTCATGACCTCGCCGTAGCCAAGCACGGAAGCGACCCGCACGAGAAGGTTGATTACCCGGAGGCCTTGGTAAACAAGCTCGTCACCGTGATAGTGGAAGCGGAGGCCGCAGCCCGCCGCGTCCGGGTCGAGGCCGGGACAGCGAGGCAGACGGGACTGTCGTTCAACCGGCGGTTTCACATGAAGGACGGCTCTGTGCGATTCAACCCGGGCGTGCTGAATCCAGACATCGTTCGCCCCGCCGGTCCGATAGACCCGGACGTGGGGATTGTGCTGGTGCGCGACGATGCGGATGGCAGGCCCACGGCTGCGCTCGTCAACTTCGCTCTGCACCTCGACACTGTCGGCGGCACGCTGTACGCGGCGGACTACCCGTTCTATCTGGAGCAGTCGCTGCGCCAAACCCTCGGCAAGGATTTTGTGCTGTTGTTCGGCACAGGCGCCTGCGGCGACATCAACCACATTGACGTCACGAGGAAGGTCCGCTTGAAGACGGAGGCGATCGGCCAAACGCTGGCCGAGACCGTCCGGGCAGCGCTGCCCCGGCTCAAGCCGGTCGCCGCGCCGGCGCTCGCTGTCCGCGGCGCGACGGTCAACGCCCCGCTTCAGCGATATACCCCCGCGCAGACCGCTCGCGCCCATAAGAACATGCTGAAGGTCGGCACGCGTGAGCTACCGTTTCTCAAACAGGTGGAGGCGTATAAGATCATGGCCCTTGAGATGCGGGGCGGCGAGACAATCCCCCTGGAAGTGCAAGCGTTGCGGCTGGGCGACGACGCGGCGCTGGTGGGCCTCCCAGGCGAGGTGTTTGTCGAGCTCGGCCTCGCGATCAAACGAGCGTCGCCGTTCCGAACGACCCTGATTATCGAGCTGTGCAACGATGCGCCGGGTTACATCCCCACGAAGAAAGCTTTCGCCGAGGGCAGCTACGAGACGGTCAACTCTCGCGTTCAAAGCGGGGGTGGGGAGCGGCTCGTGAAGGCGGCTATCCGTTTGTTGAACGAGCTGAAACGCCGTTCGCAGTGAGCGGTGCACGGCGGATCGGCTTTGATGTCGCCGATTGCACGAAGGACGCGACAATCTGTGGCCGTTGGGCAGTGTCGCCCGAATGAAAGCGTCAATGAAGCATGGCCGCTGCCTGCCCACACCCCGTGATGTCTTGACGGACCGAGTTTAGCTTCTCATATGAGCGTGTCAAAACAGCTATCGCTGGACGCAACAACCAACAGTGCTTGCGAATCTCATGACGCCAAGGAGACTTCAAAATGGCGCAGAAACAACTCGGTGTTTTGGTCCACGGGGCGGGATGGGTCTCGGGAGAACACATTAAAGCTTTCCAAAACAATCCCCATGCACGTGTGGTGGCCATTTCAAGCCGCAAGATGGAGAGTGTGAGGCGACGGGCCGAAGAAGCCGGGCTCCAACGTATCGGTATGTACACGGACTTCGAGCGGGCGTTGCGCCACGAAGGTGTGGACATCGTCTCCGTGTGCACCCCTCAGCATCTCCACGCTGAGAACACTATCAAGGCGGCTGAGGCAGACAAGCACATAGTCATCGAAAAACCGATTGCCAATAGTTTAGAGGAGATGCGGGCCATGCGCGATGCAGTGCGCAAAGCCGGCGTGAAAACCGTGGTCTCTTTCGTACTGCGGTGGAACCCATTGTTTCAAACACTGAAATCCCTTATCGCTGATGATGCGTTCGGAAAGATTTACTACGTCGAAACCGACTACCAATCGAACATTGCGAGTTGGTGGAGCGGTTATGAAGACGCAAGGAAAAAGGCAACGGGAATCAGCGCCATGTTGGTTGGTGGGTGTCACGCCCTGGATGCGGCGCGGTGGTTCGCCGGGCGAAAGCGTGAGAGTGCGGCTCGCGTTGCCGAAGTGTTCGCCTATCGTGGCGGATGGCGCAAAGGAGCTGAGCGTGAATACAACTATCTCACAGGGACCTGGTCCGATGGCAAACCGCCCTTGGAGTATGAGGGTCTGGAGGTATTGATACTCAAATTTGACAATGGCGTAATCGGCAAAGTTTCGGTCAACCTCGATTGCATAATGCCCTATACGTTCCCAATTGAAATCTTCGGCGACGAAGGTTCGGTTAAAAACAACCGCATCTGGTCACACAAATTCCCGGGTCAAAAGGAATGGATTGAGGTCCCCGCTATCCTTCCCGACAGTTCAGATGTCACTCACCATCCTTTCCAGGCCCAGATGGATCACTTCATCAATTGCATTCTGAACGATCGTGAATCACACTGCAATTTGGAGGACGCGATACATACACACGAGGTCGTTTTCGCGGCACAGAAATGCTATGAGACGAGGCAGCCGGTCACGCTGCCGTTGATGTGACAGGCGAGAAATCAGCCGCCGCTCCCCTAAAGGCAATGCCCTTTCGTCGTTGTATGTATATGTCAGGTCTAATTGATCCGAGCCTCTTGCAAGTTGTGTAGAAAGAAGCTCGAACTATCCGCTCCCGCAAAAGGTTCTCAAAGTCTCAAAGAGAAATCACGAACGGGACCTTTCTCTGCTAATTCTTATGAACTCCTCACACATAGCATCTACGGCTTCCTGCGTGTGGCCGGCGCCCGTGGGGTCACTGTACCACATGGCGATAAAGCCGCCTTCCGGGCGGCCGAGGAGCGCGGCCATTTTGCGGCAGTAAGCGCGTATGTCATCCAGAGAGCCATAGACCATTGTGTTTTGGATGTCAACCGGCGAATAGAAGGTTATCCTCCCCGCGAACTTTTCACTCAAAACCTCCAACCCCATATTCTCGTGTTGGTCCATCTGTATAACATCCAATCCTACTTCAATGAGGTCATCGAGGATGTCAACAGTGTAACCGCAACTGTGAAGAAAGGTAAAGATGCCGAAGTCGTGAGCAGCCTTGTATATTCGCTCGTAGCATGGCTTCCATATCTCGCGCCATTTATCAGGCGAAATCATCAACCTGTTTTGGAGCCCCCAGTCATCAGTGAAGAAATATCCGTCAACGCCCAGGCTTGCGTATCGCTCGATCGCCACCAGATTCATTTCCGCTAAGATATCCAAAAGCTCACGCAGCTTTTCCGGTGAGTCATAGATGTCCATCCACGTGTTCGCAAGCCCCCGAATGAAATGGACACGCTCGTAAATAGATATGCCCTTCCCTATGACAAACTTCTCGCCGGCTCGCTCGCGCACTCGTTCGAGCTCCTTCCAACGGCTCGGGTCATTTATGTCGGGAACAATCAGATTCTTGAAATCCGCCCAATCTTTCAGTGGAAATTCGACGACTTGCCCCAGGTTCGACACCTTTATGTTTTTCCACACTGCGCCCCATTCGTCCCGGCCTCTCCTGGGACGTGCGTCGGGGGATGGAGACATGTCCACCCATACAATGTCCGAACCGTATTTTTCGGGAAGGTCAATAGCCAACCTATCCGGATTTTCAAACAGTATGGTACGTCTTACAATTTCCCTTTCAGTCATCATGGCGTCAGCCCATTGAGATTGTGGTCTCTTCACGCAAAATTGGACTTTTGCCCGTTATTCCGCGTTGTGGTTCTCTCGCCGGAGGGAGTCCCCGGAGCAAAACCATTCATTATGATACCACTTGAGCGTCTTCGAAATCCAGCCGCGCCCCAGAAACGCAGCCCACCGCGGGCCAAGGAGTGTGGCTGCATTTGAATCGTGGGTTTTGGGCGATATTGAGGAGTTTGCCCGTTTTTGGTAAAATGCTGAGGTGTAAGCGCGAAAGACAACCTTGCAAAAGGAGCGCAACACGGTCAGTTTCAAGGCGGGTAGGCCTCAGGGAGCGTGCCATGAAGGGCGCGCGTGGGGTTGAGTTTTCTTTCCGGCAAAGCACATGTTTATGAGACACTGCCAACCGGCGAGAGAGACCGTTTTTTCCCGGGGCAGGCGCGATACGCAGGCCTCAACCTCTCGTCGGCGCCTTAGTACACCCGTTCGCAGGTACCGTAACGTATAGTGCGGGGGGAAGGAAATCCTTTGACAGGATAACCCCGCC
>CAZXGF010000077.1:0-15139 GCA_964640185.1 uncultured Verrucomicrobiota bacterium | reverse complement strand
TGGAAAAGACGCTGCGGTTCGCCATCCGAGAGGGAGGCAAAACCGTCGGCGCCGGGACCGTCACCGATATTATTGAGTAAGCAATGAGAGAAATCGTCACTCTGGCCTGTACTGTCTGTAAGCAAAGGAATTACACCACTACCAGGAACAAGAAGCGATCGTCGGCACGGCTGGAGATGAAGAAATACTGCAAGTTTTGTAGGAAGCATACTTCACATAAAGAGACTCGCTGACTGTGGTATTGCCGGAGTAGGCCAGTAGCTCTAACGGTTAGAGCACCGGACTCCAAATCCGGGTGTTGGGGGTTCGAATCCCTCCTGGCCTGCCAGGCTCATGTAGTATCCTTGCCGCGGCAGCACAACGGCGTTCGAGGTGCGCGGCAGAGCCGATTCCGGAATTTGTTATTCCCTTCGAACTCAGGAGGTCGGAGGGAGGTTTTTTTCCGATTTGGGGCTCCCGGAAGCCCGATTGAAGAGTTGCGGAGCTGGTTTGCACGCCCTCGGTGAGGGGTGCCTTCCGGCCAAAAGAGTTTCAACGGTGCTCGTGATGGAGGAGAGATGAGAGCCATCATCAACAACGTTATCGCGTTGTGGTGGTTGATCGTTCTGGGCGTAGTGGCGGCGATGCTCTTGATGAAGCCGACACGACACTCGATCCTCGGGGCGCTTTCAAGGATTCGTGGTTTTCTTCAAGAGGTTGTCGAGGAGCTTAAGAAAGTATCATGGCCTTCTCGGAAAGAGCTGAAAAACTCAACCGGCCTGGTCATATTCTCGATGCTGCTGATGATGATTTTCATTGGCATCATTGATGTGGTACTGAACGCAATCATCGGCTTAATCATTGGCAGGAGTTTGTGATAATGCCATCACCGGCGCAGATTGATCTGCCACGGGACATGGTCATCGGATCGGTTGTGAGGTAGTGCACGGATGTCGAGTAGGTGGTACGTAGTGCAAACGCTTTCCGGCCAGGAGCGCAAGGTCAAGACCTCACTGGAGAACCGTACACAGACGGAGGAGCTCGGTGAGGAGATCTCTGAGGTCGTGCTCCCCACGGAGAGCGTGTCTGAGGTCAGAGGAGGGAAGAAGAAGATAACCACGCGGCTTTACTACCCCGGCTATCTGCTGATTCACATGGAGTTGAACGAGAGGACGTGGCATTTCGTGCGGGGGACCGCGGGTGTGCTGAAGTTCCTCGGCGACAAGGACCCCACGCCGATGCCGGATGAGGAAGTGGAAGAGATCCTCGCATCTTTGCAGGAGAAGAAAGAGAGGATAAAGCCGAAAATCCTGTTTGGAGTTGGCGAGACGGTGAAGGTTACTGAGGGGCCCTTTGTCAACTTCAGCGGCGTGATTGATGAGGTGAACCCCGAGAAGGGGAAGTTGAAAGTCATGGTCTCCATATTCGGGAGGTCAACGCCAGTGGAGCTGGAGTATTGGCAGGTCGAAAGGACCTGACGACGGCGGCCTTGCAGAGAAGGACGCCAGTGTGAGAAGAAAGGCTTTTCGTCTCAGGAGAAGTTGAGATGGCCAAGAGAATCACCGGCAAGATTAAGTTACACATTCCGGCGGGTCAAGCCACCCCGGCGCCGCCGGTGGGCCCCGCGCTCGGTCAGCACGGCGTCAACATCATGGAGTTCTGCAAGGCGTTCAATGCCCTGACCAAGGAGGCCCCGGGCGGCCTGATTATCCCTGCGGTCATCACAGTTTATCGCGACAAATCCTTCACTTTTATCACGAAGTCCCCACCAGCGACCAATCTGCTGAAAAGGGCGGTAGGCATCGCCACGGCGTCGCCGGAGCCGAACAAGCAAAAGGTGGGGACGATTTCGCGAGAAGAGCTCGAGAAAATCGCCAAGCAGAAGATGAACGACCTGAACGCGAGAGATTTTGAGGCGGCGGTCAGAATCATTGAAGGAACCGCCAGAAGCATGGGGATAGAGGTTGTGTCCAGTGCGACGAAGTAAGCGATACAGGCAAGGCGCGGCAGCTCTGCCAAAGTCGGCAGCCCAGCCTCTGGGGCAAGCGATAGAGGTTGTGCAATCGTTCCCGAGAGCGAAGTTCGATGAGACCGTGGAGATGGCGTTTCACCTGGGAGTTGACCCGAAGAAGTCTGACCAGAGGGTACGGGGCACAGTTACGCTACCCAACGGGACCGGCAAGGCGCGAAAGATCGTGGTCATAACCCGCGGGGAGGACAAGGCGAAAGCCGCTTTGGAAGCAGGAGCGACTGAGGCGGGTTGTGAGGAACTGACGGAGAGGATCTCGAAGGGATGGCTCGATTTTGATGTCCTGATTGCGTCACCGGATGTGATGAGAGACCTCGGGCGCCTCGGGAAGATTCTCGGTCCGAGAGGGTTAATGCCCAGCCCCAAGTCCGGGACGGTCTCGAACGATCTCGTTCAAGCCGTGGAAGAAGTGAAAAAAGGGAAGATCGAATTCAAGACGGACAGGCACGCCAACGTGCACGTTCCAATCGGAAAGATTTCCTTCGCGAAAGAATTGCTGGTGGGAAACGCCCAGGCGATTATAACGGCGTTGTTGAGGGCAAAACCCGCTGCAGCGAAAGGGCAGTACATCAAGTCGGCCACCATCACCTCGACCATGGGGCCGGGGGTGGGGGTTGATGTTAAAGAGATAGTCGCCTCGGTGACGTGATACGGCCGGGCGCGGAGAAACCGTTTTGCTCAGGTGAAAGAAGCGTGAGACCAGAAAAGGCATTCGCCGCCGAAGAGATAGGGAGATTGATAGAGGGGTCGTCATCGTTGATCCTCACGACCTTTGCGGGCCTCGACAGTGCGAGGATGGATACCTTACGGGGGACGGTAAGTGAGCATTCCGGCCGCTATTTTGTCGTGAAGAACAGAACGTTCGGGATTGCGGCGAGGCGGCGTGGTCTGGAGGGCCTGTGCGGACTTCTGGCGGGGCAGGTAGGCATTGCTTTCAGCGAGGACGAATCGTTCGAGCTGCTCAAAGCGGTGGTCAAGTTCGGCAAAGGCAACGAGGAGCTGAGGGTTCTGGGCGGTTTTTTCCAGGGCGAAGTGCGGTCCGGGGCGGAAATGCTTGCCATGGCGGCGATGCCGCCGAAGGAAGTGGCTGCGGCCGAGCTTGTTGGCGCGCTCGGGTGCCCTCTTTCCGAGCTTGTCCACGTGCTAAGCCAGGCGGTTCGGAGTTTCGTTTTGGTTATTAGTTCCATCGGAGATCAGAAAGGAAGTGCGGTTTCGGAGTAGGAAGGGAGCCGACCTCGACTTGATAGGTCCCCAGAGGCTCCCGGGACTCAGGAGGAGGATTAGTGATGCCCACGAAGGTGACCAAGAAAAGCGACGTCAAGGAAGAATCTACGCGGACTACGAAGTCAAAGGCTGGGAGCCAGGCAAGCCGGTCCAGCAAGAAGCTTACGGCACAGGACCTTGTCAAGGCCATTGAATCGCTGACGGTTGTTGAGTTGGTGGAGCTGAAAAATGAGCTCGCTGAGCGCTGGAACGTGAACCTGGCGGCTTCGGTGGTCGCCGCCCAGCCAGCGGCAGCAGCGGAAGCCCCGGAAGAAGAGGAAGTGACGGAGTTCGATGTTATTCTCAGCACCGTCGGAGAGAAGAAAATACCGGTGATTAAGGTCGTCCGAGAAGTGACCAGCCTTGGCTTGAAGGAAGCCAAGGAGGTTGTCGAATCGGCCCCCTCACCGGTAAAGGAGAGAGTGACCAAAGAAGTGGCGCAGGAGGTAAAAGGGAAACTCGAAGAAGCGGGAGCTACCGCTGAGGTCAAACCAAGCGCACAGGAGCAGTAAGCGCGCCGAATTCGGGATTCGGGTTTCGGGTTCCCAGAGCCCATACCCGATCCCCCAGACCCAATACCCGATACCCCGGAAGGTGGTTGTTTGGCGGGTGAGCTGTCATAGCAGCCCCGCGTGCCGCGGGGCGGCCAAGGAGAGCATCGCATGAAGTTGCACGCACAAGAACGTGTCAGGTTTGGCGGAAGACCCGACAGGGTGGAAATGCCGGACCTGGTCGAGATTCAGAAGAAGTCCTACGCGGGTTTTCTCCAGCCTCAAAAACACCCCACCGAAAGGCTCAATCACGGCCTGGAAGAGGTGTTGAATGAGGTTTTCCCGGTTGCGAGCTACGACGGCAGTTGCATCCTGGAGTATGTCAACTACTCGTTGGGCGTGCCCAAGTACGACGACGTGGAGTGTCAACGAAGAGGGTTGACTTACTCGGTGTCGTTGCGGGTGACGTTCAGACTGATCCAGAACGATGTTGTCCGGGAAGAGAGTGTTTATATGGGGACCATCCCGGTGATGACCAAGAGGGGCACGTTTATCATCAACGGCGCCGAGCGGGTGGTGGTCAGCCAGTTGCATCGTTCCCCCGGCATGTGCTTCGAAAAGAAAGCCGAAACGAAAGGCGAAGAGCTGTACTCGTTCCGGGTCATCCCCTACAGGGGGTCGTGGCTGGAATGCGAATTCGACGCGAACGACCTGATTTACGTGTACGTTGACCGCAGAAGAAGGCGTAGGAAAATGCTTGCCACGGCCTTCCTGAAGGCTATGGGGTACGCAAACAACGCCGAAGTCCTGGAGCAGTTTTTCCGTCCGGTGAAAGTGACGTTGACGGCGAGGTCGAGCGAGAAGCTGATCGGGAAGTTTTTGGCCAAAGATGGTGTGGGCGAGGAAGATGGGATTGTTTACGCCAGGAGCGGTGAGGAGGTTACCAAAGAGCTGGTGGAGCGTCTCTCCGCAGCGGGCGTGAAAGAGCTCTACGTTGCAGAAGAAGCTACCTCGGAACATCCCATCATGAAGATGCTCCAGAGGGACGAGTCCGAGACCCACGAGGACGCCCTGAAAGACCTCTACAAGAAGCTGCGCCCGGGAGACCCCGCGACCGTCCCCAACGCGCGGGCGATGATGAAACGGATGTTCTTCGACGCCAAGAGATACAACCTCGGCAAGGTTGGGAGATATAAGCTCAACCTAAAGTTGGGAATTAACGGCGGGGAGAACGAGGGGAAAGGCGAATCAATGACCCTCCGGAAGCGCGATTTTGTGGAGGCGGTCAAGTACCTCATCAAGCTTCAGATGGGAAAGGAGGGGAGCGTTGACGACATTGACCATCTGGGGAATAGAAGAATCCGCTCCGTGGGGGAGCTTTTGGAGAATCAGTGCCGCATTGGCCTGGCGAGAATGGAAAAGATCATCAGGGAGCGAATGAACCTGTTCGACCTGAGTTCCGAGACGATCACCCCCCACAAGCTGATCAATCCGAAGAGCCTTTCGGGAGTGATACGGGATTTCTTCGGGCGGAGTCAGCTATCGCAGTTTATGGATCAGACCAACCCTGTGGCGGAGCTGACGCACAAGAGACGCTTGAGCGCCCTTGGCCCGGGAGGCTTGAGCAGGGAAAGAGCAGGGTTCGAGGTGCGAGACGTTCATCCAAGCCATTACGGGAGAATTTGCCCCATCGAGACCCCTGAAGGCCCCAACATCGGCCTGATTTCCTCTTTGAGCACGTACGCCAAGATCAACGACCTCGGGTTTATCGTGACACCGTATTTCAAGGTCGTAAAGGGGAAAGTCACAGACCAGATCGAGTACCTTACCGCTGACAAGGAAGAGAAATACGTCATAGCTCAGGCAAACGTCAAGCTGGACAAACGGGGGAGGTTCCTGGACAAAAGTGTCTCCGCGAGAAGCCGCGGGGAGTTTGCGAAGGTTGACCCGGGTGACGTGGACTATGTGGACGTCTCCCCGAGGCAGTTGGTGAGCGTTGTTTCCGGGCTGATCCCGTTTCTGGAGCACGACGATGCCAACAGGGCCCTGATGGGCTCGAACATGCAGAGACAGGCCGTGCCTCTTCTGACAACAGAGGCGCCTATCGTCGCTACAGGGCTGGAGAAGAAAGCGGCGGCTGATTCCGGGGCGATGGTCCTCGCGGAGGAGGATGGCACCGTCAGCTACGTTGATGCGGACAGAATCGAGGTGCGCCGCTCGAACACGAGGAGAGAACCGAAGCCTTACGTCCTGAAGAAGTTCATGAGGTCTAACGCGGGCACCTCTATCAATCAGAGGCCGCTGGTTCTACCCGGAGACCGGGTGAAGAAAGCCGACATTTTGGCGGACGGCCCCGCGACTCGTGAGGGGGAGCTAGCGCTCGGGCGGAATATGCTGGTCGGTTTCATGCCCTGGGAAGGCTACAACTTCGAGGATGCGATTCTCGTCAGCGAGCGTCTCGTGAAGGAGGACCTCTATACTTCGATTCATATCGAGGATTTCGAGATCGGCGCAAGAGATACCAAGCTCGGCTCCGAGGAGATCACGAGGGATATCCCGAACGTCGGGGACGAGGCCCTCCGGAACCTGGGGGACGACGGGGTCGTCCGAGTAGGGGCCGAGGTGAAAGCGGGCGATATCCTCGCGGGGAAGATCACTCCAAAGAGCGAGACGGAATTGACGCCGGAGGAAAGGCTTCTGCGGGCAATCTTTGGCGAGAAGGCCGCGGACGTTCGCGATTCATCACTGGTGGTGCCTGCCGGCACGGAAGGCATCGTCATGGATACGAAGATGTTCTCTCGTAAGGACAAGGTCTATGCCACGGATGAGGAGAAAGCTGAGGAAAGGGAGCGAATAGAAGAGCTGACCGCCGAGTACAACGATAAGCTGGACAAGTTGAACCTCGATTTCAACGAGAAGCTTTCCGCCCTTCTCCTCGGCGAGAAGCTGGACGTGGAGATCATTGATTCCCAGACCGGCGAGGTGATCATTGCCCCGGGAAAGAAGATCACGAGGCGGAATATCGAGATGCTGCAATCGGGGAGGCTCGAGGCCTACCTGATGCCGGACAACGAGATAACCGCCATGGTCAAGGATATCTTTATGGAGCACAGGCAGTTGCTGGAGGAGCTCCAGATGCGGCACAACCGCGAGGTTGAACGCCTCAAGAGGGGAGATGAGCTTGACCCGGGCGTCATAAAGCAGGTGAGGGTTTACGTGGCCTCCAAGCGAAAGCTTCAGGTCGGAGATAAAATGGCGGGGCGCCACGGCAACAAAGGCGTCATAGCCAAAATTGTCCCGGAAGAAGATATGCCTTTCCTTCCGGATGGGACGCCGCTGGACATGGTTTTGAACCCCCTGGGCGTTCCCTCTCGAATGAATGTCGGGCAGGTTCTCGAAACGCATCTGGGATGGGCGGCGAGGACCCTCGGCCTCGAGGTCGCTACGCCGGTCTTTGATGGCATGAAGGAAAGTGAGATCAAGGCGCTGCTGAAGAAAGCCGGTCTTCCCCAAAGCGGGAAGACCGTTTTGTATGACGGGAAAACCGGTGAGCCTTTCGACGAGGAGGTCGTCGTAGGATACATCTACATGATGAAACTCTCCCACCTCGTCGCGGACAAGATTCACGCTCGTGCGATAGGCCCTTACTCCCTGGTCACCCAGCAGCCCTTGGGGGGAAAGGCCCAGATGGGTGGACAGAGGTTCGGTGAGATGGAAGTGTGGGCCTTGGAGGCTTACGGGGCAGCATACGCGCTCCAGGAGCTTTTGACTGTCAAAAGCGACGATGTGGCGGGGCGCACGAGGATTTACGAGTCCGTGGTGAAGGGCGAGCAATCCCTGGAGGCCGGCACACCGGAGTCGTTCAACGTCTTGATTAAGGAAATGCAGAGTCTCTGCTTGGATATCCGGGCGGAAAAGATGTGATCTGTTTTTTGGCTCTTTTCTTAAAAGAGCGTTCGCCGGGCCCAGAGCAAAAACGCTAAGTAAGAACCGGACAGCATTTTTGCCCGGGCCCACACCGCGCAACAAAATCGGTAGCCGAGAGCGCAACGACGGCGCGAATCTTCTTTTAGAAAAAGAAGCAAAAAGGAGGAGAACTGACCGTGGGCAATCGAGTTTTCGGTCATCCGAAGGAGAACATTTTCGATAAGGTGACTATTCGAATTGCTTCTCCGGAAGTCATCCGATCGTGGTCTCGGGGAGAAGTCAAAAACCCCGAGACGATAAACTACCGGACATTCAAGCCGGAGAGAGGCGGACTTTTCTGTGAAAAAATCTTCGGCCCCACGAAGGACTGGGAATGCAGTTGCGGAAAGTACAAGAGGATCAAGTTCAAGGGAGTGATCTGCGACCGCTGCGGGGTGGAGGTCACCCAGTCCAAGGTCCGCAGGGAAAGAATGGGGCACATCGAACTGGCGGTTCCGGTGGCGCACATCTGGTTCTTCAAGACGATGCCCTCCAGAGTGGGCAACGTGCTGGGCATGTCCACCAGGATATTGGAGAGAATTATCTATTACGAGGATTACGTTGTCATTGACCCGGGCGCCACGTCGCTCCACAAAAAGGACCTCCTGAGCGAGGCTGAGTACAGGGAAAAAGTGGAGGAGTACGGCAAGGACTCTTTTGTTGCCAAGATGGGGGCCGAGGCCATCAGGGACCTCCTGAAGTTGGAAAACCTTGACGAGCTCGCTGACGAGTTGCGAGAGAAAATGCGCAAAACGAAATCAAAGCAGGCTCGAATGAAGAGCAGCAAAAGGCTGAAGATCATCGAGGGGTTCCGTGGGGGGAACATCAAGCCTCAATGGACGGTCCTAACGTGCGTTCCGGTCATACCTCCGGACCTGCGCCCCCTTGTCCCACTGGATGGGGGGAGATTTGCCACCTCCGACCTCAACGATTTGTACCGGCGAGTCATCAACAGGAACAACAGGCTGAAAAACATCTTAGAGCTCAAGACTCCCGAGGTCATTATTCGCAACGAGAAGAGAATGTTGCAGGAGGCTGTTGACGCCCTTTTCGATAACGGCAGGCACGGCCGCCCGGTGATGGGCGCCGGAAACCGCCCTCTGAAATCGCTTAGCGACATGCTGAGAGGCAAGCAAGGCCGCTTCCGCCAGAACCTCCTCGGGAAGCGCGTGGATTATTCGGGAAGGTCGGTCATCGTTATCGGGCCGGAGCTGAAGCTCAATCAATGTGGGCTTCCCAAGAAGATGGCCCTGGAGCTTTTTGAGCCTTTCATTATCAAGCGATTGAAGGAGAAAGAGCTCGTTTACACCATTCGAAGCGCTAAAAAGATGATCGAGCGGGAGTCGCCGGAAGTCTGGGATATCCTCGAGGAGGTCACCAAGGGGCACCCCATCCTTCTCAACAGAGCCCCGACGCTCCATCGGCTCGGCATTCAGGCTTTTGAACCTGTGCTTATTGAGGGGAAGGCGATAAGAATCCACCCGCTCGTTTGCACCGCTTTTAACGCGGACTTCGACGGCGACCAGATGGCAGTTCACATTCCTCTTTCCATCGAGGCGCAGATGGAAGCGAGAGTCCTGATGCTCGCCCCCAACAACATATTCCTTCCCTCCAACGGCAAACCGGTCGCCACACCTACACAGGATATCACACTGGGCTGCTATTACTTGACCATCGCCTCAGAGAAGCCGGAAGCGATTTCGGATTCCGCAATCCGCAATCCCCACTCCGCAATGAGGGCGTTCACGGATCCCGAGGAGGTAATGATGGCGCTCGACAAGGGGAGCGTCGGCCTGCATGACTGGGTCATGGTTCGCATGGGGGGAGAGAAACTGGAGACGACGCCGGGCAGGGTCATCTTTAACGAGATACTGCCCCCCGAGATACGGTTCGTGAACGAGGCGACCGCCAAGAAGAAGCTCAGCGACATCATATTGAATTGTTACCGTCGGGTGGGTTTGGAAAGGACCGTGAGACTCCTTGACGAAGTGAAGGAGTTGGGCTTCAAGTACGCCACAAAGGCCGGGTTTTCCATCTCCATTGATGACATCGCTATTCCCCGGGAAAAGGAGGAGCTGCTCGGGAAGGCGCGGGAGGAGGTCGCCGTAGTGGAGGAAGATTACCGAGCGGGGAATATCACCGCGGGCGAGAGGTACAACAAGATCATTGATATATGGACACATACTAACGACAGCATTTCCGAGGCGCTTTTCCGAGGGCTGAAGTATAGCGGCGGCGAAGATTTTCTGAATCCCGTCTTCGCCATGGTGGATTCCGGCGCCAGAGGCAGCCGACAGCAGATTCGGCAGTTGGCCGGGATGCGAGGCTTGATGGCAAAACCTTCGGGCGAGATTATCGAATCTCCCATTACGGCGAATTTCAGGGAGGGCTTAAGCGTACTCGAATACTTCGTATCAACACACGGCGCCCGGAAGGGACTTGCCGATACGGCCTTGAAGACAGCAGATTCGGGCTATCTGACCCGAAGGCTGGTTGATGTCTCCCAGGATGTCATCGTCACGCAAGAGGACTGTGGCACCCTCAGCGGCGTCGTCGCGCGGGCCATGGAGCAGGGCGGCGAGGAGATAATTCCCCTTGGCGAGAGAATCCTCGGGCGGGTGGCCGTGGACGATATTGTCAACCCCGCCACCAAGGAAATCATCGTTCGAACGGGGGAAGAAATTGATGAGCTCGCCGTTGAGAAAATCGGAGACGTTGACATACGGGAGGTGAGAATACGCTCGGTTTTGACCTGCGAGTCGAAAAAGGGCATCTGCTCCAAATGCTACGGTCGAAACTTCGCCAACGGCAAAATGGTAGGGCTGGGCGAAGCTGTGGGGATTATTGCGGCCCAATCCATCGGAGAGCCCGGCACCCAGTTGACCATGAGAACTTTCCATATCGGCGGAGCGATCCAGCAGATCTTCAAGGAGCCTCAGATCGTCGCGAAGGGCGCTGGGACCGTGAGATACAGAGGTCTCCGCGTGATCGAGAACCCACAGGGGAAGTCCGTCGTTCTCAACAAGAACGGTTTTGTCAGCGTGATCAACGAGCAGGGCCGGGAAATGGAACGATACGGAGTAGAGCTCGGTTCTATCCTACAGTTTGGCGACGAGCAGAAAGTCAAAAAAGGCCAGGTTCTTGCCGAGTGGGACCCTTACAACGTCCCCATTTACGCCGAGCACACCGGCATTGTCGAATTCCTCGACGTTGTCGAGGGCGTGACGGCCAGGAGGGAAGTTGACGAATCGCGAAAGTCGAAGCGCCTGGAGAGATTGGTTGTCATGGAACACAAGGAGGATCTTCATCCTCAAGTATTGGTCAGGAACAAGGCGACCGACGAGGTGCTCGGCTATCACTCCATCCCGGGCGGCGCGCACATTGTGGTCAAGGAGGGAGAGAAGATCGCTTCGGGGATGCTTCTCGCGAAGACCCCGCGAAAGATCAGCAAGGTGAAGGATATCACTGGTGGACTGCCGAGGGTGGCGGAGCTGTTTGAGGCGAGAAGGCCGAAGGATGCCGCAGAGATAGCGAAAATAGCTGGTGTGGTCGAGTTCCAAGGGATGGAGAAGGGGAAGCGGAAGGTCGTTGTGAAGGACGAGGCGTCCGGGATGGCGGAGAGCCATTTGATCCCCGTCGGCAAGCATATCACGGTTTACGAGGGCGCGAAAGTTACGAAAGGACAGCAGTTGACCGAGGGCCCCGTAATCCCCCACGAGATTCTCGATGTCTGCGGCCCCCGGGAACTGCAAGACTATCTTCTCAATGAGATTCAGGCTGTGTACAGACTTCAAGGCGTGGAGATAAACGACAAGCATATCGAGATTATCGTCCGCCAGATGCTCAAGAAGGTCCGCATCGTAGAGCCCGGTGACACGGGCCTTCTTTACGGAGAGGCGGTGGACAAGATCAAGTTCGCGCAGATCAACGAGCAGACCATCGAAGCGGAGGGAAAACCAGCGGAAGCCGCTCCTCTTTTCCTGGGGATAACCAAGGCTTCTCTCGGAACGGATAGCTTCATTTCCGCAGCCTCCTTCCAGGATACAACGCGGGTTCTGACGGATGCTGCCGCCACAGGAAAAACCGACTATCTGAGGGGATTCAAGGAGAATGTGATCATGGGTCATATTATTCCCGCAGGCACCGGCTTTCCCCTCTATCGCAACGCCCTCGCCGTCAAGGAAATCGCAGAGGCGGAGGAGAAGCCGGAAGTCGCCACCGGGGCGTCGGAATGAGCGAGCCCCGCCATGGCGGGGTGTATTGTGAGAAGAAAAGCGGAGGTTTTGGATGCCAACGATAAACCAGTTGATCCGTAAAGGGAGACACGCCAAGTCCCGTAAGTCCAAGGCGCCCGCCTTGGGGAGGTGCCCCCAGAGGAGGGGTGTGTGCTTGCAAGTCAGGACTATGACGCCGAAAAAACCGAATTCGGCCCTTAGAAAGGTCGCGAGAGTCAGGCTGACAAACGGGCACGAGGTCTCCGCGTACATCCCCGGCGTCGGGCATAATCTTCAGGAACACTCCATCGTTCTTGTCCGGGGAGGCCGTGTTAAGGATTTGCCGGGCGTGCGGTATCACGTAATTCGCGGGACCCTTGACGCCATGGGCGTCGAGGGCCGGAGGCAAGCACGCTCGCGCTACGGCGCAAAAAGAACGAAAGCGTAACAGTAAGCTCAGAGAGAGGTCGCTTCAATGTCGAGAAGACATGTTGCAACGAGAAGGAAAATAGCCCCAGACCCCCGATACAACAACGAGCTTGTGGCTCGGTTTATCAACGGCGTAATGCTGAAAGGGAAAAAGAGTTTGGCGCAACGCATCTTCTACGAATGCTTGGAAATCATCGGCAAGAATGTGCCGGACAAGGACGTGATAGAGGTTCTGACGAAGAGCGTCGAGAATGTCAAACCGGTCCTGGAGGTGAAGTCCAGGAGGATCGGCGGGGCGACCTACCAGGTCCCCGTCGAAGTTCGGCTCGAAAGACGCGTAAGTTTGGCTATAAGGTGGTTGATGCAGTTTGCGAGGTCAAGAAAGGGCGTGTCCATGTCCCGGGCACTTGCGGCGGAACTCCTCGACGCTTACAAGGGCGAAGGTTCCGCTGTCAAGAAGAGACAGGACACGCACAGGATGGCCGAAGCAAACAAGGCGTTTGCCCATTACAGATGGTGATTTTTCGGTCGTGGAGTGAACTGCGCAGGCGGGCGTTGAAAGGCGTCGAGAGAGAGTGTGAGATATGAGCGTCAGCGTTGCTGAAACTGTCGGGAGAAAGGTTTTGGAAAAGGATGTCTCTCTCGAGAAGACGCGCAATATTGGGCTAATGGCCCATATTGACGCCGGTAAAACAACGACCACAGAGAGGATGCTCTTCTATACCGGCAAGCTCTACAAGCTCGGCGAGGTCCAAGACGGCACCACCGCCATGGACTGGATGGAGCAGGAAAAGGAAAGAGGAATCACCATAACCTCCGCAGCAACCACATGCTACTGGAAGGGACAGAGAATAAATATCATAGACACCCCCGGACACGTGGACTTTACCGCGGAGGTCGAAAGGTGCCTCAGGGTGCTCGACGGGGCGATTGTGATTTTCTGCGGTGTGGGCGGCGTCGAGCCCCAATCGGAGACCGTCTGGCGTCAGGCCGATAAGTACGGTGTCCCGAGGATTGCCTTCGTCAACAAGATGGACCGGCGGGGTTCAGATTTCCTTGCGGTGATCGAACAGATTCGAACTCGCCTCGGCGCCAACGCCGTCGCGATTCAATTGCCCCTCGGCCTCGAGGAGAACTTTGCGGGCGCCATTGACTTGATCGGCATGAAGGCCCGCGTGTACCACGAGGAGGATTACGGAGCCACCTTTGACCTGGTGGACATCCCGAGTGAGCAACTTGAGGAAGCCGAGCACTACCGCGAGCTTCTTCTCGAGCACCTCTCGGAAGAAGACGAGGACTTCATGGATAAATACTTTGGCGGCAAGCCCATCACGGACGAGGACATCCGTGCGGCGCTTCGCCGCTTGACCCTCAGCAACAGGATCGTGCCGGTATTGTGCGGCGCCGCCTTCAAGAACAAGGGAATTCAGCACCTGATTGACGCGGTGGCGGATTATCTCCCTTCACCTCTGGATGTCCCTCCCGTCGAAGGGGAGCATCCCAAGACGGGACTGAAGCAGTTCCGGAGGCCGGATGCCAGCGGCCGCTTCAGCGCGCTGGTGTTCAAAATCATGAGCGACCCCTTTATCGGAAAGCTCTCGTTCTTCCGGGTCTATTCAGGGATGCTGAAGAAGGGCAAATACGTTTACAACGCCTCCTCCGGGAAAAGGGAGCGGGTCATGCGCCTGCTGCGGATGCACGCCAACCGCAGCGAGGATATAGAGAGGGTCTCCGCTGGCGATATAGCCGCGGCGGTAGGATTGAAAGCTGCGGTCACCGGAGACACCCTTTGCGACGAGCGCCATCCCATCATCCTCGAGCCGATGGGATTTCCGGAACCGGTGATTTCAATGGCGATTGAGCCGAAGACAAAAGTTGACCGCGAGAAGCTCAGCGCGACCTTGGTCCGCCTTTCCGTCGAGGACCCGACCTTCAAGACAAGGGTTGACTCCGACACCGGCCAGACCATTATTTCGGGGATGGGAGAACTTCACCTCCAGGTGCTCAAAAACCGCATGATCCGAGAATTCAACGTCATGGCAAACGTCGGCAAACCTCAGGTCGCCTACCGCGAGACCATTTTGGGAGTGGCGAAGGGCGAAGGGAGGTTAGTCAAGCAAACCGGCGGCCATGGGCAGTACGGCCATGTAGTTGTCCTCCTGGAGGCCGCGCCGAGAGGCTCCGGACTTATCATAGCCAACAAAGTCAAAGGGGGGAGAATACCTCACGAATACATTTCCGCAGTGGAGAAAGGAATTAGCGATTGTATGACGAGCGGACCGCTCGCCGGCTACCCAACGGTGGACGTGAAGGTCACCATCCTCGACGGCTCCTATCACCTGGTGGATTCATCGGAGTTCGCCTTCAGGACCGCGGCGTCCATGGCAGTGAGAGATGCTGCGGGAAAAGCTTCAGCCGTTCTGTTGGAACCAATCATGAACGTCGAAATAACGACCCCCGGAGAATACGTGGGAGACATCATGGCGGATATAAACGCCCGAAGGGGGAAGGTCAAAAGCCTCCAGACTAAATTGCACACCCAGGTGGTCAAAGCTGAAGTCCCTTTGGCGGAGATGTTCGAGTATTCTACGGCCATGAGGTCTCTGACGAAGGGGAGAGCGAGCTACTCCATGGAACCACTTCACTTCGAAGTGGTTCCGACGGAAATACAGAAAAAGATGTTGGAGTAAACACTCATAAGTGAGCTTTTGGAGAGAGGGTTGAAATCATGGCTAAGGCGAAGTTTGAAAGGACCAAGCCGCACGTAA
>CAZXGF010000076.1:0-15641 GCA_964640185.1 uncultured Verrucomicrobiota bacterium | reverse complement strand
CGCGGAACAAACAAACCAAGGGCGAGTTCTCTACCACTTAAACGTAGCCGCACCCTCCGCACCTTTTGTAATGCCTCAGTCTGCGGCGGATGCCCCGCCCTCGCGGGGGAGGCAAGAAGGGAAAAGGAGGTAACGCAGAGCCGCAAGGCCGCAGAGGGGAAGATCAGGAGGACCTTGTCCTCGCCTGCCGTGGCATGGGCATCCTGCCCATGATTACCACCGGCGAGACGCCGTCAGGACTGCCGCCGCAGCTCTCCCGGAGACTGCTATTGACATATAGGCGGATATTTGGTATAGTATTGCCAGATTGTTGAGAAAAGCGGATTCCACCCCGGCTGTCGGATGGTGAGCAGTAACGGGCCGCCGGTAGGAAATTGCCACTGTAAAGAAAACAGGGCAGCGCTTTCCGCACTGCGGAAGGTTCTGCCCTTTTTTTCTCGGCTGCCTCCCGCGAGGATGAAGTAGGAGTTGGTGTCGCAAATGCCAGGAACGGCGAAACCGCGGAGAGCGCCGAGAGCGCAGAGAGAATAAAGACGGAGGTGAAGTGTAATCCCTCCGTCTCGGGCGGATAGCTGGCCGAGGCGGAGGAGGCAAGAAGGGAACAGCAGATTAACGCAAAGGCGCAGAGAATAAGGTGAGAAGGACACCCCGCGTCTCGCCCTCGGCGGGGGCAGAATGCCCCCGAGACAGCCGGCAAGATGCCGGCGGTACAAAGCCGCCGGGGTGGTCCACGGGCTGTGCGGTTCCACCCTCAGCGGCCCGTAACTGAGGCATTACGGTGAAGTAATATGACACGAAAGAGGACGCAGCGATGGTTCAAGCCGATAGGGTATGGGGTATAGGGTATGGGGTGTGGCCCACGGGAGACCCTAACCCCAAACCCGATACCCCACCTAACGGGACACGGGGCACGCTGAAAAAAGGAAAAAGATGAAGGAAGAAGAAGGCAGGGCGGAATGGCGACGCTGCAACAACGACTTTTTGCATTTTGCGGAGAAATGGCTGTGGATAGTGAACAGGCGAAGAAAGTTGCAGACGTTGGTTCTGAATCCTGTTCAGCATCTGTACCACAAAGAGAGATCTCGCTTCGACATCGTCCTGAAAGCGAGGAAGGTCGGGATTTCGACGTACAAGGGGGCCGAGTTTCTTCACGACACGATTTTCGTTGCGAACACGAACACGACGGTGATCGCCCACGACCTCGACACTACGGTAGAGCTCTTCGAGCGGGTGAAGCTCTTTTTCCAGCGGCTACCGGACTTCCTAAAGCCGAAGGTGAAACGGAACAACAGGCGAGAGTTAGTTTTCACCCAGAACGCTTTTGCCGAGCCGTTGAACTCGAGGTATCTTGTGGGCACGGCTGGCAATTACGAGTTCGGGAGAGGCAAGGATATAGATAACCTGCACCTTTCCGAGTACGCCTTCTACCCGAAACCGGAGAAAATCAAGATGGGCGCTGCGCAAGCCTTGAGAGAAGGAGGCAAGATCTGCATCGAGTCCACCGCCAACGGCTTCAACGATTTCCGCGACGAATGGGAACGCGCCAAGCGAGGGGAAAGCCGATTCAAAGCCCACTTCTTCCCCTGGCACGCCGACGAGACCTATCGAGCGAAGCTGCTGGAAGGAGAAAAACTCCGGCTCTCTGACGAGGAGATCTCGCTGCAAAAGGCGTACTCGCTCTCTCTGGAGCAAATCAAGTGGCTCAGGGAGCGAAAAAAGGAACTGCGAGGGAAGTTTCCGCAGGAGTTCCCGGGCAACGACATGGAAGCGTTTCTATCTTCGGGAAGGCCCGTTTTCGACGCGAGTAAGCTGAAGGAGATGATGGTCAAACTTGAGCGAAAGAAACCGCTGGAGGTGCGTGACTCCGGGCAACTGAAGATATGGAAAAGGCCGGCCTCCGAGACCGAATATGTCGCGGGGGCGGACTGCGCGGAAGGGCTGCCGGAGGGAGATTATGATTGCTGCGCGGTCTTGGACAAGAAGACATGGGAAGAGGTCGCGGAACTGCACGGCCGCTGGCCGCCGCACGTGTTCGCGAGGAAATGCCGTGACCTGTGCCGCGAGTATAACAATGCGGTTCTGGCAGTTGAGCGGAACAATCACGGGCACAGCGTCCTGAACACACTGCGGAACCAACTGCACTATCAGTACCTTTACCACTACCGAAGCTACGATCGAGGCGGAGGCCGGAGAATCCTCGGATGGGACACCAACAGTCGCTCCAAGCCGGTTATGATAGATGACCTCGACGAGGGGTTAAGAGAAGGGCTGTTCATCGTCAACGATGAGGGCTTTGTGAGAGAGTGTCTGACCTACGTCTTCGACGAGAAAGGGGGAACCGGCGCCCAGCGCGGCTGCCATGATGATAAGGTAGTGGCGCGGGCGATCGCACTCCAGGTCGCAAAGGAAGTCGGAGGCGCGTGCAACGCGACCTTTGTGAGGGGAGTTTAGGATTGCGGATTGCGGAAAGAGGAGAGGAATTTTGACAGGATGAACAGGATTCACAGGATGCGGGGCATCCTGTTATCGTGTCAAAAGAATCCGAAATCGGAAATCGCAAATGGCACGCGGATTGCGGAAAGAGGAGAGGAGTTTCGACAGGATGAACGGGATTGACACGATGGCGCGTATCCTGTTATCCTGTCAAAAGATCCCAAATCCAAAATTCGCTTCAGGGGGCTTAAAAATGGCGGCAGATATCGAACAATTCACTCCACTTTCGGTCCAGTCGGCGATTTTTGTTCGCGGATTGGACCTTTCCGATCCTCTATCAGTGGCGCAGGGGATTCGGGGCGCAGCCGGTGGAATCTTCGACGGCCAGCCGGGAGTTTTTCCTGTGCCGCCGAACGCCCCGGAGAACGTTCCAAGAATCCTGTTGAAGGACAGGGAAGGTAAGTATCAATGCAAGGTCTCGACGGGGAGGCTTGACCTCGCCTTCGACGGAAGCAAAAGGAAGGCAAGTTCCATCGGCATGCTCTGGGACGAGTACTCCGGGATAATAAGGCAGTTGGCGGAGTATCTCAAAAAGAAGAACCCCACGAGGGTGTGGCGGTTGGGGCTCGTGGTACGTTTGTTCAAGGTCCTCGGAGGGAGCGCGAACGTCCATATTCGGGAAAAGTACCTCAGCCCCGCCTTGGCGGGGTTCCAGGACCCGTACGAGATGCACCTGAGCGTGCTCAATAAAGAGTCAATGGGCAGGTTCAGCATCAACCGGTGGCTGAGATTGAGGCCCATGCGGAAAAGGGACGATCCCAACGATGACCGCGGGTTCGTGGTCGAGGTTGACATCAACACGCCCGCTGAAGGGGCGGATAATTACACGGAGCAGGAAATCACCGACTTCTTTGAGGAGGCGTATCAACACATCGTTATCGAGGATATGCTGCTGGTGGATGTCGAATAGGTAGGGTATCGGGTATCGGGTGTCGGGTGTCGGGTGTCGGGTGTCGGGTCTGGGGTATCCGAACCCCAAACCCCAAACCCCAAACCCTAAACCCCAAACCCCAAAGCCGATTTGCGGATTGCGGATTGCGGATTGTGGAATGGGGAAATAACCCAGAGGCGCAGAGGCCCAAAGAAGAGAATAATTTTGACAGGATAACAGGATAGACAAGATAGCCGAAATCGTGTTCATCCTGTAAATCCTGTCAAAAGCTCCCTTCCCTACGCAGGGGCGGGGGGGCGCAAAGAAGAGAATAATTGCGACGGGATAACAGGATGGCCAGGATGAAATCCAGTATATCCTGTTATCCTGTCAAAAGATCCCAAATCCGAAATCGCGCTCGCTGCTACTGAAAAGAGAACAGGGCAGGAAGACCGAGACCATTCTTGGTGAAAATGGAATGGTTTTCGACCTCCCTGCCTTTTGTTTTGCTGAAAGGAAACTAAGTAGAAACGGCTTCCAGCCGTTTTCAAACAAAGCGGCATGATGCCGCTTCTACAGCGGATTGCGGATTGGGGATTGGCGAGTTGCGACGGGATAAGAGGATGGAGGATTTGAGATTCTTGACAGGATAACAGGATGGACGGGATTGGCACAATCCCGTCTGAACAATCCAGTGTATCATGTTCATCCTGTCAAAAAAATCCCAAATGCGAATAAGAGGTACGGAACCCTTTGACAGGATAACAGGATAGACAAGATGGTTCCACGAACGCGCGTCGCAGAATCCGGTTTATCCTGTTATCCCGTCAAAGAAATAGGTAACGGAAAGGAGGAGAAAAATGGAAGGTTTCGTTCAAAGGACATACGCCATGTACGAGGAGTTCTGTCGCTGGTGGACGTTCTACCTCGATAGTTACGAGGGTGGAGAGGATTATCTGCGAGCGAATTACCTCTTTCGGCACGTGAAGGAGGACGAGGGGGATTTTCGCGATAGGGTTCAGAGGTCGTACTATTACAACTTCTGCCGGACAGTGGTGGACACCTATGTCGCCCACATATTCCGAAAAGCCAACTCGATTTACCGGCGAGGAGATGAGGAAGGGGAGTACGAGCGCTTTCTCTCCGACGTGGACGCCCGCGGAAATGGCATCAACACATTCATGCGGGAACAGGTGGCCCCTGTGGCACAGATTTTCGGACAGGTGCTCGTCGTCGTGGACAAACCACTCGCCGAACGCGGGTCCAAACCTCTCAATTCCAAAGCGGAGGAGAGGGAAAAGGGAATCCGACCTTATCTTGTGGTCGTGGACCCGCGGGACGTGATGGACTTCCGGCTCGATTCGCGGGGAAACTTCCTCTGGGTGAGAATAAGGGAACCCCGCGAGGAACGGGCGGACCCGTTCTATGATTGCGGATTGCGGATTGCGGATTGCGGAATCCCAGATCCCAAATCCGAAATCTCCAATCCGAAATCCGAAATGGCCTATCGTACATGGACGAGGGAACGATGGTTTCTGCACGATGACGACTGCGTTTTGTTGGCGACCGACGAACACAATCTCGGGCGAGTGCCCGTGGTGAGAGTCTTCAATGTCGAAAGCAGAAAGTACGCCGGTTTCGGGGTGTCGGCTCTCTCGGACATCTCGCCGATCAATCGGTCCATCTACAACTGGTGCTCGCTGAACGACGAGTTTCTATACAGACAGTGCTTCAACATTCTCGCGATGCCGGAGGCGCCGGGCGTCAAGAGGAGAAAAATCGGCGCGGGCAACGCCTTGACCTATCCGATTGACGCCGCTCGTCCGCCGCACTACATCTATCCGCCGGTGGAGCCGGGCGAGTACCTCCTCAAGAACATTGACGCCGCGATAAGGCAGATCTACCGGCTGGCGGTGCTCGGTGCGGCCTGGGGCTTGGACAGGCCCGACAGAGCTTCCGGAATCGCCAAGGTTTACGACCTCTACCAGACAAATCAGAACCTCATCAAAAAAGCGAAGAATCTCGAGCAGGCCGAAACGGAGATCGGCGTCATCTGGGGGCTCTGGGAAGGCAAAAAGGGCTTCAAGCCGACAGTAGAATATCCGGTTGATTTCAAAATCAGCGATGTCGCCGAGGACCTTAAGAACGACTTCTCGGTCCTGCGGATGAACATCTCCGAATCCTTCGACAAGGCTTTGAAGAAGAGAGTGGCCACACGTTACATGAAGCTGCCGCCGAAGGAGCTGAAGCAGGTCCTCGGAGAGATCGAGTCCGCGTAGGGAAGGAGCTTTTGACAGGATTTACACGATGAACACGACTTCGGCTATCTTGTACATCCTGTTATCCCGTCAGAAAAATTCCCCCCTCCTTCCTACGACCGCAAAGGCGAAATGTACCGCGTAGGGGAGGAGCTTTTGACAGGATTTACAGGATCGCCGCGGCGCGCCCAGGATTCGGTCCCCCTTTGCGCCCTTGGCGTCTTGGCGAGAGAAACCGGATTGCGGATTGCGCAATAACGCCGAGCCCCGCCCTCGGCGGGGAAAGAAGAGAATAATTTCGACGGGATAACCCCGCCTTGGGCGGGGTCAAAACAATCCGAAATCCCAAATCCGAAAATGCAAAAAGGGGGGCGTCTCGCAAAGACGCAAAGCTCGCTAAGAAGAAAGCGGCGATGGAGAGTTGCTTTCCAGGATTCGGTCCCCCTTTGCGCCCTTGGCGTCTTGGCGAGAGAGAATCTGAAAATCAGAAGTCGCGCCGTGCCAGCGAAACTGTAGAAGCGGCATCATGTCGCTTTGTTTGAAAACGGCTGGAAGCCGTTTCTACTCGCCCAAAGGAATGACGAGTTTCGCCGGGATTCCGGCTGCCACGGCGCGGCGGAGCTCTACCGAAAGGGGGCACCACTGGATATTTCTTGACGTTTGGTGATTTTTCCCTTGACAGCCTAACAAAAACGGCATATCATATTGCATAGTCCAGTCGAAGGAGGATGCGTCAAATGCCAAACGACACGAACAGAAGACCACGCCGCTGGCGTGGATGCCGGGCCCTCCGTGGCGTCCGGGATGGAGACGAGTTTTTTTTGGCGCGGGGTTGCCAGTAGGCAAGAAAGTGTGCCGGAGGTTGCCATAGGACAACCAAGCACGCACGGCGCCCTTCAAAGCTCCGCAAACGAAAGGGCATCAAGTGACGGAACAATTCTCCGCCGGCCGGTGCGACAGGTGCGGCAGCCGACTGGGTTACGAGGACGGCATAAGACAGGACCTCTGCCTGTGCGACCCGTGGTGTGAGCGGTGCGGACGGCAATTCATACGCTCCCCACACACACGCGGGGCGAGGATTTGCGACGAATGTGTTGACAAAGAAATCACGGAGATGTTCTCGGAAGAGTTTCTCACCTCGCTCAGTGCCGACCAGATGGCGGGGCTGATGCGGGAGGTCCAGCGTCAAATGGCGTAGCCAAAGGAAAGGAGGAGAGCATGTCAGAATTTGGAATCGCGACACATCTCGGATCCCCCCGAGGAGCCAGCCTGCCGATCAAGCTCGCGGCCGCCATCGCGGTCGAGGCGGGGGCGAGCAAGCGGCGCGTGGCGGAGTACCTCCATGTAAGCCGACGTAGCCTGGGTCGGTGGGTGGCTCAGGTGCGCGCGGGGGGGCTGGCGGAACTGGCTGTGCAACGTGGGCGTCCCCGATCAATCACCCCGGACGTGGCACAGGCTCTGGCCAAGGATCTGGCGAGGAATCCATGGGAGTTTGGCTACAACGAGCGCTTTTGGTTCAGGGGCCTCGTTCAAGCCCATCTCTTGGCGTCCTACGGCCTCGCAGTTAGCAGGGAGACGGCGGGGAGGGTAATGCGCGGGCTTGGCTATACGTTTCAGAGGAGCGTTCGCAACCTCACGCCGTCCGAGCTCAAAGCGCGGCGCGCCGCGGCCGCCATAGTGAGCGCCGCGGCACGGCCGGCGTCGGGGGAGTCGTGGTTCGAGGACGAAGCCTATTTCGAGCTCGCGGGGGCGGGCGGGGGACGGTGGTTGAGCCCGGACAGGGCAGGTGCGACCGTGAACTTCTCAGGCCCACGACGGGGCTGCCTCATGTTCGGGGCTTTGCGGCACGACGGCCTATTCCTCATGGAGCGAAGGGACGCCGCCACAGCAGCCGCCACGATAGATTTTCTGCGGCTCGTTCTGCTTCACGCGGGGCCTGACAGGCCGCTTCGCCTTGTCTGGGATAACGCCTCCTGCCACAGGGCGCGCGCGCCGCGGCAATGGGCCGAGGGGCCGGATGCGTTCCTGCCGGTCTTTCTGCCGACCTATTGCTCCGAGCTGAACCCGATCGAGGGCGTCTGGGACCTTCTACGACGGGACTGCCTGGGTCAGGTCACGGACGCCGCCGAGTTGGAAACCGCGCTATTGAACCGCGCTGCCGCTTGGGCTTCGCCCAACGCGGAGCTGCTATCCGTGGTGAGGGCCTACGGGGCGCGCAAGGCGGGAGCGGGCCGTCGGCCGCGCGGGGAGAGGTTGGAGAGAAGCGCAGAGAGAGTCTTTGGCGGCAACGGAGACGGAAAGGGGGCGGCTCATGCCTAAGTCAGCAAGCGGCTGCGGATTGCAGATTGCGGATTGCGGAATGTGGAATGTGGAATCCCAAATCCGAAATCCCAAATCTAAGTAAGAGAGAGGAGGCATCAGAATGCTCTCGCGACGCATTTGGGAGGATGTCTGCCTGGATTTGGCGCTCTCGGAGGTCAGCGCCCACGCCGAGCGTCTTTACTGGCGGATGCTCTCCAAGAGCGATGATTATGGCAATCTTCCCGCCTGCGCAAAGTGGCTTCATGGCGCCTGCGTCCCGCTGTGCGGAACGACGACCGCCAGGGTTGCGCTATGGTGCAAGGAGCTGGCTCGCGCGGGCCTGATAACGCTATACGATGCGGAGGGCCAGACCTACGCGCACTTTCCCAGCTTCGAGCGACGTCAGCCATTTCGAGCCGACTACCATAGGAGGAGGCTCTACACCGGCCAGTCGGGGCAGAGCCCGGACAACCTGGTTGCGCCACGCTGGGATAAGGCCGGGCGCGAGCGCGCAGTTTCAAGGGAGGTGCGCGCGAGCGCGCAGTTTCAAAACGGAGGTGCGCGCGAGCGCGCAGATGCCGGCATAGCTCAGGCACAGAAGGAGAAGGAGAAGGAGAAGGAGAATCCCAGTTCTTGTCAAAAAGAGAAGGAGAAAGGGGGCCCATCCGGCCCAACCCCCCAAGGGGCCCGTTGTACGGAGACCTCCCCCTCCCCGTCCTCAAGCCCGGCAGAGACGGCCGCGATTGTGCATTCGCTGATGGATTGCTACGCGCGATGCCATCCGGGAGCTTTCGTAGGTCCGGAGAAGCTGGCTCTGTGGATAGAGCAGGACCTTCTCTCTATCCCCGCGCAGGCCATCCGCGAAGCTCTCGAGGCAGCCCCGGCGCCCGAGTATTACCATAAGGCTCTGCGGCCCTTGCGCGAGATCATCGCGGCTAACGCGAGACACCTTCGAGCCTCAAAGAAGTACCACAGTCGCGTCGCCGCCCTCGCGGATAAGCGCGGGACGCGCGCCAAAAATAACATAGTCCGGGAGCCAAAGAAGTGAGTTTATGCGAAAAAAGGCAGGCCGCGGAGCTTGCAAGATGCATTGGTCTTGCAGCGCTCGCGGACGACCCCAACTTCTACGTCCTGGCGATCTACTACAGCAATCTGCGAGAGGGCGGGGACGGCGAGCTGCTGGTGAAACTGCTCAATGGGAAGATGTCTATCAAAGGGGCGACGTACTTGAAGAAGGTGCTCCCCCCTTGAGCGCGTAGCCCACGGAGAGGCATGTTCACCACAAAGACACGAAGCCAGGAAGGTTTCTTTGTTTCTTTGTGCCTTAGTGGTGAGCCGTCCGCAGGCTGCGTTATTCCGCAATCCGCAATCGGCGCCTGGCAGGGAAAGGAGGTTTTGACAGGATTTACAGGATGAACACGATTTCGGCTATCTTGTATATCCTGTTATCCCGTCGAAATTCCCCCCTTCTTTGCGCCTCTGCGTTATTCCGCAAATCCGCAGGCTGCTGATTTCGGATTGCGGATTTCGGATTTTTTTGACATGATAACAGGATATACTGGATTTCATGCTGGCCATCCTGTTATCGCGTCGAAATTATTCTCTTGTTTGGGCCTCTGCGCCTCTGGGTTATTCCGCAATCCGCAATGGAAGAGAAAGAAGATGGACGAAAAGGATTCGGGTTTCGGGTCTCCGCCCAAACCCCAGACCCCAGACCCCATACCCCGGAAGAAGAGCTCAGCCGGGCGAGTAGAAACGGCTTCCAGCCGTTTTCAAACAAAGCGGCATGATGCCGCTTCTACAAAGGTGCTGAAAACCCTCAGCTCGGTGAAGCTCGCCATATCTCTTCTGGTCGTTATTGCGGTGGTCCTTATCGTGGCAACGGTCATGAAGAGCCAGACGCAGGCTCAGCGTCACATCTACCATTCATGGTGGTTCATCTCTCTGCTCGGCCTTTTTTCTCTCAATCTTCTTCTTTGTGCAACGAGACGTTGGTCTTTTAGGCTGAGAAGGCTTGGGACGACGGTGACTCATGCTGGAGTGTTGGTGCTGGTCATCGGCGCGGTGCTGGGCGGCATTTGGGGTGAACGGGGACTCATGCAACTGTATATCGGGGACTCCAGCACCACTTGCTACGTCAGCGAGAACGAGAAAATGGTGCTTCCCTTCGTCGTCCACCTCCAGGATTTCGAGGTGGAACGCTATCGGGAGAAGGGTGTTCAAGAGAGGCTTGTCGTTCAACTCGTGGACAGTCCCGCGTCTCGTCCCGCGTCTCGCGGGATTCGGCTTTTCCCCGTGAAAGTGGGGGAGACGTTTCAGGTCTCAGGCACACCTTACTCCGTGAGCATATTGCGTTACGAACCCGACTTCGTAATCCTCGGCGAAGGGGTTTACGGAAGCCGCTCCGCCTCGCCGCACAATCCGGCCCTTGAAGTGCGCGTCGAGGGCGGTTCCGAGGAGAGCCCACGATGGGTTTTTGCGAAATTCCCCGGGATGTTTCAGGACACAAAGCCGAACGTTGGGCTTTTCTACCAGCGAATCGAGAGCATAAAGGCATTCAAATCGAACGTTCGGCTTTTCGACGCTGGAAAGGTCGTCGCCTCCAAAACGATCGAGGTGAATAAGCCCCTGAGATACAAAGGGTACAACATATATCAGTCGAGCTACGACCGCGAGCGCGAAATGTACTCCGTCCTCGAAATAAGCAGGGACCCCGGCATCCGTTTCGTCTATCTTGGTTTCCTGATTATTTCTGCGGGTGTCGTGTTCACCTTCTACTTCCGGCCTTTGTTGCTGAAGCGCAGAAGCGCAAAGAAGAGAATAATTTCGACGGGATAACAGGATGGCCAGGATGAAATCCAGTATATCCTGTTATCCCGTCAAAAAAATTTCCCTCCAGCCTGTTATCGTGTCAAAAGAACAACGGGCTACTTGATTCGTATCCTCGGATCGAGGAACGCGTAGGACACGTCAACGATGATGTTGACTACCACGAAGATTGTGGCCAGGACGACCACGCCGCCTTCGACCACAGGGAGGTCGCGGTTCTCGACGGACTTAATCATGAGCATGCCGATGCCCGGCCACGAGAAGACGGTTTCGGTGGCGATGGCCCCGCCGAGGAGACCCGCGAAGTTCAAGCCGATAATGGTGATAATCGGAATCATGGCGTTGCGGAGGCCGTGCTTGATGACAGCTACCCGCCTCGACAGACCTTTTGCCCTGGCGGTTCGGATGTAATCCTGCTGCAAGACTTCGAGGAGGCTCGCCCGGGTCATTCTGGCAATGTAGCCTATCATTACCCCCGAAAGGGTCACCGCGGGAAGAATCAGATGCTTGAGGTCCTGAGTGGCGGGGTCCGGGAGAGGCAAAACCCGCACGAAAACGGAGAACACCAGCATCAGCATCAGACCCAGCCAGAATATCGGAATCGAGACGCCGAGCACTGAGCCGGTGATGACGGAAAGGTCAATCCATCTTCCACGAAAATACGCCGCAACGATGCCGGCGCCGACTCCCAGCACCACGGAAATGATTACAGAGGCGACCGCCAGCTTCACCGTCGCCATGGCGTTGCCGAGGAGGAGGTCTCGCACCCTCGTCCTTTTCACGTATGACCTCCCGAGGTCCAGAGTTGCCAGGCGGCCGAGGAAACTGAGATACTGCACGTGAAGAGGGCGATCCAGCTTGAACTTTTCCCGGATAACCTTCTCCGCCGCCGGATCGCTTCGCTGGCCTATCAGCATCCGAGCGGGGTCCCCCGGAACGGCGAACATCAACAAAAACACAATCGTCGCTATCCCCAAAATCACGGGGATAACCATGAGAAGCCTTCTAATCACGTAACCAATCACGCCTATCCTTTTCCGGGTCTTTTTGGGAGGATAACAGGATGACCCGCATCCTGTGAATCCTGTTCATCCTGTCAAAATTTCCCTCTTCTTCCCGCAATCCGCAACTCCATTTCGGATTTCCGATTTCGGATTTCGGATTTTATTGACAGGATGACAGGATATACTGGATTTCATCCTGGCCATCCTGTTATCCCGTCGAAATTCCCCTCTTCTTTCCCCGCCGAGGGCGGGGCTCTGCGTTATTCACCATTCCACAATCCGCAATCCGCAATCCGCAATCTACATTTAGTTCTTCCCCTCCAGCCACATTTTCTGGAGTGGAAGATCGAAATCTCCCTGCACGGGGAGGACGCCGCCCTTGACGTAGGGCTTGCACATCATCACGTCGCCATAGTAATAGATAAAAAGCCACACCGCATCATCCACCGCCATCTTTTCCGCTTTCTGGTAGCCCGCGAGGCGGGCCTGTGGGTCTGCCGTAAACCTCGCTTTTTCGACGAGCGAGTCGAACTCCTTATTGGAATATCTGGCGTAGTTGTCGGTGCCGATTTTCTCCGAATGGAGAAGGACGTAGAGGAAGTTCTCCGGGTCCGGCATGTCCGCGATCCACCCCATTCGCATCAGCATCGGTTCACCGTTCTTGCACGCCTCAAGGTACGTTCCCCAGTCGTAATTCCTCAGCCTCACTTTGATTCCGATGTTTTTGAGGTCGTTCTGGACCTGTATGCAGATTCTGCCGTGGCCCTGGTCGGTGTTGTACCAAAGCTCGACGACGCCCAACCTTTCGCCACCCCGATAGCCCGCCTCGGCGAGGAGCTTTTTTGCCAGCTCGGGGTTGTAGGGATAACCTTTTAACTTCGGATTGTACCCCGGAATCCCCGGCGGGAGAATGCCTTTCGCCGGGGTGGTCACGCCCTCCTGAATCACGTCAGAAATCGCCTTTTTGTTGACCGCGTAATTGAGCGCCTGGCGGAGTTTCAGATTGCCCTTGAAGGGCGGCTTTTCGTTGTTGATGGCGATATAGTAAATGCCCAGGGTTGACCATATCTTGACCTCTTCCGGGAGCTTTTGCCGCATCTCTTTAACCCTTCCCGTCGGGACCTGGTCGAGGATATCCAGCTCGCCGTCCAAATATTTGAGAAGCGCGATGTCAGTGTAGGGGATGATTTTGAACTCAATCCTGTCTATCTTCGAACGCCCCTGGTAGTAGTCGTCAAAGGCCTCCAGTTCCACGATAGCATAGCGCCTCCAGCGGATAAACTTGTACGGCCCGCACCCCACCAGATGGTCAACGAAATCGTCCCCCCACTTCTCCGCAACCTCCCGAGGAACGGGGGACGCCGCGTCCATCGTGAGTAGCTGAAGGAACAGAGGGTACGGATGCTTCAAGGTCAATTTCAGAGTGTAATCATCCACCGCCTCCACCCCTTCGATCTTTTTGGCTTTCCTCGCGTGGAACTCGCCGGCGCCCTTTATGAACTCCAACACCCACGTCCGCTCGGAAGCTGTCTCCGGACGGAGGGTTCTCTCGAAAGTATAGCGGAAATCGTCCGCTGTGACTTCGCGCCCATTGTGAAACTTCACGCCTTTCCGAAGATGGAAAGTGTAAATGAGATGGTCGTCAGAAACGTCCCACGATTCCGCGACAGCGGGGACAACGTCCAGCGTCTCGGGGTCGAGGTCAACCAGTCCGTCGAAAATCAGGGCGGTCACTGTGCCAGAGGTCGTGTCGGTCGAATGCGCCGGGTCAAGGCTCGGGGGGTCCGACATGAACCTGCACACCAGCGTGTTGCTGCGGTCGCTCCTCCCCCCGGAACAACCCCAAAGCGCTGTCGCGAGAACCGTCACGAGGACAAACTCTTCGAGCCAATTGCATTTCATCCGCCGAATGCCCTCCTTCCGACAGCCACACGTCGCTCCTGCGGCCGCCACCCATTATTATAGGCATTGGCTCGGCGTAAACAAGCCTTTCCGCACGCCTGCGGCTGCATTGAGTGGTGAGACAGTTCGCTTTCGCTTGCTTCTCGCAGGCTGCGTGTTTCCGAGGGACGAACCGGGAGCGTGACGCAACTCCCGTCCCTCACCTCTGTGAGTGCGGATAGCCGTGGCATCCCGCTGGAGGCGGGACCCGTGAAGCATCATGGCCAAATTGAACGGCTTGATGGTCGCCATAGCCTGCTTTGTGCCCCATTGGGTTGTACCGCCGGCATCTTGCCGGCTGTATGGGGGGCATCCTGCCTCCCTGTCGAGGGCGGGACGCCCTCGGGACTGCCGCCGGGACGGCGGCGTTACACTTGGCAAATCCCCCGACACAAATGCACCCGCACCCCCAACGCAAAGATGTGCTTGACAGCGGAGAAACGGCGCGGTAGATTCTCCCTGGTAAGATATTAGGTCCCCGTACAAGACCAGCCTTTCTCAGGAGACTGGCTGAGCAGTTTTCGAGCGTCGAGGCTGCGTAGTTTTTCCTTTGTCTTAAAAAGGAGGGTTTTTCCATGAGAGCAACACGAGCGAGAGGCTTCACCCTCATCGAACTTCTTGTTGTGATGGCGATTCTGTCAATATTGATGGCGCTTCTTCTGCCGGCTATCCAGAGCGCGAAGGAAAAAGCCAGAGAAAGCAGATGCAAGAACAATATGAAGACCCTGGCCTCGTGCATGATGATGTTCGTCACCGAGCACAGTGACCACTTCCCGTGTGCGGGGTGGGTCGGCGCCAACTGGGAGAACGACTGGGTGTGGGGTGGCAACGTGATTTCCGTCCCTCAAACCGACCCGGCAGCGGCCCAGAGGGTGCGCATAGAAGAAGGCGCACTTTGGCAGTACGTCACGGGATACTCTCGCGTCGGGCCCTACGGTGACACGAACGCCCACGGGATGAAGGACGAGTGGTACGCCTCCCCGGAGAAGAACCCCTACCTCTGTCCCTCGGCGGGACCCGTCGGCAGAAAACGGGGGTTGAGCTATGCCATGAACTCCAATTTGAACGTTCCGCCGAATGGCTCGGGCAGCGAAAATGGTATCAATATCTCCAGGATCAAGAACACATCGCATACCATTTTGCTGGTTGACGAGAGCGAAATGAGCCTCAACGATGGCTTGTTCCTGCCGACAGGTCACGAGAATCAGGTAACCGGCGCCGCCCTCCACACCTGGCTTAAGCACAGTGGCGGGGCGAACCTCGCTTTCTGCGACGGCCACGTCGGCTGGATCGAGGGAAAGAAGTTCAAGCCGATGCTGGGTAGCAACGACTGGAGGTGGTTCGACCCTACCCGGTAAGGAATAGCCCGCATGCAACCCAATGGCCGTCGGCACATTCTGTCGGCGGCTTTTCTTCGTTGCGGAAGTCAATGGGACAATTACAGGTCTCGTCAGGATGAATTCTTCTACCTCCGGATGCTCGACGCCACCGGAGCTCCGTCCCGGCTCGAGCGCCTCGCACACCTTTCAGGAATCGCCAATCCCAGCGCTCCCCGTCATGAGAAGAACGTGGCCCTACGAGGCCCGAAATGCGGATTGCGGGTTGCGGATTGCGGGAAGAACAGGGAAATTCTCTTGACAGGATAACAGGATATAGAGGGTAGCCGAAATCGTGTTCATCCTGTAAATCCTGTCAAAACCTCCTTGCACGGGCGTCTCCCCCGTGGGGAATCATGGGCAAGATGCCTATGCCACGGCACGCGACGACGGAGTCTTTCTCATTCTTCGCTCTGCGACTCTGCCCCGCGTCTCGCGGGGTTACCTTTCCCTTCTCTTCTTCCCCCACGCAGCTCCGTACCCGCCCCAGACTGAGCCGTTACCACGCGAAGAACAGCGATTCCGAAGGATCGTAACGGGACAGGCAAGGGAGCCCTATAGATGGGGC
>CAZXGF010000075.1:0-15690 GCA_964640185.1 uncultured Verrucomicrobiota bacterium | reverse complement strand
CCACTATTCTCAATCCGTCCGAGAACAGTTCCCCCTTCAGAGTCCACTCAGGAGACTCTCCAATCTCCGCACGTACAGTTGCGAAAGCACACGATTCAGGCCTTAACAAAGATTATCCATCGCTTTGCGTTTGAAGGGCAGGGGGCGAGAGCCGAACACCGGGCGGGGAAGGAAATGGTTGCCTTCGGCCAGGAACCGCAAGATATCTGCTTTTGACCCGTCCGCCGGAAGAGCGCTTAGGCAGAGCTGGCGCGCAACGACCGTGCTTCGCTCGCAACAGACAGCACGTGCCGGATTTGCGGCCCTCTGGCCAGGCAAGAGAAAGCGCTCATGCTTGCTCTGCACGGCCCCCAGAGCACGTCGAAAAAGAACCGCTGTTCCGTCAACCAAATGCTTGGCTGATCGCCTCAACTCGAAGTCGGTCCGAGAGCTTCTCGTATGGCTTCACAACTTGAGGGAAGTCCATCTTGACATCGGCCGCAAAGTGACTGTAGGCTTCGTGCGAAAAAGACGGAGTAGGAAAGGAGGAAATCGTGAAAGCTACAAGAGTCATTAGCATCTATGCCCTTTCCTGCGTTTGTGCGACGCTGTGCTGCGTCGCTGGAACTGCACGGGCCGCGACGTATTCACTGGCGGCCATATGGGACCCGGGAAGGTACGGTTTCCCCCAAGCAGCGGACGTGGCCATTGATCCCTCGGGGAACGTCTTTGTCGCACATGGATATCGGATAACGAAGTTAGATCCGTCAGGAAAGTTCCTGACCGGCTGGGGTTTTGAGGGCAAAGAGGAAGGGCATTTCAAGAAGCCGAAAGGTGTGGCGATTGATCCTTCAGGGAATGTCTTCGTGTGCGACTCCCAGAACAGCCGCATCCAGAAGTTCGATTCCTCCGGGAAATTCCTGACGAAGTGGGGATCCTATGGATATGACGCGCCGGGTGAGTTCGGCTTTCCGCAGGGAGTCGCCGTGGATTCAAAGGGAAATGTCTATGTTGCGGACACGGGCAACCACCAGGTTAAGATGTTCGATAACTCAGGCAAGTCTCTCAAAGTCTGGGGGTCCATCCTCAAGGGGGACGGCTATAGGCATTTCGACCTACCCCATGACATTGCCGTAGATTCCCAGGGAAACATACTCGTTCTGGACACGGACAACCACAAGGTGAAGAAATACGACTCCACATGGCACATGAAGAAGCAGTGGGGATCCAAGGGATTCCTCGATGGCCAGTTCGACGAGCCGAAAGGTATCGCGGTGGACGCGGAAGGCAACGTCTACGTCGCGGACACCGGGAACAACAGGATACAGAAGTTCGACTCCTCCGGGAAGTTTGTAGAAAAATGGGGCAGCAGAGGATCAGGCGATGGACAATTCAGGAAACCGGAAGGCCTCGCCGTAGACTCGGAGGGAAACGTCTACGTCGCCGATACGGAGAATGACCGGATTCAGAAGTTCCGGCCCAGTGTGCCGCTGAAGAAGGTCCAGAAAGGGCTTACGGTTGACAATGTCATCATGTTGAAAGACCTCGGCATAGAGGAAAGCAGCATTCTGAAAAAGATCGAAGATACCGGAACGACCTTCTCAGCCGACGACCTCGAGCAGCTTAAGAAAGCGGGATTCAGCGAGGCCTTTCTTGCGAAGGTCAGCGTTGAAGAAGAGAAGAAGGAGGAAGAGAAAGAGGAACCGACCGAGAACGGGCTTGCCGGCTCCTGGCAGTTGAAAGCGGCGGGGATCAAAGTGGATCTGGTTCTCGGAGACGACGGCAAGTTTACCTGGCATTACGAAGCCGACGACGAAACGGAAGACCTGAAAGGTACCTGGAAGAAGGTGGACGACTCGACGATTGAAGTCCAGGACGAAGGCGATCCCACGAAGAGCCTGATGCCCTGTAAGCTGACCGGGCCGGACACCTTGCAGATCACGGTGGAAGGGGTCATTCTGCAATTCGAACGAAAGTAGAAGGGAGCGGCAACGTTCACCGCCATCACGGCCAATCGAATTCGGTTGGAAGAAGGTCTAAGAATTACGCGAAACATTCCTGCAAATCGAAGGAGGCGGCAGTGAAAGCGAAAAGGGCGATTTTGTTCGTGATTCTGGTCCATGTCCTGGCAGTTGGGAGCGGGCTATTCGCAGCGCATGGTAGTGAGTCCTATGTTCTTGTTGAGAGTTGGCCGAAAGAAGGTGTGAAAGTAGAGATCAAGTCTCCACGTGGTGTGGGGGTGGACTCCGCTGGAAACGTTTTTGTCGTGGCAGCCACTAAAGGAAAGATTGTCCGTTTTGACAAACACGGCAAGCTCCGTGCGCAATGGGGTCCAAGACTCGAAGGAGGCAAGGAACTCGATATCCCTTATGTTCTATGTGTGGACCGGCATGGCATGGTGTACGTCGTGGACATGCTAAGCCCAGAGGTATTCAGGTTCGATCCTATGGGTAAGCTCCTTGCTACTTGGCCCCTTCCGCATAAAGGTGCGAAGGTACCCCTTCCGGGAGGTATAGCCGTTGAGCCTTCCGGAAACGTCTTGGTCGTGGATTCAAGCAACAACCGGATACATCGGTTCGGCCCTTCAGGGAAGTTGCTTGAGACGTGGGGATCCAAGGGCGACGGCGACGGGGAGTTTGGTTCCCCTGAGGGGGTCGCTGTGGATAAGAACGGCAATATTTTCGTTGTCGACAGGAACAACCAGAGGGTGCAGAAGTTTGATTCGACGGGACGGCTCCTCCTGAAGTGGGGCGAGAGGGGTTACGGGGAGGGTCAGTTCTTTTCCTCCTCGGGGATTGGGGTCGATTCAAAAGGGAATGTGTTCGTTGTGGACGGCGGTAACCACCGCATTCAGAAATTCGACTCGTCCGGGAGATTCCTCACAGAGTTCGGCTCAAGCAATGACGAATTGTACGATCCCACGGATGTCGCGGTGGATTCCGCTGGGAACGTCTATGTGACCGATCAAGAGGAGCATAAGATTCAGAAGTACCGCCCGAAGACTGCTGAGACGCCTCCTGAGCCAACGAAAGATGTTCCCGCTGAACCCGGTAAGGAAGCGAGGCCGACGAAAGAGCGAAAGATTTCTGTGGATGACGTCGTTCTGCTGAAAGAACTTGGGATTGAGGAGGACACCATCCTCAAGAAGATTCAGGACTCGGGCACAACATTTTCTCCGGAAGAAGTCGCGCAGCTCAAGAAGGCCCGCTTCAGCGAGACGTTCCTTGCCGAGCTACAGAAGCCGAAGGAAGTCGTTCAGAAGAAGCTGAAGCTGACGGTGGAGAACGTCGTTCTTCTGAAAGAGCTTGGGATAGACGAGGAGAGCATTCTGAAGAAGATCGAGGATACGGCGACGACCTTCTCAGCGGAAGACCTCGAGCAGCTTAAGAAGGCCGGTTTTGGAGAGGCGTTCCTTGCCAAGCTCGGCGTTGTAGAAGAGAAGAAAGAGGAAAAGAAAGAAGAGGAAAAAGAGGAAGAAGAGGTCGTCGAGAACGGGCTGGCAGGTTCCTGGCAGTTGAAAGCGCCGGGCATCAAGGTGGACCTGGTCCTCGGAGACGACGGGAGCTTTACCTGGCATTACGAAGCCGCCGACGAAACGGAAGACCTGAAAGGCACCTGGAAGAAGGTGGATGACTCGACGATTGAAGTCCAGGAGGAAGGCGACCCCACGAAATCCCTCATGCCCTGCAAGGTCATTGACCCCGACACCTTGCAGATCACGGTGGAAGGCGTCATTCTGCAATTCAACCGGGTAGAGGACAAATAACACAGACAGTTTACGACAGGGGGGCCGAATCGAGACCAGCCGAAGATGGCAGATGCACCGAAACCGTCCTCCCGTCTCCAGAGGTGGCGCCAACTGTGGTTGTTGCGGCGTGTCGGCCGGAGGCTCCGCCTGTAGTTTCTGTCGAGGCCAACGAGGACAGTGCGGAAAAAAGGAGGAAAAGATCGTGAAAGCCAGGTCAATCGTGAAATGCGTTCTGTTGGTTTGCTTCTGTTCGCTGGATTTCTGCGTGCACGCGGCCCAGTCCTATTCTTTCGTTTCAAAAGATGAGAGGTTCAGAGAGCCTAAGGGTGTGGCTGTGGATGCCCAGGGAAACAAGTACGTCGTGGATGTATTCGGGGTTCATAAGTTTTTTGACTCGTCAGGGAAGTTCCTGGCTTCGTGGGGGCCGTACGGCTCCGCAGATGGACAGCTCATCCATCCCGTGGATGTAGCTGTGGATGGAAGGGGAAACGTTTACGTGGTAGATGCTAACAGGGTTAATAAATTTGATTCCACGGGGAAATTCCTGACAAGGTGGGGGTCGCACGGCTACGCAGATGGACAGTTCCGCGGGCCCGATGGAGTAGCCGTTGATTCAGGAGGAAACGTCTTTGTCGTGGAAGGGAACAGGATTCAGAAGTTCGATTCCTCCGGAAAATTCCTCATGAAGTGGGGCTCGTCCGGCTACTCCGCTGACGGAGAATTCTCCGTGCCCGACGACGTGGCGGTGGATTTGGAGGGAAATGTGTACGTTGTGGACACCGGCAACAAAAGAATCCAGAAATTCGATTCCACGGGCAAGTTCCTCACGAAGTGGGGGAGACGCGGTTTGTCAGGGGAGGGGTGTTTTGGCTACTTCGGCGTGGATAATGGTGGTCCCAGGGGGCTGGCTGTAAATTCAAGAGGACACGTGTTCGTTGCGGATACGTACAACCATAGAATCCAGATGTTCGACTCCACCGGCAAGTTTTTGACAGAGTGGGGATCGGAGGGTCCGGGCGACGGACAATTCAATGAGCCCGAGGGCATAGCTGTGGACTCTGCGGGGAACGTCTACGTGGCGGACAGAAAGAATGACAGGATCCAGAAATTCAAGCCGGCGCGCGCCGACACGGTTGAAATTGCGCCCAGGCAGGTTCGCCCCGAACCTGAAAAGGGAACCGAGAAAGCGGGCAAACGAACTCTGAGCATTGATGACGTCCTTTTGCTGAAAGAGCTTGGCATTGCGGAAGAGACCATTCTGGAAAAGATTCAGAAGTCGAGCACGAGCTTTTCCGCAGAGGAGGTGGAGAAGCTCAGACAAGCCGGATTAAGCAAGGAGTTCATCGAGAAAATCCCGAAGCTCGACGAGGCAAAGGAAAAGAAAAAGAAGCTGACGGTTGACGACATTCTTCTCTTGCATGAGCTTGGCTTCTCCGAGGAAGTGATCCGGAAAAAGATTGAGGATTCAGGCACGACTCTCTCCGCAAAAGAGATAGAGCAACTCAAGAAGGCGGGGCTAAGCGAAGCGTTTGTCTTTAAGCTCAAGCCATAGCAAGGGAGCATGGGAGTGAAGAGGGTGATTCCACGAGAAGCCATGTGCCCCACAAGCTTGTCGGTTTCGACACCTTTTCCAATTCAACCGCAAAGAGTAAAAGGCCAGATCCGAGTTTCACCCAAGAAACCGAACGCAGCCGTAACGTCGTGCATCCCGGTTTGCTGATCGGCTGTCACTGGACAAGGCAATGGAAAGGAGAAGTGCATGCAAGCGTTAAGAACTGCGCGACCAATCGCTCTGTTGTGCGGTAGTCTCATGGGCTTTTATCTGTTTGTCGCGGACTGTGCGGTTTCTTATTCCTTCGCCGGGAGATGGTACTCTTTGTCTGGAAGGCCGATGTATCCCACAGGGGTCGCCGTGGATTCAAACGGAAATGTTTTCGTGACCGATCTCAACAACCATAGCGTGCATAAGTTTGACTCGGAGGGGAAACTCGCGGCTAAGTGGGGCACCCGGGGATGCGGCGACGGGCAGTTCAACGAGCCAAACTGTGTGGCGGTGGACTCAAAAGGGAATGTCTACGTCGTTGATTCTGGCAACCACCGGATTCAGCAGTTTGACTCGGACGGCAAGTTTCTGGGCAAGTGGGGTTCCCAGGGATCCGGTGAGGGAGAGTTTGAGGAGCCATCAGGCGCGGCTGTCGATTCAACTGGGAACGTCTATGTAGCAGACCTCTACAACCACAGGGTTCAGAAGTTTGATTCGCAGGCCAAGTTCCTGATGAAGTTCGGGAAGAAAGGTCGCGGTGACGGAGAGCTCGCGTGTCCCCATGACGTGGCGGTTGATTCGGCAGGAAACGTCTACGTGGCGGACTTCGGCAGCGACAGAATCCAGAAGTTCGATTCGCACGGAAATTTTCGGCTCAAATGGGGTTCTCGCGGTACAGGTGACGGACAGTTCCGCGACCCGAACTGTGTGACGGTTGACTCCGAAGGAAATGTGTTTGTTGCCGACATGGGCAACAGCAGGATTCAGAAGTTCGATTCGCAAGGACAATTCCTGAGAAAGTGGGGGAGGAAGGGTTCCGGTGAGGGCGAGTTCGACTGGCCACTTTACGTGGCGGTGGATTCAGGCGGAACGGTCTTTGTCGCCGACGGACACAACACCAGGATACAGAAGTTCCGTCCGATCGGACAGAAGAAGACAGGGGAGCGGAAAAGACTGACAATCGAGAACATCGTCCTGTTGAAGGAGCTGGGCATAGGTGACGACACGATTCTGGAGAAGATAACGTCATCCGGCACAATGCTTTCGGCGGAGGAGATCGAGCAGCTCAGAAAGGCCGGATTGAACGAGGCCTTCATAGGGAAGCTCCCAAAGGCAAAAGAGAAAAAGAAGCCCAAGCTGACGGCTGACAACGTTGTTCTGTTGAAAGAAATCGGCATAGACGAAAACAAGATCCTGGCGAAGGTCACGGAGTCGGGCTCTGCCTTCACTGCGGAGGAACTCAAGCAATTCGAAAAGGCCGGCTTCAGCGGGGCGTTCATGGCCAAACTGAGCCCCAAGGAAGAAGAGGAGCCGGAGAAGGAAAAAGAAGAAGAGAAGGAAGAGGAAGAGGAGAAGCCGATCAAGAAAGGGCTCGCTGGCTCCTGGCAATTTAAGGCATCTGGGGCTGAGATCAAATTGACCCTCGCCCAGGACGGAACATTGAGGTGGCACCTCAAATCCGGAAGCACGACGGAAAACCTGAAGGGCACCTGGAAGAAAGTGGATGACGCCACGATCGAGATCAAGCAAGAGAACAATCCATTAAGGAGTCGAATCCCTTGCAAGTTGATTGATGCCGAGACGCTGGAAATGGCTCTCCGGGGTGCTACGCTCAGGTTCAAGCGGATCGAGGAGTAGGAGGAAAAGGAAGAGTCCAAGGGAACCGACGATGGCGACTCGTGGAGCAGTGTACTCGAACTGTTCCGAGTCTACTGATCCGACCGCAGTTTGACGAAGCGGCTCCGATCTTGTTCCATGGGCTGCCTGACAGAATCACACCGTTCATAGAAAAACCTGCTCTGCCGCCGCCGAGATGCCGTGATGACCGCACACCGACACGCGCGCAGCGCTCGCTGCGACCTGTTTTTCTGATCGCGCGTGCCGTGCTTTCTCAGCTATTTCTTGGGAGCTCTGCCCCGAGGCTTTTTCGGCTTCGCTTCGCTTCCTTTGCCCCCTCTCGCCCGACCTTTTTCGCTGGCCTTTTTCGCGACATCCTCTGGTTTCTTGTCGGGCATCTCTTCGGCGGTCTTCTTCTTTTGCGGCAGACTCACCTCCACCGTCTCCAGAGGAATCTCCTCCGAATCCTTGAACGACATGAACGTGCGGTAGCCCGACAAGGCGAGGAAAAGCAGGGGGATGGAACAAGGGACCGTGGCTGCAACGATGAACACGACGGAGAAAATCCACCCTCCCACTTTGTGCGTCGCCTTCCTCACGGCGGCAGGGCGCGCTGCCTCTCCTGTCAGACCACGCCTCAGGACGGATCGCAGGTCTCGCTCTGGAAGCTTCTCCGCCGGCACCGCAATCGGGATGCGGGCTGCTTGTTCCTGGAACGATGATGCCGGGCTCTGCAGCGCAAAACCGCGAGGTGCTGTGCCGAAAATCCCCGGTACTCCGGCAAGATATCCGAAGAGACGTGAACCGCGGAGGGTTAGCGCGTTATCGCCCATGGTTCGCGAACTGTGGGTGGCGGTCATGGAGAATCCGGCGCACACGATCTGATAGAAAACGAGAGCGGCCAGAGCAGCAATTGCCAAACGGCCAAGGACAAGGCACGCATGGCCCTTGGCAAACCTCACGCTTTCCCTGTAGCAGGCAAGCCCACTCTCCTTCTTTACAGAAAGCACGGCGGGAAATACGAAGCCGATGACAACAAGCCTCGCCAGTATGAAAATAGCGAGCAGACCAGCAGCTACCGGGACGATAGATATAATTCCCCAGATGATAGGGCCGGCCTCCGGGATGGCGCCCAGCGCCCCAGCTACCCAGATGATGGCAAGCGATGCGATGAACATGATGATCGGTTTCAGCGTACCGATAACGACGGGGCCAATGCTTTTAGCGATCAGACCCCAGCCGCCTCGCACGCCAATGCGCCCGCCGGTTGCTTGCGCATGGGCCATGGCCACGGCGGAGGTCATGGAAGCCAGGACGAAGTAAACGAAGATCAAGGCGCCGAATCTCTGTACGATCCAACTAAGCCAGCGAAGGCCTTGCGGCTTAATCATCCCGCCAAGCCAGAAGAAGAGGATAGCGGCTGCGATACCGACCAAAAGGCCGGGAGCCATTACGATAATTTTTCCCGGCTTGAGGCTCTGATTCAGAGCACTCGTGAAGTCCTGAGAGAGCGAGGATTCGTTTTTCGCCATGATCGTAGCTCCTTTGTAAGAGTTGGCCAGTGACCGTGACATGGGAGGCGTCGCGTATCGTCCGTGCACTTGGCTCGGCAACGCCCGCCCGGATTTGAACGTACAAACATAACGCGTTGTCGCCCACAAGTCAAGCGAAGCTTGTGCGTGACGCGCCGGCAGCGGACTTCCGGGAAGCGATGATCTCGCAAGGTACACATTGGGCGTTTTCCTAACGACAACAAGAAGCGAGCGAACGAAGTTCGATCTTCAGCGGCAGTTACTATTGACATACATATCGGAAGTCAGTACCGTTCATAATTGATGTTTTACTAACGTCAGGGAGGAACCACCGATGAAGACAAAGCGGACAACCATTATTGGAGTGGCGGTGTGCATCGCGCTGGCGCGCGTGGCTTGTTCAGCTACTGCTCCGGAGGCACGTAAGCTGACAGTGGAAGATGTCCTTACGCTGAAGGAACTGAGCTTCTCCGAGGCGGGGATCCTGAAGAGAATCACCGATTCCGGCACGACCTTTGGCGACGAGGACATCCAGAAGCTGAAACAGGGAGGATTCGGCGACGAATTCATCGCGAAACTCCCAAAGGCTGAGACCCCAGGGGAAGAGCAGAAGAAACTGACCGTTGAAAACGTCCTTCTTCTGAAACAGCTTGGCGTTGCCGAAGAGAAGATCATCGAGAAAGTGAAGGCCTCGGGAACGGTTTTCACTCCGGAGGAGGTGCAGAAGCTCAAAGACGGCGGCATGAGCGATGAGTTTCTCGGCAAGCTCGCGCCCCAGGAAAGACCCGAAGCTCCCGACATAGACTTGGAGGCTGCGCGCGAGAAACTGCGCTCCAATATCGCAGAACTAAAGAAGCTTGTTGATGTGGCCGATGCTGCGATGGAGCAATTCGACAAGTCCACGAAGAAGCTTCAATCCTTCCGGGAGGCTGGAGTGGTGTCTCAGGAGGAGCTCGTTCAGGGTATGGAGAAGGCTCTCGAAAGGCAAGTCGCGGCGTCTGATGAGAGCGTCGCGAGAGCCAAGGAACTCGAAAAGGCGGTGGCGGCTCGCCCTTCCCTTCCGGAGAAAAACGCGGCGACGGAGATGGCATCGCGGGTTCTCGAGTACCTGGAGGCACTTCGAAAGACGCGGGAGCTGGCGGTTGGCGTTGCGAAAGGTGAGAAGGAGAAGTCCGAGCTCGATTCGTCACGTACTGCGGCTGGTGATGTGAAGACGAAGCTGAGCGCCTCCCATAGCCGTTACCTGACGGCTGCGAAAAAGAAGACGAAGGACAACCTGGCCAGTGACGGACGCACTGGCACCTGGCACGTGGATGCGGCTGGCGCTGCGGTGGACCTTGAGCTTCGCGCGGATGGCACGTACACATGGCACTATAAGGCGGGCGATGACGTCGAGGATCTCCAGGGAACCTGGAAAAGGGTGAATAGTTCCAAGATTCAGGTGACGGAGAAAGGAAGTCGCGCCAAGAACCTCGTTCCCTGCGAGCTCATTGACCGAGACACGCTTCAGATCATACTTCAGGGTGTTGTTCTCGAATTCAAACGAAAGTGATGAGGAAACGCTGAGGCCGGATGCCCCTCGGGGGCTTGCATACGATTCCATGTTCCGTTGACGAGCGCACGTAGAGAAGGCTCGAATTGCACACATCCCCGGTGCCTTTCCGAATATCCTCGTACGGGACGATGTCAGAATACAAGGTGCGAGCCGAAGCGTGCAACAGACCATCCGCCGATGGAAGTCCTGTCCTGACATCCGCGGGTGGTGTTTCTCGCTCTGGAAAGGATCTCGCTCTCAATACAAGAAGGAGTTCACCGTGAGAATGAACTGGTTGACAGCCCTTGCGGGCACGGTATTGGCTGTGGCGATTTCCTCTGGATGTTTCCCGGAGGGATCCGAGTCGTACTCGTTCGTCGTGGCGTGGCCGAGCGAGAAGGTCAGCTCTTATGTGGAGTTTCGGTATCCCACGGGCATCGCCGTGGACTCGTCTGGAAACGTTTACGTGGCGGATCCAATGAATGTCCCCATCCAGAAGTTCGATTCGTCTGGCAAGCTTCTCGCAAAGTGGGACTCCTACGGTTCCGATGATGGAGAATTCATTGAGGCTTGCGCTGTTGCGGCCGATTCAAAGGGCAACGTCTTCGTTGTAGACTCAGGCAACGACAGGATTCAGAAGCTCGATTCGTCCGGCAAATTCCTGTGGAAATGCGGCGAGAAAGGTTATCACGAAGGGCAATTCGACCGCCCCTGCGGGATATCGCTGGATGCCTCCGGGAATATCTTCGTCCTGGATAGCGAAAGAGAGAAGGTCCTGACGTTCGATGCCTCCGGGAAGTTCGTGATGGAGTGGGGTTCCTCGGGCTCGGGAGAAGGGCAGTTTGATACACCCTATGGCATCGCCGTGGATGCGGAGGGCAGCGTGTTTATCGCGGATTCTGACAACGAACGGATTCAGAAATACGATTCCCAAGGGAAGTTCCTCATGCAGTGGGGAAAGGGAGGGTCAGGCGAAGGAGAATTCTTTTCCCCGGAGGGCATCGCGGTAGACTCGAAGAGTAATGTGTTCGTGGTGGACTTGAACGCGACGATTCAGAAGTTCGATTCCTCAGGGAAGTTTCTGACAAAGTGGGGGTCGAGGGGTTCCTCGGAAGGATACATGATCGAGCCTTCCGGAATCGCTGTTGGTTCTTCCGGAAATGTCTATGTTGCGGATACGGGGAACAAGAGGGTTCAGAAGTTCCGTCCACCCGCCGGCGAGGCCTCCGTCGTGCAGCCGGAAGAGAAGGTGCCGGAAGAAGAAACGAAGGGTCCCGTCAGGCACGTGCGGAAACTGACGCTCGAGAACGTTTTTTCGCTGAGAGCGCTTGACATCTCCGATGAGGATATTCTGAGACAGATTGTGGACTCCGATACCATCTTCGCCCCGGAGGAAATTGAGAAGCTCAAGAGGGCAGGATTCGGGGATGAGTTCATCGCCAAACTTCCTAAGTCCGAGGAGCCCAAGCACGAGCGGAAAAAACTGACAGTTGAGAATGTCGTTCTTCTCAAGGAGCTTGGGATTGAGGAGGGGACAATCCTGAAGAAGGTTCAAGACTCGGGCACCGTTTTCTCCGTGGAAGAAGTCGAGAAACTTCGACAGGCGGGTCTGACCGATGAGACCATCGCGAAGCTGCCAAAGGCTGGCAAGAGGAAACCGAAGCTCACGGCGGACAACGTGATTCTGTTGCACGACGTGGGTCTGTCAGACGAGGAGATTCTGAACAAGATTGAGGAGACAGGCTCAACGTTCTCGTCGGAGGAGGCGGAGCGGTTCAGAAGCGCCGGTCTGACTGACGACTTCGTCGCGAAGCTCCTTGCCACGGAAGTGAGGAGAGAGAAGAAAGAGGAGAAGCGGGAGGAAAAGAAGGAAAAGGTCGAGCCTCGGGAAAAGGGGCTGGCGGGCTCCTGGAAGTTCAAGGGGACAGGTGTTGAGATAAGCCTCGTCCTCGGGGAAGATGGGAGCTTCTCCTGGCATTACGAATCGGGCGAAGAAGTCGAGCACCTGAAGGGAACGTGGAAGCAGAGGGACGACGAGACACTCGAAATCAAGGGACAGAACACCCCCCTCAGAACTCTCATCCCGTGCAAGCTCGTTGATGCGGAGACATTGCAGATTAGCGTCGGAGGGATGTCTCTCCAGCTCAAGCGAGAAAACTGACCGTTCGTACCCGGATCACACACGAGGCTTCTTCGGGCCGCGCCTGGATATTGTTCCGCGAAGAATGACCATGCCGTGCTGCGGTTCTTCACCGGGGCGCTTCTCACCAGCGGGTCACGCCACGCGAGGAGATGCGGGACGGCTATCGGTTCTCCGAAAGCCGTGTCAACTCTCGTCTAAGGGTTGCAAACACATCATTCGACTTCATCCGCGCGAGGTCCGCGAGGGAGGTCCTCTTCGCGAGCGATTCAATAATCACGAAACCCACATAGTATCCCGCCTCCGGCGGAATCTGCGTGTCGTTGGGTTCCGCGCCGAAGTAGATCCTTTTGATTCGCTTGTCGCTTTCGCCCATCTCGCGCAGCAGCTCTTTCGCCAGGGTTGGCATGAGCTCCTGGCACCGGTTCATCTTCTCCCCGGGAAAACCCAGGTACTGACTGAACCGATATCCCGGGACGACGACGGCCGAGGCGTAAGACGCCAAACCTTCCGCCCACAGCGTCCTGTACAGACCGCCGCTCGCGTTGAAGAACTGGAAGTGATAGAGGTGGAAAAGCTCGTGCGCGATCGTGATCCTGAAATGGGGCTGTCCTGGCTCGAAGTTCTCCAGCCCGATAGCGAAGACATCCTTGCCCTTGACGTCTACGACTTTTCCATGGAAGCTAAATGAGATTGTCAAGTAGAAGTCCGTCGAGGGCCGAAAATCTGGAAACTTTTTCTGAAAACTGTTGACCACCTCCCTGATCGTATCGGCGGCAGTCAGGTGGAGCTTGCGAACCGTGGACATCTTGGGCGCCACATCGGTCCAGAACGTCTGCATGCACGATTCCTTAAATTCCTCGCGGTCGGTTCCCCTCTTTTTCCGGTAGATGACCTCCTGGAAAAAGTCGGGATGCTTCTTTTCCAGGAGGCGGTCCCACTGCGCCTTCCGCTGAGCCTCGGCAAGACGATTGCATTTCACATAGTAGGAGATGAAGTCGGCCGCGACATCAACAATCTTGTACTTCGGTGCCCTTTTTCCGCCCGGTGAAGGAATGCTCGTTCTCGAAGCTGCCGAGCTCGTCGGGAACCTGGGGGTCGTTGCCGCCAGGAGCGCGTTCGCTGAAGAGACAAAGCCGTTGCCCCCCATTCCGTGAACTTGCATGCCATGCGGAGCAAACGCTGCTGAACCTTGCCGTAGGGCTAATCGCTGCGCCCGTCGAGGGGACGCAAGGCTTGATGCCCGTTCCAACGTCCACAAATTGCGGTTCATCGTCCCATTGAGGAGGACAACGGTCCCGCCGGTGTCCCTCGGCCCCTGCGTCGTGCAGTCGCCAGAGGTCGAGCTTGCGAATGAGGGAGATGCCGCCGATAAAGTGACCCAGCACCTGGCGGCGAAAAGAAAGCCTGCAATGATACGGATCATTATTCGCATTGGTTCTTTCCCTTTCTTATGTAAGGATTCGCCGAGTCCTCCCCTTTTTTCCCCTGTACTCTTGGTCAAGCAAGAGAAACCTTGCTGCGTCTGCGTGGTTACCAAAAAGTTGAAGAGCGCCGAAAGCCGCTTGGGCAAAAGCGGGGGCACGGACCCAGACTCTGTGCGCACAGGCAACCGCTGCCGATAAAACTGGGAACAACTCAAGTCTGAGCCTCGCCATATTCGATGCCTCAGCCTTCATATCTTACGTTGTAACCGTTACTCTTGCTTTTGTCAATGATGGGCTTTTTTTTGAGGCCTGCGGGGAACCCCTCAAACCGTCACGCCCTGTCTGCTCTTATGAAACGTGCCGAGGCAATGCGTTAGAAGGATGGATGCGAAGGCCCATCGTTGGAGGCGCCCCCAGTTCCAACCTAACTTCCCAAGTCGCAGACCGTTTCTCCAAACAGAAGACTCATGCAAAACCAGGAGTTTCCCCAAAAACGGCGAGGGTGACGTTGTAACCTACTGGTAGCAGGGCACAAATCGAAAATGGCAAGTGTGAAGGTCTTTTTTTTGGAGAAAAAATGGGGAAACTTCCTGATGAAAAAGAAGACCTCCTGGGGTAAAAGTTGTGCAGCAAAAAAAGTCATAACCCTCAGGAGGTCTGAGATGAATCGTAACCAAATAGCGAACAAATTGAAAGGGCAAATCCGGGAATTTTCGGGGAAACTTTCCAAGGGTTTGCCCAAAGTGGTGGGGAGGTTCTTGGAAGAGATGTTGTACGGGATTCTGTGTCGGCAATCCGTTCGTGTGTCGGAGATTGGCAGGGCTCTGAACGAGCAGATTAGGCTGATCAAGACAGTCAATCGGTTGTGTCGGCAACTGGGGAGATGTGGGTTGGAGAAGAGGGTCACGGAGAATCTGATCGAGCAAGCAGCTCCTCACATCGAGAAGGATACTTTGTTGATCATAGACCCGTCGGACCTCAGCAAGAAGTACGCGAAGAAGATGGAATACTTGGCGAAGGTGAGGGACGGGAGCGAAAACAAACTGAGCAAGGGATACTGGACGGTGAGAGTTGTGCGAGCGGAGCTGGACCGGGTGAAAATCATCCCTCTGTATGAACACCTCCATTCCCAAAACGCCCCGGAGTTCGAAAGCGAGAACACCGAGATACTCAAGGCGGTGGACTGCGTGCGGAGGCGAGTGGGGGACAGGGGGATATGGGTGATGGACCGGGGAGGAGACCGAAGGAAACTATTCCACCCTTTCCTTCAGCGAGGCATGCGTTTCATGATCCGTTTGCAGGGCGACCGCCACCTTATCTATCGAGGGAAGAAGGTCTTGGGCATCGACCTGGCGACGTCGTGCCGGATGCCTTACCGGGAGCGGATAATCAGGGAGGAAGGGTCAACAGAGAAGGTTTACAGCATAGAGGTTGGCTTCCGCACAGTGAGATTGCCCGGGAGGGAAGAGCGGCTCGCCATGGTTGTGGTGAAGGGTCTGGGGCGCGAACCACTGATGATCTTGGCGAATGTTGAGGTGGTCAAAAGCCGCAAATCTCTGATGTTCGTTGTACTGTCCTACTTTCGCCGATGGCAGATCGAGGAGACCACGCCCTTGGCGTGGTTTGCGAAGCAGGCCTATCAGGTCGAGGACATTCGGTTACGGAGGTACGACGGTTTACAGAACATGATAGCGATTGTGTCGGCGGCGGTGTACTTCGTGGCGGTATGGTTGGGGGAAAAGCTGAAGCTTGGCATCCTGGCCCACCACGCTCTCCAAGCAGCCAAACGCATCTTCGGAGTGCCCGATTTCCGATACTATGCCCTGGCCGACGGCGTAAAAGCCTTTCTGGCAGGTTGTGAGGCCCCATTTCGGGGAGGAAAGACCCAACCCCGCGCCGATCCGCAGCTTATGTTGCCAATATAGCCAAATTTTTGGGGAAACTCCTGGTG
>CAZXGF010000074.1:0-16765 GCA_964640185.1 uncultured Verrucomicrobiota bacterium | reverse complement strand
TCCAGCTCCGCCACGGAGGTGAACGTCGCCATGCCGCCGGGCGTCCCGAAGATTCTGATGCCGGTGCCCCTGACTGTGCCGAATGTGATTGTGTATCTGCTGAAGTTGTCGCGACCACCGGGACCGTTAGCGAAGTCGTACTCGGGGGCGAAATTCACGTTCGGGGCATCCACCCAGGTCGTTCCATCCTCGGTATATTCGATCGTCAGGTCGGTAAACCAGCCGCCATCGAAGAAAACTCCACCAGTGTAATACGTTATCTCGTCGAACCACAGCGGGGTATCCCAGAGGTAGCCCCAGAAATCCTGCGCCTTAAACTCATTGTTGTACCAGCTATCGTTGTTGTCGCCATGAGCCCCATTGTTCGTGCCGTTGATGTCGTAATGGGAAACGGCGTATGTCACGCCCTGAAGGCCAGCCTGAGGAAGGGGAGGCGTAGCTCCGCCCGCGCCAGACGGCAACGCGAGATTCCGCAGAATGGTGACAGATAGACGCTCGGACGCGGCGCCGGCCCCATAGCTGTTCTTGGCCACTGCCCGCACGGAAACTGTGTCGCCGGGAGTCTGCTCCTTGAATTCATATTCAAGAACGGTGACATTCGGCGCGATAGGCACCCAGACATCCGGGAGGTATTCTATCTCTACCGAGTAAGCGTCGGCGTCAAACACGTCATCCCACTTGAGCGTAAAACCCCTGTCCGTCCGGACCGCTCGCAAATTCCCGGGAGCGACGTGAGGCGGGTTGGGGGCATAGACAAAGATTCTGACTTCGTCAAAAGCTGTGCCCTCCGTGGGAGAGTCCACCGCCAGGCTGAAGGTCAGGAGAAAGCCTACGTCCTGTTCAGGTGTATTGAATTCCACGACTGCCTGATTCGGCGAAGGCTCCAATGTGGCGACAAAATCATCCAGCCCACCGATCTGCTCCCAGGTGAACGCTGCGTCATCGGGGCCGGAGCCGGTGAGAGTTACTCTATCGCCGGTAATGACCTGCTGGTCCGGGCCGGCGTTTGCCAGGCCGCTCCAATTGAACACATCCTCCACCTCCTCAGCGCTGAGCGCCCGGTTATAGACTCGCACTTCGTCAATGGAGCCGTTCCATGCACAGTTTCCACAGGCATTACGACTGCCAATTAGAACAGGCTGTCCGTTGTCGCTGAACTGAGTCCCCGGAATACCAGAAGCGTTAGTGTTAGCAAGCACCCCATTCAAGTAAACCTCTATGGACTGGCCGGGTCTATAGACTCCTGCCAGATGAACCCACTCATCTGTTGGCAGCGAACCTTGGGTAGAAACAGGTATTATGGTGTTGCCATCGCCGGCAATCTGAAAGGCCCCCGGATTCGTAATGCCGCCGGAACTGGCTTCAGTATTTAATGACCATGATCTACTTCCGCCCCCTCCTTGTTTGGCGATGATTCGACCGTTGTCGGCATTGCCGCTATCCAAGTACACCCATGCAGCTAATGTCATCGCACCGCTTATCTGAAGCCCTGCCGGGTCGCCAATATCCACATAAGAATCGGACGTACCGGGAAACAACAGCGCAGAATCTGGGTTACCAGACCTGTCGTCGGTTGATGTCACGTTCCCGACAATCGTCCCGTCAAGGCCGTTCCCGCTTGCATCCGTGGCATCTCCATCCAGCAGCCAGTACCCGACCAGACCAGACTGAATATCCGCGTGTGCGATACCCACAGCTAATGCAATGCCCACAAGCACAACACCAAAAACGTAGATCCTGACCGCTTTTCTCATTTCTGACTCTCCAATTCTGTTTTACGTTCTATTCCAAGACAGAACCTCATGTTGCCGGGATTGGGGCGACAACATACATGGGTGCGGCTGCATTTCAGCGGCCTCCCTGCGAGAAGCCTCTGCCTTGTTCGGATGGTTACACCTGCCGCCAATTGCTACCGCGCGCCATACTGGTTGTCAACCGTTTTCGTCGGAAAAGGGTATGGCCTCAGTCTCGGGCGGATACCCCGCCAAGGCGGTGGAGAGAAGAAAGCAAGAGGAAGGTAACGCAAAGGCGCAGAGTCGCAGAGAGGAGCATGAGAAGGACTCCGTCGTCGCCTGCCGTGGCATGGGCATCTTGCCCACAGTCCCCACGTGGGGGACGCCCGTGCCACGTGGGGGACGCCCTTTTTTGCCGTGAAGCGTACAGCCCGAGCCCGTCGAGGGCAGGGGAGTCCCTCGATATCCCCCGCGGAACGCGGGGCGGGACAGGATGCCGGCGATACGTAAACCTCTCTGCGTGCTTTACGCTCTCTGCGGTTCCACTTTCAGCCGCCCGTAAGTGAGGTCTTACGGAAAAGGCGCAGGTCTCTTTTTTGGGGGGGGGGAATTGCTACCTGCAACGCCGCTTCGCATAACTTCCGGACTTTATAATTGGGAATAGAGGAGAACCCCGATTTTTGAGTCACTACATTTAAGCGTTCGCGATGACGATTGTCTTTGGCCGGATGATTTGTTTAGGGACTTCCGGGAGTCGGTAAAGCTTCACGTGTTGGGGTTCGCGGGTGAAGGCTTTGCGGATTTTGAGGATGACATCGCCATCGGTGGGCAATACGATGGCTGCGACGCGGTGGGTCTCGAGGGTCTCCCTGATTGCAGCGCAGGCGGTATGGATTCCTTTGTCGAGGAGGATGTTCTCAATCGCCACAAGGAGGTTGTATGCGAGCACGCACAGGAAAACGTGAGTTTCGGCCCGCTTGCGTTGGGGCTTCGTGTTGATTTTGTTCGACACAATTGCACCAGGCGCCGGGCCGTCAGGTTTTCCCCTCCTGCCACGGATTACTGACGCAGCGGGATGATCGGGCGTTATTTTACCTCGTGAAGGCCACTCTCGTGGAGTGGGCGGGCCAATAGATGTTTGCGGGGAGGTGTGAGAATGGCGCATTGTGCGTCACTTTCACGCATCGGCCGGAGGGAAGGTATGTCCCATGGCGCCTTTAAGGCTGGACTTCGCACGAACTGCCTTTTGCGCAGTCGGTTGAGGGGGAAGGCATAACAGGGAAAAGGGGTCCTCCCTGGGAAAAGGCGGCGTGCGGGCCGTTGCGTCGTGGCACATAAATTGCACTTGATTAAAGTACCCAAACCACCCCTCCCGGATGGGAGCGGGTCTGCTGAGTGCGGAACGTGGGTCTTTTCGATATCAGTTGTCACACAGGGAAAAACCCGAGCCTTTCCGCCCCGAGCAGATGGTATCATCGCAGAAAAGCCCGCTACGGCTTACAGCAGGGCCCGTTCCCATCCGGCGGAATAGCACCGACAGCTTGCGCCCACTTTCGCCCCAACCCGTTCTCCCCTACATTCGCCCGCGTGTTTAGGGGTTCCACTGCATCGCCTCGGGCTACAATTGGCGGCCGCAGTATGCCCTCAGTCTCGAGCGGATAGCCCCGGCCGAGGCGGAGGAGAGAAGAAAGCCAGAGGAAGGTAACGCAAAGGCGCAGGGTCGCAGAGAATAAGGTGAGAAGGACACCCCGCCATGGCGGGGCTGCCGTGCCATGGGCGTCTTGTCCATGCTCCCCACGGGCCCACGGGCGGGACGCCCGTGCCACGTCGGGGACGCCCTTTTTTTGCCGTCAGGGGTAAAGCCCAAGCCGGCCGAAGGCAAGGGAGCCCCTCGATATCCCCCGCGGAACGCGGGGCGGGACAGGACGCCGGCGATACGTAAGCCTCCCTGCGTGCTCTGCGGACTCTACGGTTCCACCCTCAGCCACCGGTAAGTGGGCGATTACGCGGCCGCACGTTTTTCTCCTTGAACGGAGCCGCCATTTCGCATATAAGGGTAGCACTCAAGAAATGGGAGGGAAGGTTCTCAATTGGGGGCGTGCCGATAGAAGAAGCGCCGCACAACGAAGCTGGTGCTTGCAAGGAAGGTGAGGACGGATGATTGAGTGGTTGTACATCGCGGCGGGAAAAGATTCCCCCGGGCTGGGGATGTGGTTTCCTTTTGTAATCATCGGAGTGCTTTTCTACGTTCTTCTCCTGCGGCCGCAGCAGAAGCAGCGCAGAGAACACCAAAGCATGCTCACAAGGATTAAAACCGGCGACAAGGTCATCACGGTCGGAGGCATCTATGGGCTGGTAACGAACGTGAAGAACGGGATCCTCGTCGTGAAGATCGCGGAGGGCGTCAAAATAGAGGTGACCAGAGATGCGATCCGGACGATCATCACCGGGAGTGAAGATTCGCAAGCTCAACAATCGCAGGGAGGTTCGGGTTCACTCTCCCGCCGGTGAAGTTCTTTGTGACGAGGCAGTCCCGTTGGCTCGCCGGGCCGGGGCGATGACTTCGGTGTGAGCGCCGGGCAGAAAGGCCGAAAAAAAACTTATCCAAAATCTCTCGGGAAGGACAAAACTCTATGACAGCAAGCGTCAGGCGGCGGTTGATCATAATCGGAATTGTGCTTGCTTTCGCCCTGTTCAATCTATACCCCACTTTGAAATGGGCGAGCCTCTCACAAAGCGGCAGGGTGAAACTGACGGCTCGTTGGGAGAAGCAATCGAAGGAGCTGAGGGAAGACCTCAACTGGGATAGGCTGTCTTCTGAGGCGAAGCTTGCCGACATCGGCGAGATTCTCTCCCCACTCCAGGAAGCGTATCAAGACAACAAGCCGGACAAGAAGTTCTGGGAACGAGTCAACAACCCCGATCTCACGGCTCTCAGCGAAGATGAAAAGGAGAGTTTTCTTTCCTTTTGCGAGAAGCTCCTAAAAAAGGAAATCCCCCGCGACGCGACCAGCGAGCAACTGAAAGGGCTCGTCGCGCCCATTCGTAACCTCCGAAAGGAGCTCGATAAGGGTTTTTGGAACTGGGTGCAGGCTCCGAAGTGGGAGACTCTCAGCAAGAAGGACAAGGAAGAATACAGGCGGGTTATCCTTCAGCTCACCGGCAAGAGAGTTCCCCGCACTCCCACCGTGGCCCGCAACATAAGACAGTGGCTGAAAAGATGGTGGGAGGGTGATGAGAGCCAGGTGATAAGTCTGGGTCTGGACCTCAAGGGGGGATCGTACTTCGTCCTGGAGGTTGAGAAACCGAAGGGCGTGTCCCTTGCCGATGCCACTGAAGGCGCCATCGGTGTCCTGAGCGAAAGGGTCAACAGGACGGGTGTTCGGGAACCTATCATCCAGCGGCAAGGGCTCAACAAGATAATCGTGCAACTGCCGGGGCTCACAGATGTCAGTCGGCAGAGAAGACTTATCGAACGCCAGGCTTCGATGCGATGGATGCTGGTGGATGAGGACCGTCTGAAACTTTCGCAGTTTTCCGAAAAGAGGCTGCTCGAGCTATATCAGAGGATTGTGGACGAGCTCGGCACGGAGTTTCAAGGCAAGAAGGACGAGCAGGGTAATCCGGTCGAGTGGACGATGAGCGACCTCGACGAGAAGCTGAAGGAAGTTCTCCCCCCGGACACCATTTTGAGGGTTTACGAGCGAGAGGAGCGTCACGGGGGGAGGAAAGTTAAGCAAACGACACCGCTTCTCCTGCAATCCTCTCCGGAGCAACCGGAGGTGGTTAAAGGGTCCGAGCTCACCAAAGCCCAGGCGACCCGCGACCCGAATACGAGGGAACCGGTCATCGCCTTTGCGCTTAACCGCGAGGGAACTCGCAGATTCGGCGAAAAAACCCTGGAATTTAGCGCGGAATCGAAGAACCGCATTCGCACGCCTCGGGGGTACAGGGGGTGGCAGCTGGCTATTCTTCTTGACGACAAGGTCATCTCCGCGCCGGGGATACGAACGCAGATCGTGCGCTCCGGTCAGATCGAGGGAAACTTCACGCCCGAGGAGGCGAGAGACCTCGCCATTCAGCTCAAAGCGGGAGCTCTCCCCGCAAAGCTCAAGACCATCGCACAAAACACAATCGGGCCGACGCTGGGAGCTGATTCCGTCCGCAAGGGGGTGTCCGCGGCAATCCTGGGGCTGGTTTTGGTTGTCATTTTCATGGCGGTGTATTACCTCCTCGCGGGAATGATCGCCAACTTCGCCCTTGCTTTGAACATGGTAATCATTCTTGGGGTGCTGGCATCTCTGAGGGCGACCCTGACGTTGCCCGGAATCGCCGGCATAATCCTGACCATCGGCATGGCCGTTGACGCCAATGTCCTCATCTTCGAGAGAATACGCGAGGAGCTCACCGCCGCAAAGAAAATCGCCGCCGCGATTGATAGCGGCTATCAGAAAGCGTTCCGAACAATTCTGGACGCAAACGTGACAACTTTCATCAGCGCCCTCGTCCTGTACTACGTCGGGAGCGGCCCTGTGAGGGGATTTGCCGTCACGCTGATGATTGGCATCGCAACCAGTATGTTTACCGCTATTGTCGTCACGAGGGTGGTTTTCGACCTCCTCCTGAAATCCAGAAAGTTTCGGGGGCTGCCCATGCTCGCTTTCCTCCATAACCCGAAGCTGGACTTCGTGCGGCAAAGGAAAAAAGCATTTGTTATCTCCCTCGTCCTCATCGTCGTGGGGATGACCTCCTTCGGAGCGAAGTGGTCGAGGAACTTCGGGATTGATTTCTCCAGCGGGCAGAGCGCAACTCTCGTTTTTGAGAAGGAGGTCACAACGGGACAGATGGCGAAGATCCGCAGCGCCCTGGCTTCGAATCGTCATATCGAGGGCTTCAATCTGAGGCGCCTCCAGCTTCAAGGAGACAATCTTCACAGGGGCGTTAAGGTTGACGCGAAAATCGCGGGCAGCGACCGTTCTATTTCGCTGGAAAGGCTGGTCGCCGACGTGCTCCGCGCCGACAATGTCCTCGATGCCAAGAACCCGCCAACGGTTGCGAAGGTTTTCCCGACAGTCGCTCATCGCCTCTGGAGGCAAGCTACGATTGCGCTGGTGGTAGCGATGTTGGGAATGGTCATTTACATTTCGTGGCGGTTTGAGTTTCGCTTCGCTGTGGGTGCGATCCTCGCGATTGTTCACGACGTGTTGATCACCGTGGGAGTTTTCACAGGCTGGTTCATTCTCGCGCGGCGTCAGCTAAATCTCCCCATCGTGGCTGCTCTTTTAGCTATCATCGGTTATTCAATCAACGACACCATCGTCATCTTCGACCGAATCCGCGAGGATATGAAAATCATGAAGGGGGTTGGCCTCAAAAAGATTATCAACACGAGCATCAATCAGACGTTGAGCCGGACTCTGCTGACCTCCTTGACGACATTGGTGGTGGTGCTTTGTCTGTTCGTCCTCGGGGGAGAGGCAATCAACGACTTTGCCTTTGCGTTGTTGATCGGCGTCATAGTGGGAACATATTCTTCCATCTTCATCGCCAGCCCCATAGTCCTTCTGCTGGAAAAGAAAAGATAACCGATAGACGGGCGTGAGCTTCCGCATGTCGGCGGGGAGTTGTGCTGTCCGGTTGTTGAGGTGGGAGGTGGGAAACCGCGAGCGGCAAGTGGGGGACTGCCGGAAAGAGTCCGCATTTTCGGCGGGCGCTCCCCACCGCTTCATGTCCGTGTCTGCACTCTGCACGCATGTGCCCAACTCTGCTATAGGACACGGATTTAGCAACATCCACCTCGGGGAAGAGAACCGATAATGATGAACCGTAAAAGAATATGGAGATATTCCCAGCCTGAAGAGGAAACCTGCCGCCACATAGGGCAGAAGTTCTCCCTTGAACCCGCGGTTGCGGCTGTTCTCTGCAACCGGGGGATACGCGACGACCACAAGGTCGAGAGATTTCTCCACGGGGGCCTGGACGCTCTCTACGATCCCTTCCTGTTGAAGGATGCGGAAAAGGCTGTGGACCGCATTCTCAAGGCTGCCGCGCGCGATGAAAAAGTTGCGATATACGGTGATTTCGATGTTGACGGCCTCACGAGCATGCACGTTTTGGGGCGCTTCCTTTCCTCGCTGGGGATAGAGTGCACTTATTACGTCCCAAACAGGCTCGTCGAGGGATACGGTGTGTCCGCTGATGGCGTTTCGAAATGCCGGGCCCAAGGAGCGACTCTCCTGATTACCGTTGACTGCGGAATATCTTCCGTCGAGGCCCTCGCGTACGCTGCCAGCATCGGAATGGACGCGATCGTCGCTGACCATCATGAGCCGGAACCTACTTTGCCGCGATGCTGCGCGGTCATTGACCCGAAGCGTCCGGATTGCCACTACCCTTTCTCGGAGCTGGCTGGCGTGGGAGTCGTTTACAAACTCTGTCAGGCGCTCTTGGAAAAAATGCCCGCGCGCTACCGCGAGCGCCAACGAGGCGCCGACGACACCGGAAGCAGAAGCCCCGACGAAAAGGGGGACGCTTCTCCAACCCCGGCGGCTGCCGGCTCCTATTTGCCGGAGCAGCCCCGCGAAGTCCTTGGCCAGATGATTGACATGGTCGCCCTCGGGACCGTCGCGGACCTGGCGCCGCTGGTTGACGAGAACAGACTTTTGGTTAAAGCCGGCTTGGTGGAACTCGCGAAAACCCGCAACATCGGCCTTCAGGAACTCAAGGCGGTGTGCAATGTTGACCGCAGAGTCACCACGTATGACATCGCGTTCCGGATCGGCCCGCGGCTGAACGCCGCTGGCAGGATGGGCAATGCCGAATCTGCTCTCCGCCTTCTCAATTCGGAGGATGAGATCGAGGCGTACAATCTCGCCTCGGTCATGGAGAAAACCAACCGAAACCGCCAGAAGACCGAACAAAAAATCCTGCTGGAGGCGGAGAAACAGATTTTGACAGAAGTGGACCTCTGCGGGGGCCAATGCATCGTCGTGCATTCCCAGAACTGGCACCAGGGTGTCACCGGCATCGTTGCGTCTCGCCTCACCAAAAAGTACTATCGCCCAACGGTCATCATTTCCGTTGAAGGGGACCTCGGGAGGGGAACGGCAAGGAGCATACCGGAGTTTCACCTCCTCAACGGCCTGAGGGAATGTCGAGAGTTCCTGGCGACTTTCGGCGGGCATCGCCTCGCCGCTGGCTTCGAGATTCACATGTCGAACTTCCCCCCCTTCCGGAAAAGATTCGAAGAGATCACTGCCGAAAAACTCTCCCCCGCAGACATCACTCCCAAAATCTTCGTTGATTCGGTGATAGACGTCGCGGAGGTCTCGCCCCGCCTCGTGGGTTCCCTGAGGAGGCTCGAGCCTTTCGGGGAGGCGAATCCGCAGCCTGTATTTGTCTCGAGAGGTTTGTTCTTGAAGTCCCCTCCGAAAGTCGTCGGCAAGCGCCACCTCAAGATCGTAATCGAGGGGCCCGACATTCCGCTCGAGGCGATAGGCTTCGACATGGCACAGAGGCGTGAAGAACTCCAGGACACCAGCCGCCCCTTTGACCTCGCCTATGCCCCCCGCATGAACCTGTACAGAGGCATCGAAACCCTCCAACTTGTCATCAAGGATTTCCAACCGAGCAAAACGAATCCCAACTCGGGATAACCTGTGTTGTTCGAGTGGTCCATTATCCCGTCCGGAGAGCGTCTCAATGGGAAAAATGTCTTGACACTATGGCCTCAGTCTCGGGCGGATACCCCCCCTTCGCGGGGGAGGGAAGAAGGGAAAAGGAGAACAACGCAAAGGCGCAGGGTCGCAGAGAGGAAGATGAGGAGGACGCCGTCCTCGCCTGCCGTGACATGGGCATCTTGCCCATGATTCCCACGGGTCCCGCCTTCGGCGGGATGCCACATGGGGGGGGCTGTTCTTTTCGACCTGAGGGGCAGAGCGTTACGTGGCGTCCCGCGTCCCGCGGGATGTTGATGCTTTCGCGCGGCTCTTGCCCGAAAGACCCCCCTATCCCGCCGGTAACTGACGCATTACGAAGTATTCCTTTTGGTCCTTCGCGTTGACGAACTTGGCGGTATATGCTCCCTCGGTGAGAAACCGCACCGCAATACGCTTTTCCTTGAACTCCCTTTGCAGTGCCTTGAAGGCCGCCGATTCCATGGCCGGGCGCGTCCGCTCAATGACATCCAGAGCCTTGACCTTGAAATCGCCCAGCTTCTCGCCCGTCAGGACGTTCTCGAGCGACAAAACTCCGCACATCGCGACCAGGAACCGTAGTCTCCTCATCGCTTTCTAATTCGGTCTTCCCTGTTCGAGGAGCCGATCCGGCTTCTTCGGCGCGCCTCACGCTTCTTTGACCAACTCGATCCCTTTGAAGCGGCAAAACCGCTGGAGGTCTTTCGTGAGGTCGCCATAGCAGGTGACCCGGTGCAGCCCGTGCGTCCAGCCCTGCCAGAGCTTCTCCGCGTCGCCGTCCACCTTCACCGTAATCTTCGTTCGGCAGCCTCTGGGCAGGTCGGGCGCCTCGATGATGTCGCCGGTGAAGTAGAGCAACTGGTCGGGTGAGAGGAGCTTGGCCCATGTGGTCTTTTGCCCGATTCGCATAAACACCTGCGGGACAGCCCCTTCCCTTCGCTCCATGACGGTTCGAATGCGATACGGAGCAGCCGGCCCCTCCGGCCCATCCATCTTCGGCGTGCCCATGCAGTGGGCGCCGATGATGGCGTTGCGGGAAACGTCCATTGTGGGATCGTTTACAAAGCCGGGCTTTCCGACCAAGCCCTGGTAAATGATGTTGGTCATCGAGGACTGGAGGTCCGATTCGCACATGCCGCACAATCCCATGTTGTTCAGTCTTACAAAGCCGATGCAGGGATAGGCGGGCAACTGGCGCCACATTGTCCCGTAGCAATCCGCCGTTATCAGGGTCGCTTTCTCCTCGTCCATGAGCTTCTCGAAGGCGAGCGCGAGCTTGCACGACCGGACGATTTCCTCTTCGGAAGGCTCGACGACCTTTTCCGCTCCTTCAATCCAACGTTTCGCTTCCGCCTTTGCGTCCGTGTCGGGAATGGAATTGTACGAGTCAATTACTCGGTCGCGTTCGAGCCTTTTTATCTCTGTGCCGAACTTCTCCTTCATGGCCTTCGCGAAGCCAGCGAAGTTGCCCTTCGTGATGTTGAGGATTTTTGCCTCCCTTAGGTGGTGAATCGCCCGGAAGGGACGCACCGCAACCGCGAGTTGGTCGTAATCGGTTGTCAGGATACATTCCAGCAGGGAGCCTTCCTTTTGATTTCGCAGAGAGCCGAACCCCGTCCATCCATGTCCGGAATATGGGGCTGCGAAAAGGACTGTCGGCTTCCCGGCGGCGAGGACATCGCGGAGCATCCCCGCTATCCCCATGGAAAGATGAATCGCCAGGATTCCGTCAACGCTCTTCAACTTCTCGCTGATCTTTTTGGCCTGTTCGGAGGTCGTGACCAACTCGTTCCCGACGAACTCCACGTCCGCAAGCTCCTTTTTCATACGGGCGAACCTGGCTTCGTACCTCCGAACCTCGGCGTTGATGTCCATCTTCGGCGTCGGCCAGAGCGCCCCCGGCCTTCCCAGATAGACCTTCCCGACGCGAACCTTTGTCCCCCGGCAACCCGGACTTATCAGAGCCGGTTTCCCTGAGAACGCTCCCGCAGCAAGGATCCGACCGCCGCCGAGAGAGAGTGCGCCCCCTGCCGCAGTCGCCTGCAAAAACTCCCTTCGTGTCAGCTTCCGCTCCATCGCAAGCTCCTCCTTATGAAAGGTTGAATCAACGACTGATTTTCCATTCCTGTTTTTTATGAGCTCCCGGGCTGGTCGCGCCAAACTCCCGAGCCCCTCGGAACAATCCGCACAAAGACGCTTGCTCAGCCCTCCCGACCGCTTTATTGTCACCACAATTACTTTGAGCGTCGCCATCTGTCAACCGAAAACGGTGTGGGGCTGTAATGCCTCAGTTACGGGCGGATACTGAGTTGCGGGACAGAAAACAGGAAGGAGAGAATAACGCAAAGGCGCAGAGTCGCAGAGGGGAGCATGAGAAGGACTGCGTTGTCGCCTGCCGTGGCATGGGCATCTTGCCCATGACTCTCACGGGTCCCGCCTCCAGCGGGATGTCACATGGGGGAGGGCCGTTGTTTTTGCCCTGAGGGATGGAGTTCCACCTGGCGACGAAAAATGCCGGTGTTCATGGTTTCGCGTTGCTCTTGTTCCCCAATGCCAGTGTCCCGCCCGTAACTGAGGGGTTACCTGAAGGTCCGAGAATAACCTTGACATTCAAGGCGGCCTATGGCACCGTTGGTCCTGTTTAGAACAGATGCGCCTTCTCAGTCTCCCTACTCGCCAGGCACGGCCTGCCCGGGGCACTTGACAGCCCTTATGAAAGTCGGTTTTTGCCAGGATGGCTGTGTCTTTGGGCGACTTGAGCGATTGTTTCCCGGCCAGCGTGCGGCGTAGAGCGAACTGCAATGTCAAGGGTCTATCCGCAAGAAAAGCAATCGTGGTTCGATCAGTGAAAGGAGGAAAGTATGCGCTGTCCAAAATTCTACGGACCGTTCGCAAAATGTGTTGTCATGAGGGTTGTGATGGTGCTGATTGCCGCTCTCGGCGCCGGTACGGCCGTTTGTGGCAATTTGATAATTAATCCGGGTGCGGAGACAGGTGGCACGGAGGGTTGGACGGACCCAGACGACGCCTGGAGTGCGCGTGCAGAGACAACGCCGCACGGCGGCGAGTACCACTTCTGGCCGTATCGCAAGGCCCTGCCCCAAACAACAATGTACCAGGATGTGGATGTTTCGCCTTATGCCGACATCATTGATTCGGGGGATGCCTACTTGCATCTCTCGGGCTGGTTGGCGAATTGGGACCAGTATCCCCACGATCAATCCACACTCGCTATCCAGGCGATGACTGCTGACGCTCAGCAACTGCTTTACCTGTCGCGCAGCCACCGCAGTCCCGAGTGGACTCGCTACGTCATTGAAGGGCGCGTGCCCTCTGCAACGAGAACGTTGCGGGTGCTGCTCATCGCCACACGGTACGTGGGCTATGATAACGACGGGTATTTCGACGATTTGTCTCTGGAGCTGGACACAAACGCTCCCACAGTGTTTGTAAACGTAGCACCTGCCTCCGGAGAACCCCGGGTTGCGGTGGGCAGCACCTTGCAGTTAACGGCAACAACTACCGGAGGAACGGATTCGAGCTACGCTTGGGCATCGTCCTTCGAGGCCATAGCTTCGGTTAGTTCAACCGGACTCGTCACGGCTCACGAGGCAGGAAGATTCACGATACAGGCGGAAGGGGAGTCAACGCACGCCGTGGGATACATCGAATTAGTCGCGTACGCAGAGAATTATGTCGTCTTCCTGGAGCCGCAGGATGGCGCGGAATGGTTGGCGGGCGCACAGCAGAATGTGACCTGGGACCTCGTGGGAGACATTGGCGAGGGAACACTTTATTACAGCCCCTCTGGTGGTGGAAGCTGGACTGAAGTGGCGCAGATTCCGGACCCGGCAGTTGGCCAGTACACGTGGCAGGTTCCGGACACGGATTCGCCGCTGAACACGTGCGTGCTGAAAATGACGTGGGATGGCGGCGAGGCACTGAGCTCCACCTTCGCCATCCTTCCGGCTGGCCCTCCGGAACCGTCAATCGCCTTCTACGCGGGCATAACGATTTACGGGACAGTGGGGAGCACCTATGCAGTGCAGTACGTTTCAGACATGAGCCAGACCGACTGGACGGCGTTGGAGGAGGTGACGCTTACGGAGAGTCCGCAAATATGGTTCGACTTGGATTCCGCGAACCGCAGGAAGCGCTTCTACAGGGTCGTCGAACAGTAGCAACCCCGGCCACTTAATGGGTTGCCTGAACGAAAAGGGTGGCGGGGCGGGAAATCAGCTCGATTCAATCCATGCGCCGCCGAGTACAGTCTGGCCCTGGTAGAAGACCGCCGCCTGGCCGGGGGCAATGGCTCGTTCTGGCCGCTCGAAGACGACTTTCACTCGCCCACCTTCAAGAGGAACGACCAGAGCTTTCGCTCCGGGATGGTTGTATCGGATTTTTACTTCGGCTTCGACCGGCTTTTCAGGGGCGTGCCCTGAAACCCACACCGATTCTCTGCCGAAAAGCTCAGTCTTGAACAACTGGTCATCCGAGCCGACGATAATGCTGTCGTCGTCCGGGTTTATCGAGAGGACGTACAGCGGCGTTTCGTTCGCGATTCCGAGTCCTCTTCTCTGCCCGATGGTGTAGAGAGGGATGCCCTTGTGCCGCCCGATCTCCTTTCCCTCCGTGTCGTAAATGGGGCCGGGACAAAGCTTTTCTGAAATCCTTTTTCTGAGAAATGATTCGTACCCCGCCTCGGGCGGGGCGACGAAGCAGACCTCCTGGCTCTCAGGCTTTCCGTGAACCTTCAGCCCAAGCTCGCCTGCCAGCCGTTTGACCTCCTCCTTTCTCATTTCTCCGAGGGGAAAGATGATTTTCGCGAGCATTTGCTGGGTGAGCATGTAAAGGAAGTAGGATTGCTCTTTGGCGCCGTCAATCCCCTTGCACAGGCGAAAAACGCCGTTCTCGCTCCTTTCAACCCTCGCATAATGGCCGGTCGCGACACAATCCGCCTCGAGAATTCCGGCTAAGCGAACAAGCTCGGGGAACTTGAGATCGCGGTTGCAGACGATGCACGGATTCGGCGTCCGTCCAGCGGCGTATTCGTCGCAGAAGTAGTCTATTACCCTTTCGCGGAATTTCTGCCTCCGGTTCACTGGATAGAAGCGTATGTCCAGTTGGCCGCAAACAGCCCTAACGTCCTCGACCGCTTGAGAGCCACAGCATGCGTCGGGGCGGTCACTGTCGAGTTCCGGCGGGAGAAGAACGAGTATGGCGCCGATGACGTCATATCCCTCTTCTTTGAGGATGGCGGCGGCAACGCTGCTGTCCACGCCCCCGCTCATTCCAATGATGACTTTCTTTCTCATTCCTGGGTGCACTCGCTCTAAGACAGGGGCACGCAAAAGACTTACTGCATAGCGCGAAAACCCGTCCCAGCGGAAGTTCTTCAGCGGGTTAGGGGAGGTCCGCGTAAACACATCCCATATCCGCGGCGTTCTCTCCGGCGCCACGGCAAGGCGAATCCCCGTCTAACCGGAAGTTGTTGGCGTCGGAGTCAACGAAGAGCGGGTCATCGGTGATGTTGCCATCGCCGGGGAAAGGCTCTGCCCCCTGCACTACGGAATAAGTAATACTGATGTCCTCGATGGGGTAATCGGTCTGAACTTCTCGCTCGGTTCCCCAGAGGATGGAGTTGGTGACATAGTATTTGATGACCGCGTCGGGCACGTTGTATTTGTCCCGCGACTGCAAGCTACAGCGGTTTCCGGCAATGGTCGTGTTATCCACGTAAACATCACTGCCGTCTCCTTTCGCGGAAACGCCGTAGTCGTTGGAGAGGATGAGGCAATTTTTGACGCGGGTCGTGCCATAATAAACGGTGACGCCCTTGTCCAGGAAACCGCGGATGATGCAGTTCTCTATCACGGGGTGGGAGCCGAGCGTGTCAATGCCGTCGTCGCCGCCTATGGCGAAGATGCTGTTCGTCACGGACATGTCGCCCCCACCGTGAAGGTAAATGGGGTCGTTATCGGCGATGTCGCCACCCAGGGGCATCTCCAGGAAAAAGCATCTGTCCACGGAAATGTCTGTATCCACAACCTCCATCCCCATGGCGCAGCGCGAAAAGAGGCAATGCGTGAACGTCAGCTTACCGTGGCTGCCATAAAGGCCCTTTCCATAGTTGTCCATGATATTGCAGCGGTCGAATTCGAGCTCAGCGTGATTGACGCGGATGACCGGCCCCCTGCCGGTATGCCCCGCCCCTGGCGAATCGCCCCCCTCAATGAAGAATGTGCCTCGGTAAATGGATTTTCCCGAGGTATCGGCATGAGAAATCTCGCCCCAGGGATTATCCGGATCCGCCGCGGTGAAAAGCACAGGGTGCTCGACGGTGCCGAGGGATTCGATGGCGCCGTTGACGGTGATGGATTTTTTCGGGTCGAGAAGCACGATGGTATCGGGATAGATTCTGAGGAGGTAATCGGCGGGGATGATTATGTTATCTGTGACGTGAATAACGCTCTCCACAGGTTTCCATGTCGTGATGGTGCGAGTAAGCTCTCCGGCAACTGTCATCTCGCCCGGGGAAGGAGGGAGAACCGAGATGGTCTTGTCCGCCGAGCTACCCTCGTAATCCACCCTGATGACCGCCGCGCCGTCACCCTCGATCGTCAGGAGACCGCTTGCGACGCCGTTGTGCAAAGAGAGCGTATCGGGCGAAAGCGTGACGCCATCACCGCTGGCAGAGAGCTGAAATTCTCCCTCCCAGACCTCCCAATCCACGCAGCCGTCGGGCCTCAATGCCTCGATGCGTATGGGGGTGGGCAGGCCGGGGATGAACCGGCTCGGCGCCATGATGCGCAGGCGCGGGAATTCCTGAAGCTCCTCGAAACTGCTCCTGAACAAACTCCTTCGCGACGCGCGAGGAACGCAATAGAACTGTGTCTCCGCCGAGGCAGTAGAAGCGCCATCCATTCCCTTCCATTCCCCGTTGGCATTCAAAATGAACAATGAGGTCTTCTGAAAGGGCGGGCAAAGCCACCTGACCATGAGGTCGTCTTCGACGCGGATGATGGAAATTGATTCCTCGCCGGTAGTCTGACGCAGGTGGCTGGCGGATAGGAGCTCGCCGCGTGCCAGCGGCTCATAAAAGAAAATCAGCACAGCCGCCGCCAGCACCCTGAACAAAAGACGCCGTAGATTTTCCGATCTGAAGAAGGAGATTTGGCGAAAATCCACTAACATTCTCATTTCCTCCGAAACGCAGCCACAATTCCTATTTATATGATAGCACAATCGGCGCAGGCACTCCAGCCGAAGGCGAGGGTGCGGGCAATGCCTCAGTTACCGGCGGCTGAGGTTCGGATCTCATAGGACGCAGAGTAGCCC
>CAZXGF010000073.1:0-17683 GCA_964640185.1 uncultured Verrucomicrobiota bacterium | reverse complement strand
ATGGCCACAAGGGTGCGTTCGGAAAAATGTCATCCACAACTCTTGACAATATCTCCATCAGAAACTCTCGCAGCTACAATGTCCATCCCTGACGGTACTGATAGTGAAGGTATTTGTTCGCCTCGGGCACATTGGTGACTTTCATCTTCGCGCTATCCCAATTCAATTTCTTGCCCCCCATACGAACGCAGACGGTGCCCAGCAAAACAGCTTCAGTCAGAGGGCCCGCGAAGCCGAAATTGGAGCGGGTCGGTGTGCCGCTTTTGCAGGCTTGAATCCACTCCTTGTGATGGCCAATTGAGCGGGGGAGAGTTTTTGGCGGGCGTTTGTACGCTTTCATCTTCGCGTCGGGTATCAACCGGGGACTCCGACCGCCCCAGCCTTCAACCAGCATTTTACCTTTGTCGCCCACAAGTATCACGCCATCGTCGCGGGGCAATTCTCGTTCTTCTTCCAGTTCGTCCGGACGCGGCGGTACAATCCCCCCGTCGTACCAATGCAGCTTGACCGGCGGCATATCGCCACGGGCGGGGAACTCGTAATGCACGGTCGAGGCCACAGGCAGAGTTTCCTCATATACCGGCGTGGAACTGGCATGCACGCTTGTCGGGGCGCCCAGCTTCAAGGCTGAAAAAACCGGAGCCAAATTATGAATGCCCATATCTCCCAATCCGCCTGACCCGAAATCCCACCAACCGCGCCAACTGAAGGGCACATAAGCCGGATGATAAGGGCGATATGGCGCCGGACCAAGCCATAGGTTCCAATCCAGCGAGGAAGGAACCGGCGGCGTATCCGTGGAGCGGTCAATTCCCTGAGCCCAGTACAACGGTTTCTTGCCGCTGTGCGTTGGTCTGTCGGACCAGACGTGCACCTCGCGTATCGGGCCAATCGCACCGTCACAGATCCATTCGTTAATCAAGCGGTTCCCCTCAAATGCCATGCCCTGATTCCCCATTTGCGTGGCGACCTTCGCCTCCCGGGCCGCCTTCGCAACCGCGCGCGCTTCATAGATCGTGCGGGTCAACGGTTTCTCACAATACACATGTTTGCCCATCTTTATCGCCGTTATGGAGGCTATGGCGTGAACGTGGTCCGGTGTCCCAACCACCACGGCGTCTATGTTCTTATCTTCTTTCTCGAGCATCTTGCGGAGGTCTTTGTATCGCCTCGCATCGGGGAAGCGTTTGAACGTCTCCGCTGCGCGCCTGTCATCCACATCGCACAGAGCAACAATGTTTTCGCTGCTGAGCTGTCTGAGGTCCGAGCCTCCCTGACCGCCCACGCCGATGCCAGCTATATTGAGCTTCTCGCTCGGCCGGGTATGGCCGCTGCCTCCCAAGACGTGCCGAGGCACAATTGTAAACGCCCCCGCCACAACGGCCGCTCTGCTCAGGAAATCTCGCCGAGAAATCTTTTTGTCCCGCTGTTCAGAAGTTGACATAACAGTCTCTCCCTTCTTATCGTATTCAACTGATTGAACTATCAGTGCGATGCTGGCCCCGGCTGAGCTCCCCGTTGCCTCAATCATCATGCGTTCTATTATTCCAGCTCAACAACACAAGCACGAACCTTCCGCTCCCCAGAATCGTGCCGCGCACGGGATGCGGCTGTCAATCCTTTCTTTGACACGTCAGCACTGAGAGGCGTTTGTGTTGAGCTGTTGAGGTTTAGCGAATTCATGGCACATGCGTACGTGGCTAACACCGGCTCGATGTCCCAAGCCCCCGTAACAGCCGACGCCTAACGCGTCCCTTCTATAACCCGAGGGTTTCTTGAAAAGCATAATGCCCGTGACGGCTTCGTCACGGAAGTTATTCTCTTCCGATACGGCAGCGTTTCCCATTGAGCTTTTTCTTGAAGGCACGGAGATTGATGCCCTCTCGCCGCAGAGATGCTACACAGGACGATTCTGCAAAAAAAGCTGTTTTCAAGCCCACGCCTTCGCGTATAATCCTGCCCAAGTCGGGCAATACGCTGGGAGGCTCTGACTTGCGAACTGGCTCGCTAACCCCTAATTAAAGCCAAGAGCTACTGTAAGGGGTTGAAGGAAATTCCTGCATGAAAAAGAAATTCCAGGTCATGAAAATCTCACTAACCGGAGGCATGGTGCTGGCGATAAGCGTCATCCTTCTCGGTTGTGCACTCAATGCAAAGGAGCGACAGTTGGAAAAGTTCATTGCGGCTCACGTGGAAAAAACGAAGCCCCTGAGAAAAGAATTGAACCTCGCTTATTGGGGCGCTTCAACGACCGGCGACTCAGAGGATTACGATAGGCTTAATAAGTTAGAACTTGAGGTCTGCGAAATCTATAGGAATCCCAAAGAGTTTGCCTGGTTGAAGGGAGTGAAAGAATCCGCACAAGTCAAGGATCCAAGACTGCTCCGGCAGTTGCACAGGTTATATAACACCTATCTTGAGAATCAGATAGAGCCTGAATTGTTGGAGAACATCATCGGCCTGAGTACGAAGATTACCAGGATCTTCCACACTTTTCGCGGCGCCATTGAGGGAAAAGAGGTTACGGTTAATGACATCAGCAAAATCCTGACAACCGAGACGGACTCCCGCAAAAGAGAGCTCGCCTGGCGAGCCAGCCGGCAAGTCGGAAAGGCGATTGTCGCTGATTTAGTCCAACTGGTGAAGTTGCGCAACCGCGCCGCCCGGAGACTTGGATTCGAGAACTATCACGCCTTGTCTCTTTTCGTTGGCGAGCAAGATGCGGAACAACTGGACCACATCTTCGAGGAGCTCTCCGAATTGACGAGCGAGCCGTTTGCGAAACTCAAAGACGAGCTGGACGGCATTTTGGCGACCCAGTATGGCATTGCGCCCTCGGAGCTGATGCCCTGGCATTATCACGACCCGTTCTTCCAGAGAGCCCCTCTGGTTTACGACGTGGCCTTGGACGTCTTTTACAGTGAAGCCGATGTCAAACAGTTAGCAGAGAAGTTCTACGCGAGTATCGGCCTGCCCGTAAATAACATCCTTGCCAACAGCGACCTCTATGAGAAGAGTGGTAAGAATCAGCATGCTTTCAGCATGGATGTTGACCGTGAAGGCGATGTGCGCATTCTCTGCAACCTCAAGAATGATGAGCACTGGATGGAGACGATCTTACACGAATTGGGGCACGCCGTTTACAGTAAGTACCACGATCCTAAAGAACCCTACCTGCTTAGAGCCCCGGCGCACTCCTTTACTACAGAAGGCGTCGCCATGTTTTTCGGGCGCCTGAGCCGAAATGCTGCTTGGATGCAGCAGATGTTGAAACTGCCGGACGAGCAGCGGGCAAAGGTCGAAAAAGTTAGCAGCAAATACACTCGTCTCCAACAACTCATCTTCGCTCGCTGGGACATGGTGATGTATGATTTTGAAAAGGAGCTGTATGCCAATCCCGACCAGGACCTGGATTCCCTCTGGTGGGAGAAGGTTGTGAAATATCAGTTACTGAAGAAGCCCCACGGCTCTGACGATTCGGGTTGGGCCTCTAAACTTCACTTCACGGCCGCACCCTGCTATTATCACAACTATATGCTGGGTGAGTTGTTCGCGTCGCAGTTACACCACCACATTGTTTGCGATATTCTCATGCTTGAATCGGATGAAGGCCTGAGTTACGTGGGCCGGAAAAAGCTCGGAGATTTTCTGCGTGCAAAGGTTTTCGGGCCCGGGGCAGTTTACCGTTGGAACGATATGATTGCCGGCGCCACTGGTGAACGACTAAGCCCGAAGTACTTTGTGGAACGGTTCGTAAAATGACCGCCGAACCCATTAGAGAGCTCAGTCTCTTTAAGATATATGCTCACGAACAAAACGGTCACCAGCTAATGAGAAAGTAATGACTTACCTCATTGCGATATTCACCTATTTGCTTCTCCTGACAGGCATTTCTGTTTACAAGTCCCGACAGGTCAAGACTCAGGCCGATTTTTCCGTGGCAGGCAGGTCGCTTTCGCCCTGGATCATGGTCTGCACTATGCTCGCCGTTTGGATCGGCACCGGCTCCATTGTTGGCAACGCCGGACAAACCTACAGAGACGGAATGGGCGCCCTGATTCTTCCAGTGGGTACCTTCTTAGGAATGATTTTGCTTTCACGGATAGCTGCAAAAGCCCGGGGGTTTGAGGCCTACAGTGTTCCGGAAATCATTGGCACCTGTTATGGCAGCACCGCCAGGCTCCTGGCAGTGATTGCCCTGGTGATGGCTTATATGGTCATCGTGAGCTACCAGTTCAATGCCGGCGGCATGGTCCTGGAAGTAATAGCGGGCAAGAAGGACCCTGTTACGATAGAGGCCAAAGATGAATTGACCAAGTTCCAAGTCAAAAAAGCCTATTGGGAATTCCACCCCGACAAGGACTGGAAAGGTTCTACGACACTCACCTTCAATGTAAAAAAGGGGGACACCTGGTCAAGCTCTGCCAAGTCTTTCCAAATAGATGTTGTTTCTGCGGAAAATATCATCAGTGCAAAAAAGTGGCTCGCAGAGAAGGAGATCGAGAACCGCATTGCCATTAAGGAAAACAACATTGGGAAAATAGTCGTCAAGGGCTATGACGCTGGCGTCAGCAACAAGACAAAACTGTACCGAATCGCATCTCTACCCGAACACGGCAAGCTCGTTCTGTCGGAGGCGAAATTGACAGCCGGGAAAGCGACGATCATCGCGGCCGCTTTTGTTATCGCATATACGATGCTGGCTGGGCTGATGAGCCTCGCTTTTACCGATATAGTAACCGGGTCTATCATAACCTTCTCGATGTTTGTCGCTTTCCCCGTGCTATTGTACAGGGCCGGCGGCTTCAGCGGAATGGCAGCGGCGTTTGCCGCTATGGGCGATAAACCTCAACACATGCAGTTTTGGGGCGTTTATTCCACGACAACGCTTATCAATTACTGCCTTCCGGTGTTCCTGCTTGTCATAGGCGATGCGAACCAATACCAGCGCATTTTCGCCAGCAAGGATGCGAAGGGAGCTAAAACGGCGGTGGTCGTGATGATCTTTCTCGCCTTGGCCGTTGAGCTGCTGATTATCGCCAATGCCTGGGTTGCGGCCAGCATGATACCTGACCCCGAAAACGGAAGGTACGTGCTCATCTACGCTGCCAAACATTTCATGCCGTTACTCTTCGGCACCTTGTTTCTCGTCACTGTCGTGGGCATTATCATCTCCACGGCCGATTCGTTTCTGCTTGTCCCCGCAACTACCTTCATTAAAGATATATACTTAACCCATATCAACCCCAAGGCCGCCGAAAAGAAGATCGTTTTTCTCAGCCGATTGCTGGTGTTAGCATTTGGCATAATAGCTTATCTCGTTTCCCTTGCATTTGCCGAATCTACAACGGTCTTTCGAAAAGCGCTTTATGCTTTTACCATTTATGGCTCCGCCATTACCCCATGCCTGGTAGCGGCGATGTTCTGGAAAGGGGCTACAAAGTACGGAGCTATTGCTTCTATCGTTTCCGGAACCGTAATCACCCTGGCCTGGGAGGAAGCCTGGTTCCTAAAAAAGGTGCTGCCTGCTTCCATCTCAGGACTGGACGCCGTATTGCCGGCGACCATCATATCCGTTGCGGCTCTGATAATTGTAAGTCGGTTGACACAGAAGAAACAATTGATTCAGAAGGACTAAAATATGTTTCCAGTAAGTGTGTATAGAGAAAGAAGGCAACGCTTAAAACGAAGTGTCGAGGCTGGAGTAATTCTTCTCCTCGGCAGCGAGGACTCTCCCATGAACTATCCGGATAATCAATATTCCTTCCGGCAGGACAGTTCCTTTCTCTACTTCTATGGTCTTGATTTCCCAGGGCTGGCGGCAGTCATTGACGTGCAGCAGGGCAGGGAAACCGTCTTTGGCGATGACTTGACAGTTGACGATATTATCTGGACGGGGCCGCAGCCGCTTTTGAAAGACAAATGCGAAAAAGTCGGAGTGCATGAAAGCGCTCCGCTTGATGAACTCCAGGGCATCTTAAGAAAAGCTCTTCAGCAAGGCAGAAAAGTTCACTTTCTACCCCAGCATAGGCCGCAAAACCTCCTGAGGCTTGAGCAGCTTCTGGGGATACACACCGCCCAGATTCCGGATTATGTTTCTGAAGTGTTAATCAAAGCTGTGGTAGCGCAGAGGTCAATAAAGTCGCAAGATGAAATACAGCAAATTGAGGCGGCTCTTGATATTGCATATCAGATGCACTCGGCGGCAATGAGGATTTCCCGACCCGGTATGTATGAGAGAGAGGTCGCCGGCGCCATCGAAGGCATTGCTCTTTCCGGAGGAGGGCGCCTTGCTTTTCCTACCATTTTCTCGATACATGGAGAAACGCTGCACAACCACTTTTATGGAAACGAGATGAGCGAGGGCGACATCGTTGTCAACGACTCGGGCGCAGAATCGCCCTCACATTACGCCAGTGACATCACCAGAACTTTTCCCGTAAGCGGCAGATTTACTGAGAGACAAAAAGAAATCTATGCCATTGTTCTCAGGGCGCAGGAGAGCGCGATTGAAGCGGTGAAGCCGGGCGTCGAATTCAGGGGTATCCATCGGCTTGCCTGTAGCGCTCTCGTCTCAGGTCTGAAGGATATTGGATTGATGAAAGGCAATGTGGAGGAGGCTGTTCGCGCGGGCGCGCACACTTTGTTCTTTCAGTGCGGGTTGGGGCACATGATGGGACTCGACGTTCATGACATGGAGGGTCTGGGCGAAGATTACGTCGGCTACACAGATACCATCAGAAGAGACCCTGCGTTCGGATGGAGCTCCTTGAGACTTGCCAAAGCGCTTGAACCAGGGTTTGTGGTGACAGTGGAACCCGGGCTTTACTTTATTCCCGAATTGATCGAGCGATGGAAAGCCGAGAAAAGATGCTCTGAGTTCATCAATTATGACATGGTAGATGATTATAGAGATTTCGGGGGCGTCAGATTAGAGGATGATGTTTTAGTGGCCGAAGACGGACATCGCGTACTGGGCAAGAGAATACCGAAGACAATCGAGGAGGTTGAGGATATAGCATCGCGGTAATACGGCCCGGCGAAGCGCTTTATGGGACGACAATCACGCCATTTGAAATACAGTTGCCAGGAACAGGACATTTCCGGACGAGGAATGACCGTTGCGAAGAAGTTGCGGTTGGAGTAATCTTAGAAATCACCCATCATAGGAAAGATGAACATGCCTTTGGAAATGGATAAAGCCGCAATTGCAGATGTCGTTTCGAGAGTGACTTTCCGGACGCAGGCTTTCATCGGCGGAACATTCGTTGATGCTGCTTCCGGCAAAACCTTTCCCACGGAAAACCCTGCGACCGGAAAGGTTCTCGCGCATGTTGCGGCGTGCGATGAGACGGATGTCAACCTTGCCGTTCAAGGCGCCCGAGAGGTGTTCGATAAGGGGCATTGGTCGCGGATGAGCCCTGGAGACCGAAAGCGGGTCTTGCTGAAGTTCGCCGAGCTTATCGAGGAAAACGGCGTGGAGCTGGCGGTCCTGGACGCCCTGGAGGCGGGAAAACCCATCAGCGACTGCGTCGCAATTGACGTCCCGGAGACCGTCCATTGCTTTCGCTGGCACGCCGAGGCCGGCGACAAGCTATACGACCAGGTCTCCCCAACCGGTCCGGGTAATCTCGGCTTGATCGTGCGCGAGCCCACCGGCGTCGTTGGAGCGGTGATCCCGTGGAACTTCCCCGCGCTGATGGCTGCCTGGAAACTCGCCCCCGCCCTCGCGACCGGCAACAGCGTCCTTCTCAAGCCCGCCGAGCTGACCTCCTTGAGCGCGTTGCGTCTCGCGGAGCTGGCGGCGGAAGCGGGTCTGCCCGCCGGAGTTCTGAACGTGGTGCCCGGATTCGGTGAAACCGCGGGCCAAGCAGTCGGCAGGCACATGGGAGTGGACGCGGTATCCTTCACCGGCTCGACGGAAGTTGGGCGCATGTTTCTCCAGTACTCCGCGGAATCCAACCTCAAGCGGATCGTGCTGGAATGCGGCGGCAAGAGCCCGCAGGTCGTCATGGCCGATGTCGCCGACCTCGACGCCGTCGCAGAGCACGCCGTCAACGCCATATTCTGGAACATGGGAGAGAACTGCAGCGCCGGTTCGCGGCTGATCGTCCATCGCGAAGTTAAAGATGCGCTCCTTGAGAAAATCGTCGCCCTGAGCAAACAGTGGACCGTCGGGGACCCGCTCGACCCCGAGACCAGAATAGGGGCCTTGATCGAGAAACGCCACCTCGAAAAAGTCCTCTTCTACATCGAGGCCGGCAAAACAGAGGGCGCCGAGCTAATCCTCGGCGGCAACCGGGTGCTCGTCGAGAGCGGCGGCTACTTTGTCGAACCGACGATTTTCGACAAAGTGAACAACGACATGAAGATTGCACAGGAGGAGATTTTCGGGCCTGTGCTGGCGACCATTGTCTTCGACAGCGAAGAAGAGGCTATTGCTCTTGCCAACGATACCACTTACGGCCTGGCCGCATCCCTTTACACCGACAATGTCAACGTAGCTCACCGCGTCGCGCGTGCGATAAAGGCGGGAACCATTTCCGTCAACTGCTATTCGGAGGGAGACATGACCACTCCCTTCGGAGGCTTCAAGCAGTCCGGCTTCGGCGGGCGCGACAATGCGATACATGCCCACGACCAATATACCGAGATAAAGACCATCTGGATGCAATTCTCGTGAGCGTCGCACTGAGCGCGCGGTTAGCGGCGGGAGTGCCGCGCCAGTCGAAGAACCCGCTCCCGAGCGCCTCAAGCTCACCCCGCCTTTCCCTGGCGCCGTCGCGGCCCGCGAGTCGCAATTCGAGTTTCTGTCGCAGACCACAGTAAAATGGCCGCGTGCGCTCAGCTTCAAAGTGTCTTTCCCGCATTGGTGACACAGGTGAGAACCGAGAACAGTCGGTTTGCGATGGCTTTCCGAATATGAGGGTTTCAAGATGAATAATGTGTATCACTCTGTTTGGGATGATCAGTGGCAAGTTCCCGCATAACAATAACAGCAAAAGGAGTCACACTTATGAATCATTCTCGGTGTGCTGTAACAATCATTTCTGCCTTCGCCCTGCTTTTGCAGTTGAACGCGGCATCATCGGCAAACGAATCGAAAAAGCGGCCCGTCTCACCAGCTTCCACAGAACTATTTGAAATACGCGACATCGAGGGTTGGGCAGTCTATATCAAAAAGCAGGATCTGGTGGACCATGCCCCCGAAATGAACAAGGCCATGGATCATCTGCAGAACCAATTTTACCAGGCTCGGCTTGCTGTGCCGGAGCCGGCTGTAGCCATCATGCAGCAGCGTGTTCCCCTCTGGGTGGAATATGACGCCGCTCCTGGAACGGCTTTCCACCCCAGTTACAGATGGCTGCTGGAAAGAGGCTATGCATCACCTGCGGGGCTCAAGTCGCTGGTGAGCTTGACTCGCGCAAAGAGTTTCTGCAAGTTCTCGCACCATCAACCCTGGGTGATACTTCACGAAATGGCGCATGGGTACGATTATCTGTACCTCGGCGAGGGTAAGCATTACAGTATCCCACGCATTGAGGCCGCCTATAAAAAAGCCAGAAAAAGCGGCATTTACGAATCTGTCTTGTGCCGCTATTCCGAAGGGACCCAACATTACGGCATCACTAACAAAATGGAGTATTTCACCGAGAATACCGAAGCCTACTTCGGCGCCAATGATTTCTACCCTTTCGTGCGCGCCGAGCTGAAAGAACACGACCCCGATTGCTATGCCATGCTCCAAGACCTTTGGGGTGTGAACGTTGAGAAGCAAGCTCGAGCGGCCCAGTCGCTGGCGAAATTCATCGCGTCCCAAAACGAGGAGACGACCGTCGAGGCCGCAGACCGCCGGACCGCCTATGTGCCGACGTCCAAATATCAAAAGCGTAACATCGAGGGATGGACGGTCTATGTCAGCCCGCCGTTAATTCAGCAAAAAGCGTATGGCGACGAAATGTGTAAGTTGCTCAAATACAAACTGCACCTGGTCAAACGCTACATGCCCGACAAGGCGCTCGAGCAATTGCAGAACGTTCCCATCTGGCTGGAAAAAGAAAGCAAGATAGTGCCATACGTGACGTATCACGCATCACCGGCAAAACTCAAGGCCAGCAACCAAAATCCGGATAAACTTCACGCTGTCGAGATCGGCAATACCGAAACTTTCTACCGATGGCAGAACCTTCAGCAATTCATGATACTGAACCAACTGGCTCGTGCGTATTACGACCGGGCTTTGGGCGGGGAGCTCCCCGAGATAAAAACCGCTTGGCAAAAAGCTATCAAGAGCGCCAAGTATGATTCGGTCCTGCGGTTTGACGGCAAGCACGTTCGCCACCCTGCTCTGTACAGTCCGCTGGAATTCTTAGCCGAGATGACTGAGTCGTACTATGGCGTCAACGACCATTATCCTTTCCTGCAATTTGAGTTAAGACAATATGACCCCGAGACCTGCCAGTTGCTTGCGAAGCTCTGGGGCGGCAAAGCGAAATAAGGCGCTCTGCGCGCGAATGGCAGAAAAGAAATCTCTCGCAAAGACGCAAAGATGACTGAGAATGAGATAGGGAAGATCATTGTGGATGCCGCGGTGTCTGTACATCGCGAACTTGGCCCCGGGCTGCTGGAAACGGTGTACTAGGTGGTCTTGGCACGCGAACTCGCCGGGCGAGGGTTGGCTGTCGAGCGTCAGGTTCCCGTTGCCATCGAATATCGCGGAATGACGTTCGACGAAGGCTTCCGGGCAGACGTCATCGTGGGACGCAAGGTGATCCTGGAGCTGAAATCGCTCGAAAGGGTAAACAACGCTCACAAAAAGCAACTGCTCACGTACCTGCGGCTGTCTGGCCTGAAACTCGGATTTCTCCTAAACTTCGGCGAGGCGCTCATGAAGGACGGAATCACGCGAATCGTCAACGGGCTTGACGATGAGCTGTAACACCTTGGCGCTCTTAGCGTCTTAGCGAGAGAAAAAGGGGGCAGAAAAAAAATCTCTCGCAAAGACGCAAAGCTCGCTAAGAAGAAACCGGATGGAAACTCAGACACCGGGCTCTAGCTGACAATCGGCGCACGGAGCGCCGCCAGCAGGCAGGTTTTCCTTCAGATACCTTGTCAATAAATCATACAGATGACGTGTGGTGTTCACGCCCTCCCTAATACTATGAGTGCGGTTCGGATACGCCATCATCGAAAAGTGCTTGTTGTGCTTTATCAACTCGTTTATCAGCGCTTCGCAGCTCTGATAGTGACAGTTATCGTCGCCGGTCCCATGGATGATAAGAAGATTTCCCTTTAGTTGATGCGCGAATGTTATGGGTGACCCGTTCCTGTAGCCTTCTTCATTATCGCTGGGTAATCCCATGTACCGTTCCTGGTAAATCGTATCGTAAAAGCGCTGATTGCTTATGAACGCAATCGCCATAGCGGTATCGTACAGGTCCGGATACCGGAAGATGGCGTTAAGGCTCATAGAACCGCCGCCGCTCCAGCCCCATATTCCGATTCTTTCAGGGTCAACATAGGGCCGGCTCTTGATAATCGCCCGTGTCGCGGCCGCCTGGTCCGCAGAGGCGAGAATGCCGACCTGGCGGTAAATGCACTTGCGCCATGCGCGACCGCGAGGCGCCGACGTGCCTCGGTTATCCACACTCATGACCAGATAACCCTGCTGGGCAAGCATAAGGTGCCACAGGTGTTTCCCGCCCCCCCATCTATCCACCACCGTTTGACCGGCAGGCTCTCCATACACATAAAAGAATAAGGGGTATTGTTTCCCCGGATCAAAGTCCGGCGGCTTGATACACCATGCGTCCAGTTTCACGCCATCGCCGATGTCAACGCGAAAGAGTTCTGTCCGGGTCTTCTTGAGTTTACACAACTTGGCCCGCAATTTCGAGTTATCCGCCAGTATGCTCACGGTCTCATGTTCAGGGAGACGAATCAGCTCAATTATCGGTGGGGTATCGAAAGATGAGTAAGTATGAAAGGCCCATCTTGAATCGGGCGAGACCCGGTATGAATGGGCTCCCTCCTGGTCGGTCGGAGTCACCCGCTCCGCCTTGCCGCTGCCATCAAGGGGAGTCCGATACAGATACCGTTCGGTCGGATTATCCGGCGAAGCGATGTAGTAAACCCATCCTCCTTCCTCATCGAGGCTCTGCACGCTTATCACATCGAATTCTCCCGGGGTCAGAAGAGTTATCCTTTTCCCGGAGCGCGAAACCAGATACAAATGCCGCCAGCCGTCACGCTCGCTGACCCACGTGAAACTTCGGCCATTATTCAGCCATTTCAGGTCGTCACGAACGTCAACCCATGCCTCGTCCCGCTCAGTCAGAATCTTCCGAATGCTTCCTCTAACAACATTGCCCAGCATCACCTCATTTGTGTTCTGCAAACGATTGAGCTGCTGCAACACGACCGCCCTCGAATTCGCTGCCCACTCCATTTTCGGGATATAGTGGTTGCGGGAATCGTCCGAAACATGGAACCACCGTGTCTCACCGCCATGGGAGCTGATTACCCCGATTCGACACGCGGAATTCGTTTCTCCCACCTTTGGGTACTTGATGGGAGTAATCTTCGGATAAATTGATTCCGTATTGTTTATCAGATAGAACTCTCGCACTCCATCGGTATCGAACTGCCAGTAGGCAATCCATTTGCCATTGCGGCTCCAGTGAAAGCCGTCTCGTAGGCGAAACTCTTCCTCATACACCCAATCAGATGTGCCGTTGATGATTGTGTCTGACCCATCCCGTGTCAATTGATTGATTCGAAGGTTCTTGCGATTCTGCACGTACAGGTTTCTTTCCCGGACATAGGCAACCCGTCGCCCGTCCGGGGAGAACTTCGCAAACATCAGGCTCGAAGGCTTGGCGTCGCCGCCGAGTCTCCGCAACTTCCAACTTCCCGGGTCGAGCACCCAGTAGTCTCCCCGCGTGTTGCTCCGCCACACACGCTTGCTGTTGGTGAAAATTAGCAGCCTTTTGCCATCCGCCGACCAGGAGTAATCGTCAATCTTCAGCGGTTTCGATACGCCCTTCGGCACGAGTCGCGTCGAAGGAACCATTATTTCGCGGCTGCCCGTTTCCGGACTGTATCGAACAATATCTTTGCCGCCGGCCTGGGCTTTGGAATCCTCCAGAGTTGTGTATCCCGACCCGTCTTCCAGCCAACGCGCCGGCCCGAACTTCTCAGCTTGAAATTCCTTAGAGCAAAATATCCTCTCAACGGTGAGAAGTGAGGAATCTGCTTGCTCCTCGGCAAGAACTAACACGCGCGGGGTCAACAAAAAAAAGACCACCAGGCAGGACCGAGTAAGATAACGCATAGTTGTTTTTGTGGAGATGAAGTGAGCCATTATGCTCCCTCCAACATTCATATATCTCTCCTGTTTCGTATGACACTGCGCCCTGTCAACCGTCCGCCCCAACTGCATAAAAGTGCATATTTATCCCCACTATCCCATCTGATTTAATAGTGAGGCGGTCATTCTGTTTGATGGTAAAGAAGTCCTTCTCGCCTAAAACCACAATCGGCATTAACCGATGGTACAATTCATCAGCGACGATACTCCCCAACGCCAGAATGGGGTCCACCTTCAGGTTGATTATAGCCGCCGGAGCGACGCCGGATTTGATGCTCTCCAGAAGGACGGCGCTGGCGGTGCTCGAACCTTTGCCGCACGGGAATACGAAAACCCGGCCTTTGACAATTGCTCCTGACAACTCGTGACGCCGGTCAATTATCTCTCCCGTACGCGGACTGACCCCTCCCCAGAAGCTTATCGGTTGCCTGGAAACGAGAGCTGTGCCTTCGGCGGCGCCTGCAACCACTGGCCTTCCAATCAGGATTCTTCCCATAACGCTGCCTTTTTGCACGCATATCCCTTGACAGCAGAATCAACACATTCCGCCATGCCGCCAAAGCCAACCTGTACGCCTAGTTCGCCCGGTGCGTAATAAGCGCACTTTCCAGAATTGGTCATAATCACCTTCGTCTCCGGAGAGACCATCGGGGTATGAAAGACACAAGTGTCGAGGGTGATTTCGACTCCAAAATCAGTTAAGACATCGAGGAAATTGCTTCGCTGCAAAAGCGCATAAGATGTTTGGCTGGTAGTGACGACGAATCTGACATCACTGTCGAGCGAGTTGCCCCGTTCCGTCTCGGCTCGTATGAGCCGCGCCAACTGGCGAAACTCGTCAAAGGAAAAATGAGGACAGCCTAACAGGACTAAATCGAGTTTGTCACCTTCCCGAGCCGTGGACAAATCGGACCGCGATTCGAGCAAATCAGAAAGACCAACTTCGATAACTTGCTGTGGACGGTCGCCCTGGCAGGCCTCCTCCAAAGTGTTCGCCTCTGGAGTTACGCCGATTGCGTGAAAAAGCGCTACCGCCCCGGAAGAGGCCGCCGCCGCACACAAGGCCTTTAATTGGTCACCGCTTGCGTCCGCGGGAAGTCCTTCGATGATGGGAATCCTATCCTGTGCAAGGGAACCCGTGAGATGCCCCAATACCGCATAGAACGCATTATCGCTCGTGACGACAGGAGCGATGTCTGTCAACCGCAAAAGAATCTGCCCTTTACGATTCTGTTTTAGATGAAGGCCGCATTGGGGAACCCTGCCGGTTATGGCGGCACAAATGTCTATGTAGTCACCATACCTATTAGTTCTGGCGCCCAAGACAGAATTGGCGTAGCAGATAGCATTGGATTCGCCCCAAGCTATTTGCTGGCCGAACCTCGGCGTCAAATAACTTTGATAGGGCGCACAAGTCCAGGTGGGGATACATCCCATATCTGTATAAGCCTTCGCCTGCCTGAGGGCTTTGGCGGCAAACTCCTCCTCCACCCCAAACTGTCTCCAGTTCTGAAGATCGAGAGGCCCCATATTCAAAGTAGTCGGGATGGAAACCTCACCTCCATTTGCCGCGAGGGTCTCGGCAAATTCCAGGCTGGCATCGGTCAGAAGCCCGCACCCATCTATGTGAGCCTGGCTCACGTTCATCATTTCGGCGGCGTCGGAAACCTCCGCCATTCTCACCAGGATACGCATAGCGAGCTGGGTCGCCCTGCCTTGTTGGCCCTCCAGCATTTCTTTATCTTTTTTGCTCAGTTTCAATGACATGAATGTCCTGTCCTGTTGACCGATCTGTCGAGCTTTGACAAAGAAACAAAGCAGCGGGCGCCGCCCCCAATTCACCTGGCGATGATTAAGAAAACTCTATCGAGTTTTACATACATCCTTTCGTCTTTCGCTGTGCGAAATCCAACGAATCAAAGAAGCAAAGCGCCCAGTATGGCCTTAAGGTTTTGACTGGCTTCGTCAGTCGGCGGCAGGAGAGGTTTTCTGGGAACGCCAAAAGGTCTCCCCAAAATCGCCATGCCTGCCTTTGTCAATTGAACGTATTGCCCGGACGATTCAAACATCGTGAACAACGGCAGCAGCCTGAAATACAGCTCTCTTGCTTTGGCCATCTCCTTTTGAACCGCCGCAAGCTCGAACAACTCTACACATAATTGAGGAATCATATTGGCGGCCGGCGCTATCCATCCCTGCGCGCCAATGACAAACATTTCCAGGGCAAGGTTGTCACAACCGCAGAACACGCTCATCTTATCGCCGCACAACCGCATGATCTGAGCCACTCGTGTTATATCGCCCGAGCTCTCCTTGATATACAATATTTGTTCAAACTCCGCCAGGCGAGCAATCAGAGAAGGCTGCATATCAACGCCGGACGTTCCCGGGTTGTTGTAAACCATGAGCGGGATGTCTATATTTTCTGCAAGCGCTTTGTAGTGTTCGTATATCTCTTCTTCGTTGGGATGGCAATAATATGGAGCCACGACCATTACGCCATCAGCCCCCGCTTTCTGAGCGTGCTGCGAATACTGTATCGTCTCTCGTGTGGAGACCGATGCGGCGCCTACTATCACAGGAACCCTCCCGTTCACTTCCCCTACGGTCATCTCCGCCACGCTCTTGCGTTCCTCTTCGGAGAGAGCAGCGAATTCCCCCGTGCTGCCCGTGGCAACAATCCCCTGCACTTTCCCCTCGTCCAGAAGGTATCTCAGGTGCTTTCTCAGTGCCGCCTCATCCACCTGATCTTCCTCGGTAAAAGGGGTGCAGAGCACAGCATAAACGCCCTGAAATCTCTGAGCCATGAGTAAACTCCTTTTTGCTTAGAGAGCAGCCCCTATGTCATGCCCCACTTGTTATGAGACCGTCTGTTTGTTGATGCGTGCGCCTCCGATTATTCTCGCGTCATAGGTTATCGGTTTAACGATTGGAACTCAGCTCCTGCTTGGCGGTTAGGCGGGATTGCGCTCTTCCGCGCACTTCTTCGAGCATCTCACACAAGCTCAGGCCGTGGCCGTAGTCGTTCACCCGCCAGGCCGGCGCGACACGCCTGACGCTGCAAAGGTTCTTTCTCAGGGCTTCCAATACCCTACGGCATAGCTCCCCTTCCTCGGCAGCAAGACGCATGGCGCGGTTGCAGACACAGCCTTCAATACCTTGCTGAGTGCGGAACACTAATCGCCAACCGAGCTATGCGGCATGAAATGTCGTATAATACGTTTCGCGCTGCGGGCGCAACCTGCGAGAACGCAGAGCGAACTTCCGGTCGCTCTACCACCGGTCGCATTCGGCGAGGATTTTGAGCATCTCGACCGTCGGCACTGTCTTTCCCAGCTCGCAGGAGACTAGGTCTCGATAGCCGGCCTCATAAATGGCTTTGAAAACGTTCTTGTAGTTTATCTCCCCTGTTCCGGGCTGGTGGCGACCGGGGACGTCCGCGAAGTGGAAGTGCCCGATCTCCTTGATGTAGCGGCGGATGTTGTTGATGAGGTTTCCCTCGCTGATCTGCTGATGGTAGATGTCGAAAAGGAACTTGATGCACGGCCTGTCCGTCCGCTTAATCAATTCCGCACCGTCCTTTGAATAAATAAGGAAATAGCCAGGATGATCAACCAGGACATTGAGACCTTCCCAGACCAGGATCATTCCGGCGTCCTCCACCATGGGAGCGACGAGTTGCCCCGCTTTGGCGGCGGCATCCAACTGCTCATCTTTCGAGACGCCTTTTCGGTCGCGGCCGGTTAGTCCGAGGAGAACCTTTGTGCCGAGCTTCTTGGCGTTTTCGATGGCTCGCTTGACGCTTGCGACAAATCTCTGGTGGTGAGCCGGGTCGTTGGGGCCCCAGCCCCCGATGGAACCGCCCGCGCCGATGGCGCCGATGCGAATCCCAAGCTCCTGGCACTTGGCTCTTACCGCTTCTTTGTCGCTCCAGCCGCCGGCGCCGAGGTTCTCGAACGCCCGGAAACCGTATGCCGCTATCTGCTCCATTTTTTCCACGTGCGAACCGGGAAACCAGTTTGGCGAGACCGCGATTGTGGTGCGCATCCCGGCGCCGATTTTCTCGACCTCTCCGTGCGCGCCGCCCGAAGCGACGGACCCTAACGCCGAAACCACCGCCGCGCTCCCTGCTGTTTTGAGAAATGTGCGTCTGTCCATGTCATAACCTCCGCTGAAACGGTTTAATCTTGCTTCGCGACAACATTTACACACCAAAAACTATCACACGGCGCCCGAACGGTCAAGCGCACCCTCGGGGAGGCAGCAATTCCGAAACTTTGCTGTCTGGGGGCGGGAAAACCGGGAAAGGCGGCG
>CAZXGF010000072.1:0-18629 GCA_964640185.1 uncultured Verrucomicrobiota bacterium | reverse complement strand
CCACTATTCTCAATCCGTCCGAGAACAGTTCCCCCTTCAGAGTCCACTCAGGAGATTCTCCAATCTCCGCACGTTTAAGAGCGTTTCCTACATATGATGGATTGTCCGAACATTATTTCCCAATCTTCAGGAGCTTGAGACCACAATCGCTCTTTAACCTTTCTTCATCATCGGGAAATGGTGGCAGGACGATCCGTCCGTTCGGGCCGGCAATCAGGCTGCCTGATCCGGCGGCCAGCCATACTCCTTGCCTCGGGTCGAACCACTGAGCGTGGTATGTCGCTTTCGGCGTAAGGCCAGAAACGGTAGCGCGAGGGCAGTCTTTCTCGAAAAACAAAAGGAGAAAGTCCTTGTTGGCAGTGCGGGCGCAATAAGCCCATCCGGTGTAACCGTTGGCATCGCCCGATCTGTTCGGTGAGACAAGATCCGTCCTCGGAACAAGATCCTGGTACTTGCGTCCTTGGGATAGCACAAAGCTTCTCAAGTGCCGCATTTGATCACCAGACCGCCATCTTATGACATCCCAGATGTGGTTCTTCGCCGCCTTCTCGACGTTTCCTCCCCACATGCCTCCTCCCCACCCGCCGGCGCCGTATATGTGTCCGCCCAATCCCCCAGACAACACGCTCCCGTACATCCCGGAGCGACAATACAATGCGGAGGTTTCTGTTCCGCCCGGTGCATTCTCCATTCCCGCATAATAGGGTTCACCGTTGATGGCGGGCATGGCGGCAGACGCGTTGAAAATCTCCGTCAGAAGGGCGTAGTTCTTGTGCTGCCGCCAGTTGCCTATTTGGTGAAACGTGATCCACTTCGCCTTGTCTTTTGCCTTGGTGTTTACCCTGCTTTTGGACGTTGCTGTCGCTCTCTCTGCTGCCCTGTCTCTGTGGTCAAACCAATGCAGCGATGAGCCAGCGGAATTGCAGCTCACCAGCGTCCCAAAGGGCGGAGGGCCGTACTTTTCGATGACCCTATTCGCAGCCAGATTCCAATCATTCGCCGCCACGGTCTTGCCTTCCGAATCGAAATGGATCGGGCTGAAAAGGGAGATGTTCGCCTGGTAGCGGCTCCATATGTATTGGATATAGCGCGTGTACGACTCCGGCCATTCATAATACTTCTTCCAGGCCTGACCAATATCGCGTCGGGCCACCTCAATAAATGGCACGAACCGCTGCGCGTTCAAGTAGTCGATCTTCTTGTCGAGACTCCTGAAGTAGTGCGGGTTGATGCGATCAACATCGGGAAAGTAGTCCTCGTAGCCTGGCACCTTGCCGGGGAAGAGAAAGGTGCGATTGCCATCCTCATCGGTCATGTCTTTAGCGCTGTTTGTTCCAGCCTGCCGCCAGCCACTACGCAGAACTGTACCGTCGGACGTGGACAGGTTATTCGGTTTACCGTCGTTTGCCCAGTTGGGGAATGCGGCGATCATGGCAATGCAGTTGAAGCCCTGTTTCCGGCGAAATCTAACGTAATCTTTGAAGCCCGCATCTGGCCCGATGGGGCGTTCCCTGTCGTCATCGTGCCAGGGATATCGAAACGTTGGAGTAGCCCACCATGTGTCACCCAAAAGGAAAAAGGGTGTTCCATCCGCGTATTCAAATCCGTGACCATTTGCGGAGGCTTTGATCATTCCTCTTCGGCAGGGATTTTCCCGTTTTTCCGCCTCCGACCAAGCAACGGCGGTGAAGTTTCCGGTCTTCCCGTTGAGTCCCGGGTCGGATTTACTCGATCCACTTTTCCACCCCCAGCTGCCGGGAGCTGTTGCCAGAACACGCACACGAAACGTGTCTCCACCGTCCCAGAATCCGTAGCAACGTTTGCGGAATCCCGGCCCCATCAAGTCAACCCAGACCCCTACCTCCTTGTATGGATTCTCATACGAACTCTCGGCGCGCAATGTTATTTCCACTTTCTCCCAGACATGATAGGTCGCGCCCTGCGCCGCATCACGTACTTCCAAGATGAAGGTGAGGATCAGAAGCAGAGTCAAGCCAAATGCTTCGCGGGTCCGCATTTCTATGCTTCGTAAAAACGCGTTCCGAATCATGTGAACTCCCTTCCCTTTGTCATAGAAAACCCACGGCTTGGGTCTTCTTCTCTGCGCTGTCTTTTTCAGGAGGAGCCCTCTCATGCAGCTCCTCAATCACAATGTCCTTGAATCGGATTCACAGCTCATCTCCTCTATGGATTTGCAGAGCGATATGGCTGTGCCTTCCGACATTGCGCTTCCTGTGTGTCTCGTCATCGAGCGTCCCTTCGCCATCATATTCTGTGGCATAAACGCCGTTAAGAGCGGCGCGAAGCTTTAGTCCCCTGGTCGTGATTTCCAAATCGTTCCAGCCGTCGCCCTCATCAGGCATTTCCTCTATTCTGCTTTGGTGTCTGTTCCAGATTTATCTGTGCCGAAGTGCTTGTCGGCAAAGTCCATGTACCGCTGCCAGTCGTACTCGGCTAAAGCGTGTCCGCCGCTGCGGATGTGATAGCCAATCTTGCCCTTCTGAATGGGACTGTCGAGGGCGGGCATCCTTTCGGACTCCAGACCTTTGGTGCCCAATAGGTGATAGACAGGACTGGCGTGCTTGGCAGACAGGAACTCACCACGGGGGTCCGCCCACAAATCCCGATCGGCACTCGCCACGTAGACCGGCCGCGGCGCGATCAGCGCAATCAGCATATGTTGATCAACAAGAAGGTCATCCTCGTGATCGTTGTATTTCTTGAAGTTGTCGCAGAACCAGTGGGGGAAGGAAGTGTTAATCCGCTTGACCGTTTCGCCAAACCGTCGGCGACTCAGCGCCGCACCGCCGCACCCAGAGTTGTTCGAGATCACCAGGGCTAGCCGCTCGTCTTGCGCTCCGGCCCAAAGTGCCGTCTTGCCCAGGCGCGAGTGGCCCATCACGGCGATGTGCTTGTGGTCAATGTCGTCGTCTGTCTCAAAGTAATCCATCGCTCGGCTCAATCCCCACGCCCATCCGCCGATTGAACCCCACGCATCCGGCGCGCGTTCTCCTTCGAGAGGCTGATCAAACGCCCCGTGAACGCCATTCTTGAACCCATCGTGAAAATCCGGGTCAATGTCTCCGTAGTAGATCGTCGCCAGGCCGTAGCCTCGCGCGAGGATTTCCTCGACTGGAAAGCTGGAACGGCGAGCGCCGCGCGATCCCTCCGTCGCCCGATTGTTGATTACTCCCTTGCCACCACCGCGCATCCAGCTCTTCGACAACCTGATCCCAGGATCGGGATGGATCGCGTGGTTGCCGTAGAAGTTCAAGGCGACGAAAACCGGAACGGCTCGCTTCCTGCTGGCATTTGGCAGATAAATCAGGATTTCCATACTCACTCCCTCTTCCTCGCCGGTGAAGAGAACCGTAACTTGCTTGCGTGTTGCCTGCCCGCCGAGCGCGTTGCGGTCGAGATCAAAAACCTTGAACCTCAACCTCTCCGGCCGACCGGGCGCGTTGCCGTAGATGTGGGTGCGGAAGAGTTCGAGAACTTCTGGCCGTCGCTTTGCTCGCCAAGCCTCGGCGTCCTTCACCTTTGTCCCATCAAGCATCACCAGCGGATCTGGCAGCGTGTACTTGGAGACCTTCTCCTCGTCGTAGTTAATGTCGGGGCGCCTCTTGCTTAGGGCCCTGACCAGCGCAGGCGAGGCGGCCCAACCCTTGTCGGGGTCGCCTCTGGACGCCTGCTGGCCATATTGGAGACGGACTATACCCAGAACCAGCAGGCAGCAGAAAATGATCAAAGACTTGGCTTTTCGCATCGCGACTTCCTCCTATACATATGAGTGAATCTTCTTTCGACGGCATTGGTCCCGGGGACTGCGGCTGGATTCTCGACGCTTCGTTTCGAGTTCCTCCGCGATCGTTTTTGACCAATTCGAAACCAAACAAGATTATCAGCCAGGGTTTTGCAGGAGTGAGGGGAGAAGCAAGCAGGGACATTCGAGGGGCACGTTGATGGACTACTGGTAGCCAATTCTCGTTCTCCCCTCCCGAAGCCAACGCGCTACAACGTCCAGCCCTCTCGGTAGCTGCGACGGATGTAGCGATCGGCCTCTGGGCAGTTCTTCGCTTTGAGATTCTTCGCATCCCACTTAAGCTCCTTGCCGACGCGGAAGGCGACCGTGCCCAGTAGATTATGTTCGATCAGCTTGCCGGAATAGTCGAAGTTGCATAGCGTGGGCGAGCCGGTCTTGCAGCCGATAAGCCATTCTTCCCAATGCCCCGGCGATGGTGGAATCCACGCTTCAGGTGGCTTGAAGTCTTTGAAGTCGGCTTCCGGCAGGAGGATGCGCCGGTTATAATCGGCCAGCAGCATGCCCTTATCCCCGACAAAAAGCGCGCCGATACCCCACTTTGTGAGATCGTGGTCTGGAGGTGACTTCGGTCGTTGGATACCGTCGTACCAGTGCAGTTTGAGCGGTGGCATGTCGCCTCGTGCCGGGTGCTCCCAGTGCACGATTAGCCAGTGGGGGTAACTCTCGGGACTCAGGTGAGACCCCTCCGCCGCGACCGTCAAGGGATCCCGCAGTTTCAGCGCCCAGAACGCTAGATCAATCAAATGGCTCCCCATGTCACCCAAACACCCATTGCCAAACTCCCATCTCTGCTCCCAGGTCACGCAGCCCGGCAGGTAACTGGAATGATAAGGACGCCACGGCGCCGGTCCCAGCCAGAGGTCCCAGTGCAGATGCTCGGGGACTTCTTGCTTTTCCTTCGGTCGTTCGGGGCTGGGGCCTTTTCGGCCGCACCATACGTGCACCTCGCGGACCGGCCCGATGGCTCCGGATTGGATCAGTTCTACCACGCGCCGATAGTTGTCTCCGGCGTGGATTTGCGTACCCATCTGGGTTGATACTTTGCTCTTGAGGTACGTTTCCTGCATGACTCGGGCTTCATACACGGAGTGAGCGAGCGGCTTTTCACAGTAAACGTGCATGCCTCGTTTCATAGCCATCACGCTAGCCGGGGCGTGAGTGTGGTCGGTCGTACTGACCATCACCGCGTCCATGTCCTTTTGCTCGAGCATCAGCCGCCAGTCGTTGTACGTTTTCGCCTCGGGGAAACGCCTTACAGCGACGCGTACGGCTTTGTCGTCAACATCGCACAGGGCAACGATGTTCTCTCCAGTGACCTTGTTCGTATTGGCCCGTCCCCGGCCGGCCACACCAATGATCCCGATGTCCAATTTCTCGTTGGCCGAGTAGCTCTGAGCCAGAACACTGCTGCGGGCCACCCAGAAGCCGAGCCCACTCAGGGCAGTCTTCCGCAGCATTTCGCGACGAGTGATTCGCTCCGTCATTCTTTGGCGCTCCTATTGGGACTACGTAATAGCTGGTCCTGTGTTTGGCTATCATTGTGCCAGATACTGCAATTATCCGCAATCAGGAACTTGGGTCAGACATTGGCCTCAATGGCCCTGAGAAAGGCCTCTTTGTCCCGTCTACAAGCGTGTGCACGTATGGTTCACCAAGCGAGGGATAGCAAGTCCAGGGTTCTTTCTCGTCTGAATCCGCACATTTGGAACCAGTTCCTGGCTGACTGAAATCGGTTGTAGCTCGGCGGGCCGCAGCGCGTTACAATACAAAGGTTGCGGAAGCGGTTCTTGTTTTGGGTTTCATCGTCGAACCGCGTTTACTGCAGGAGCCTTTGGAGGACAGACGGTCTTGGCACCCCCACGGTGACCTCAACTTGAGTGCTACGATTCTGGAACGCCCACCGGCTCCGTTTCTCAACCGATGTTCACAACTCGGCTAAAAAAAGGAGGGAGATTGTGATGAAATGTCTGAAGTTTTGTCTGCTCGGGATACTGGCCGGCACAGCGCTGTCGAGGCCAGCGATCGGCGAGGACGAAGGGTTCATCACGTTGTTCAACGGCCGCGACCTTTCGAGTTGGATCAATGTGAACTGTGCGCCGGACACGTTTTCCGTTCGAGACGGCGTGATCTACTCTACGGGAATCCCAACGGGCTTGCTGAGGAGCGAGCAGCAGTACGAGAATTTCGTTCTTGAACTGGAGTGGCGTCATCTGAAGCCACGCGGCAATGCCGGGTTGTTTGTGTGGAGTGCCCCGCTGACGGCTCCCGGCACGCCGTTTGCGCGGGCCATCGAGGTGCAAATCCTGGATGGACGCAACACCGAAGACTATACCAGCCACGGTGACATCTTCGCGATTCACGGCTCGACCATGAAACCGGACCGGCCTCACCCGGCTGGTTGGGAGCGGTGTCTGCCCAGCGAGCGCCGATGCAAGCCGGCCGGCCAGTGGAACCACTACCGCGTCACCTGCAATGATGGCACCATCAAGTTGGCCGTCAACGGGAAGGAGGTTTCGGGCGGAAGCGACTGCAGCTACCGCAAAGGCTATATCTGCCTTGAAGCGGAGGGCTCGCCGGCCGAGTTCCGTAATATTCGTATCAAGGAGCTTCCGTCAACCAGTCCGAGTCCTGACGAAATCGCACCCGTAGCCGACGGCTTTCGACCGTTGTACAGCGGCGTTGACTTAGCCGGGTGGCAGGTGGAGGCCGGGCAGGAAAAACACTGGCAGGCGAAGAACTGGATTCTCGAGTTCGACGGCAAGGGCAAAACGATCTGGACTGAGCAAGAGTTCGGCGACTTCGTGCTTGTGTGTGATTGGCGATGGACCGCCAATCCGGTCAAGCGAGAGCAACCGGTGATCCTCCCAGATGGTGAGCTGGACAAAGATGAAGAAGGCAAGGTGAAGACGGTCGAGGTACTCGACGCGGGCGACAGCGGTATCTACCTTCGCGGGAGCAGCAAAAGCCAGGTGAACATCTGGTGCTGGCCCATTGGCTCAGGCGAGGTCTACGGTTATCGGACCGACAAGAACATGCCCCCGGAGGTGCGCGAGTCTGTCACTCCGAAGGTGAAGGCGGATGCGCCGCTGGGCAACTGGAATCGTTTCATCATCACCATGAAAGGTGATCGGCTGAACGTGGAACTCAATGGAAAAACGGTGATCAACAACGCACGCCTGCCGGGAGTGCCGGATCGTGGCCGGATCGCACTACAGAGCCACGGGGCGCCAATACAGTTTGCGAACCTGCTAATCAAAGAACTGAATTGACTCGACGATCTTGCTCGGTTGCGTGCGAAGTGGTTCTGGTGGTCTTTCTTGGCATTTGCCGAGCGCGTAAGAGGAGGCATTGGTTATGGCTACGTTCGATCCTGTCACACGGCGAGGCTTTCTCGGCCAGGCGATGAAGCTGGCCGAAACCAAGCACATGGCGTATTGGATGATACACATGGCCCTGGGACAAGTATGATTATCGGACAGCCCTCAACGCCATCGTTGAGGCCGGCTTCAAATATACGGGGCTGATGACGACAAAATCAAAGACGGGATTGGTCATCTCGGCCGGTACTACGCTCGAAGAAGCTCGACGAGTCGGCGAAGAAGTCAGGAAGCGGGGGCTACAGATCCTCTCGGTGTACGGCGGTGACATACCCGTGCATCAATCCCTGCGGGCGGCGATTGACGCCCTGCGGAAACTGATTGATAACTCTGCCGAGGCGGGAGCCCAGACGCTGATGATGGGGGGGCACCGGCAGACCCGAGCTGTACGAGTCCTACTACAAAGCCATCGCGGAATGTTGCGACTACGCTCCCGAAAAAGGGGTTGGGATTACTTTGAAGCCTCATAGCGGACTGAACGGGACTGGGCCCGAGTGCCGCAAGGCAACTGAAAAGGTCAGCCATAAAAACTTCACTTTGTGGTACGACCCGGGCAATATCTCCTACTACCCGAATGGTGAGCTTGACCCCGTCATATATCCCGCGACCATTGACGGCCTTGTGACGGGCATGTGCGTCAAAGACTACAGGCATCCTAACAATGTCCTCGTGACCCCGGGCACGGGCAAGGTGGACTTCAGGGCCGTTTTGGCTCGCCTCAAGGGGGGCGGCTTCACACACGGCCCCCTGATGATCGGGACCCTGTCGCTAGGTGACCTTGACGAAACGCTCGAGCAGGCGAAGAAGGCTCGGAGGTTCGTGCAAGAGTTGACATCATGAAATCTACATCGCCAAGAATCCTGCCCGTTGCGACACCGGTGAAAGAGTCGCAGTCGGCAGGCTCGGCTAAGAGCTGTGCAAATCACCTCTAAACCTTAAAGAATATCTTCCTTCTGTAGAAGAAATAGAGGACATACCAGATCGCAGCGAGGACAAGGAGTGCTTGGAGCACAGCGCCGTACGGACCCATAGCCTCCACAAGCGGCCGACTGAAGGTCATGATCGCATTGTTGATCCAACCGCGGAAGAGCTGGAAGATGACGTAGGTGCCGATGGAATTCATCGCCATTTATTATTGGAACAAGGGGACACAACGCCAGTCCGGCCAGCATGGAAGCGATTCCAGAGATCGCGAGAATCAGCATAATCCGCTTCTGAGGGAGGCTGCTGGCGATCAACCGCCCGCACATCACGCCAGCAATAATGGTCGCGGTTGAAGGGATCGCATTCATGGCAACATAGTACCCGCTGTAATACTCGGCCATGAGCCATTTGTCGAAGTCGGACCCCATATTCGCATTCCCCATGGCTCACGGCCCTCCTTCAGCATTACCAGGGTAGAAAACCCAGGCAAGCGTGTAGAGAATCAAGATCAGCGCGGCGGTGAATCCCTGAGCCTTATAGCTTCTATTCAACACGAAGAAGGCGAGGAAATAGCCGATGGCAATCTGCGGGAGAACATTGACAAATGTGAGCCTTGGACGTCCGGAGTGAATGGAGGTGAACAGAGCTGCGATGAGAACCAGATAGATTGAGCGATTAAGAACATGCACAAATATTCTACCGGATGTTTGGCCCAATGATCGCCTCCTCGCGTATGCAAAAGGCATGGCCACTCCAACGATGAACATGAAAGCCGGTTGAATCAAACCCAACACACACATCCCTCCCACGCCACATGGCTCGTATGTCGAGCTAAGAGTCCAAGTACGGAATGTCCCCCGAACGCGCTAAAGCCAAACCCGTGCGAGACAAGCGAAATCATGACTGCCCCACGATACGTGTCGAGTGAGACGAGTCGCTTCGTGGCTTTGCTTGGCACGGTTTCATTCATACGCCATCGCCCATTTTTCGAAACCCACCTTCTCTGCGCGCTACGATGTCACCACAAGACAAGTCACTGTGGACCCCTTCCGGTCACCTGCTCTTCACAGTGCACCTCGACCGTATAGAACGCTTGATTATCTCCGGATGGCGCCAACCGACATTTGAAATGGCTATGTCCAGTGCATAAGCCGTGCGGGCCACATTTGCCCCGGACTTGCTCTGGAGATTGCCACTGGAGTGGACTTGGTGTGGCTTTCAGGGAACAACGCACCGCTCCATACCGGTGCCACGCCCATACGTTGCATCGATGATTTGAAAGAGCGAACTGGCATCCACTGATGTCACTGTACTTCTCGCAAGGTCAAACATGCATTATACCGCCCACTTGGATTGCGTCCACTCAAATCTCGGCAAGGTCTTCCCCGATCCCTTGTAGGATCTCTTTCAGCGTGGCCACTTGGACTTCGTTCAGTGTCGCGCCGTAGAGTGAAATATCTGATTGATCGTAGCGCGTACGCACGAATAGTGGCAAAAACGCGAGAAAGGGAATTCAGGAAAGATTGTGTTTTGAAACTCATGGGTCTTGAGGCGGGTCCTCTTCTCAGAGATGCCCTTAAGTCGAAACTGATGGTCGTCGCAGGGCCGGATAAGGAAAGGCTCAGCCTCTTCCCACTCAACCTTCATTTTGGAAATGTACCAGGTCTTGCCGTGATCGCTGTTGCCCTGGAAAAAGAGATATGTTTCGCCGTCATGGTTCACGAACACGCCAGGGTGGCCTGATTCACTGGAATTCCACTCGCCTGGTTTCCCGTTTCGAAGCAAGGGATAATCGGAAAGGCGTGTCCAAGAAATACAATCTTCGCTCATGGCGCAGCCGATCTGCTGAGGTTCATTGTTGTAGGCGCCCGCATAGAACATGTACAAATGGCCTGCATGTTTGCAGACGGAAGGGGCTTCAATGCAATTCTTCTCCCAGGGGAGTTCCGGCTTCATGATTGGGGCATGGCACATCTGCGTCCACGAACCTCGTCCAAAGTCCGAATCCATGGGAGCTGAGGCCACCACCAGCATCTGAACTTTGAAAGTCGGATCGCGAGTGGCGCAGTAGAGAAACAATCTGCCCTTGTGCTCGATAACATCGGCATCTATTGCCCTGCCGCAATTCCATTCTCCCGTCGGCCTGAAGATGGGGTTTGTTGGGTTCCGAATGAAATGAATGCCGTCGTCGGAAATCGCATGGCAAATGGCGTCCTTCGGCCCGTTTCCATAGGTTTGATAAAAAAGGTGGACCTTCTCGTCCAATACGATAGCTGCTGGCGCAGCCAGACCGTTCTTTTCATAATCTGCTTCCGGAAGAATCTCACCAACCTTCACCCATGAGTCCAGATCATCGCTCGCGGCTATTCCTGCGGCAGCACCTTTGCCCGTACGCCAAACGGTATAATACATGTAGTATTTGTCCTTGAAACGGATTACGTGTGGGTCCTTGGCAAAAGGTCGCCGGCTTGAGGTATCGGTGTAGAGCATTCGCGGTTTCCAGGTCGGGCTACAGCGCAGTCTGTTCGTTTGGGTTTCTCCGGTACTCTGCGCCATCCCGTTTGTCCCCAAGCCAAGCGCAAAAACCAGTGTTGCCGGGACGATCGTTACTTTCATACCCCTTACTGTTTCCTGGTGATTACCGATCTTCTCCCTTTTTCCAGGCGCGGACGTACTCGATGCTGTAGACTGACGGCAAATCTTCATCCTTGGAAAGCCCAAACCAGTTGGGCATCGTCTCGCTGTCGAAGTTCAGGCTTAGAGGCTGATGCCAGTGCGTGTTTTCTGCCCACCTGACAAGAACGCCGTCCACATACCATTTGATCTTCTTTTCGTCCCATTCCAACCCATACACATGATAGTCCTCGGCGAGATTAGCCGGTGCCATCCATTCGCCATGCAAGGACCAATGTCTCTTTTCGGTTGGAGTTCGGAATACATGCACGTTCATGTTGTATTTCTTTTCGAAGCCCGCAGCACCGCCTCCGATTTCATACACGTCAATCTCGGTATGCCAGTCTTTTGAGGTTGCGTAGAACCAGAAAGAGCTCGACCCCGCGGATTTCATCGGCTTGGCCTTTACCTCGAAGTAACCGTACTTGACCTTGTTCTTGCTTTGAACCGCCGCGCACGTGTAGGTGTGAAATCCCTGGAGCTTGTCCATTTCCGGCACGTGTTCCTTTTTCATAGTGAGATGGAGGTTGCCGTCGCTTACGCCAACGTTTTTGGGATAGAAAAGGCCGGGCTTTCGTCCCTTCCACGTTGGGTTCACCGGCCACCATTTCTTAGGGTCTATGTCGTTTCCCTGGAATTCATCGCTCATTGCTTCGTATTTCTTCCAATTTTCTTTGTTGCTTTGGTCGGACAAGGGAAACACATCTGTCACACGTTTGGGCACGGGCCCTAATGGGCCTTTGCGCGTCCATTGCTTGGGCAAAGCTTTGTCACGGGACTCGTTCTGGGTCTCGGCTCCTGAGTTTGCCGGCCACGTCGCCACCGACAGAGCACAGGAGAAGACAAGAACGGCGGTGACAAATGTCGAAAAATGGGCTGTGCTTCGCATGGTGACCTCCTGATTCTTCGATTGTACAGAACGGATTGTGCTTTGATCTCTCAGCTACGCGTGGTCAATACGGCGCCTCACGCAGCGGCAATGGATCTCGCGTGCCGACGATCCGATCCAGCAGTCTCCTGGTTAACTCCCTCTTCACATTATCAAGTTTCCTGTTGTTCCAGAGATTCACAAATTCATTGGGATCCTTTTCCAGGTCGTAAAGTTCACCATACTCCTTGCCCGGGTAATAGGTAAACCACCACTTCTTACTCCTCAACGTGTAATCGCTATCGGCATGTTCAATGTAAACATATTCATAACCCGTCTCGCCACTGTTTGTGGTCAAGACCCTGGCTTGGGATCGACCCTGAACGCCGGCAGGAGCCTCCATCCCTACCAGCTCCATGATGGTCGGAAACAGGTCAATTTCTTGCATCATTCCATCGGCAACTTTTCCTGCTTTCAGATGCCCCGGCCAGTTGAAAATGAGAGGAACGTTGGCGCTCTGCTGATATGCAACGCCTTTGTAGTATAGCCAGTGGTCGCCCAACAGGTCCCCGTGGTCGGAAATGAACACGATCAGCGTGTCGTCTCGAACCCTTACCTCATCCAGAGCCTTCAGAATTCTTCCTATCGAGTCGTCAATAAACGTGACCTCTCCGTAATACTGCGTTCGATTATAAGCTACGTGATCGCTTTGGCTTACTGTCCGGTGCTTCTTCGCCCTGGCTTTGAGATGAGGAGGCTTATCCTCCAACTCACCAGGCCTTCTGATAGGTTTGGGCATATCTTGCTTTTTGTACATTTCGCGGTACGGTGAAGGTGGGTTGTAGGAGTGGTGCGGGTCCACGAAAGAGCAGAATGCGAAGAATGGCTCACCGCGCTTGGCACATCTGCGTACGAAGTCAATCGTATGTGACGCCGACCAGTAGCTGTTATGCAATTTCAGCGGTATTTCGTTGTCCGGCGTCTTATCGTGTTCGGGGTAATTTCGCTTTATCCAGACCCAGTGCTCCCCACTTCTTCCGTCTTCGCCCAAGTGGAATTCCTGGAATCCATAATATGGCTCTGGATGTGTTTTCATCATTGGCAAAGGGCTTCTATAAGGATAATGAGGAATAAAGTGGAATTTGCCCGCTCCGCCCGTTCGATAACCATTTTGCGAGAACACATGAGCCAAGGTGTCTTCACGAGTGGACAAAGGCACGCCGTTGGTCCTGACCCGGTGCGCCATAGGATACCGGCCCGTGAAGATGGAAGCCCGCGACGGCATGCATACAGCGTGCTGGACGTAGCAGTTTTCGCACTTTACGCCAGAGTTGGCCAGCGAATCGAGATGGGGTGTTTTGATGACGGGATTGCCGTACGCCCCAATCGTATCCTTTCGCTGCTGGTCTGTCATGATCAGCAGGACGTTTGGCTTGGCCGGGCTCACTTTCACTGCCGACATCCCTCTTGGAAGTGCCAGCGATGCCGCCCCGAACCCCATCGCCTTCAAAAACTCACGTCGTTTCATGATCAGGTCTCCTCCCTCCAAAATATCCTGAATCAGCCTCTCGAAGCTGCGGCTGCTTCCCTCCGCATCATTATACATCGGTTTACTGTTTTCCGTTATACTGAAGTCACAGGAGGGGAATCGTATTTCGTCAACCTCGGCTACTGACGCATCCTTTAGCGTTATGTAAGCGCCCGAGTCAGTAACCACGGCGGGCTGGATCGAGAAAGGCGTTAGAAACAGGGATGCTCCCAGGGGCCAATCCGACTGAAGCACATGTGCGAGCGTCACGAAGCAGGATCGGGTTCCTGGGCTTGCGGGAGATTTGTAATCATCCGCACGTTATCTGGAAGAAGCGCGCGATCTGCTTCAGTCGGGCGATTAAATGGATGAAGTGCCAGCTCGTGGACTAACGAAAGATAACCCGAACAACGGTACAGACTATAGACGCAGTACGTGCACGTGTTCTAACAGATTGCTTCCAAATTCAAAGAGGGTCTCCATATGAAATGACTGTGACTTTTGCGCGTGGGGCCGGTCCCTTGGTTGGATCGCACGAGAACCGGATATGGTTCAGGCCCTTCCGAAGAACGGGCGCGGGGCCGTTTGGAGTACCCTTCGCAAGTGTCTCGCCCTTCGAACCGAACACCGTAAAGTTGTTGCTTCCGTCGAGTTCGAGGCGGCCACCCGATTCAATCTCAACAGGTAGGCCTACAGTCCTGTCGTTAACCGTGCTCGCCGGATTCCTCACCTTACAGGAAACCATTGGCAGAGCTTTGATGGGGCCAATGAGACACTTCACCTGCCTGTCCTGTGGGAGGTTGTTGTACCAAATGCCAAGTGATTCGATCGTGCCGAAATCGATGGTTTCCCGGTAAACGTTGTAGAGCCATTTGCCGTCATTCCACATATAGTCGCTCCAGCGGACCGATTCGGTCTCCACGAGCGTGAACAATCGCCTGCCCGTGAAGTCAACTGTGATGTAACGGTCTGCGACGGCGCCGTACGAAATATGCCGGGGGCTCTCCAGACGGATGGCGATAATCTCCCCAAGTCCATCGCCGTCCACCCACACTCCGAGTGCTTGGTGGCTTTTCAGGTTCGGAAATGGATTGAACTTGCGGTCAAGCCTGGCCCAGGCCGCGTTGCGAGAGACCTTCCCCGAATTCGTCGCCTCGAGCATGCCGGGTGCGTGCGGCACATTCGATTCGGCGGCTCGGCTAAGTTTTGCTGTTACCCCCTCTGCAGCGCGAGGTGGCCCAGCAAAGGCGTTGGGATTTGAGAGGTCGGCCAGAATGATGTTCTTCGGATCATCGTAGGACCCTGCAGACATGAGCACTTCGATCCTAAGTTTCACCGGCTGGTTCTCGAAGTGGTTCTCTGTTGTCCATGAAAGACTCCAGGGCTCGGAACATGCCGCGACATGTGCATCGTAGTGGGCGGGTCGGAACCGCCACTTTCCTGTCTCGTCGCGAAGGAGGGAGAACTCCTTTCCTGGCTCGCGAAGCTTAGCTTTGGTCCTCTCATTGAAGTGCCCCGCTCGACGCAGCTCTTCGCAAGTGCGAAGGACGTCCACCGCCCTGCGAAACAGAGGGGTGTCGTTGAGACGCTTGTGGTCTATTGCCCCTGTCAGCGAAATCCCGGCGTCCCATCCGATGAGTTTGGCTCCCAGATATTCGATTACATCGGCATAGGTTGGCTCTACCTGGGGTGGATTGAATGCCTGGAAGTTCCACCATCCAAGATGAAGAGGCAGCAGGAGTCCCCCGTTCACCGACCTCGCGTGGATGTCAATGAAACGCTTGTGTCCCCGCCGCGGATAATCCCATGCCTGCCATCGCGTGCGGAACTGCCAGAAATGGTGCCACATTGCGCTCATCTCCATGCCCACGGGCTTTTTCAAATGCTTCTGGATTGCGAACACGAATTTGCTTGCCCAGTACCAGCACTCGTCCTGACCGCGGAGAATGCTGCTCCCGTCGATAGCGTCCAGATAGATACCATCGAAGTCGCACGAATTCACAATCTCGGCATGGTTTTCAGCGATCTCCTCGAAGAGCGTTGACTCCGGGTCGGGCACGAACAGTCCAAAGCACTCCTTGAGGTGGCGGGCCTTCGAGCCCTTCTTGTGGGAAGCCGGTTTTGTGCCGAACTTGCCCCGTTTGACCTGGGTGAATCGCCAGGGAGGTTCCTGGCTTATCGCACCAAAGGTCACCAGCTCATCATCAATATGGAGCACCACACTGTTGTGCTCGAAAAATCCGGTGATCGTGCTCATGCCCTTTGTGAGCTCGTTGACCGGAATCTCCGCATCATCGGGACCAACCACTTCCGCGAGGCTGAATACCCGAAAGGCGTCGAGCCGTCTGTCGGGAAGAGGAGTCACGTATTTTGACTGCTTGTCGATGAAAAATGCGTACGTATGGAAGATGGACCCGATCCCGGCGTCGTGAAGGCGTGAGACAATCCCTCGGTATGTCTCCCACGCCTGGGGCCACTTCGCTCGGTTCAGAGCAAAATCGCCGAATCGGAAGAACCCGCTTCCACCGTGATTATCGATCTGTGTGACCCCGAGACTTTTTGCCATCGCGATCCATTCGTCTACATTCGACTCGGTGAGCGAGCCAAAGTTAAAAAGGTATGAGCCGTGATTGAAGGGAACATCATGTGCCCATGGACCCGCGACCCGGCAGCGTGGCATCTCGTCTGCCTCCGTTAGCACTTCCTTCAGGGCAGACAGCATCTTCTCCATCGGCATGGCGACAATCGCAACCTTTCCCCCCTCGATGCCAAACTTGCTGTAACAGGATGCCTGAAGATGAGTCTGGAGCGCAGGGAGTTGGTTTACCCGGGTGATGAGGTTGAGGGACAGGGCGCACGAACCAAAGGACTCGTCGGGTCGCCCCTTTAGGGTTAGCGGGATATTCAAGAATGCGACCGAATCCGACTGGCCGCCTGTCACCGACTCGATTGTGAGGAGGACATAGGAATTTCGAGGTTCGACTCGGAGAGAAACCTCCACGTGCGGCTCTGCGAATTGGAGGACAAGGCGCCCGTTTGAAAACAAGATTGATGTTGCAGGATACTCCTTTCCGTTGCGGCGGAGAAGCGCGCAGGCGGAAGAAATATCGCGTCTCAGATAGTCGGTGCCCGTTACACGATCGACGAACGCGAGATTCTTTCCGCCCGCCGATATCGTGTACCGAACATGCGCATTCTCGATTACGACGGGTTTCTTCTGCGCGCTCGCCTGTGCTACGCTGATAATCAGGGTGGCGAGAATGATTCCTGGTGTTCTCATTGTGAGCCTCCGAGAAGTGACTTGCTCGCGTTAAAGCCGCTACGATGGCGGAAGTGCAGGATCATGGGCCAAAACTCCTTTTAGCTGCGTCTCCATCCTTTTCGAGTTGAAAGGCACAAACGCCACAAACAAGGTTTATGGAGGATCATTTTGCGAACGTGGGGGCTCAGCGGCCTGATTCACCGTGGCCGCTGGAGCGTGTCGTCCGCCATTTCCATCTGCCGGCCGATAAGTCATTAGCCTGGCGAGGGCACTCAGGAAAGGCATGCTGTGGGCGATGTAAGCCTCATCATCAAAGTATGTTGGGCGATCGCTAATCGCCCTTGGCGGTTCAACGTGGAACTGCTTGCTCGCCGAGAACCCGTTGCAGATCGAGCCGACAATCTTTGTCCAACTTCCTCGGTACCGTGTGCCGACACCGCTGATCATGCTCACGGACAGATAACGGGAAGATTCCGGTTCCTTGATCCCACAATTGAGGCCTGCTATCCATTGAAGATTGCCGACAGCAATCTCCCGAAACTGCGGATCTCCGAATAGCCTTTCGAACTCAAGCGCCAGCGACGCCGCAAAGGCATAGATGTTGTTGTGCGCGTGGTACCATCCACTGAAGTGCAGGAGTCCCTCGCCGCGGTAATACCCCGCCGGCAGGATCATGAACGGGCTCTGTCGGCATGCGGGGGCGAAGTAGCCGTAAGCGAAATCCCGCAGGGTCTGCCTCCATCGTTGTGCATCAGGATGGTCAGGCCAAAGCTCGACCATTTCAATCATAGGTATTAGGTAGTGTGGGTAGTGGCCGCCCTTGTTGTAGATGCGTCCATCGTTGCTCCATGCGCCGCAATGGATGTTGGCCTTCTCGGTAAAAGATATCCCGCCAAAAGATGTAAAATCATCGTAGGTATAGAAGTGCCCGTAAAGACCGCCTTCGTTCATCTCTCGCGGCACCTGCCGCTTCATGACTCGGCTGGCGTAAGTGATGGCCCTCTGCTTGTACGTTTTTCTTCCGGCCTTGTACAGTTCAACCGCCGCACGCATCATCATGACCAGGTCCCTCGTCATCCATTGGTTCTCAGGCGGAACCGAACCCAAGGGCGATCCATGGACGTGCGGATAGAACTGCTGCTTCTCCTTGTTGATGATGGGGCCGTGGTGTGCGATCCAGGTGAACGCGAGTTCCGCCCGTTCAAGGTATTCGGCGCTCTTCATCGGACGTGTGGGCCTGAGGAGTCGCCCGGCGCGTGCGAAAATCATCGCTCCTTTGGCAACATTGCCCGTCACGACGTGGTCCTGTCGGTCTTCGTGAACGACGGGACCCCGCCCCAGGCCCAGCCGCTCGGCCTTGTCCTGAAGATGCGCCAAATACTCACAGCCCGTGAGAACCTGGTCCAGCAAGTGACGGCGCTCATCCTGCGTTGTCAGGTTACCAGCCACTTCGAGCACATCGCATAGGCTGTCCACGGCCACCACGTGGCTACCGAACTCCTGAAGATCGCTGCCACAGTCACGCCAGCCCTTTCTCGAGCGCGCCTGTTCTGCCCGCGTCACCAAGAAGTCGAATGCAATAGTCCTGAAGCACTTGGACCAAAGGGCCTTGTGACCCACATCTATAGGGTCGCTCACTAAGAACGTCGAGTCACCATTGTTGACATGCAGCACGTAAGTTCCTCTTTTTTCTATTCCCGAGAAGTCAGCTATCCACCAGAAGCTCCTCCACTTCTCGCCCCAATTCCGTACCGGGCCTCCCGCGACCTCCTTGCCTGTTCGGTCGCAAAGCTGGAACGTAGCGCCGGCGGTAAGATAGTCAGGACAGTCGCCGCGTACGATCGCGCGCATGGGACAGCCGATGTCATAGCCAACCTGTGAAGACAGAATTCCGGAGGTCGCGTAAGCTACCTCTCCGAAAAGGCGTATTGCCGTCATCAGCATTGCTGCTTTGGATATCATATGCCGCATGGTGTCTCTTTCCCGAGCATGACCACGACTGCTTTCTTTGCGGGCGACGGACGTACGAGTTGGCCCAACCGATTCCCGTCGGAATCATTTCCCAGACGCGGAGCGCACCAACTGTAGTACGCACAGCTTCGCCAGGCAAGAGGAACCTCACCAGGAGTTTCCCCAAAAATTTGGCTATATTGGCAACATAAGCTGCGGATCGG
>CAZXGF010000071.1:0-18743 GCA_964640185.1 uncultured Verrucomicrobiota bacterium | reverse complement strand
CACGCCGCCTTTCCCGGTTTTCCCGCCCCCAGACAGCAAAGTTTCGGAATTGCTGACCGAGGGCGATGCGGGGGGGGGAAATCGCATGGATTGGTGGTATGATAAGGGGCGAGTGTGTTTTGGAAAGGAACTGTGGACTTCGCAAAGCGTGCGGAGATAAGAAACTCGGTTTAAGAGAGGGCGAGATGGTTTCGATTGGGAGACGCATGGGTTGTGTTCTTGCGATGGGGCTTTTGGCAATGGATGCCGCATCGGGGGAACCGGGCGATACGCTGTCCGGGCGGGCGGCGGCGCAGGCGATGGAGAAGGCGACGCGGTATTTCGTGTACAAGGTGGCGACGCACGGCGGGTATCTGTGGACATATTCCAAGGATATGAAGGAGAGGGCTGGGGAGGGGAAAGCCACCGAGAGCCAGATATGGGTTCAGCCGCCGGGGACGCCATCGGTGGGTTTCGCATTTCTGCGGGCATATCGCGTGACTGGCTCGGAAATCTATTTGAAAGCGGCAAAGGGGGCGGCGGACGCTCTGGTGTGGGGGCAGCTCGCTTCCGGAGGATGGGATTACAAGATAGACTTCGAGTCGGCCGCCAGCAGGAAATGGTATTTTCGGCGGGATAAGGAGAAAGGACGGGGGCCAAACGGGCGAAGAAATACTTCCACGTTCGATGACAATAACAGCCAGAGCGCGCTTCGTCTCCTCCTGGCGATGGATGAAGCCACAAACAAGCGGCTTTCCTATCACCGGGCGGTGGAGTACGGGCTGCGGTTCATGCTCAAGAGCCAGTTTCCGAACGGAGCGTGGCCGCAGCGTTTCCCTCCGCCAACCAGCGGCTACGGCGGCTACTACACCTTCAACGACAACGCCATCAACGATTGCATAGGGGTCATGCTGGAGGCGTACAAGATTTATGGCGACAAGCGTTACCTCGAAAGCGCGAAGAAAGGAGGGGATTTCATCATCGCTTCGCAGCTTTCTTCTCCGCAATCTGGTTGGGCTCAACAGTACGACTACGATATGAAGCCCGCGCCTGCTCGATGGTTCGAGCCTGCCGCCTGCAACGGCGCCGCCACCTGTCGCAATATCCGCACGTTGACCGAGCTATTCCTCGAGACGGGCGAGGGGAGGTATCTGAAGCCGATTCCCTCGGCTCTCAATTGGCTGGAGAAGTCGAAACTTCGCGAAGGGGTCTGGGCGAGGTTCTACGAACTGCGGACGAACCGGCCGATATACGTGACGGCGGACCGACGGGTTGTTTACGAGCGTGTCAACCTTCGTCCGGGCTATAGCTGGTTCGGAAATTACGGTGGCGGGGAGGTCGCACGCCTTTACAAAAAGGTCGTTGCTCTCGGGCGAGAGAAGTACCTCGCGGAGAAGGCTCGTCCGCCGTCTCCCGCTGAAAAAGAACGCCGCGTCAGGAGTCTGGACGCCCAAGTTGAAAGAATCATCGCCGCCCAAGATGCCGAAGGACGGTGGGTTGAAAACGGCAGGATTGAAACGAGCACGTTCATTCGGAATATGGGCACTCTTTGCGAGTATCTGGCGATGATGGCGCGAGGGTAGTCGTGGGTGCGGCTGTATTTCGGTGGCAAGGAAAGAAGGGAGAAAGAGCTTAACGCAGGGGCGCAGAGACGCAAAGCCTTACATACTCGGTTCACGAGAATGATTTCTTAGAGTGGACTGAGTATTCAAAACAATATAAAGCCAACTCGCATGAAAAATGAAGAGGCGCGGCTCACATCGAAGCGGCCGCGCCTCCTCGGTTCGCGAGCCGAGCTGGCGTCAGTTGAAGGACACCTGCTCGACCGGCAGAATCTCGATGACGACGGTCACTTCGGCAGAGATCTCCTCTCCATCCGGGCCCGTCGCAGTCGCCAGGACCTTGAAGCTGGCGGGCTTGTCGAGCTTGGCGGAGTCGAGAATGTTCACCTCCAGGACGACGTCTTCCTTCTCCTGCTCGCCCTCGCCGTAGTTCTCCGGGTCCAGAACGAGCTTGCAGAGAGACTGCCCCGGCTCGACCGGTTCGTATGTCGGCACATCGCTCGCAAGGGCGAAAGTGGCTGCGTTGTCGTTCGGCAGAACGATCTCCAGAACGTCCTTGAGCTCAGCCAGCTCTTTGCCCATCACGAGCTCGACTTCGGTCAGCTCGCCGGGAAGCGGATTCACCACCGGAATGACGATGCGGACAGGTTCGGCGATTTCAGCCGGCTTGACGCTGAATACCTTGATGCACACCCACTTGGCGTTATTCCGTTCGTTGCTTTCGCGGATGTGCCCGTTCTTGAGGCTTAGCCAACCGTAAAGCTTCGCCTTCTGCCCAAAGGGGGGATTATCCGGGGGGCCGAGACGGTCGGAGGGGTCAGCCATGAGCCGAAGGTTGTGCATCCTCTGGGTCATCCGGAACCGGATGTGGACGATCCTCGATTGTCGCGGCGCTATCCCCTGCCTGAAGTAGCTTACGGCTACTCTGTTGAGGACAGGATTCCAGAATCCCCAATTGTGGCAGGTGACCTCCCACAGAATGGGGCCCCGCGCATAGCCGCGGCCAATGTTTTGGACCTCAAAAAACAGGTCCACGTCTCGCCCGACCTTTGGCGGCGCCTTGTACCACCATCTTCCTATTCGAAGGTCAGGCAGCCGGTAGCCCGGCCAGTTGATTACTACCGGCGACGGCGGAACTCGCACCGCCTGACGGAGTTGCACAACGCTTTTGTCCTCTGCCCTCGCGCGAATGACCTGCGGAAGAACGACGCCTTCGCTGCTGCGAGCGTTTAGCTGCGCCGGCACGTTGCCGGTTACGGCTACCGCGAGGACAACCGCCGCAATCGCTGTCAGAAATGAACATCGCAAACTCATCACAAATCCTCCTTCTTTTGGAACTGCATGTTTTCCCCAAAGACCACTGTTAAACCTTGCCCCATTTCAATAGTCATCACCTCCTCGGCAAATTCGGGTTTGTTCCGTGGCCTTCAGGCGCCTATGCGAGCGGCTCCCAGGCGGATTGAGCCCGAAAACCGGGTAGCGCCTTCCAGGAAGGTAAATACAATAGCCGTGCCAGCGGAGGGATTTCGCCGCGCCATGGAAATTTCTATTAGCATAAGCCTCGTCACTTCAAGGAGATGCCGCCACAGGCACGTGGCGAAAGAGAAGGCCCTGCTGGCAACTCCGGCAGCCGACTTATGAAGGAAGTGAATAGGCAAGCTTGGCGAAATGGCATGGGTTGCCGCACGGGAGGCTGACACGGCTCATGCCGGAGCTTTTTCTCAGGGTGTTGCTCTGGGCTTTATTAAATCTGCTCTTAGAGGGGGGGGCGAAAGCAGTCTTCAGCCCTGAAGGGGCGTGATAAGTGGCTCTCAAATAGGCGGTTAGCTCCAGGGACAAGAGAGCGGACCTCCGTGGAACACAGACGCGGCCATACTCAGGCGTTCCGCGTTGTTGACCTTTCCCAGGTAAAAGTGTATCGTGCTACCAGAGCGCAGGGGATGGAATGCGTGAAAATAACGTGGCCGGGGTTGCGAGTCGGTCGTTTTCGCAGGAGCACGTGCGGAAAACCCGCGTCTGGAGAAGGAAGAATCGTAGAGGAGGAGTGAGATGGGCAGGAAAGCAACAGTAGCACTAAAGGTGGCGCTGGCAGGGGTCGCGATTATCGGATGGCGTTTCGGCAAACCCGACCGGTGCTGCAGCGAGGTAAAGGTCTGGGTGAGGCACGGGACAAGGCGATGCTTTCCCTCCGAGGCGCCTGGCGAACAGGGGCAGGCGAGAATATGGGCGGCTCGCAACGAGTACGAGCCATTTCAGGTGATAGTGCGGGCGGAGGGCGAAACTCTGGAGAAGGTGACAGTGGAGGCAAGTCCGCTGAAATCTTCGAGCGGGTCGGCTATCGAGGCTGAGTTCATTACGCTCTTCAGGGAACATTACGTCTATATCCGCAGGCCGAGTTATCGGTGCGCCACCCCGCCGGGGCTCTATCCGGACGCGCTGATTCCGTTTGTCAGCCCAATTGACGGGAAGGACCTGAAACCGTGGAATCAGCGGACAAACCCCAATGGCGCCAAGTACGATGCCGTGCCCTGCACGATTTATCCGGGTTTCAATCAGGCTTTCTGGGTGGATGTTTACGTTCCGGCGGGGACTCCGGCGGGAGAATACAGGGGAAGTGTCGTCATCAAAGTCAGGAGACACGACCCGGTGCGGTTGCCGGTGCGGTTGACTGTGTGGGATTTCACGCTGCCCGAGAATCCGACAATGAAGAGTCATTTCGGGAGTTTCGGACGGATTCTGAAATGGTTCGATGTGAAGTCCGGTTCAGAGAAGGCGAGGGCGATAGAACGGCGGTTTTGCGAGATGATGGCGGAACACAGAATTACTCCGCCTGTGCCCTCGCACTTCTATCCGGAAGTCAAAGAGGACGGCAGCATAGACGCGACCAGAACGCACGAAGCGCTGAAAGAGTTCATGACGAAGCTTCACGTGAACGCTTTTCAGATGCGGTTCAGGGCTTTTTCGGACCCTCTCGGGGCGGATAGGAAGAGGAACAAGAGGTTTCTTTCCTCGATGTACGACTACTTGAAGCAGAACGGGTGGGCAGACGGGGCGTATGTGTACATTCTCGACGAACCGAACGATGCGCAGGCTTACGAGGAGGTGAGGAGGCGGGGGGCGCTCGTGCATGAGGCGGATTCCGAAATCAAGGTTCTGTGCACGGAGCAGACAACAAGTTCGAACCCAAGCTGGGGGGACCTCTACGGTGCGGTTGATATATGGGTGCCGCTATGGCCGCTGCACGACGAGCAAACCGCTGCCGCGAGGCGAGCCGCTGGTGACCTCCTGTGGTCGTACACGGCTCTCTGTCAAGGAAAGGGCGAGCCGCTGTGGTGGCAAATGGACGTGCCGGTGCTCAATTACCGGATGGCGCCGTGGACGAATTATCGCTATCACATGGTGGGGCTGCTGTACTGGACGACGGTGTATTGGGACAGCGTGAAGGACCCGTGGCTGGATCAGCCGAGCTTTCGGTTGGCGTATAACGGCGAGGGGGCGCTGATTTATCCGGGAAAGGATGCCGGTTTTGACGGGCCGATCACCAGCATTCGCTTGAAGAATATCCGCGAAGGGATGGAGGATTACGAGTACTTGGTGCTTCTGGAGAAAACTGTGGGTCGGCGCGCCGTCGAAAAGGAGGTGCTCAGTGTGACGAGAAGCTGGCGGGATTGGGAGAAGGACCCGAACGCTCTCTTCGCCGCTCGGGAACGCATAGCCCGACAGATAGTATCGGCGGGAAATGAATAGCCCAATCGTGTTGCACTGAGGATTCGTTTGTTCTCGCTCAGGAAACATTATGGACTGTTGTTTTCGCCGGGGAAGCCCCGTTGAAAGGCGGTGAGGGGCGCTCCGCATTTTTCGAGACTCGACACGAAAGATTGCCCAGCTAAGGAGGTGCGAAGAATGAGAGAGAAGCGCGGAACGTGCTCAATCATTCTGGCAGGAGGAAAAGGCACGCGAATAGGCTTGACCAGCACCCACAAGACCTGTTTGCCGGTGGGAGGTCGGCCGGTGATTGTCAGAAGTATCGAGGCTTACAGCTCGGCAGGGATTTCGCCGCACGTGGTTGTCGTTGGAAAAGGCGCTCAGCATGTGCTGAAGACAGTGGGAAGTCTGTTCTCCGATGTTTTGTTTGCCTACCAGCCGGAACCTCTCGGCACGGGCAACGCCGCGAAATGCGGTGCGATGTTGCTGAAATCTGTCGCTTACGACGGTGACGTGTTGGTCGTTGCGGGCGACAAGCTGATAGACGGCAGCGTGATTAAAAAGATGATTCGCAAGTTCCACTCTTCAGGATTTGACTGTCTGTTTCTGGTCGGGCCGCGAGAGAACTCGCCCGGGTCGGGAAGGGTGATTCTCGAGCGGGAAAGCGAGCCTGTAAGGATCATCGAAACGGCCGATATTCGAAGGGCTCGCGTCCTATCGCAGATTCTGCAAAAGGCTGAAGCGGGGGAGATTTATCCGGAGTTTGTAGCGAAGGCGATAGCAGCCGAAAGAATGAGCCGGCAGAAAGCTCGGTTGGCTTTTGGGGAGCTGTACGATTTCGCCTCCGGGACAGTCCTGCTCCCGGTTGATGAGATTAAAAGTCTCGTTCCCGTGAAGTACACTTTTTTCAAAGTGCGATCCGGAAAGAGAACCAAAAAGCTATCCCCGGAGGAGGTTGATTCTGCCGAATATGTCAACTTATCCGTTTACCTCCTGACATCGGAGGCGCTGGAGTTCGCCATCAAGAAGATAAAGGCTGACAATGCCCAGAGCGAAGAATACCTCACCGACGTAATAGAGATTCTCGCCGGAGCGAGAAAGGGAAACAGCAAAAGGTTTACGTTGGCGACGATGTGCGTGGACGATCCCGGTCAGGTGATGGGTTTCAATAACCTGGAGGAGCTTCGCGCGATTGAGAAGCACGTGCGGGAAAAACAAGGTTGGGGCTGAGGAGAAACGGGATACTGTGCAGCGGCGGTTGGACTATTCCACAGTATCCGGGAAGCGTAAGAAAGTGGGACGCTTGCGCCCGGGCACACAGAGGTGGCTACGTACCGCCGGCATCCGGTCCCGCCCCTGGCGGGATATCGAGGGCATCTTGCCCTGCTCACGACGAGGCGTGACGGAAAAGCCCGGCAAGACGGGGAGAATCCGCACGGGGCTGTGTTGAGAGGCATTAACCCGAGAGGAGGTTATGATGTCCATTCGGAAAACAATCAGTCGGCGAAGGTTTTTGAAAGATAGTGTTGGGGCGGGTGTCGGAGCGATTGCGGCGGTGGCGATTTCGCCCGAGCGGAAAAGTGTCGCGGCGAGCGACAAGATTATCGTGGGTCTCATGGGGATTCGCGGTCGGGGGAATTTCCTGGCGAGGGCGTTTGCAGCTCGGCCGGACGTGGAGGTGGCGTATCTTTCCGACGTAGATAGCCGGCTGTTCGATTCCCGGGCGAAGGCAGTTGAAGCGGCGCAGGGGAAAAGGCCGAAGACGGTGCAGGACTTTCGGCGGATTCTGGACGACCCGCAGGTCAACGCCCTCGTGATTGCGACACCTGACCACTGGCACGCCCTCGGGACAGTCTGGGCGTGTGAGGCGGGGAAAGATGTTTACGTCGAAAAGCCCGCTTCCCACAACATCTGGGAGGGGCGGAAGATGGTGGAGGCCGCGCGGAAATATAAGCGGGTCGTGCAGCTCGGCACGCAGACCCGAAGCGCTCCGTACGCAAAGCACGCCATCGAGTTTATCCGTTCGGGCAAGCTTGGAGACATCCACCTGGTTCGCGTTTTGAACATGAAGACGCGAGGCGTGCTTGGGGAAAAGCGGGATCAGCCGGCGCCGAAGGAGCTCAATTACGATATGTGGCTCGGGCCGGCGCCGAAGCGAGCGTATAACCCCAACCGTTTCTACGGCGGCTGTTGGAACTGGCTGTGGGATTTCTCCGGCGGGGACATTATCAATGATGGCATCCATCAAATGGACATCGCGCGCTGGGTCGTGGGGGAAGATCATCCGAAATCGGTGTGCACGACGGGGGGCATTTTCCATTTCAAGGACGGCGGGCAAACGCCGGACACGCAGCTCGTCACCTACGAATATGAAAAGCTGACGATGGTCTTCGCGTTGACGCTCTGGACACCATACATGAAAAAGACTCCGCAGGAGATAAGGATGTCGTCGAGATGGCCTAATTGGCCGTTCAATGCGACGAAGGTCGAGGTCTTCGGGACGGATGGCTTCATGTGGTTAGGGCGGCATGGCGGCGGGTGGAAGTCCTTCACGCGGGACGGAGAGGAAGGTCCCTTTGAGTATGGGCGAGACCCGTTTCCGCGCCATCTCGAAAATTTCTTGAGCTGCGTTCGCAGCCGCAAAAAGCCGAACGCGGATATTGAGTTCGGGCATCTCTCGACATTGCTGTGCCACCTCGGAAACATTTCGTACCGGGTCGGGAATCGCAAGCTGATATTCGACGGTGCGACGGAATCGTTCGGTGGGGACCAGGAAGCGAATCGCTACCTGAAGCGAGAATATCGCCCTCCCTACGTCGTCGCGGAGAAGGTCTGAGGCTGGCGGGGAACTGCGGTCCACGGTGTTGTGCTGCTTCCGGGTCAAAGAAGCTGCGGCCGACTTTTGCACCTCTCTTTTCTTTTTGGAACATCTCCCAGGCGTGTGTGGTTATTGAATTCGAAGAATCTTTCGGACCGAAGGAGCGATGGCGAAGAAAACCACGGCGGTTCAGGCGATATATAAAGTGGACGGGCTGGATTGCGCGGAGGAGGCTGCTGCCCTGAGGAAGCCGCTCGAGGGGCGTGCGGGCATTATGGCTGTAGATTTCGACCTTCTCGACGCGCGAATGACCGTCACGTACGAGCCCGAAAGAGTCTCGGCAGAGGTTATCGTAGCCGCCATCGCATCCACCGGAATGAAAGCTGTCCTATGGGAGGAAAGGGCCGAGGAAAAACGAGCATCGCTCTGGCGGCGCCACGGCCGCCTGATCATGACCTGCATCAGCGGAGCGGCACTCCTGGCCGGCTTGCTCAGCCACTGGCTTCTCCACGGTAGTCTCCTGCACGCCTTGTCGTCCGGCGGCGGCAAGGGACACGTGTTCCCTCTCGCTTCGATCCTTTTTTACATTTGCTCCATCATAAGCGGGGTGTGGTTTGTGGCGCCGCGAGCTGTGCATGCTGCGAGGAAGTTGCGTCCTGACATGAATCTGCTGATGACGACCGCAATCGTCGGGGCCGTCGCAATCGGGGAATGGTTCGAGGCGTCGGCGGTGGCTTTTCTGTTTGGGCTCGCGCTTCTGCTGGAGCATTGGAGCATTGATCGTGCTCGCCGAGCGGTCACGGCTCTGATGGACCTGTCGCCAGCGACTGCTCGATATATTTCCCCGGAGGATGGGGCGATTCTGGAGACGCGAGTCGAGGAAGTTCGGGTCGGCGCCGTCATCCTTGTCCGTCCGGGAGAACGGATACCGCTCGACGGCGAGGTCACGAAGGGTTTCTCCACGGTGAATCAGGCTCCCATCACCGGCGAGTCGGCGCCGGTGTCCAAGGAGCCGGGGGACGAGGTGTTTGCAGGGACGATTAACGAAGACGGCGCCCTGGAGTTCAGGGTGACAAAGCCGGCCCGCGATACCACTCTTGCCCGCGTCATCCACCTCGTCCAGGAAGCCCGTTCCCGCCGAGCCCCCAGTGAGCGATGGGTGGACAGGTTCGCGCGCTACTACACTCCGACCATGATGGCCGTGGCTGTGTGCATAGTGTTGCTGCCGCCGATTTTCTTCGCCGCCTCGTGGGCGATGTGGTTATACCGCGGGCTCGTGATGCTGGTGATTGCCTGCCCGTGCGCTCTGGTCATATCAACGCCGGTAAGCATCGTGTGCGGCCTGACGGCAGCGGCGCGCAGCGGTGTCCTCATCAAGGGAGGTATGTTTCTCGAAGCGCCTGCTCGATTACAAGCGCTGGCTCTGGATAAGACCGGGACACTCACCCACGGGCGGCCGGAGGTGCAGGAGGTCGTTCCTCTCAAGGGCCATTCGGCGGGAGAGCTTCTGGAGATTGCGGCCACGCTCGAGGCCAACAGCGAGCATCCTCTTGCCAGGGCTATTCTTCACAGGGCGGAAGCGGAGGGAATCACTCCTCGTCTTGCGGAAAACTTTCAGGCCATCAAAGGGAAAGGGGCCCGCGCCAATATAGAGGGACGCCCTTTCTGGATCGGCAGTCACCGGCTCTTGCACGAAATAGGCGGAGAAACGCCGGAGGTTCACGAAAAAGCCGAGGAGCTCGGGCAGGCCGGTTACTCCGTTGTCGCCCTGGGCAACGACCAGCACGTGTGCGGCCTTATTGCCATCGGGGACGGGGTGAGGGAAAAGGCCCGTGAAACAGTAGAGCGGATAAGAAAGCTCGGCGTGCAGCGCATCGTCATGCTCACCGGAGATAACGAAGACACAGCTCGCGCCGTCGCCCAAAAGACCGGGGTGGATAGTTTTATGGCCGAACTCCTTCCGGAGGACAAGGTAGAGGCCGTTCAGTCGCTGGTCCGCGAGTTCGACGCGGCGGCTATGGTGGGGGACGGCGTCAACGACGCTCCTGCGATGGCAGTCGCCACCTTTGGCATCGCCATGGGGGCCGCGGGCACAGACGCGGCTATAGAGACCGCGGATATCGCTCTCATGTCCGATGACCTGACGAGGCTGCCCTGGCTCATCGCCCACTCAAGGCACACTCTTGGAGTCATCAAGCAGAACATCGCCTTTGCCCTCGGGGTGAAGCTTTTCTTCATGGCACTGGCCGTTCTTGGCCTGGCCACATTGTGGATGGCTATCGCGGCGGACATGGGGGCTTCGCTGCTGGTCACCTCCAACGGGATGAGGCTCCTTGGCGCGCGCCCCCGCCAGTGAAGTCAGCGCGTCCACCAGCGGCAGGCTCAGTAGAAGGTGAAGTTGTAATACCTCTTCGCGACCAGAGGCTTCGGCTTGCGAGGGGGGAGATTACTGTTGCTGTAAATGCGGATGCTCGAGTCGTCGAGGAGAACGACGTCATCGTTGCCGTCGTTGTAGATGTCCGCCACATAGCAAAATGGCGTCTCACGATCGTATGGATGAGGGGGCGGATTCAGGAAGCGAACGAGTTGACGACCGCGCGTATCGAAAAGGCCATCGGCACGCGGAATGATTATTTCCATCACGCCGTCCGCGTCCCAATCAATGACATTGTGGAAGCGTGTGTAGTCCGGCATGTAAGAGCCGAGAATGTTGCCCTTCCGGGCGAGAACCATGAGGCGGTCAGGGGGCGGTTTTGGGTCACCGGCGATGTCCACAACGATTTCCCTTCCCGGAATGTCCGGCCTCAGCTCCGCGGCTCGGGCGCTCTGGAAGTGCAGGAGAACTTCAGGACGCATCTGCCATAACCTGCTGCCGAGGTGGTCGGTCAAAATGAGGTCTTCTCCGACGCAGCATGTGGTCAGATACCCCGGGCGAGGGGGAGCTTTCCCGTCGAGATTCCAGCAAATGCGCGCCGTATCCGCGTGCCCGTCAGGGTCGGGCTTGAGATGCCACAACTCCCGCCCGTCATCATCGAGAAGAGTGTATCCGCAGAGAAGCTCGTCCTTCCCGTCGCCGTCAATATCGTCCGGGCATGGGTGATGTCCGGTGTTCCCCGCCCACTGCCAGAGAAGCGAGAAACTGCTGTCATACGCCCACACGTGGTCGTATCGGGTTTTGATGAGGATGTCGCTTGGCCTCTTCTTGCCGGAGAAGTTCGCTATGGTTATGCAATCTGCGACCGACAGCCCGTCCGGAAGGCGCCATCTTTTTTCCTCCGCTCCATCCGCCCCGTTCGCGACAACCAGATAGCCCCGAATGCTGTAAAGAACCTCGTTTTCTCCGTCGCCGTCAATGTCGTATATTTGCGCGGGCACATCGTAGGTGATGGTCGGGCTGCCCCCGCCGCCCCACTTCCACATGACATTTCCGGCGAGATCAAAGGCGGTCAGCGCCGTAACCGCCTGGTTGGCATTTCGCGCTGTCAGAAAGTCCAGATGCCTGTCGTTATCGAGGTCGCCTATCGCCAGCCACTCCGCTTCGCGGCCTTCGGGCACTTTTATCACCTTTGAAGGAGCGATTTCGTTCGGCGCGCCTTCGGCGTTCAAGGAATGGGTTTGCCAGCTTGCGAAGCGAACGCGGGAACTGGGGATGTATCCGAGATTTGTTGCATCCCGTCCTTCGACGGCGATGTCAGGCAAGGTGAGCTGCCAATCCGGCTCCGGCTTGTCATCAGGCCATATCTTGGCCGTGACGGAGACGCTCTTTCGTGTCCCGCCGATGTACCAAACCGGTCCGTACTTATCGCGCGAGACGAGCGGCGAGGTGGAGACGCTCAGCTTCATGGTGTATCCTTCTCCCCTGACCATCCGCGGAATCACCGCGCTTTCGAGTAACTTTTTCTGGTTCTTGCGAAGGCGAGAAATCGCGAGCACGTCCCCGAAAGCTACGCACTGGAGATAATCCGATTCGTTGACCGCGCAGAATAGGAGAGCTGCCTCCGCGTCCTGCTCAAGAAAGATAACCTTCGCGGAAATGAGGAAGTTGTCGTCGGGCGGATGAGCGAACAGCTTTGGCTGCACGGAGGATTGAGCTATTGAGCCGCTTTTCGCCAGAAGGGGAAGAATACAGAAGAGAAGGGAAACTACAAGTGCCAACGCAGTAACCGGTTTCAAGGGGGCAAGCTCTCGTTCCGTGTGAAGGCGAATTCCACTCGATGCGGTTTGCTTCATTATCTCGGCTCCCGCTTGAAAAGGCCCTACTTTCTGCCTCAGCGCTCGCTGATTCGAGACGCTAAACTTTGCTGCCCGCTCTGTCTGTGGGAAACAATGAGTTGAAGGGGTCTGCGCTTTTGTCAATCCACTCGTCGAGAATGCGGGACAATTTGCGTTTTATCGCGGCATGAGCGTCGCTGCGCGCGAGATTATTCAGCTCGCCGGGGTCGTCTCTGAGGCTGTAAAGTTCTTCTCCCCACTTCCGATAGCGTGTGTATTTCCATAGCTTCGTCCGCAGCATTCGAACGGGATTGACCCACTTTTGCTTTGAATAATATTCCACGATGACATGGTCTCGCCAGGCCACCTTTTTCCCTTCGAGCAGAGGCAACAGGCTGCGGCCGTGAGACCGTTTCGGCGCGGGGAGGTTCGCCAGGTCGCAAAGGGTTGGGAGCAGGTCCACGTTCACCGCCAATTCGTCAACTCGTTTGCCGTGAGAAATCCGCGCCGGAAAAGAGATTGCCAGGGGGATTCTCACGAGCTCCTCATACATCGCCGGCCCCTTGAATGGGAGACCGTGCCCGCCGGTGTGATCGCCGTGGTCAGAGGTGAAGACGATGATGGTTCGCTTTTGTAACCCCCTTTTCCGGAGCGCCGCGAGAATCTTGCCGATATTGCGGTCAACTTTTTCTACAAGGTACTCGTACACGTTGAGGTAATCAATCCAGTCTTTTTTCGTAAATCCCTTAACGGCTTTGCCCTGATCTTCCTGAAGATACTGGAGCTGTGGATGAGGTTTTTTCGAGAGGTCGTCCCGGAGATTCGCCGGAAGCTGTATCCGATTCTTGCTTCTGTTTATCGTCTGCTTTAGACGTGCGAAGCGATAAATGTCGTGGGGATTGAGAAAGGAAGAGAACAGAAGGAACGGCTCGCTCGCACCTCTCAAAAACTTCACCGACTTATCCACGACGTCTTCCCCGACTCCCCTGCCACAGCGGTCATAGAATTGGAATCCGTGGTCTCGCGGGTCGCCGCCGAGATGCCATTTGCCGAAGTAGGCGGTCCGGTAGTCCGCCTTCCGGAAGATGCTGCCAAGAGATGAAATCTCGGCGCTCAACGGATTTCCCCCCGCGGCGCCCATATTGCCCATGACGCGGGTGGAGTGCGGATAAAGCCCGGTCATGATGGACGAGCGAGAAGCCGAGCATTGGGGAGTCGAGCAGAACGCATGTGTGAACAGCGCTCCTTGTTTGGCTATGCTGTCCATTGCAGGGGTCTCGACGGAGACCTTCCCGTACGCCCCGAGGTACGGAAAACGCTGTTGGTCGGTCATGACGAAGAGGAGGTTCGGGCGAGAATCGTGCGGCCGAACTGCTGTTCCCGGGCGCATCACGCCGCCCACAACTATCCCCGCCGCGCCTTTCACGAAGTCTCTTCTGCTGAGCTTCCGTTTGGCCCGACGTGTCGCGCTTATCGTCCGGTTTCTTCCGAGCATTTCTTTTGAATCTCCGATAGGACGTGCCATTTCAGAGCCTGCCTTTCACAATTCGGTGGGAACCTCAACCCGCTTTCTTTTCTTCCTTTCCTCGAGGCTCGTACCCGGGATTCTTCACTCTCTTCCTCACCGCCTCGATCACCTTCGGGAGCGTGGATTTGGTAGCCATCCTGATGGCAAATTCGGGCAGCGGTATTCCCGGGTCGAGAAGAATCCTGTATCTTGCAAGAGTTCTCGAGCCGTCTCCGCCGTAAGGTTTCAATTCCCACCAAGACTCGTTGACTTTCATCTGACCGATGACCATGGTCGAGTGGGCCGCGCAGCGCACCCGGTCGCGAACGACTTTCAATATGTAGCGTTTATTCGGCATCGGCCATGGGAAATCGCCCATGCCGTAAAGGTACACGACGGAGTCTGCTATCCGGTCGGTCTCATATTGCCTTAGTTGACTCTGGAGCCTCCCCAGGTCTTGTGGGCTTGCTCCTTTAAGAAGTTCCAGTCCCTCGGGGCGAAACGCGAAGCACTCAAGGACGTTCGGCATGAAGTGCTTATGCTCGTTGTAATCGCTGATGACGTTCCAGACCCTCTCCCTCGGAGCGTCAATGACGCCGACGACTTCGCCCAGTCGCGTCTCGCACTCCGGTATCCTCTCGACTTTCACCATCACTCCCCCGCTGCCAAGAATATGGCTACTGTTTTCTCTGCCGGGGTTTTGCTTGTCGGGCGAGCACGACGACAGCGCGAGAAGGACGCCCGCACAACCTATCGTCAATAGCGTGTGACTTCCTACTGCCAATTCTCTCCTCCATTCAGGGTTCGATTGCGATTCCTGCGTCGTCAATGAACGCAAACTTTAACCGACAGGCGAATGCGAGTCAACAGGATAACGGCGGTGATTGCGCGGAGGCGCCGCTCATGCGCAAGGCATTTGCCGATATGCGCAACTTCCTTCTTGAGCCTTTTCTCCGCAGGACATCGTAAAGAGGCCAGCAGACGCTCCGCATTAAAAAACACTGTAAGTCTGTTATTCAAAGCGCTGGCGGAAAGCCTTTCGCGGCTTTCGCCGGAGAGCAAGGCGCGCGGGGTCCAGAGCGAGCTAAGGCTTACGGTTTGCAAATCGCGCACGGGGTGTAGCCCAATTCTAAGGCATCCTTCTTGAGGATGGGCCTGGCGCCTTTTCGCACATACCGGCAGGTTTCCCGGTGGAACTTGCGCCCCGTTTTCGTAACGTAAACCGTCGCCTCGGATGGAGAAAGAAGGGGGGCAGGTTTTTCGGAAGAGGGGAAAGACACAATGCCTCCCTTCGATGATGCGGCGGCGGCAAGCTTCTGCTTTTCGCGAAGTTCTCTGGCGTATTGAGCGTACATCGTTTGACTGCTCAGGTCCCAACGCACAGGCCCCTTCCGGTCGGAGTAGATGACCACGTAGCCAGCGTATTTCTCCCCGGACCGGGAAAGGCGATTGCCCCTCACGAGGTTGCTCCATCTCAAACGATACTGACAGGTCGCCTCGTCTGTGAGAAGGGTTTTGGTCTCGTTGCTCGCGATTCGAGGGATGCCCATCTCGCCAGCGGCGGCAACGGTGTACAGGTTCCGGCCGAGGTTTCGTTGGTAGATTCGGTATTCAATCCGGAGGCCCTCGATGGCGGTTGGTGAGACGTTCGTTACGGCAATACGGAGCCGGACTTTTTGCGTGTAGCGGCGGTCAGAAGACGATAGGTTGCCCCAGGGAGAGTACCGGTACTTGTCTTCCTTTTCCCGGGAGCTCTGGAGCTTGACTCTCGTTTTCAGCGTGCTCTGGCGGTAGGGATGCTGCTGGTCAACCTGGGCCGCAGCGAGGGAGAGGATAAAAAGCAATGCGACGCTCAGGAGAAGTTTCATTGCTGCGGACTGTCTTGGCATTGGAGCCTTCCCTATCTCACAGGGGCCGACGAAAATCCATGACTTTTGGAATCCCTTTTGCCAAGGCGAACGACTTTGCAGAAGTCGTATTGTTAAAATGGAGCAAACTACTTGTCCTCTTCCACAACCTCATAACCAATCAAAGTCGCCAAATCTTTAATACTCTGTCTAAGGTCACCAAAAGTCGCTGCCCTGTGGATTCCATATTCATCGGGAGAAAAATGCTTCTGTATCTTCTTCGCATCATCAACCTTCGTAACTAACTTGGTTCTACACATGATACCATTTACACCCTCAAAGTTTTTATAGAGGGAGTTACCATCAACAGTTTTCCCAGTATAGAGCCCTATTTTCTTATTGAGCACATAGACCTTCCATATAGTGACAGGTTCATTTACAGGGAACTTTACTTGCGCCCCGGTACTCGAACCAGGTTTCAGGGTGCCTCTTACAGAACTCTGTGCATGACTGAATATAATGTAGGGAAGTCTTCTATGGTCTCCATAAGGATTGATCGGTGCGCCACAATGTGTAAGGATAGTCGCATTGTTAAAAGTATCTATCATGAGGTCGCCAAGCATACTCGGCCTCCCAGCAAGGTAGTATCCCAACAGATGAGCCACCATCACATTCTCGTACTCTTGACAAAGGGCCTGTATGCCTCGTTTTTGGAACTCCATAAGGGCCACACCCGGCCAGAACCTATCTTCTAACTTTCCACTCCCTGTAAGGGTTCTCATCTGAGTTGATACTGCATTACAATCATACTTCTTTCTTAATGCGTCAAAGGCGAGAAACGACTTGGCTGTTTTTATTACCTCTGATTTCGTAGTATCTATCATCGCTTCTGCTTCATCAATCCATATCTGTGCAAGCTCTTCCGCTTTCTTACAGGCAGGTTTCGACTCCTCCACTTTCCTAACAGCTTCGTAGAATTCCTTAGGTTCTATTCTCACAAGTTCTATACCTAACAACTCTTTTAATGCACGAGTGTAAGTCTCGTTGTAGTCTGTTGGGAAACGTTTATGACTGTCGCCCTGGTAATCTACTGCAGCGAGATAATGATGAGGCGTCACAACTAATATTCTGGTTTCTTTTAACCTCTTTATAACTTGAATTAATTTGATTTTGCGTACTAAGTCCTCAAACATAGCCGAGGTAAGGGACGGGTCACAGACATTTCTTCTGTCTAACTGAGCACTTATGATTCTCCCATTCTTGTACTCAGGGCCCCCAACCAGGATACTATCCTCCTCTTTTCCCGTATTGTACAGTTTATAGGGAACATTCATCCATTCGAAAAGATTATATACAAATATTGTGGGCAATCCAGTGAATGCTAATCTATATTCTCTTGTAGTCCCAATGATAAGGACTCCGTCCAGGCCTTCTTTCAAAACCTCTAACTCATTGAGAACTCCCTCATAACTTGTGCCGCGTTTTGTTATGTCCCTTGCAACGAAATCTACTCCACTGCACTCGCTCCTAAGTTTATGCAAAAGTTCTTCATTGGTTGTGAGCCCTTTGGCCAATCCTCCCGCAGGGCAAGAACAACCGGGGCTAACAAATACAGTATAGATTTTTGCATCTTCCCCCTCCTTGGCCTGAAGCAAACTCCCGTTCGCCAGCACCAGCACGCACACAAGGACCCACATGGCACATTTTTTTGTACGCATTTTCTTTCTCCCTTTCGCTGTAGCACAGCCCACTGCAAGACACATAATTGTTTAGAAAACGATGCATTAGTAGCATTATTGTATTGTATTCTCGTCTGCTAATATTCTCATTGCTCAGGCTCTGGGTCAAGGAAAACTTCGCTGAAATCTCAGACCCCTCCCGCTCGTTGGCCGGACACCGAGGTTTCGGTGAAAGCCTAAACCAATCCTGCCGCGCCTCGGACAGCATGGCGAGTCAGCAACTGCTCTCACTACCTGCACATGAAATACCCGCCATTCGCGGTCAGCCGGAAATGAGCTTGTGGAGAACCCATGTCGGCTTGCTGCGGTTGGCGCGGTCGAGATAGATTTCGAAAACTTTGCCCTCCTCGGTGTGGACGTGGAAGTAGGTGCGGTGACGGCGAGTTCGCCAATCTTTTTTCGGGGCGGAGCGGGCGAAGCCCCAATCGTGCCAGAAATGTCTGACGGCGACGACGCGATACTCAGTTTTTCGCCAGATGAAGGATACGGGTTTCGCGGGAACGCCTTCAGAGCAAACGGAGATTCTCTCCGAAATCAAGGTTGGCATGTCGCCCGAATCGCAATCCTTTGGAGAACAAGGGGATATCGGCGAAGAGTTCAATGAGCACCTTAAAACCTTCCGCGGAGCAACTTGCTGGAGGAACGCTACTGCCTGACGTCGAGGACCTCCTCCAAACTCCGCTTGGGGACGTGGAGGCGGCCGGTTTGATCCTTCCAGTACTCGATGGAGTCTTTCATTGGCTCCATGACGGGCTGTTCGTTTGGGTAACCGAGGGCAACCACCGACTCGATCTCAAAGTCGTCGCTGACATCGAGCACCTCGCGGACCTTCTGCCTGTCAATGGCGCCGAGCCAACAGGAACCGATTCCTCCCTCAAGAGCAGTCAGAATGAGGTTCTCGATTGCTGCTCCGGCGTCGAGCTGGTAATCGCTCCGCGCAATCTCCTTATTGACGAGGACGACGATGTAGGCGGTTGGCTCCTCGCCCGGGGGCGGATTTCCCTCCGGTGCGATATACCCCGCCCACATCAACGAGGCGAATATTTGCTTTCGAAGGTCGGGATTTGCGACGAGGATGTATCGCAGGGGCTGAAGGTTCGCAGCCGACGGCGCGACCCTCGCGGCATCCACGAGCTTCTTTAGGGTCTCAAGTGAAATGCTTTCCTGCGTGAACCTTCTGATTGACCTTCTCCCATTGACCGCTTCAAACACTTGCATTTTCTCTACTCCTTACAGACAATTCTAATCTCTCGTCTGAAGTACCGCTCTGAGAATGATACACTATGAGTGGGTTTTTGGGAAGAGGGTATGTGCGGCGCCAGCTCTGGGGAACAGGCCAGCGATGGGCGAGGCGGGAAGGCATTTGAGAGGTGG
>CAZXGF010000070.1:0-18995 GCA_964640185.1 uncultured Verrucomicrobiota bacterium | reverse complement strand
CCCCGTTCCCAGCCCCAAGAGAGTAGGCAGACACAACCAAGACAATCATAGTGGGGAGTGAATAGAAATACGTTGACACCCTATGTCACATAGGGTAAGTAGACCCGAGGCGCCACGGTTTTAGTCCGTCACCCGCCACAGTTTCCTATCGCTCTTCACACCTCTGCTCGCGTACTACGGTCATGGCCTCTCCAAGCCGACCCGGCGTGCCCACTCCTTCCACTCCGCCGCCATCGCCCTGACTCGCTGCGGATACTTGTCGGCCAAGTCCTTGGTTTCGGTTCGGTCCTCTGCCATGTTGTACAGTTCCCACTTGTTTTTCGTTCTACTGTGAGCAACCAGCTTCCAGTCCCCTATTCGAGCGGCTCGCCCTTCCACATGCTCGAAAAAGAGTCTGTCATGGCCCTCTCGCCTCTTTCCTTGAAGGATAGGCAGCAAGCTCTTGCCTTCCATGGGTGTGAGCGTACGGCCATGGAATGAATCTGGATAGGATATGCCTCCCAGCTCCAAGCAGGTCGGCATGATATCCATGACGTGACCGGCCTGATCCGTAATTGAGCCAGGACTGGCCTCCAGCCCTTTCGGCCAGTGCACAATCAGCGGGGTATGGCAGCCACCTTCGAAGGATTCCTGCTTCCAATATCGATATGGTGTGTTCGACGCGCTGGCCCAGGGGAGGCCGACGCCGGTATAACTTGTTTCAGAGCCAAGCTCCTCCACTTCGATGTTCTGGTACTTCATTGCACGACCATCCCGCGTCCGGGAGGACCGGTCGTAGCCGGGGCCACGCGGCACCTCCGGAGAGGCGCCGTTGTCAGACAAAAAGAAGATGAGAGTGTTGTCCAATCGCCCCGTTTTTTCAAGTGCTCTAACGATCCTTCCAGTACTCTGGTCAATGCGATCGATCATTGCGGCGTGGACCGCCATCTTCCTTGCCTGATAGGCCTTTTCCGTCTCCGACAACCGATCCCACTTCGTGCCCTCGTCCTGCACGGGAGGAAGGGGAGTGTTTTCCTTTCTGAACAAACCCATCTTCAATTGCCGTCGGAAACGGTCTTTGCGCAACAGCTCCCATCCTCCTGTGTACACACCTTTGTATTTGGCGATGTCCTCCGGTCGGGCGTGCAGGGGCCAATGCGGGGCGCAGTGTGCGACATACAAGAAAAATGGCTTTTCGGAGTTGCCGAAGTCGTTGAGATACTCTACCGACTTGTCCGTGATGGCGTCCGTGAAATAATAATCCCGCGGCAAGGTTGTGACCGGCGTAACAGCGTCGACAAGCGAGAACGGATCGAAGTGATTGATCACACCCCAGATCACACCGTAATGTCTGTCAAAACCGCGCTGGACAGGGTACGTATCGAGCGGCGCAAAAGGAAGCTCAGGATCGTATCGATGATCCAGCCACGTCTGATGGGCTTCCTTTGTCCTGAGCGTAGCGGTTCTGGATAGGTGCCACTTGCCCGCCATCGCGGTGTTGTAATCCGCCTCTTTCAAGCCTTCGGCGATCGTGAGGCCGTTGCGGGTTAAACTTCTACCGTTTCGTGCCAATCCTACCGTGTGAGGATATTGTCCCGTGAGCAAGCTGGCGCGGGTGGGACAACATCTTGCACAATTGTAGAACTGAGTGAAACGCAAGCCGTTTGCCGCCAATTGATCGAGGTTCGGTGTCCCAATCTCACCACCGAAACATCCCGCGTCCGAAAAGCCCATGTCATCTGCCAGAATAACGATGAAATTGGGTTTTCTGTTGGACCTCCCGACTGCTGAGATCGGTTCCGGCATGGCGAGCGCTGCCGCGCCCATGCCCATGGTTTTCAAGAACTCACGTCTTTTCACGATCAACTCCTTTCATACAAGATCTCCCGGGTAACCTTCGCAGAGCCATGCCTTGCGAGCCCTCTGATCATATACAGTATCCGATCGATCTTCCGACATTATACCTTAAATCGTGAGCAGAAGCTCTTCTCCAACACCCCCAATTCAGGCAAGGTCCTCTTGAGGCATCCGGCATCCGCACGGCACGATGAGCCTTTGGCACATGATGGGAAAAGTCATCGGAAGCGCACAAGGTCTCCAACCGACCATCCGATGGAGACCTATCCGAGGCCATTGGTGAGAGTCGCGTCTATGAAAGCGGGTGTCAATCGCTTTTTTCAGACTTCATTCATTATATGCTTCCTCTCCATTCCTACGGGCAATCTGTGTAAGGATGAGCCGCCTGGCCGGTGCATCTTCCAGGTCCCTCCACCCGTCTATTCGAGGTCCTTGGCCTCACAGCATCGTGCCGATGGCGGCGCCCCAGCCGTACAGAAGACCTTAGTTTGGAGGTCAGGGCGCGTACCAGGGGTCGCCGCCAGATATTAGGGAGTGCTGAAGACCTGTGCGCAACGTCGGCCATCGGCTGACTCAACGGGTGCATATCATCGAGGCTAATGGGTTCAGCTACCGACTTCGGGAGTCGAAACGCAGACTACAGCGAACCCTCTCCCATCCCGAAAAGAGTAAGCAGACAGAACCAACACAATCGGAGTGGGGAGTAAGTCGAAATACGTTGACACCGTATCTCATATAGGGTAACTACACCCGAGGTGCCGCGGTTTTGGTCCGCCACCCGCCATAGTTTCCTACCGCTCTTCACAACGTCTATGAAGGCAAATGGGAAATGTCGGTAGAATTAAGTGCCCAAAGTCATCAATCGAAGGAGTAATGCAATGGATCGGAACAGAACTGTCTTGAGATCGTCGGTGGTCGTTGCCGTTTTGTACGCAGGCCTTGCGATTGCAGGTTCTGTTCGGGGCGCAGAATCCGGCGATATCACACTGGAATCGCTTCTGGAAGAAATGGTCAGTCGGGACACTATAGCACGGCTGCCCAAGCCGGCATATACGTGCAAGCAGTTCAGCAGCTATGATCGCAATTCGACCGAGCCGGGTTCTCCGACTTGGTGGGCCAATTGGGATCGAAGCTATTTCGTCCGGGTCGAAGATAACAATGGGAGAAAAGAGCATGTCTTAATGGATGCTGAAGGACCCGGTGCCGTTGTGCGCTTCTGGGCTACGTGGCACGGGCCGGGCGGGGGTGAATTCAGCAACGGTACGATGCGTGTCTATCTTGATGGGAAGGCAGAGCCTGTCATCGAAGGGCCTATGGCCGATCTTATCAGTGGCGGATTGCTGGTCGGCGAACCCTTGTCGCAAGGGGTATCGCCGGAGACCGCCTATAAGCACCGGGGTCACAATCTGTATCTACCCATTCCCTACGCCAGGCAGTGTAAGATCACCTACGAAACGAAGGCGTTCATCGATGAGGGGGCACACAAGGGAGAAGCGCTTTATTACCAGATCAATTATCGCACCTATGAATCGGGGACCGAAGTTGAATCTTTGAAGAAGAACACTCTGCAGCGGGCCCGCCGGACCGTGGCCAGGGTCCAACGAAGGCTCGCCCAAAATGAACGTCCCGGGCTGGGCCGCTTGATGGAGGGCAGGTTGGAAGGGAGCATTCTTCCCGGCAAGGAGAAGTCTGTAACGATCAACGGACAAAGAGCCATTCGGCGCCTGAGTTTTCAAATGCGAGCCAATGACCTGTCCCAAGCACTGCGATCGACGATTCTCAGGATCGAATTCGACGGGGCTCAGACCGTCTGGTGCCCGATTGGCGATTTCTTCGGCACCGGTTACCACGTGCGCCCTCATTCAACGTGGTACACCGGCGTTGTGGATGACAACACGCTATCATGCTATTGGGTGATGCCATTCGCCAAACAGGCGAAGATCAGCATTCTGAATCTTGGATCAGAGCCGGTTAAGCTGACCCGCGGGCGAATTCTCAGCGGTGCCTGGGATTGGGAGAATCGTTCATGCCATTTCCATGCGGCCTGGAAGCAGTGGCCCAAAGTCAAAACACAATCCAATGAAAAGGCCAAAGACCATGGTGCGTTTGATTTGAACTGGATTACCGTCGAGGGGCAGGGGACCTACGTCGGCGATGTTCTGACACTGTTCAACACAGCGAAGGCTTGGTGGGGAGAGGGTGACGAGAAAATCTATGTGGACGGCGAGGCTTTTCCATCTCAAATTGGTACAGGTACGGAAGACTACTACGGCTATGCGTGGTGCAAGCCCAACTTCTTCGAGTCTGCATTTCACGCCCAGCCAAGTGGCGATGGCAACCTCGTGCCCGGTTTTACGGTCAATTGCCGCTACCGCGCTCTGGATGCCATTCCGTTCAACAAATCCATCAAGTTCGATATGGAACTGTGGCATTGGGCCCGAACAACGATGAGTTACGCCCCGACCACTTTCTGGTATGCCAGACCGGGCGCAACATGGAACGTTGAGCCTGACGCTGAGGAGGCGAAGCGACCTGTTCCCCGTTCTGCTGCTCCATAGATAATCCTCAAGTTTGATGACATGGTCGAGGGAAATTACAAGAATTTAGATGGGCGACAGCGAATCGGCCACCTGGACGGATACGGAGACCAGTTGTATCTGCAAATTCCACAGAATCGAGATCGAATGATCGCATTTTTAGGTAACTCCGCCACAGTCTTGTAACTTACCCCCTGGCCTCTGGTTCGGACCGGCTGCCTCCCACTTTTCGAATTCAGTCGCCGAATAATTGCTTTTTTGACTCTTTTAGAACTGTGCGCGTGTTAATTAGAACAGTTCACAAACACCCAATACTCGATTATTCGACTCAAGTCCTTGACGAACACAAGACGATGAAGCTGTCAGGGACCTTCACTCCAGGACCAGGTACATTGTGTTGGCGGGCAGGACGACAGTGAAAGTCTTCTCGGTCCGGTTAACCGGAACTCCCGCGGCCGGATAGCCGCTTACGTCGAGGCGCGTGGCCCTGCTCAAAGTGGGATTGTTGATCGCAATGCTGGCCTGCGTATTCTCGATCCGCCACGGCGGTTTGCCGGTGTTGACGATTTGTCTGCCACGGATCGTTTGCTTCTGGAAAGCGAACTCGGCGTCTTTTACCTCCCATCCCGTTAGACGTGCCGTTGTGCCGACTTGTACGAGTATGCGCCGTGAGCGGGCTAACGGCTCATCGTCCATGGAGACAACACTGACGGTAGCGTATTCGTTTTCGGAAGCGACCGTGACGTCCGTCAGTCTGAATCGGCCGCCAGCCGCTTTCAGGAAACCGGTGACGCCCTGGGCCTTGGGAGCGTCCATACGGCAAAGCCCGACGCCGTAATCCAACACGAGCTGGCCAGTGTTGCTTCGGATCAATTGCTTCTCCGGGTCAAGGGAGCTTGAGATCTCTGATATCCGAGTCTTTGCGGGATCGCCACCTAACACGGTCTGAACTTGGCCAACAAGGAAGGCGGCACGGCTCAGGCGGCCATCTGGCCGCCGCACCGACCTGCATTCCTCCGTTTCACGACTGACGCCGTAGATTTCGTTATCGTCAATGAGGGGCGGCTTGCGGTCCCAGAGGGAATCAAGGTTTCGGACCTCGTGCACGGCGACGGCACCCTGTTTCAGATAGCCCCTGCGATAGATCAGGGCGTTGGCGGGGAACATACCTGCCAGGGTGGGAATTGAGCAGGTCCATTTGTTGAGCGGATTCATTCCTCGTACCCACCACCACCTGCTGCGAGGGTCAAGACACCAGGACGGTTCGGTAGCCGTGAACCAGAAGACGATGTCCACGCCGTTGAGCGACTGGTAAGCCGCGACGAGGAAAGGCCCCTCTGTCTGATAAAGATTAGGGGTTTTCCAGCTCGTCTCGGTTACGATGAATGGATGGCCGACCTGCATCTTGAAGTTTGTGGTTAGCTCGAGCGGCTTGTGTAGGCACGATTCGTTAACGATGTAATGGTCGGGGTCGATGCGGTAACCGTTGTTCTTGCCGATGTGCTGATAATCGCTGCCGTAGTACTCGTTCTCGGCGTCCACGTCGAGAGCGGCATACGTCCAGCGCTCGATCTCTTTCAGCTTCAGGTCGTTCGCGGTGCGCCAGTTTGTGGCATTGAGAAGTTGTTTGCAGCCCAGCTCTTCGCGTAGATACCGGCCCATTTCGGCATAGAAGTTTCGTTGATGCTCGGCCATGAACTGCACCTGATCACGCAGCCGCTTTGCTGGCCCGCCGTTCCATTCCTGCGTCATGTGCCAGGTGCTCATCAAGGCGACGATCCCTTTGACAAAATCGTCCGCTTTCTCGCCGTGTCCATCCCACGCCGCTTTCGCTCTGTCGAGGGAACGGTATTTCCGTACGAGCCAAACACCGAATAGCTTGCCCAGGCGTTTCGCTTGAGGTGCCGGGAGCCTCTGCATTGTCCAGAAGAACATGCTGTCTTCGTTGTGGATCTGGAGGATGGCGACTGTTGGATCGTCTTTGATGGCCAGGCCCGTGTAAGGGTTGTTGCGAGTGTAGAGCGCCCGCGTCCAGGCCTTGTAACCTTCCTGCATCTTCGGATCAATGAAGATGGCTGCCCACGGCATTTGATCGGGGCCGTAGCCCTCCAGCCCCCAACTCTTCGGCGTCTTGTGATGGCCGTAGTAGGGCGAGACGGTCACGTAGATGCCGTTCCGCTTGGCGGCCTTGATGAAACGGAAGATGCCGCTAATCTCCTTTTCATTGACATCCGTGATGGCGGCGCCCTCCTTGGGATCCGCGACCGTGGTATGAAGTCGCACCATATTCACCCCGAGCTTGGCTAGGAAACGGCAGTGCCGCTCCATCTCCTCCGGCGTTCTCCTGTAGATGCCGCTCCCGATGGCCCAGAAGCGAATCGGCTCGCCGTTGCCTTTGACGAAGTCGTTGCCGTTTTCTGACAGCCGGACGAACCCCGTCGCGCCAGATTGCTTTTCGTTGAGATAGCGAAGGTCCAACATTGCGTTGTCAGTGAAGGCGTCTTCAGCGGGATTGAAAGCCCAAGTGCCGTCCCTGCCTTCCGCGAACGAGGGGCACACCAGAACTGCAAGAAGGAGGGAAATGAACACGGAGCTTTTTCTGTCGTTTGGTTTCGTACGTTGTTGGCAAGCAGTTGTCCTTCTCATAGTGGCCTCCACCGGGTGTTTGAGGATGCTGTTCCCTGATTGGAAACAGCCTGTTCCACTTATTCAAGTAAAGCCTGACCCCCCTAACAAGTCTCTTCAAGACGAAGAAGAAGCTTGAAGGACACCAAGCGGCCTGTCGCAGATTCCAAGTATTGTACACCGAACACACAGCCTATGCTATCTGATCCTTCCACATCTGCCTTTGAGCTCGACGGAGAATGGAGGCAATTATGCCAGCAAGCTCATCTGAACGGGAAATGCCACGGCATGTTCGTCTATAGCGCCGTACAGTGAACTATCTGAGCGATCGTAGCGCGTACGCAGGCATAATTGCGAAAATGCGCGCTTCGCCACTATCCGAAGGTCATTGGGGAAGATTTGCGATTTGAGACATCCGCCTCTCTCGTGCTTCCTGCCAGGACTCAAACCTCTTGACACAGACAAGCAGACAAGACGAGAATTCGCGTCGGGTATTGGCTGGAGAGAGGTTAAGTATGCTCACTTTTTCGGCAGGCTGAAAAAACGGGAGGTTGATGATGCGATTTCAATTGGAACTGTACCTGGCAATCCTGGCGGTTTGTTTCCTGATTGTGCCGGCGTGGAGTGTGACGCCAACCGCCGCGGAGATAGGAGAAGCGCAGCAATGGTTTGCGTCCCAATTTGGGGGCGATCCACAGGCCGTGCCGCCGTTTTCTTTCCTGTACAACGGAGAGCCGTCCAGCGACTTGCTGAAGAAGTGCGGGATTGAAGCGAGGACAAGGAAGCTTGATGGCAAGCGCACCGAACGAACGCTAATCCACACCGACGAACGCACGGGATTGGTGCTGCGGTGCGTGGCGGTCCAGTACGAAGATTTTCCCACCGTCGAGTGGACTTTGTACTTCAAAAACCTTGGATCGGCCGACACCCCTATTCTGGAGAACATTCAAGCCCTGGACACACGCTTGGAACGCGGCGATAGAGGCGAGTTCCTGCTACACCATAACCGGGGCAGCGTGGCAGGAAAGGGTGACTATGAACCTCTTGAAACCGTGTTGAAACCGAGAGCCAGCAAGCGGATTTCTTCCGCTGGAGGTCGCCCCACGAACGGCAATTGGTCTTACTTCAACCTGGAGTGGTGCGGGAAAGGGCTGATCGTTGTGGTGGGGTGGCCGGGTCAGTGGGCTGCCGAGTTCGCCAGAGACGAAGGGAAGGCCCTTCGGATCCGGGCCGGTCAGGAGTTGACCCACTTCAAGCTCCATCCCGGCGAGGAAGTCAGAAGCCCCTTGATCGTGATGCAATTCTACAACGGGGATTGGATTCGAGCCCAGAACCTCTGGCGGCGGTGGATGATTGCCCATAACGTGCCCAGACCGGGCGGTAGGCTTCCACCTCCTCAGGTGGCGGCATCCAGTTCGAGGCAGTACGGCGAGATGATCAACGCCAACGAAGAAAATCAGAAGATGTTCATAGACCGTTATCTGGAGGAGGCGATAAGGCTCGACTACTGGTGGATGGACGCAGGCTGGTATGTCAACAAGACCGGATGGCCGAACACGGGAACCTGGGAGGTGGACACGAAGCGATTTCCTCGCGGTCTGCGTGCCGTGAGCGACTACGCACACTCCAAAGGCATCGAGATCATCGTCTGGTTTGAGCCGGAGAGGGTGACGGCAGGCAGTTGGCTGGCGGAGAATCACCCGGAGTGGGTGCTGGGAGGAAAAAACGGCGGGCTGCTCAACCTGGGCAACCGCCAGGCGTGGAACTGGCTCGTGAACCACACCGACAAGCTTCTCACGGAACAGGGCATTGACCTCTATCGGCAGGATTTCAATATGGACCCGCTCGGCTTATGGCGAGGCAACGATGCGGAGGACCGGCAGGGCATTACGGAAATCTATCACGTGATGGGTTACCTGGCATACTGGGACGAGCTTCGCCGCCGCCATCCCAATATGCTGATAGATTCCTGCGCCTCGGGCGGCAGGCGCAATGACGTAGAGACCATGAGGCGAGCCGTGCCGCTGTGGCGAAGCGACTACGCGTACGAGCCTATAGGAACACAGTGTCACACTTACGGGATTTCCTTGTGGATACCCTTCCACGGAACGGGCACGATCGCCTTTACCGGGGCGCCTTACTACGGGTCGGGAAAGACTCCGGTGGAGCCATACGCCTTTTGGAGCAATGCCACCCCAGCAATTGGTTGCGGAATTGACATGCGGGAAAAGAACATAGACTACGCGGCCCTCGCACGCCTGATAGAGCAGTGGCGGGTGCAGGTTGCCCCGAACTACTACGGGGACTACTACCCGCTCACTCCGTACAGCCAGGAAGGCAGTGCGTGGATCGCGTGGCAGTTCGACCGGCCGGAGCTCGGCAAGGGCGTAGTGCAAGCGTTCCGTCGGCAGGACAGTCTCCAGGACACACGATGTTTGAAGCTGCGAAGCCTTGATCCTGGAGCCAGGTATACGGTAACCGACCTGGATGTCAAGAAGCCGCAGAAGTTGAGCGGACGGGAACTGATGGAAAAGGGCTTGTCCGTAACGATATCCGACAGGCCCGGAGCCGCTGTGATAACCTACACGAGGTCCTGACTACGACAGCGTTCCAGCCCTCATTTTGTCGCAGCCCGGGCGTCATGTTTCGGGTTCCTGGCTTGGCAAGAAGATGTCGGTTGCTTGATATCTGTGCCCGGTGAACGTCCGGGGACATGACCCCATGTAATCCACGTGAGAAACGTTCCACCAAGTTGAGCGACAGGAGTATCGTATGAACTGCAAAGGTGAGTGCTGTTGGAAAGGACTCTAACTCAATGGATTTGAGGAGACTCATTATGGGCAGAAGTAGGAAATCTGCTGCTGTAATTGCTTTTTTGGTTTTAGTCACGGTTCAGACACATGCTTCTGAGTACAACGTCAAGGAATATGGGGCCAAGGGGGACAAGATATCGAAGGACACGGCGGCCATTCAAGCCGCTGTCAATGCCTGCAGCAAGGCAGGCGGCGGTACCGTCCACTTCCCTGCCGGTGACTATCTGTCCGGCAAGATTCGACTGCTCAGCAACGTGAATCTGCATGTTGGCGCTGGCGCCACTATCTGGGCCAGCCGGGAACCGAGCGACTATGAAGGCAGCCGTGCATTGATTGTCGCTGAGGACGCACAAAACATATCCGTTGAAGGGTTGGGCACGCTTCACGGCATAGGAGAGGCTGATTGGGGCAGGCGGCCGAAAGACAGAGATGTTCGCGGCGGCGCCACCTCCCCGGAGAATCGGCCTTCCTTCCGTGCGGGCATGATAAGGTTCTCCGATTGCAGGGGTGTGGTCATACGCGGTATCAGGGTTCTTTTCAGCGACACCTGGACAATCCACCTGCGCGACAGTGAGAACGTTCTTGTCGACGGCGTAACCATTCTGAACAACTATTTCCGCGCAAACTCCGATGGGATTGATCCGGTTTCATGCAAGAACGTCCGTATATCCAATTGCCATATCGTTGCGGGCGATGACTGCATCGTGCTGAAAACCACGGAGAACGGTCCGTGCGAAAATGTTGTTGTATCCAATTGCACCCTGGAGAGTATCGCTACAGCAGTGAAGATAGGCACCGAAACGCCGCGGGATTTCCGCAATATTCACTTCTCCAATTGCGCGATTCGAAATTCAACGGTGGGCATTGGGATCTACGTGAAGGATGGCGCCACCGTGGAACGTGTCACTTTCTCGAACATCAGCATCGAAAACCATTCGGCCTCTGCTGCTGCAAGCCAGGGAAGGAGAATCTGCCCCATCTTTGTGGACATTGAAAAGCGGCATCCAGATTCGCTCATAGGCAAGATCAGGGATATCACTTTCGATGACATTCAGATTTACAGCGGCGTCGGAGTGCTCATCCAGGGAATGCCGGAAAGTCCAATCGAGAACCTGACCCTTGAGGATGTCGCATTTCGGGTGTACGACCCTGGGGATTACAGCAACAGGAGGAAGCATGTCGGTGGACGACGCACCACAAGCGATGAACGTGACACTCTCTACGCAAGGAAACCGTCTTACGTGACGTTAGCCCATGTCAAAGGTCTCACGGTAAAGGACCTGAAAGTGCATATATCAGAGGGTGATTTCCGCAAGTACGAACGTTCCGCATTTCATGGAAACGAAATGGAGAACTGTGTGATCCGTAACGTCTTCCGTGAGCCTTCAGGGAAGGGAGGGGTGGCGCCCGTCGTGGCCCTTCATAATTGCCGAAACACCTTGGTGACCGACTGTATAGCCGGGCCTGCCACACCGGTATTTCTCGGGCTAAGCGGGAGAAGAACCGCTCGCATCTCAATAGACCGCACCGGCTTGCAGGGAGCAGTGCGCAGCGTCGCTCGAGGCAAGGACGTACCGTCGGATGCTATAGGGGATTGAATGCCCTCGAACAAACACCATCCGCCCAACATAGGCTCACGGTAATGATCGCCAAAAAACAGCAGAGGCGATTTCGCCATGTGTCTCCGCGACCCTCAATGACGCCTTTCTCGCAGTGGCCGAGGTTAGTGCTTGGCGGCCGTAAGCGCCGGATAGTAGCGTTTCTGGGGTTTTCGAAAGAGTGCGCAGCGTAAAACGCGTTTCTCGGCGTTCCGGGAGAGTTGTCGAGTTTACGAGCGTTTCTCTTCTTTCCGGGATTATGCGGACTCTCTAAAGACAAATTAAAAATGTCGGGTTAATATGCAGAGGATTTCCTGGGCAACGGCATGTTATGAGGCACGGAGCAACATCTGTGACGCTCCACACAAGAACCTTGAGGAGAAAGGCAGGTTTCAGGATGACAGTGAGACGAATCATAGTGACAGCGGCACTGCTGGGAATGGTCTCTCCCTTCGGAGTCCGCAGTCCGGCGGATGCGGCGGCGCAGGAGAAAGACAACGTTCCACCGCCTGGATTCGAAGCCCTGTTCAACGGGCAGGACTTCACCGGCTGGAAGGTGCCCGAAGGAGACGGCGGACACTGGAAAGTGATTGACGGCGTCATCGACTACGACGGGGAGAGCGAGGCCAAGGGTGACAAAAGCCTGTGGCATACCGAGGAGTTCAAGGACTTCGTGCTCCGCGTGGACTGGCGGATCAAGGAGACTCCTTACGTCAACCCGCGCATTCCTTACGTCCTACCGGACGGCACGCATGCTCGCGACATATATGGCAAAGAGATGCACCTCGCGCTACCCGACTCCGATAGCGGGGTCTTTCTGCGCGGGGCCGGCAAGAACCAGGTCAATATCTGGTGCTGGCCGATCGGCTCGGGCGAGTTTTACGGCTACCGCATGGACAAAACGATGCCGCCTGAGATTCGGGCGGGCGTGACGCCCCGTCACCAGGCGGACAAGCCCGTAGGGCAGTGGAACCGCTTCGAGATCACGCTCAAGGGCGACCGCGTCACCGTTGTGCTCAATGGGATCAGGGTCATCGACAACGCGCAGTTGCCCGGCATTGCCGAAAGCGGCCCCATCGCCCTGCAACACCATGGCGGCAAACGCGATGGCCAGTGGAACAGTCCACCCAGTCTGGTGCAGTTTAAGAGTATATTCATCAAGGAGTTGAAATAGAAGTCCTCGCCGACCCGGCGTTTCACCTGATTGAGGAGTATTCCAATGACTACGAACATCAATCGCCGTCGATTTCTGGGTTCCGCCCTTGCCTCCTGTGTGTTCACCGTTGTGCCGCGACATGTGCTGGGGGGAAGCGGATACGTTTCTCCGAGCAATAGGATCACCCTGGCCCATATTGGCATGGGTACACAAGGGTTCAGGGAGCTCGGCGGCCTGCTCGCCGACCCGCAGATCCAAATCGTTGCGGTGTGCGACCCGAATACGGACAGCAACGGCTACGTGGAGTGGAGCAAGAATAGCGTGCGCAACCGGATACGAGGGTATCTGGGCAACCCCTCCTGGAGGGAGGGGGAGAACGGTTGTCCCGGCGGCCGTGAGGTGGGCCGACAAGTCGTGGACACGTACTACGCGAACCAGAGGAGCGCAGAGAACTTCAAAAGCTGCGCTGCCTACGCTGACTTCCGTGAGCTACTGGAAAAGGAGAAGGATCTGGATGCGGTCAAGATCATGACGCCGGATCATCTGCACGCGACCATCTCCATCGCGGCCATGAGGAAGGGGAAGCATGTCCTGATGCACAAGCCCATCGCCAACCGGTTGTATGAGGGCCGTCTGGTTCTAAGGACCGCCCGCCAAACGAAGGCGGCCACTCACCTGCTCGCCTATGGCAGCGGAGCCGGCAACGGAAGGATCGCGAAGCGGATCAACGAGGGAGTCATCGGCCCGCTGCGAGAAGTGCATAACTGGACCAATCGGCCCGTATGGCCTCAATACACGGAGATCCCCAGGGACAGGCCGCCCGTCCCCACGGGGTTCGACTGGGACTTGTGGCTTGGCCCCGCGCAGTACCGTCCCTATCACCCGCATTACACGCATACCGTCTTTCGCGGCTGGTACGATTTTGGCGGTGGCTCCATGGCGGACATGGGCATCTACAGCCTCTGGCCAGTGTTCACCAACCTGAACCTCGACGTTCCCGTGAGCGCCGAGGCTTGGGCGACCCATACTTGCTTCATCGAGGATCACGTCAGCCGGGTGGTGAAGAACGATTTCTCGTATCCAACGGCCTGCACCCTCCGCTTCCAGTTCGCAGCCCGCGGGGACATGCCGGCCCTGGACCTGTTCTGGTACGACGGCGGCATGAAACCTCGCCTGCCCCGAGAGATCGAAGCGCACAACGTCGAGATGGGTAGAGAGGGCATCCTGTTCATCGGCGACGAAGGCGCGATCATGGCCGGGTTCCACGGAGAGGATCCACGACTGTTGGCCAAAGGTCAGAATAAACCGCTACCGTTGGACGAGACCCCGTCGCGAGATCCTGGACGCGGAGAGCGCCACAGCCCCTGGCTCCGTGCCTGTCAAGGGGGCGAGCCCTCACCGGGCAGTTTCCTGAACGCGGCGGCCATTACAGACACCGTCAACCTGGGGACCGTCGCCCTGCGGGTGGGGACGAAGGTGCTGTTTGACAGTGAGAACATGAAGATCACCAACGCCCCTGAGGCGGAAAAGTACCTCTATCGCGAGTACCGGCAAGGCTGGGAGCTGTGAGAAGTCATTTGGGACCGCGTCTTCACCGGTTCCAAGTAGTAGACCCGTTGGAAGAACGATTCGTTTGTGGAGTTGCAGTCTTTAAACCAAGCCAAGAGAGCCGAAATGAAAACAATCTCGAGAAGGCGGTTTATTGCCACAAGCGTAATGGGCCTCGCAGCGGCGGGCCATCGCTTCTCAGAAGCAATGGAAAGTGCGGCCGGTCATATTGGGACGCCTCCCGGGTGTCCGATTTCTCCGATTCGCAAACAGCTCATTCAGGACTTCGACGGCACTCTCCGGGAGGTCATGTAGCGGGGGACCGGGTCATCGAGTTCTGTTCGCCATCCAGCTTTGCCAGGATGGATTAGCCCTCCTTGTGAGCATGAGCGCCGTAGAGATCCGCCGCAAGATTGAAACCGCAGGACTCCGCACGCTATCTTTCCTTTCTGAGGTGACCGGTGGTGGATGCCAGCGCTCTTTCGGGGCGGGAGGCGGAAAATTTTGGTTTAAGCCGTGCGGGAATTGTCTTACATTTACAGGCAGATCATTCCGGATGTGAAAGGTTGTTTCAATGCCGACCACAGCTTAGCAGACAACACTTCTCTCAAACATGAATCTACGGAGGAGAAAATCGAAGGATGCGTTTCCACGCTCGTCTTCTCGCGCTATCTTCAGTCTTGTTCCTGGTCTCGTGGAAGACCGATTGCGGGGCCATCCATATTTGGGCAGTGGATGATTGCATAAGAGTTAATCCGCAGACCGGCATGGCGTTCGAGGATAATGAGATCTATCCCTCGGCGTTGCGTATCAAGCCTGGGTATCAACACAAAAACTGGATTTTCGACAGTGCAACCCAGAGTGTTTGCCTGGCGGGAGCGAGAAATGAAGTTCTTGGCTTTCAGCTCCAGATTGAGTCGGCGAAGCCGCTCGAAGAAATGACCATAAAGATCTCCGACCTGCAAGGCGCCGACCTTCTCGCTGCCAAGAGCAATATACGATTGTTTAAGGAATGGTACATTGAGGTCAAGGAGCCGTCGCACGGAGGCTCTTCACCGGTCGGCTTCGACTGTCTGGGACCTGGCTGGTATCCCGACTCCTTAATTCCACTCGATCAACCAATCAAAGGTGATTACTCCATGCCATTTGATCTTCCGGACAAGGCGAACGGCGTGCCAGGCCAAAGGGTCCAGGGTATCTGGATCGACGTTTATATACCGCGCCATCAAAGGCCGGGAGATTATGAGGGTATCATCAGTTTATTGGCTCATAAGGGACAAGAAGTCGTGAGAACTTCCCTGGAATTGAAACTTCACGTCTTCCCTTTCTCACTGCCTGACGAGAATCATTTGGGGATTAGCCTCAACGACTACGGTTCCATCAGTCCCTGGCGAATGCCGAAAGAGAAACTGTGGGCCTTCTATCAGATGTGCCAACGCCACAGGTGTGTGCTTGACGTTCTCTACAATGCCCCCAAGGCGTGGGGCAGAGGAAACAAACTGGAGTTGGATTGGAGCGAGTATGATGCGAATTTCGCTCCTCTTTTTGACGGATCAGCATTCACCGAAGAATATGGTTACCATGGTCCTGGGATGGCTGTCCCGGTCAAACGATTCTACCTTCCGTTTGAAACCAGCCCGAGCTGGGCTTGGCCTCGCCCACCGGATGAGATGTGGACGGAGGATTACGAAGGGGCTATAAAGAAGGCTTTGCAGGAGTTTGAAAGACATTTCCTGGAAAAGGGATGGACTCGCACGAAGTTGATGATGTTCTATAACCGCTATGACGAATCGGCCCGCGTCAAAGAGATAGCCTACTTTGCCCGGCTCCTCAGGGAAGCCAACCTAAAAGAATCGCGCCGCTTTCTCTATCGCGTGGATGGAGGGCCTCCTGAGGTAGTGCGCGGGGTGGGGCTTGAAAATGTGGGCATCTGGTGCGTCAACGGAAATGTCCGCTACCTGCATCCCCGTGAACAGCGAGAGATCATAGGGCACGGCGGTCAGATATGGATTTATTCGAGCAACAGCGCCAGAGAGCCCTGCATCGGCGCCCCCTACATTGATACCGAAGCATTGGCCCTCCGGACATGGGGTTGGATTCCGTGGAAATACCGGGAGACCGTCACAACCATGTGTGAGTGGGGCACGTTCTTTCACGCGAAAGGCAAACGGTGGCGTGAGCCTACCATAGCTGCCGCTCTGGGAGGAAATCAGGTGCTGAACGGCGATGCGGTTTTGATTTATCCCGGAGATTTTATCGGTCTTGACGGACCTGCTCCTTCTATCCGCCTTAAGGTATTACGTAGAGGGAGCCAGGATTTTGAATACATGTGGTTGCTCTCTCAGATAGCCGGGCACAAAAAGGCTCCCGGCAAGATCGTCGATAGAATTCTGTTTCGAGCGATGCATGAGGGATTGAAGCCAGGGCAGGATTATTGGAAGCCCAGGGAGCGAGACAGCCGCTCTCATGATCCCGCCGAATGGGACGAAGCCCGCCGAAAGCTGGCTCAGGCAATTCTTGATGCAAAACTCTGAACGAGCTGTTATGGGGGAGCGTACCTGCTTCGCTTTCTCGTCATTGTGAAACGTTGGCGCCCTCCGCCGCGGTTCTTCCACAATGGTTCATAGTTCGCACGTTTAAAAGCGAAAGCGCGCGATTGGGGCATTAACACATCTTACATCCCGCATCCTCACTTTCGCCGCTTTGCTTCTCGCTCGAGCTGAAGAGGTTGCGTGCTCTCGAAGGGGGCGCCTGCTTTCCCCGTTTTCGAAATCTGTCGTTGCGTTGAGATCGTGGGGCGCGTTATGGCCTCCCTCGTCCGAAGGCCTATTCTCGCCTGTCCCTGGGTTAGGCACAGCGGCCTCCTCTGGGGCAAAGGAAACGATGAACTAAACAACCATCGTAGTGGAAATTCATTATACGAGGCAGAATTGCAAAGAGCGGGGAGCCAGACAACCTATGCATAGCTGCAGTTGCGCTCATAGCTGTGCTCACCGGGATACTGCTTTCAACAACCGGTCGGACCACCTGCGCTCCACTTCCCTCCCGGCCTCTGTCTTCGGCGTATGCTGCTGGCGGGGGGCACTCGGATGAAGTAGCCATCTCAGACGCCGTTCCTGGATCCTGCACGATCTTCACCGCTTCTTACGGCAACACGGTTCTCTTTGGTAATAACGAAGATTGGAACAACCCGAAAGCGTATTACTGGGTCAGTCCCTCCAGTGAAGGGGATTACGGTGTGGTGTATTTTGGGTATGACAACCTTTTTCCTCAAGGGGGGATCAATGAGAAAGGCCTCGCCTTTGACGCCAACGCCCTACCAGGGACGGCTTTGAACCCCCATCCCGAACTCCCCAATCCTCCTGACGCGATCGTCAACAAGGTCGTTCTGAAGAAATGCGCTACCGTGAGAGAAGCCATCGACATGGCCAAGAGCTACAATTGGAACTCCGGTTGGGGTGAGTCGGTCAGCGGTCAATGGTTTCTGGCAGATTCCACAGGTGATGCGGTCGTCATCAGTGTGGGGCCAGATGGGAAGCTCGCTTTCACCAGAAAGCCGGAAGGTGACGGATACCTGGTTTCAACCAATTTCAACCGGGCAAATCCGAAAAACCGATTTGGCAGGTATCCCTGTTGGCGATACGATACCGCGACGGCGATGCTGGAGAAGATTGAAGATATAGATGATCTCACGGTAGATTATTTCCGATCCATACTGGACGCTGTTTGCCAAAAAGGCGCTTCCATAAATACGCTCTATTCAAATATCTTCGATCTACGAAATGGCGTCATTTACCTGTATTACTGGCACCAGTTCAATGAGGTCGTTACACTCAATGTAGCAGAGGAGTTAGCTAAGACACCCTCGCCCACCGGACTCAGGGACCTTTTCTCACAGGAGACGGTGAAGCGGGCTTCAACCGAGCATCTGGCATATCGGATTTGGAAAGTGGCACGGGGCTGGTTATTCTTGGTGGGGTGATCCTTGGTTGTTCCGATCTGGAAGCTGGCGCGCGGCACTCGGGCCTCCGCGGGGATGCGGCCGGTCTGGGTGCTGGTGGTAGTCCTCTTTGGCCCGTTTGGATTGTTAGCTTACCTGCTGTCATACCGCAAGCCGTTGGGTTCACCAGAGCCGTGAGCCGCCCCCGGAATACACCCACTGTCGGGTTCTACGCAATCGAAATCGAGCGACCGGCCTAAGGCCATAAACCCGAGGAAGCAATTCTAGAGGGAAGCAGGACATTAGAGGCTTGTTTTCGAAGAGTCGCGCCGGTATCTTTCGTTTTTGGCCTTTCGTTGACAGTCCGCACGTTAAGTTAAAAACTCGGTGGGGCTTGTGCGAAAACGCCGCGGCATCAGCTGGGTTATGGAAGAACGACCATACAGATGCGAGGGATTAACCTCCAGCGTGTTGTATGGCGAACGTCCTCCACGGTAAAATCGCACCTACCCCAGCACTCTCAAGGGAGGGCTTTTCGGAAAGCGATCACGCCGACCGCGGTCAAAAGCACATCCCAGGCTCTGAAGTACTTTCATTTCGCGGCCGGGATCTCATCCCCGCCAGTTCTCTCACTCTTCAGGTCTTCTTCTTAACACTTCCTTGCGGAGGTGAAACCTCCAGAATCGCTTGTAGCAATCCGTGCATCGGAATGGACGAAGGCAAATCATAGGAAGCACGCGTTCAAGCACATCGCGCCGATGAGACCTTCTGATGTTGGCACTTTCACAGTTCGGACGGCGCATATCGGACACAACCCCTTTTCCGCCTTCTGCGTCATGGAAGGCTGTGTTCTGTTTCGCGCAGAGATAGATTTTTGGCGGTTTGTCTTAGCCTAACTTCCGCACTTTGTAGTGAGGAATATAGGAGAACCCCGATTTTTCA
>CAZXGF010000069.1:15293-19237 GCA_964640185.1 uncultured Verrucomicrobiota bacterium | reverse complement strand
CCCTCGCCCACGCCGCTTCTAACGTATCGTTACGGCTGATGTGTCCGTACAGCGTGTAGAAGCGGAACTTGGGTTCCTGCTTGGCCTTTTGGCCCAGTTTCCGTCTCAAGGACGAAAGTCTTGGCGGCAGGTTGTTATCCAAGCTTGCGCCGTTTTCCGTAGTAGGCTTTTCCAATCGGCTTTCCTCCTGTCTTACGTAAACGTGTTTCCAGTAGGGTCCCTTCGCTCCACGGTGATTAGCCGCTTCCTTGCTACTATGAACCCCTCCGACTCCCGACGAAGCCCTCCGGTGGTTATGTCTTCCCACCGTCCGTTGAGGCCATCACCCTCGCCTCGCCGGGTCTCCCAGGTTCCTCGATTGATCTGTCCGCGCGCGCTGTCCCCAACCACCCCGGGAGGCCCGATGGCTGCTTATGCTCGTTGCTTCGCCACCGGCGACGGGCTTCACCGCTCTCTGGCGGGCTGGCCGCTCTCCACTTGCGTAACGAGGCCGAATCGGGTTCGCTTTCGCTACGGCTCGCGCGTTCGCTCAGCGGGGCTTCGACATCGCGGATCACTCCGCGGGCCGCCCGCTTTGCTACCTGTTGAACGAGCAATTAACAGGGCAACCTCCTTTCATGTTGCAAGACCAACCAGTCTTATCCTGGCGCACCAAAGACGCAGAGAAGAAGATGAGAAGGACCCCGTCGTCGCGTGCCCTTAGTACAGCGATTCGCAAATACGATGACGTATAATGGTGCTGCGAAAACAGCTATTTTGACGGGATAATCACGCCATCGGCGTGAACGGGATAGTTTCAGGCTGATGAGCCATCCAGTAAATCGCACGCCCAGGGTCGCTGGGTGAAAGGTCACGAAGGGCGAGCAATTGACGGAGAAGCTGTTGGAGACCTTGCGGCCCGGTCATGGCCAGGCCGAAACAGGCAGGGGCATCGTCGAGCCCCACGTGTCGCAGGCTCGAGCGGGTTATTGTGGCCGCTCAGGAGATATAACTCGCTAACAATGTCGTCGCCACCCGCAAGCCAGTATGTCAGCGGCAAGTTGAGGTAAAGCGAAAGCTCAAGAACCCTTCGCGAGGATAAACAGGATTCTAAGAATCATGCCCATCCTTTTATCCTGTCAGAAGAATGCGTTGCCGAATTTATGAATGGGGAGCCCTTAGCGGGCGCCGGACTTAGCCACCGGCTTTAGTCGGTGGTCATCCGACAGGCGATTTTTCTCGTGACAGCCGGCTTCAGCCCCGCCATGGCGGGGCGGCGTTACATAGATGGCAGCACTGAGCTCCCGTGGAAATCCTGGACGCCACCTCATGCCACGACACGCAGGGAGGGGATTATTCTCATCTTCCTGTCTGCGCTCTCCGCGCTCTCTGCGATGAGTTCATCTCCCGCCGTAACTCGGGGATTACTCATTTCACGAAAACCTCTTGACTTCGTGCGCATTGCAGTGTATATAAGAAACGCAAGGTTTCGGGTCCCCCTGTGCTGATAGCTGGCTCACCTGCCCTGAGGGCAGCAAAACCAGAGGACAATGTTGGAAAATGGGAGAGCTATCAGTTCCGCTTTGGCAGTCGGCAGCAGAGCGGCAAAGGGGGCACTGCAGCGAGGAAATACCTCCGATTTCACTGTTCGCACTTCTTCGTGTTTCTCCTTTCTCCGCAACACCTTTTTTGATGTCTCTCCATTTCCCCGCATCCTCCTCTCTGAAAGGAGGCCAAAATGCGTCGCAACAGTCTATGGGCACACCCGTTTCTTGTCGCCGTCATCCTTTCGCTTTCATTCTCTCTTCAGTTCCCGCTGCGGGAGGCTTTCTCCGAAACAGTTTACGAGGAGAAAGCTTTTCTTCCTGCGGCATGGTGCACGAGCGTAGATATTTCCCCCGATAGGAGCACCATCTATGCCCGCGCCAGTTTGGGCAATTGGAACGAGGGCGTGAGGTTGTACAGCGGGCTCACCTACGAGCACATCACCGATTTTGAAAATCTTCCGAGCGTCCCCTGGAGCATCCTCGCCAGCGCCGACGGCAATCACCTCTACGCCAGCTACTACTATGGCGGAGCGGTCGTGAAGCTCCATGCCTCCACCGGGGAGGTTGTCAAAAACATCTCTGTCGGTCCCTGGCCGGGGAATATGGTCTTCGATTCGGAGCGGCGGTACCTGTATGTAGGAGTCAACGACCCCGGAAGAAACGCGGTGGGCTGGATAGCTGTCATTGACACCTCCTCCGACACGACGGTTGGCACGGTTGACCTCAACGGCGAACCGGGCTCTTGCCTGATAGTAAGTCCCGATGACCGCTTCCTTTACGCGCTTAGCAAGAATAGCGGCTCGGAGACCTTGCACAAGATCTCCACAGGCGACTACCGCCTGCTTGCGACGCTGCCGGTAGCGGGGGTCGGGGATGCCGGCATCTCCGTCAGCCCCGCGGGCGATCTCGTGTATGTGGCTGACAGAGCAACGGGCTTGGTCCGCGTCGTCCAAGCGGACACCCTGATCGAAACCGGCACGTACACTATCGCCGACGTGGGGAACTTCTCCGTCGCGCCTGGGGGTGGACATGCAGTGGCACTCAGCCAATCGCCGTCCGGTGGCACGCACCCCGGCTCCTACGAGGTTCTCGTGCACATATTCGACCTGGGGACGGAGGAAGTCGTGCAGACCATAACGACTCATGACCTCGGCCTGGCCGACGAGAACGCCATCCGCCACCGTATTGTCTGGGACGAGGCCTCGCAGGAAGCATACGTTCCCCTCAGGGCCGAGAACGGCGGGGTCATCGTGCTCTCGCCAACTGAAGAAAGGTGGCAGGTCGTCTATCAGGCCGATTTCTCAACCGATCCCGGTTGGACGACAAACTCGCCGGACAATTTCTACTGGAACGGGACAGATGGCACTTACCACTTTAAGTTGGTGAACACCGGTGAGCAGTATTCCTATAAGAGCATCCCATTTGACGCCGGCGCCTCGTACCGCCTGGAGTTCGACGCTTACATGACCCGCTGCGACTGGGCGGCCGACCTGTACCTCGGCCTGGGCGATCCCGATATGGATATAGGCTCCGCGACGACGTGGTACGTTTCCTACCACAATGTGGATCAGGGACAAACGGGCTCCTTAATCTACTATGATGGCGAGGGGGGATCGTATCACCCCGGTGGCCTCCAGCCCGCTCCATTTCAGTTGAATGCCTGGTATCACAATGTCGTTACGTACGACGCCGCTGCGGGAACTCTTTCACTTCGAGTGACGAAGATTTCCGACGGCTCGCTTGTCGGAGAGGTTGAGCTGACGGGTGTCGGCAGTTTCGCAGGCGTTGACCGGCTGTACATGAGTTCCGTTGGTCACCATTATGCCTCCGGGGCGACCGTAGAGGGGTACGTCGATAATATTGTGCTTGCAAGAGCTACTCGACTGCCCCAGCCGCCCGTGGTCACCGAGTTCGCCATCAACGACGGTGCCGACACGACCCAAAACCGCGCGGCCACCTTGAACAATGCGACCGACAACGACCCTACACATTACATGGCGAGCGAAAGCCCGGACTTCAGCGAAGCGACCTGGCAGCTCTATTCGACTGGCCCCGAGTTCACCCTGAGCTCCGGCGACGGCGAAAAGACCATCTATTTCAAGACGAAGAACGAGGCAGGCGAATCAAACGTCGTCAGTGATACCATCCTTTTACAAGCGGCGGGATGGAAGATCGTTTATTCGAGCGATTTCTCGACGGATCCGGGCTGGACGACAAACTCGGCGGACAATTTCTACTGGAACGGGACAGATGGCATTTACCACTTTAAGTTGGTGAACACCGGCGAGCACTACTCCTACAAGAGCGTCCCATTTGACGCCGGCGCCTCGTACCGCCTGGAGTTCGACGCTTACATGAGCCGATGCGACTGGGCGGCCGACCTGTACCTCGGCCTGGGCGATCCCGATATGGATATAG
>CAZXGF010000069.1:0-15193 GCA_964640185.1 uncultured Verrucomicrobiota bacterium | reverse complement strand
TGCGACTGGGCGGCCGACCTGTACCTCGGCCTGGGCGATCCCGATATGGATATAGGCTCCGCGACGACGTGGTACGTTTCCTACCACAATGTGGATCAGGGACAAACGGGCTCCTTAATCTACTATGATGGCGAGGGGGGATCGTATCACCCCGGTGGCCTCCAGCCCGCTCCATTTCAGTTGAATGCCTGGTATCACAATGTCGTTACGTACGACGCCGCTGCGGGAACTCTTTCACTTCGAGTGACGAAGATTTCCGACGGCTCGCTTGTCGGAGAGGTTGAGCTGACGGGTGTCGGCAGTTTCGCAGGGGTTGACCGGCTGTACATGAGTTCCGTCGGCCACGTTTACGCCCCCGGGGCCACGGCAGAGGGGTACATTGATAATCTCCTCCTCAAGAAAGAGCATTACGAGCCTCCGAAACGCCCCTTTGAGATTCTTCCGCTCTCCGGGCCTCTGCTCAGGATTACCTGGGATTCCGAAGCCGCTTCGGATTATCAACTATGGGCAACTTCTGACCTGTCTTCCAGCGAATGGGACCCTGTCGGGCCGAGAATGGGCGGAACGGGCGAGAAGCTCTACATTGATGATTACGTTGACGGGACTGAGCGGATGTTCTACCGCGTGGAAACGCGCGCTCTCTCGGCCGACAAGTGAAACTTGCGGTCGGTTTCCAGGAAACGAAAACACACCCGCCAACGTCGCTGAAACCGTCGCCACATCAGATCGCCGCGGCGGCATAACATTTCTTGAGATAGGCGAGTCCTTCCCTCGCCATGACGAGCGGGTCGGGGTCGTAGTCAAACGCTTCGATGGAAACGTAGCCGTCGTAGCCTATCTGCCTCAGTGAGCGGAAGATCGGCACGAAATCCGTCGCCCCGAACCCCGGCCCCTTCTTGTTGGCATCATTGGCGTGGAAATGGGCGAGGTATCCCCGTGAGGACTCGATAACCGCTTCGATAGGCCGAGCCTCGTCCTGCATCGCCTTTACGTCGAGATGGAGCTTGAAATATCGCGAACCGATCTCATCAACGAGTTTTATCCCCTCGGCAGCGGTATTGATGAAGTTCGTCTCCACCCGTGCCAGCGGCTCTATGCAAATCGTTACGCCCCTCTTCCTCGCCACGGGCAGACAATCAATGAAGAAGCGCTTGGTGATTTCCCAGATTCGGTCGCTCGGCACACCGTTGGGCACGTTTCGCTGCTGCGGCGATCCCACCACCATGACCGAGCCGCCGAGGTCCCCGCAGAACTCGATGAGATCGCAGAAGTACTCAAACGTCTTTCCCCTGACCTCCTCATCCGTCGAGTTCATGTACAACCCTTTTGGACTCACCAGCAGCCAGTGCAAACCCACGATGTCAACCTTCGCTTCTTCCGCCGCCGCGCGGATTTCCTTCCTTCGAACCTGTGAGATTTCCGTGACCGATTCCGCAAGGGTGAAAGGCGCGATCTCCACGCCGTGAAACCCTATCTCCGAGGCAAACCGAAAACCCCACTCGATGTCTCGCTTCCCAAACATCTCATTACACACAGCGCATCTCATTTTTTCCCTTCCCTCTTCAGCTTCTTACACAGCGAATTCGATGAGGTTGCTCTCCACCCTCCTTGCAGCCGGATTTTTCTCCCACCCTGCTCCGTCGAATTCTTTTCGCCGCCAGCTTATCCTATTCCGCCCCTTTTCCTTTCTGAAAGGCGTTATACAGCCACGCAACTATGACCCCGCCGATAAACCCATCAACAAACGCCCATATCGCGCCGATAATAGAGCCCAGAAGCGTTGCTGCGTAACCGATGTACAACGAGGAGATCATTTCCACAAGCGATTTCCCCCAATCAAACAGCTACGCCACCGCCCCGATGAGAAAGATGTAAACCGCACAGGAAATGCCAAAAGCGAGTCCGAACGCGAGTACATTCAAGCGCTTTTTCCCAGCCATCTTTTGCCTCCTTCTCAGAATCAACTTGCCGAACTGCCGGCGGGCTGCCAGAGACGCCCAGTCCTTTTTGCTATCGTCTCCCCGATGCTGCACGCCCCTGAACAAACTCACAAGACGCCGCGGCTCATCTCAATCGCAAAAAAGCCGCGCTTTTCTCGGCGACACTCGCCGTGTCCAGTGGGATTCTTCCCTCTCAGAGCCCGCGCTTGCCGGCGACAACGGAATTCCCCTCTCTAATCCGAAGATATAAAAACGCTTCTCCGCTGTCAAGGACAGCGTTGGCCCCACATTAGCCGTCATTACAAGCGAACAAACTCTGGCGCCGCGGGTCTAAAAGAAGAGAACCCTGCTATCCAGGTGACACAATGAGCCGATTAATCGTAAACCGCACCTCTCTCTCGCGAACTTCGCTCATCGCCTTTTTATCCGTAGTTATTGGGGCATCATGTTCCCGCGAGCAGCATCCCGTCTCGCAAATGCTTTCCCCCAGCAGCCCGGACCTGGCTCGCCGCGCACTCAAGCTCAAATATTCCCTCGGGGAAGACTTCATCGTTGAGGTTAAAAGGCCCTTTATCATAGCCGGAAACATCTCCCGAGCCCGCTTCGAGCGGATAAAGAACGGCACAATCCTCAACTGCTATCGCGCCTTTTACAGACAGTTTTTCACCGTCAGGCCAACCCACATCATCAAGGTTTTCCTTTTCAGGGATGACGCCACGTACCGGCGATACGCCCGGTCGCTTTTCGGCGATGAACCCACCACTCCTTTCGGTTACTACAACAGCGAGAATCACAGCTTGGTCATGAACATCGCCACCGGCACGGGCACCCTCGTCCACGAGATGACACATGCCCTCATCGAAGCCGACTTCCCGCGGGTCCCCACGTGGTTCAACGAGGGACTTGCATCCCTGTTCGAGCAGTGCGTAGTAACCCCACGCGGCCTCAAAGGGCTGGTCAACTGGCGATTGCCCATCCTCCGCAAAGCTATCGCGCAAAAGAAGCTCGCCGGCTTGCGAAAGCTCACCTCCACAACCACCACCCAGTTCTATCGGGACGAGCGTGGCACCCACTACGCCGAAGCAAGGTACTTTTGCATGTACATGCAAGACCTCGGATTGCTTGAGAAGTTCTACAAGACCTTCAGAGCTAACTTCGAGCAGGACCCCACCGGCGCGAAAACCGTCGAGAAGCTCTTCGGAAAGAGCCTCGAACAGATTCAGCAGGATTGGCTCGAGTGGGTTGGAGAGTTGCCCCCCTACCGTTAGCTCCGCGAACCCTTCACAACTGATGCACGGAAGCTGTCGCCTACCCGGTCTCCGAATCACCAACAGCTAAAACACCGCCTGGGGGATCCCTCAGTTAGGAGTGGGATAAGGAGACCCCGTTTCAAGAACAATCGGAAAGCATTGACAGCCGGATTTTTCGACGCCGGGTCCGGCTGCGTCCTCGAGGGCGAAAAGAACAGCCGTCCCCCCCACGTGGCATCCCGCTGGAGGCGGGACCCGTGGGAATCATGGGCAAGATGCCTGTCCGACGGCAGGCGGGCCCATGCCACGGCAGGCGACGACACGGTCCTTCTCATCCTCCTCTCTGCGCTCTCCGCGCCTTTGCGTTATCCTCCTCCCTTCTTCCCTTCCTGCGCTTCTGCGTTACCCTCCTCCTCCTCCCTCCTTCCCTCCTCCGCCTTGGCGGGGTATCCGCCCCAGACTGGGGCATTACACTGCCCCGAGAAAACAGTTGACACAGCGGCACGTCCCGAAGTAAAGGTGGGAATGACATTAAGATGGTTCGCGGTCAAATGTTGTGTCAAACAACTGCTCTTTCTAAAAGAAGGTATGCCATAGGTTATGATGTAAAGGAACATCGGAGGGTCCAAAAATGAAAAAAGGCATCATCATTAATTACATCTTTGGGGTTGTGTTCCTGAGCCTGGGATTTGCGGTGGGTCTCGCAAATGCGGACGTTGAGTCCGGTTTGGTGGCTTACTATTCCTGTGAGGAGGGGGAAGGCAGCGTAGTTCACAACCAGGTGGAAGGCACCATTGGAGAAGACGGAGTCGCCAACGGCGTGTACGAATGGGTCGAGGGGGCCGTCGGGAACTTCGCCATCCTTTTCGATGGGGCGATTGGCAGTTTCGTTGATTGCGGGACGTGGAACCCTTCGGAGGGAACGGGCCAGCTCACAGCAGCGGCGTGGATCAACTGGGGAGGACTCACTGGTCAATACCAGGGAGTAGTTTCCAAAAGGGACGGCTGGACCGAAACTGACACGTGTTGGCATGTGGAGATTAACACAGATACCGGTGACATTGCATTTGGTCGGTGGGAAAGCTATCCAGGTTTTGGCACGAATATTCCTCCGATAGGAGAATGGCAACATGTCGCTGTCACGTTCGATGGAAGCACTACTACGATGTACATTGACGGTGAATCCGTGGGCACCAGCACTGTCTTTTCATTTGGCCCAAAAACCGATGCTCACGTCGTGTTCGGAGCCGTGGAAAGCAGCGGTTCCAACCCCTTCAACGGCGTCATTGACGAGGTCCGCATCTACAACAGGGCCCTGAGCGCGGACGACATCACGGAGTTGTACAATTGGACCGGCCTGGCCGACGCTGGCCCCGAACAAAAGGTCACCGCTGGCGATAGGGTAGCCCTTGACGGCTCCGGACCCGAGGACGCAGACTTCAGTTGGGAGCAGACCGGCGGACTCGATGATTTTACGGTTACATTGGAACCTTCGGCTGACCAGGCAAGCGTCGAATTCGACACGCCCGAACGCGAAATAGGGTTTCTGCTCACCTTCCTGCTGACAACGAGTTCCCCCACCAAGGGCACCGCTACCGACCAGGTTAACGTCTACGTCTATGCCCCCAACACGCCTCGGCTCGCCCCGGCAAACCTGCGGTCCGTGCGTACGGACCAAGGCTTCTGGCTTTACTGGGATGACATTTTTGACGCGGAAGTCTATGAAGTACAGATAGAATACTTCCCGGACGTCTGGGTGCCCATTGCCGCAAGAGTTGACGCCTCTCAATACGAAATCAAGGACCAGGAGTCCGGCACCGTGATCCCCGTCAGAGTTATAGCGAAGAATGACTATGGCAATGGCCCCGTGTCCGAGACCGTGTCCGTGACGATTATGCGGAATGTCGCGCTGCCGAAAGCGGCGGGAGGACCTTCGCCCCCAACCTCCCATTTGAGCGTTGGCGGCGGCCCCGTTCCCGCGATGAACGACTCCGTCTTCGACGTCAGCGCCAACAGCTCCGGAGCCACTGCTGAGACCGGGGATTTCTGGGGATACCTTTGGGACAGCCCGCTGTGGTTCGATGAGATCGTGTACGCCGCCGGTCTGGTTTCTTATGATGGTGGCTGGTTTACGGATCTGGCGGTTGAGTACACGGAGGATGGCACGACGTGGGTCAAGGCGCCCAACGTCCTAATTGACCCCCCTTACGAGTTCATCAATGCCCTCGGCGACAGGGAAGACTTCACCAGCTACACAATCACATTCGGCGCCGTCAGGGGCACAGGCATCAGAATCTTCGGCGGCCCTGGCGGCATGAACTCGTTCACCTCTGTAGCGGAGCTGGAGGTCTATGGCATCCAAACGCGGGGCGACCTTGTCGTTCAAGGGCTGGACCTTGAAGTTCCTGAGAGAGGCACGGGCACTCTCGACGGCAGCTATTCCATGTCGCTCTTAGGAGATATCGTTAGCTACTCGTGGAGCCAGACGAGCGGGCCGACTGTGGCTATCGCCGACGCAACCGCTGGCGTTACGACCTTCACCGCCCCGGTCGTGGAGGAAGACACCGTTCTGGTCTTCTCCCTGACGGCGGGCGATGGCACCAACGAGGGGACCGACGAGGACGTCCGGATCACGGTGAAAAACATCATCACAACGGCTGTCGCGGGCGTTGACCAGACGGTGGTCGAGGGAACCGTTGTGAGTCTTGACGGCACGGGTTCCCTTACTGCGACCGGCGACCTCACCTATTCCTGGGCTCAAACGGCGGGCGTGGAGGTGAGTCTGAGCGACGCCGGCGCCGCTGTGTGCAGCTTCACGGCTCCTGAGATATGGCCCTACGTCCAGCGGCTGAGCTTCCGGCTCGATGTGGACGATGGCGAGGGAGGCACCGGCAGCGACGAGGTGCACGTCAACGTCATGAACTCTGTTTTCGAGACCAAGCCTCTGCCTGCGTACTACTTCCGGGACCTCCTGCACCTGGGCAACACGCCGGAGGACCGTTTTCTCAGCCCGCTTGACCTGAACCTTGACACCAACGACTATCTCGCCAACTGGGGCGGCCAGGCGAACGTCAACCCTGTGCAGGGGGAGGCGTACGATTTCATCGACACGGGGATAACCACCACCGTCAATCCGATGATTTGGACGCCGGCCCACTATGACGATGGCTTCTTCGGGGACGAGGAACTCGACAACTTCGGCCAGATTTACCACATCTATGTCTTCTCACCGGATACGCGGGATGCGCGCATTCGTATGCGTTTCGACGATGAGTGCCGCGTCTTGGACAACGGCCTGGTAGTCTTTTCCAGGGAGGCCTGGGATGGCGGCAGCGAGGACGCGGAGGATTTCTCTCTCAATGAAGGAATCAACTCCATGACCTTGAGATTTGAGGACGGGACCGGCGGCAACTTCATCGCGGCAAGGCTCACTGACCGCAACGACGTTCCCTACACCGACCTCTCATACGCCCTTTCGGTCCGGAGTCCTCTGCCGGCTGCGTATGGTGTGAGGAGTCTGCCCGACTCGTATAACTCGCCGGGGACACTCGGCGTCGAGGTTTCAGTGAGGGCAGACCCCGACAACCTTCCCGGAACCATAGCGGTCAGAGAAGTCTTTCCGGAGGGCGTGACGGTTGCTGATGCGGGCGGCGGCACACCCGGCGCCGGTACACTCACATGGACTTTCGATGGCGTGTCCTCCGCGGTCGTATCCTACTCCCTGTCGGTTCCGGCGGGCACTACCGCCGCGTTGGCGTTCAATGGAGACACCAACGGAGAGGACACCCTGGGAGACGGCGAGACGTATGCCGTTCCCTCGGCGCCTCTGTATGTATCTCTGGACACGATGTTCGGGGCGCAGTTGAGCTGGAGTCCGCCGCCGGAAGAAGGCGCTGATGCCTATCGAGTCTATCGCAGCCTGGACGGCGGCGACTGGGAGCAGGTAGCGTTCACCAGAGAGACGTCCTACACCGAGGGGCTCTCTGACTGGAGCACGTACAGCTACAAGGTCATGGCGGTCAACAGGGCTGGCGTCGAGGGCCCCTTCAGCGAGGCGACGGAGGCGGCGACCGTGGCGGAAATCCCCGTCCTGCGCGAGGGAGAGAATTACAACTACGGGGGAGGAGTGTACCCGGGATACCAGGAATGTGCCGCTGCCAATGAGGCGCCGGACTCCGACACAGTCGGCACGCCGGAAGATTACGATTTCTTCTTCGCCGAGGACATTCCGGTGGATGACACCCGCCGTTTCTACCGCCCGAGCGACAACTGCGCTATGGAGACCGTCCTTGACGACGGCACAACGGACAAGTACCACACCAACATCGGCTGGGTGACCGCTGGCGACTGGTGGCGGTACACGTTCAACGTTCCCGAGCCGGGGGCCGAGGACCCGCCCGGCGGCTGGGCGAGGGTAGGCCTGAGGATGTCCTGTTCCGACGCCGCCACAGCCGAGTTCTACTGGGATGAGGGGCTTCTGGGGAGCATCACGTTTGACACCGATAGTTGGCACGCCATGAAGTGGTTCCCCCTGGAGGACGCGTTCCGCACGAGTCCCGGCGAGCACACCCTGAGGGTGAGGGTCGCGTCCGGACAGTTGAACCTCGACCAGGTAGGCCTCGCCTTCAACCTGAAACTCACGAGGGAAGCGATCTTCGAGGACGACTTCGAGGACTATACCAACCTCTACAACTGGAACGACCTGGAGACCTTTGGCAATTGGGACGTGACCAATGGCTCCGCCGAGCCGGATGTCGGATGGCGTCTGTGGAACACCGCTGGCGATTATCTGGGCGACGAGACCGAGGACCGCCATCCCGCCATCGCTGGCATGACCGGCAACTACGTCATCTCCGACAGCGACCTCGTCGGCACAGCCGACCTCGACGAGGAACTCGTCACCCCGGACATAGACTGCACCGAGTGGATAAGGCTGAAACTCGACTTCAGCAAGAACTTCAGGGTCTATCCGGACGACTATGACCACAGCCAGATTGCGGAGGTGGACATCCACGTGTGGGATGCCGACCTCAGCCGCTACGGCGACTGGGTCAACCTCCTGTCCTACGACGTGAACTCAATTGACCCCGACCTCGACCCGGCACTTGACAGCAGCCCCGAGAAGCTCGACCTCTCGGCTTACGACGGAGAGATATTCCAGCTCAGGTGGCGTTTCTACGATGCTTCGTGGGACTGGTGGTTCGCAATTGACAACGTTATGGTCTCCGGCGAGCCGAAGCCGACGGAGGTAATTAAAGGGGTCGTCCAGAGCATAGGAATTGCTGAAGGCAACCTGTCGCTGACCTGGAATACGTTTGGCGGCGAAACCTATTACATCGAGCACACGGCAGACCTGACAAGCGGCGTGTGGGATGAAGTCGCCGGTCCGCTCACTGGCGCCAGCTCCCCGCCGATTCCGATTTCCGGCTCCGCCGGATACTACCGTATCAGCTCGCAATGAGTCAGCAGGTGCGGCTACATTTCAGTGGCAAGGTATGGATGAATCCCTTGTTCGAGAAGCCCGGCTGAAGCCGGCTCCCACGACAGAGACGACGTATACGATGACCACCAGCTGAAGCAGGTGGCTAAAGGGGGCGCCGGCTAAAGGCCGGCAGAGCTGAATGACGAGAGCGACCCAATTGAAGGAAGCCGTCCCGATATGCCACGATCTGGCGGCCGGACCACTCCCACGTGGCATCCCGCTGGAGGGGGAACCCGTGGAATCATGGGGAGCATGCCCATGCCACGGCAGCGGAGGACATGGTCCTTCTCATTCTCCTCCCTACGACTCTACCGCCTTTGCGTTACCCTGCTCTTCCCTTCTTCCTTCCCCCGCCTTGGCGGGGTACTCACCCGAGACGGAGCGATTACAGAATGTGGGAAAAGTTTGTTGACGCAGCCGGCTAACATTGGTAAATAAGAGATGAAGTTAGCCTGCAAGGCAGGCAATTCTTTGGCGGGCGACAGAGCGATGGTTGCTGCGCGACCACCGCATTCCCCGGAGAGGTCCTCACCCCCGGAAGAAAGAGTAACCTATTTCTCAGGAGGAGATTGTTATGGGAGCTTGGGCGAGATTTTCTGATGGCGTAGAAGTGGACGAAGCTATCTTCAGAGTTTTGGCGAAGGCCGCGCCGTCGGGTACGCTGGACGTATTCGCTTCCGACCAGCACAATTCGTACTTGAGGCTGACGGGGGCTTTTCTTAAGCACATCGGCGAGGACAGAAAAGCCAACGATGACGACGTGAGAGAGGTTTGTCGCAGGTTCGCGAGGGGGCTTCAGGGCAACTCCACGGCTGCGTTATTCAATCACCTCGCTTTTCGAAGCCCGGGCTTCCGGCAGTTATTGGGCGAAGACGTCCTTCTTATCGGGCGGCTCGAGGACACCAACACCGTCTCCGTAGATGACGGCAAGGGGCAGCTCGCCCAACTGGCGGTTCAGCCGGAGGAATCTGCTAATGAGGTTGACGGATTCAAGACCCTCGTCAAACTGAATCCCGACCACCCCGAGAGCTGGAAAAAGAATCTGGAATGGATTCAGGACGTGTTCGAGAGGTGCCAGAGGCTCGGCAAGCCGCTGTTCAATGAGACCTTGATATTCCAGTTTCCCGGCGAGAAGAAGTCCGAGATGACACGCAGGCTTCCGGAAGCGCTGGTCAAAATAGCCGAGGATTACAGCCCCTTCGGGCACTTCTACAAGACGCAGGTGCCCGTCCTGTGGGCCGCGGACGACGGCGAGATTGTGCCGATAAGCAATCCCGAGGTAATCAGGGAGTGTGCGGTTGCCGTGGATCGCGTCGTTAATAGGCCGATGCTTCTCCTCAGCGCCGCAGTGGATTTCGAGCAGTATTCCGCACAATACGGCATCGTCGCCGACATCTTCGCCGGCCCCATGTGCGGCAGAGCTTACTTCAAGGAGTCCTTTGCGGACCCGAGGACGAAGGACTGGGACACGCTCGAGGCGTCCTTCAGCCGGATTGCCCTCCCCCGCATCGCCCAGATCAAAGGGCTTGCGACCATCGTCAGCAAACCGTGGTGGCACAAGTTCACCTGGATGGCGGACGAAGCCAAGGCTATCATCAACCTCGACGCCAAGCCGAAACACCTCGGCGTCAAAGCCGATTACGGATATTGAAATTTGCGGCTGGCTTTCGCAGATTCTGGCCGGAGGATAAGGCCTGTCCTCCGGCCACTTTCATTCCTTGTGCCCCAGGACAGGTATTCCCCAATACAGTGACGTATAATGGTGTCGTGCAAGGAGCTATTTTGACGGGATAAGAGGATAGACGGGATTCTTCCAGAGACGTGAAGCATCCGGCGAATCACAAGCCCCCGGGCGCCCGCGTCGAACAGCTTGGCGCCCTTGGCGTCTTAGCGAGAGAGAATGGAAAAAGGGAAGGCCTCTCGCAAAGACGCAAAGAGGGAACTGGCGGAGAAGACGTGGCATGGGGCTCCCCTGCCCATGACCTTCCACGGGCGAGACGCCCGTGCCACGTTGTTGGAAACCTTCCAGCCCGGTCATGGCGGCGTCGAAAGAGATACGGTCGTCGTCGAGGCCCGCGTGCCGCGTCGTCAGGGGAGGGTGTTGTGGCGGCTCAGGGAGATACCCCGCGACACGCGGGGTTAACAAGCTCGTCGCCACCAGTAAGCCAGTACGTGACAAATTGAGGTAAAGCGAAACGTCCAGAACCTTTCGCAAGGATAAACCCCGCGGAACGCGGGGTTATCCTGTCGGAGCAAATACGTCATCCAACCTACGAATCGCATTACTGAGGAACTGCGTCCCCCGTCCGGATACGAAGCGGTTTGGACGGCCTGAGGACTGAACTCAGCCGCCGCCCTCTCCCCGTTCCATCGAGTGAACTCGTTAGCAAAAGATATCCCAATTCTTTTCCTTAGCCCTTTTAAGTAATTCCGTATATTCCTTTTCAGTTAAGAATTGAGTGAATTGCCCCCATTTGATTTTATTCATCTCCTTGTCATAAGTGTAGTAACCTGTTCTAAATGCAAACTGGCTCCCATCCCAACTTTCTCCAGGTGAAAACTCAATTTTCTGAATCATGTGTTTATAGTCGGAAACCATGACGTAAACCTCGTCGACAACAACACCCGGTTCCCACATAGGGCCCCCGTGTTTATCCTTGCAGGTTATCTTGTTTCCAATCATTGACATGCTTTCCAGGCGTCGCCTCTGTTCTTCAGTCATCTGTTTCTCCATGGGCTACCATCCTTTATGTGGTTTCTTCGTAACACCTTTAGGCGCGGCGCCTGTCGGCCTAACAGGCCTCGCTTCTTCGGTTTGAACTTTCGTATTCTCAAGAGCTTCGCCAGCCCCCATAGGTTTGTACCTCGCAACTGCCTCGTCCGTCCGGACGTAAAGCCCCGTGCTTGGTTTGACGTCACGGCAGAGCGTCGCGCAAAAGCGGCGTTCGCGTCCAGCCGATTGCTCGCGGGACATCTTCATGACTCTGTTTGCCTTCGGTTGCTGTCTCTCGGTATCAGCCGTGTTCGGCTTTCTTCTGCTCAGAAAGCATCTGTTTGGCTGCCTTGAGGTCAATTACCGCCCTGTGGCCATGCTTCTCCAACAGATGCAGCAGGTTCGAGCCGTTCAGCAGGGTGAGGGGTTTGCCTCTGGCAAAGCCGTACGCGTCCGGTCCGTAGTCGGCTGTCGTTACCAGAATCCCCTTCGTAGCACCCTCGTTGACAACTGTCCCATATAAGTCTCGGACCGCGGAGATACCGACGACGTTTGTGTACCGCTTGGCCTGAATGATGATTTTGCCGCCCCGTATGGGGTCAGGGTCAAATGCGACCGCGTCGACGCCCCCGTCCCTGCTGGCCTGAGTGATCTTGACCTCCCCGCCGTTTTGGGAGAACTCCTCCTCGAACACCTCCCGGATGAGATGCTCGAAATCCACCCAGTCCATGGCAGCAAGGTTCGTGGATTGATCGACGTCCCCGACGACGGAGTAGGACGAGACGAAGCGTTTATCCTCCTTGTTCAGTTGAAGGATTGGCGCGATTGGGGATAAGCCGTGCAGTTTGCTGCTGCCGACCCCCTTCAGCGTCTTGAAGCACGTCTTGGGTTCGACATGCTTCAGGTTGACCTTCTCGAACTCCTGCCGCGCCGCTTGGACGGAAAGCACACAGACCGTGATCGGCCTCCCGGTGCCTTTGTCAACGGAGCGGACCCATCCGTTGAAGACGACCGAGGCCAGAGAGTCGATTTGATCCGCCTCATAAAGCTCATGAATTGTTCTCAAGGCTACCTGGTAGAGTAGGCCGTCGTACATCTTGTTCAGGGATGACTCCGGGAGGTGCACCTCTATGAAATCATCCTTTGAGGCGACGTACCTCACCTCTTTGATAGTGGGCAGCTCGTCAGGAGAAGGGAGGAAGTAATCGATCGCGACGGTCCTCGTTTCTGGTTGATAGTCCAGGTTCCACTCCTGCGGGAAGGTGTCCGGGTATTGTGAATTTGAGAGCACCATGTCGCAGTACTCGGCTATCGCTTGTGTGTCCCGGTCAAAGTAGGCCTTTTTCTTCGCCGCTATGCGTTCGTTGTTCAGCGCGTGTTCGCGTTCGAATTGGTGCTTCTGTGTCTGCCAGTCAGCGACGGCCTCATCGTACCCTTGCTGGAGCGTCTTGTTCCCGTCGTGAACCCGAGCCGTCTGCTTCACCCAGTCCTCGTGTGCTGCCAGGAACTTCGTCTTTGCTTCCTGCTCCGCGTTTCGGCGCAGGTTCCTCAGAAGACCATGGTACCATCTGCGCGTAAGGGTGAACGGCGGATCGGTTTCCTGCGGTTCCTTGGGGTAGACATGCCACTGAGGCTTTGGTGGAAAGGGTGTCGGAAATGGCGAGCGGTCAAGCAGAGAATCCCACTCTATGCGGTCATTCACACCGAGCGTGTGGAGCAGCGTTTGCTCGATGCTCTCGAGCGCCGCTTGCGCCTCCGCTGTGCGTTCCGCCGCAAGGGCCTTCTTGGACTCGTTCTCCCGAGCCGCATCTTCCCTCTTCTGCCGAACTGCCTGAGCCGCTTGCTTTTTCTCCCACATTTCGTCCCAAACACGTCGCTGTGCCACTGCTTTCTGCTTTACGACGTGAGGGTCTGTGCCCTTTATCAACCTGTACTTATGCAGCCCTTCGTGACTGACCTCGACTTCATAGCTTGGATAGGCAGGCATTGCTATTCCCCTCCTCTGCCGTCTTGCGCGTTGTTCTCACCAACTATGATCTGTGTGGCTTCTTAATGGAACGGCGGGGCCGCGCGCCTGTGGGCGTAATACGCCTCGGTTGTTCGGTTTCAACTTTCGTATTTTAAGGGGCGTGCCCAGCGCCGCCTTCGGCGGGGTCTCTACGTTGCGTTATATGGTTTGTCTGTAACAGCGATCCCCCACGACTTCATCGAGCTCGACGGCGCGCACGCAACGCCCCTCCGCTGGAGCGCGTTCTCACGCCTCCGGCCTATGGAAAATATCTGTCTATATCAAGGGCACCGTGAAACACCCCTAAGATATCTATCAACTCTTCTTTTTCCCGCCAGAGATAGGCTATTCTGTAATGTCCGTACAACAATATCCTGATTTCACCTTCGGCTTCTACGCGATAGCGATAACCAATCGCTGGGAACTGACGAAGTATCTGAACCCTTCCGTGTATACCCTCTATGACCCTTGCCGCCGCTGAAGGATTATCTCCCGCTATGTACTCATGAATGTCCTTCAGCCAAACCTGGGCCTCGGATGTCCATCTTATTCCTGCCACGTTCTGATGCGGTGCTCCATTTCTTCATTGGAGATGACTCGCCCTTTTCTGGAATCCTCGAGACCTCGGTCCACCATGAGGGCCAACGCCACCTCACGCATTATCTCCTCATATGAGGCGTCGTCTGGCTGGGACTCTATGACTTCTCTCATTCTTTCTTTGACTGCTGACATCTTCTTTTCCTCCTTATCAGGGATAAGGCCCTTACGCCGCGCGCCTGTCCGCCTAACGCGCCTCGGTTCTTCGGCTTCAACTTTCGTATTCTCAAGGGCTTCCCCAGCCCTCACGGGTTCCCACGTCGAGTTCTATGGTTTCTCCATAATACGCCATCCTGCGCGACCTGCAGGGCCTCGGCCCCTCCGAGTTCAGCGCCTTGTTGGGCACTCTACCCCTCCGTTGGCTGTTACGGAAGTTGTGCGCCATGCCAGACAGCCACGATCCAGACCGTTCTTCCTTTTACGCGCTAGAAGAAACGGTAAGGATTCACGATAACTTCGCGAAAAGGAAGATCAGGAAACTCCGGCACTACCCTGCCGGATTGCGGAAACTTTCGGAGCCTGGACAAGACCTTTTCCGCCCTCCGCCGGAAAGCGATTGCCGCTGTTGGGTTCTCCCGGTAAATATAGCCAATGGCTGCAAGGAACTGGTCGCGCCCCGAGGGAGTGAAAAGGACTTTCAAGGCTTCGGCTCTTTCAGCAAGGAATCGGCTTCACCGAGAACCACCTGGAGGTCATAACCCTTGCCTGCCCCGATCTCCTTTTCGCCACGCGCGAGAAGGCGCAAAAGCTCCAGTTCATGCTGCGAACGCGCATAAGCTTCCGTGCTGACCATCACCGCAGCGGCCCGACCTTTCTGCGTGATGACAACAGGTTCCCCAGAAGCGGTCACTCGCTTCACGATAGCTGTGGCGTCCTGCCGCAGATCGCTAATCGGTACGATATCGGGAATTTTAGCCATCGGCGATACCTCCTACAATATGATTTATGATACTGCCAATTGCACTGTAAATCAACAATGATTGTAATCCCTCAGTCTCGGGCGGATAGCCGGCCGAGGCGGAGGAGGCAAGAAGGGAACAGCAGATTAACGCAAAGGCGCAAAGTCGCAGAGAATAAGGTGAGAAGGACACCCCGCGTCTCGCGGGGCTGTCGTTGCATGGGCGTCTGGCGCTTGATTGCCGGGTGCTGCTCAGTGTTGCCGTCTATGTAACGCTGGCGTCTCGCCGGCAGTCCCGAGGGCGT
>CAZXGF010000068.1:0-19390 GCA_964640185.1 uncultured Verrucomicrobiota bacterium | reverse complement strand
GGGCAACCTCCTTTCATGTTGCAAGACCAACCAGTCTTATCCTGGCGCACCAAAGGCGCAGAGAGGAGCATGTGAAGGACTCCATCGTCGCCTACCGTGGCATGGGCATCTTGCCCATGATGCTTCACGGGTCCCGCCTCCAGCGGGATGCCACGCCTATCCGCACACAGAGAGGTGAGGGACCGGATTTGCGTCACCCTCCCGGTTCGTCCCTCGGAAACACGCAGCCTGCGACAAGCAAGCCAAAGCGAACTCTCTCACCACTCAAATGTAGCCGCAGCTAATCCCACGGGTGTGGCTACATTTGAGTGGGTGATCTTGCCAAGTGTAACGCCGCCCCGCCATGGCGGGGCGGTCTCGAGGGCGTCTCGCCCTCGATTCTTTCTTATATCCTTTGCGTCTTCGCGTCTTTGCGAGAGGTCTCCCCCGTCCCATTTCTCCCGCTAAGAAGCCAAGCGTCCTGTCCATCTTGTTTTTGACTTGCGGTTCTTCACTCCGAGTTCTGCGACGCGGAACAAACAAACCAAGGGCGAGTTCTCTACCACTTAAACGTAGCCGCAGCTAATCCGGCGATGGCCTATGACAAAATAGGGAAACAGAGGTATAATATAAAATAGGGTTCGAAGGGCAACCGTTGAGCGGGGGTGCACAGTTCAGGAAGCCGAAATTGATTTCCGTTCTCCGGGCGGCTCTCGTGGCGAGAGTTTATGCGGCCGCAGAGAGGTGATGAGCAGTGCTCTGGAAAATCGTCATACCAATACTCAGAGCTGGCTTGAGACTTTTCTTCGAGAAGATTGAGGTGATTGAGAGGGGCAGAATCCCTTCCACCGGCCCCGTGATTATCACCAGCAACCACCCCAGCTCGATGATGGATGTGCTCATCATCGGGACGATGATGCCCCGCCGAGTGCATTTTCTTGCGATGGGTGCGCTTTTCAATAATCGGTTTCTTGCCAGGGCGTTGCGCGCTTTCGGCGCCATTCCCATCTACAGAGTGAAGGACGACCCCCGCACTGCCCATCGCAACGTTCGGGTTTTTTCCGTCTGCCGCCAGTTGCTCCGTAAGGGGGAAGCGATTGCGCTGTTTCCGGAGGGCACGACGCACAATGAGCAAACGCTGCGAGATCTCCGCAGGGGCGTTGCGCACATCGCCCTTGGCGCCGAGGCAGAGAACCATTTCGCCCTCAACGTCAAGCTGTTTCCGGTCGGATTGAACTACACCGACCCAAGCATCTTTCGCAGCAGAGTGCTGGTGATTGTCGGTCGGCCCATGACCATGGGGAGATATAGGCGCCACTACACCACGGACCCTCGCTCGGCGGAACTCGCCATGACTTACGACCTCCACGAAGTCCTGCGAAAGCACATCATTGACATCAAGAGGCTCCATCTCCGCACCATCGTGAGGGATATCGAGAAAATCTATAAAAGCGAACTCGTCACGAGCCTCGGCGCCCGCCTCAAGAAATTCCCTCCCCCCATGAAGGAGTTCGTCATTCGAAAAGGCATTGTGCGATGCATCGAGTTCTACGACAAAAGAGACCCCGCCCTCGTGCACGATATGTGGCAGAGGATATCCTGTTACAGAAAGACCCTTTCACGCCTTGGAATCGAACAGGTCCTCCAGGGGCCGCAGGAGGTCTCCTTGAGGAAGAACTTGAAATATATCATCCTGAGCATCCTGGGCCTCCCCTTCGGCTTATACGGGGTTGCGAACAATTATATTCCATACAAGATTCCGGGGATCATGAGCAATCGGCTCAGCCGACATCCGACGACGATTTCTTCCATCAAGTTTGGCTTTGCCATCCTCGCATTTCCCATCTTTTACTTCTTCCAGACGGTCATTTGCGGACTGCTTTTCGGGGCTGCGGCAGCGGTTCTCTACGTCATCAGCCTGCCGCTATCAGGGCTGTTTGCCATCAAGTGTTTGCGCGCGACAGACCGGCTGCGCCGTTACGTTTCCTTTCTATCGCTTTCCATGACGCGGAGAAAGTCAATTGCAGCTATCCTGAAGGAGAGAGCCGCCATCGTCCGTGAAATCGAGAAGAAAAAGGAAGAGTATCTCCGCTCGGTCATTCAGAAGACAAGACCGGTGTCTGAACCGGCTCGCGCCAAAAGCCCAGCCGCGACCGGCAAGCCTCTCCCCGCGAAGAAGCTTTTGCCAGACCTCCCCGTCCCTGGAGACATGCAGCCGGAGTTGGCCCAATGTCGCCAAGGGCGCCCGCACGCCCTTTCGCTCCCTTAGTACGTGCGTTCGCAATACGCTGACGTATGATGGTGTCGTGAAAGGAGCTATTTTGACGGGATAACAGGATAGACGGGATTGTTCCAGAGACGTGAAGCATCCAGTAAATCACAGGCCGGCGGGCCGCTGAGTGAAAGACCACGAAGCGCAAAGAATTGGCGGAGATGTTGTTCGAGACCTTCCTGCCCAGTCATGGCGGGGTCGAAAGACATACGGTCATCGTCGAGCCCGCGTGGCGCGGGGTCAAGGGGGTTGTTGTGGCCGCTCAGGAGATACAGCTCGTTAACAACCTCGTTGCCACCGATAAGCCAGTACGTGAGAAGTTGAGGTGAAGCGAAAGGCGAAGAACCTTTCGCACGGATAAACAGGATTCCAAGAATCCCGTTCATCCTGTTATCCCGTCAAAAAAATACGTGACGGAATCTATGTACCAGAGCACTTAGACACCTGCTTTAGCTGGTGGTCATGGGACGCCCTGCATCCCTCATGCCAGCCAGCTTTAGCCGGGCTTCTCGCTCAGGGGATTCATCCCAAATATGCCACGCAAATATGGCCGCACTCTCCTGGCCTTCGTGGCATGGGCATCCTGCCCCCGCACTCAAACGCAGCCTTACCACTTGCTCAAGCCAACTTACCTGAGCGTGTGCCTACCGTCCTGGTTTGACTCGTGAACCGATTCCTTGGTTTCCAAAGCCGGAATGGGAGCCATAGCCATCTCCTCGCTCTTATTCGGAGACCCTCAATCTGTTACGAACGCCACTCCCTACAATTTTTGAAAAAAAACACTTGACATGTGGAGTGCCCATTTGTATATTTTGCCCAGTTTTATTTTCCAAAGGGCTTGTAGCGCTCAGGGTGCTCAAGAGGTCATCAGCTCGCTGGGTGCCCGAGTGTCTAATTTAAGACACTGCGTTGTCTCAGTTAAAACACGCAGTCCTAAGTGGGGAATGGTGGTCAACGACCGGCGGTGGCTGGTGCGGATGAGCCACCTCGAAGAACACATACAACAAACAAGAAGGAGGGTGTTCGAATGGGAAAGAGGTTGATAAGTCTCGGTCTTCTGCTGGGCCTGGTAATGTTCCTTTGGGGGGGCTGTGGAAACGACGATGATGCGGTCGTGCCGGTTGCCCCGCCATTGGCCTGGAGCCTCCCGGCCATGTTCTCTGGGACATGGTCCGCCACAGCAACACCGTATTCTCAGTTAGGTGGGACCATCGATGGGGCCGTCACGAGCGAGGGAACGTACGTACCACCGGCACCAGAAGACCCGTGCGCTGCATGTGACCCCTGCGCCGCAATGCTCGAGTTCTGCGCCACGTTCATTGACGTCTGTGACCCTGAACTTCAGTGGAAAATTGACGGTACTATCAACAAGGAAACGGGCGCCATGCACGGTGTAAGCCGATGTGGTACCATGACAATGGACGGTGTGGCTACATTGCTTGAGGGTGGTTTCATGGCGAACGGCACGTGGGCTTTGTCCGATGTAGCCGGTGACTCCGCTGGCTCATGGGAGGTTGTCGGCCACTTCTAAGACAGCCGCCAGCCTTTCTGGGTCTGACGGGCGCCGGGCGCGCCCGGGGGGACGCCCCCTATGCAGTCCGTTCCCAGAGTGTCTTCCTGAAGGGGCGCTCAGCCACGAGTCAAAAGCTAATTCTCGCAGAGGTCTTACGGGCAAACAACGGCAAAGGGCAGGTAATCCCTCGCTGACTTATCCTGCCCTTCGCTGCCTTACAGGACACAGTTTTCTATTGGGCGGCCGGCGGCGCCCCAAAAGCTCTCTCGCCGCCCTCGCTGGCAAAGGTTGTTTAGTGCCCTCGGACACGAAGGCCGAACCGTTTCTTAAAGAAGCCCCAGTGCGTATGAGCGTGTCGCTGGTGTTTCGTCTCGTAGCGGCTCGGGGGGTGGGCTGACCAACGGATTGTGCCACAACGGCTTCCCTGCTATGTATCCATAGCTCTATACCCGAACGGCGCTGTGCCCAGGGAGTCTTGTCGCCGCGTCCGCGACAATTGCTTGTAACATTACCATTGCGCCATTAGCCTTTTGCCGCCCGTCTAAAGCGTTATGCACGGTTCGGGATAACGGGCCCCCTCTGTGCCCGATTGTTGGCCGGCGCTCTCTCAAGAACAAAGGCTGGACAGACCCCGCCTCCAATCGCGAATGGTTACCTTTGGTTTTTGCCGCGCGTGAGCGTGCAGCGCACTCAGACCACTGAACACTCCCTCGCCGTATGACCTGTTGGAACCTGGCATTCTCACGTTTCCCCCCGACCCTCTGCGCGCGCAACAATTCCAACGTAATGCCTCAGTCTCGGGTGGGACAGGGGGACCTTGGGGCAAAAGCCATGCGAAAGCATCAACATCCCGCGGGACGCGGGACGCCAGGTGGGGCTCTGCCGTTCAGGGCGAAAAGAACAGCCGTCCCCCATCTGGCGCCGGGCCTGCGCGCCCTCGGCATGTGGGCGTTCCGCCCGTGAGAATCATGGGCAAGATGCCCATGCCACGGCGGACGATGATGGCGGCCCTCTCATCCTTCTCTCTGCGGCTCTGCGCCTTTGCGTTGTTCTCCTTTTCCATTCTTCCCTTCCCCGCCAAGGGGGGCTATCCGCCCGAGACTGAGGCCATACCGTGCGAAGAACTCCTTCTTCCTCAGAGCTGGATAACTCGCACAGGTTTTTTCGCACTCTGCCTCAAGAGTCTTTCCCTTCCCCCGGTTTGTAATCCTCTGGCATATTGAGGGTTAGGACATTACTAAATCGGGTGGGGGGCAGCGCGTGGATGCAGCCGACGTTTGCAGAAGGAAACACTGCGGCTCGCTCGGCGGTTGCGCTTGGACGTAACATCCTGCGCGCAAAAAGATAACCGTATGTTTACCCTCTCCAACACTTTGCTGCCTACGGGAAACCGTCACGGCATCGCCTGAGGCGGCGCGCGGAAGGGAAAGAAATCGAGCTCAATTCTTCACGTGGCGAGAGTAGTTAGCGGGGCGAAACCGAGCGGGGGGCTACCTTCTGATCCAGCCGGTAATGTACCTCTCGTTGCTCCAGAACCTGACCAGAATCCACTCTTTAGTGGAGGTCAGCAGGCGCGCGGTGGTACCCTTTCTGAGGATGGTGATTCGCCTGTTCCCCCAATAGACCGGACAATCAAAAGAAGAAGTTATGAAAATCTTTGTCGTGTCAAGATAGGAACGAGATGTTTGAGAAACGGAACTTGACGAGGCCAAAAAACTGAGAACAATCGCGGGCAGAATCAGCCACCGTCTCATCTTAAACCCTCCTGGTCATCGTTCACGCACACATAGACAGACTCACTATCTGTCTTCAATATAGCACCCTTACGACGAAACAAGCAAGGAGGCATTTCGGAAAAGGGCATTGATGATCACCAAGTTCCTCCGTCGCCGACCCGCTGACTGCCTCCGAAAGAATCGCCTACGGGCGTGTCTCCCTCCCCGGCGGCTTTTGGGGCAGTCGCGTTTCCGGAGGTCGCATTCTCAGGCCGGAAGCGAGCGCGCGGATGGCGCCGCCGCCAAGTTTCCATCGCCCACCACGCTTTGTCAGGGCATACGTCCCTTCATCCGCCAGCTCATCGTTCCTGTAAACCTCGACATCCACGGCCGCTTTCTCACCGGAAACGCGGCAAGCCATGATTCGGTAAGAAAGCTCTCCTTCCTGCTGGTTGCCCGTCCTCTCCATCATTTGGCGCAACATTTTTTTCATCGCTGCGGCATCCGCCGGCGCCGACATCGTCCCGGCGCCTTCCCGCCTTTTGTTGAGCATTTCCTCCACGTCAATGAACTCCACGGCCTTGATGTAGTCGTTCGCCGCGAGAGCCTCCAGATAATCTGCCACCGCTTTCTCGCAGGCATTTTTTACCCGGGACCTCACCAGCTTGCCGGCCCCGTGCTTCCTCTGGGTCTCCTTCTTCTCCTTTCCGCAGCCCACAACGAGACTACCCGCAAAAAGCACAACAAGCACAATCGCACACGGCTTCCAGCGAAACATCCTATCACTGCTCCTTTCCCTTGCAGCCGGTTTCTCTTCCGTTGACAAAACCTCTGGCATGAGGACACGTCGCCCAACCGATTGTGCCGGAGGTCGGCCCAACGACAGCGATGTCACACCCACCAGCCTGAAAGAAACGCTTGCCCGCCCCCGCTGCCGCCCTCGCATCGGCGCCGAACCGCTCGCCGCCCTCACTTAAAAATGCTGTCCGTGAGAACAATCCGCCAGACGCGCTTTATCTTCATCACCAGAATCTGGACCTTCTTGGCACGGGTGTCAATGGTGATTTTGATCTCCAGCGAAGCCCAGCCGTCGCCACTCTTCATGTGTTTCAGGCCGGCCAGCTTCAGATAGATAAACTCATGTCTTATCTGGTCGTCGCTTTTCTGCCGCACCCGGAAGCCAGTCAAATTCTCCGCGATTCGCTTCATGACCTCCTTTTTTGCGTTCTCTTCGCCCCTATTCGACGCGGGAACGCCGGAGATGTACTGGGAGGACTGCGGCCAGTCAACAAGCTCGGCCATCTCACTCCACCGCATCCCCTTGAGCCGGGCTATGAAGCGCTCGACAATCCGGTCCGGGGTGTTGAACAGGCAGCCGGTCAACGCCCCCGAGCTGACAATCACGCATACCATACCGCACACAATTCTACGAGCCATCATTCCAAGCCGACCTCTGGAAAAACCGGATTTTCTCGTCCGCTAAGTGCTGTAATTCATAAACTCGGTGACGTATCCTTTTTTGACGGGATAACAGGATGAACGGGATTTTTGGAATCCTGTTTATACCTGCGAAAGGTCCTTGAGCTTTCGCTTTACCTCGACTTTCCGTGTTGTACCGCTGGCATCTTGCCGGCAGTCGCGGGGGCATCCTGCCCCCGCCGAGGGCGAGACGCCCTCGGGACAGCCGCCGGGACGGCGGCGTTACATTTCTCCGAAATTCAAGACAAGGCCTACTGGCTTACCCGTAGCGACGACATAGTTGACCCCGCGTTTCGCGGGGTATCTCATGAGCACTGACGAGGCGCCTCACGGACTGCAGTTCCACGATAACTGTATCTTCGACCACAATGTCGGCCACGAAGTCTCCAACAACTTCCCCGTCGTAGGAGACCCGGATTGGGTGTTGAGATTCAGCCCTCAGTCCCGCCTTGCGCAGTTCAAGGACAAGGCATTTTTCGTACACCGATTCCAGGAATCCATACCCCATTTTGTTGTATACGCGATAGGCGCACCCAATAATCTTCTCCGCGAACTCCTTGTGCCTCATCGTTTTTCACCTCGATCAGGTCGGGATTTACGGGATACATCTCACGCCTCGAACCATCCCGTTCATCCTGTTATCTTGTCGAAGAGCCTCGTTTCACATAACCCTATTCGTCACCGTAGTTGCGAATACGCGTACTGAACCTCCCAGACATTCTGATGATACAACTACCTGTGCGGTCACCACAAGAGTTTGCCTTCGCTTGCGTCAACCGGGGGATTCCGGCAAGCCCGATTTCAAAGCGATGCACGAACCTGAGCTAACGTCCGCGCGACGCCTCCCGTTTGCGACTCAACCGCGCTTCTTGCGCGGCGGCCCATCTCCCTCGCCGCAGCCTCATCCGAAAGCAGGTCGTCGAAAGCGGAAACAAGCTCTCGAAACCCGGAGACCTGAATCGCTCCCCCTTCCCCAACAAGAACGTCCGCCGCCTCCCGGAAGTTCTGCATTTCAGGCCCAAAGACTACCGGCTTACCGCAAGCTGCCGGTTCAAGGGGATTATGTCCGCCTTTTCGGGTCAGGCTCTTGCCCACAAACGCCACACTCGCAACCCCGTAGAACTTCGTCAGCTCCCCGAGCGTGTCCAGAAGCATCACCCGGCTGCCAGAGGCCGCGCCGGGCCCCGCCGACCTCTTCCGATAAGGAATTGCCCTTTGCCTGAGCCAGTTCTCGACCTCCTGAAATCGCTCAGGATGCCGTGGCGCTATCACCAAAAAGAGGTCTGCATATTTCTCCCTCAACTCCATATAGGCTTTTGCGATGAGCTGCTCTTCCCCGCGATGAGTGCTTCCCGCGACTATCACCCTTCTTTCGGGAAACCGCAACTCGTTACGCAGCGTCTCGACCTCCGCTTCCGAGGGCGCCGAAGACAGCGCCGCCTCATACTTCATAGACCCGGTAACGCCGAGAACATCCGGCGGCGCCCCAAGTCTCTCCATGCTTTCCCTGCCTTCCTCCGTCTGCATGCCGATGAAAGAAAAAGACCGAAGCAGCTCCCTCACGAACGGTTTGAATCTCCGGTAGCGGCGGAAACTCTTATCGGAAAGCCGCCCGTTGGCGAGAAGCAGCTTGATGTCCCTCCTCCTCGCCTGCCTGATGAGGTTGGGCCAGATTTCCGTCTCCATTATGATAATCAGGCGAGGCGAAAACAGGTTCATCACCCGCCGCACCGCACAGGGAATGTCCAGAGGGAAATAGATGACGAGGTCTCCGCGAGAAGCTACCCTTTTCAGACACACCCCGTGTCCTGTCACGGTCGTCGTGGAAAGAAGGAGCTGATGCCCGGGGAAATGCTTCCGAAGTTCCGCAACGAGAGGCGCCGCCGCAAGAACTTCCCCCACGGAAACCGAATGAACCCATATCACCGGCTCGCCCGTTCTCGCCTTGATTACGCTGAGGGGAATGAAGCCCAGCTTTTCGCACAGACCGACCCTGTGTTTTTTCTCTGTCAGAACGCGGAGAACAAGATAGGGAAAAAGAAGCACGGCGGCCAAAAAAACCGCCAGATTGAGTAGTGTGAACATCAAGCTAACCACATGCCACCACAGGGGCGCCGGGGAAAACATCGCATGCCTCGCCTTCAAGCTCTCGGGTGTGATTTCGAGTACACCTCCTGCATCTTTTCTGTGGAGACGTGTGTATAAATGACGGTTGTCGAAATAGACTTGTGCCCAAGAAGCTCCTGTATGGACCGGAGGTCTGCGCCCGCATTGAGCAGATGTGTCGCAAAAGTATGCCTCAGCGTGTGCGGGGAGACGCCCGCCTTGAGGGCTGTCTGCCTGACGTATTTTTTGACGACGCGAGCCACGCTCCTCGTTGTCAGTCGCGCTCCTGCGCGATTGAGAAACACCGCGTTTCCGGCCGATGTCCGGCGCCTGCGCCGGGGGTTGTTAAGATAACGGCTCAGCTCGATCGCAGCCGTCCGTCCCATCGGCGCCATCCGCTGCTTTTTCCCCTTCCCCCTCACCTTCACGACTTCGCCGATAAGGTCAGCGTCCTCCACGTTAAGCCCTACAAGCTCGCTCACCCTGATTCCTGTGCTGTAAAGAAGCTCCAGGATCGCTCGGTCTCGCAGGCCCAGAAGAGTGGAGGTGTCCGGAGCTTCAATCAGCCGCACCACCTCCGCGTTATCAAGGAAACTCGGAAGCCGCCGCCCGCCCTTAGGGCTGCGAACTGCCGACAGAACGTTCTTCTCCAAATAGCCCTCTCTCACGAGGAACTTAAAAAAACTCTTCAAAGCCGACAGTTTCCGCTGCGCGGTTGCCTTCGCTTTCCGCTCAACGTAGAGCTTTGTCAGGTAGCTCCTGATGATGGAACGGTCCACGTACTTCAATTCGTAGGAGGGCGAAATTCGCCGGAGGAAATCGAAGAACGCCGTGATGTCTGACGAATAGTTGCGCACAGTGTGAGGAGACGCATCGCGCACGTCCTGCAGGTAGGAAATGAACCTGTCCCTGACCAGTTCCAGAGACGTCAAGTGCACGCTCTTTCATCCTCGCGGTTGGAAAGCGGCAGTTCACCCTCTCGCAATTTCGATAATATAGCAGAATGCGCTCCTATTGTAAACACAAAATTTAAGCGCGTCGTAGTGCCTCAGTTACGGGTGGCTGAGGTTGGAACCGCAGAGTCCGCAGACCACGCCGAGGCGCCATTGTACCGCCGGCATCCTGTCCCGCGTTCCGCGGGAGGGCATCCTGCCCCCGCCGAGGGCGAGACGCCCTCAGGACTGCCCCGCCATGGCGGGGCGGCGTTACATAGATGACAACACTCAACTCCCGTGGGAATCATGGGCAAGATGCCCATGCCACGGCAGGCGACGACGGAGTCCTTCTCATTCTCCTCTCTGCGCCTCTGCGTTACCCCTCTCTTCCCTTTTTCCCTCCCCGCCTTGGCGGGGCATCCGCCCGAGACTCAGGCCATACAGCGCGTCATCCCTCAAAACCTCCGGGGACAAGCCCGCTCCCTTCGAGCGCCGCGACGGAGACACCGGTTTTCGTGAGGAAGTTGCCATCCCCTTTTACTCCGATGAAGCGTCGGTTTCCCTTTTCTCCTTTAACTCGCTCAGATTCCACACCGCGAAATCGCATTTCGGATAGTTCGAGCAGCCGTAGAAGGTCTTTCCTCTCCTGGTTCTTCTTCTGACGAGCTTGCCGTTGCATCCCTCTCTCGGACAATCGAAAGTGACCTTCCCCTCCTTCTTGATGAATTTGCATTCGGGATAGCCGGAACAGCCCACAAACCATCCGTAGCGGCCCTTGCGGCGAACCAGCGGCCTCCCACAATCCGGGCATTTCTCGTCGGTCTCCACCGGTTTCGCTTCCCGCTTTTTCCCCTCCGGACCTTCGGAAATGGACCTGATGTTCTTGCACTTGGGATAATTAGAGCACGCGAGAAAAGGTCCGTATCGTCCTCGCTTGACAACCATTTTACCGCCGCACTTCTCGCAGGGCTCCGCTTTCTCTTGGATTTCAGCCGCCAGTTTTTCATCGTCATCTCCGGCGATATCTTTTGTGTTGCGGCACTTGGGATAAGCGGAGCATGCGAGGAAAAAGCCGTTTTTCCCCCACTTCTTGGCCATTGGGGAACCGCACTCCTCGCACACGACATCCGTATCAATGGGTTGGATTCTCATACCCTCGCTCGCCTTGGCGAGGTCCTTGCTGAAGGAGGAGTAGAAGCCCCGGAGAGTCTCCACCCAGTCAACCTTCCCCTCCTCGATCTTGTCCAGATTGCCCTCCATATCCGCCGTGAAGCCGACGTTGAGAATATCCGGGAAGTTCTCAACCAGCTTATCGGTGACCACAAATCCCAGCTCCGTGGGGACGAGCCTTCCCTTGACTTTCGAGGTGTAATTCCTGTTCTGTATTTTCGTCACAATCGCGGCATACGTGCTCGGGCGACCGATGCCCAGCTTTTCAAGCTCCTTGACCAGCGAAGCCTCTGAGAACCTCGGGGGAGGCTTGGTGAAGTGCTGCTCCGGCAATACCTTCACCAGCGTCAGAACCTGGCCCTTCTCGAGAGGAGGAAGAACAACCTCCTTCTTCTCTGCCTCACCTTCTTTCCCTTTGGGTTCAGGCGCCGCCAGCTTATAGACACGCAAAAAGCCGTCGAACTTCAGTATGGAGCTGACGGTCTTGAAAAGGTATCCGTTCGCCTCTATCTCGACCTCCACCATATCGTAAACGGCAGATGCCATCTGTGAAGCCACGAAGCGATTCCATATCAGTTCGTATAGCTTGAATTGATCCGGCGTCAGGAAGGACTTTGCTTTCCCGGGCGTCAAGTCAACCATCGTCGGCCGTATCGCCTCGTGCGCCTCCTGCGCCGTTTTGCGGGACGCGTACCGCCTCGGAGAGGGTGGAACGTAAGACTCACCGAATTCCCGCGAGATGAAATCCCTCGCCGCATAAACCGCCTGCTGAGCCACCCGTGTCGAGTCCGTTCGCATATATGTGATTAGCCCCACCGTTCCCCTCTCTCCCACGTCAACCCCCTCGTAGAGCATTTGCGCCACAAGCATCGTTTTGCGGGGAGAAAACCCACACCGAACCGACGCATCTTGCTGAAGCGAGCTGGTAATGAATGGCGGAAACGGATTTCGTCTCTTCTGCTTCTTCTGAACGCTCGATACCTTAAACGGGAGTCCTTTCACCGCCTCGACGACTGCGTTCGTCTCATCCTCGTTTTTGAGCGAGGGTTTCTCGCCCCGGATTTTCACGAGGCTCGCCTCGAACTCCGGAGGCTCCTCTCCCCGAAGCTTTGCGGTGATAGTCCAATATTCATCCGCCTTGAAGGCCCTGATTTCCTTTTCCCTGTCGCAGATGATTCGCAGCGCCACCGACTGCACCCTCCCGGCGCTCAACCCGGGCCTGACGTATTTCCACAGCAAGGGGCTGATCTTATATCCCACGAGCCTGTCGAGGATTCTCCGAGCCTGCTGGGCGTTCACCCTGTCTATGTCAATCTCGCCCGGGTTATCGAAAGCTTCCTGCACCGCTCGCTTCGTTATCTCGTGGAAAGTAACCCTGTATATCTTCTTGTCATCCTTAAGCTCCGAGGCAATGTGCCACGCGATGGCTTCTCCCTCCCTGTCCGGGTCCGGCGCCAGGAAGATGCTATCAACGTCCTTCGCCGCCTTTTTGATGCCGCTGACAACCTTCTCCTTGCCCGGAATGATGATGTACTTCGGGCGAAAATCGCTCTCTACTTCGACTCCCAATTCCTTTTTCGGAAGGTCCTTCACATGCCCCACGGAAGACCTGACAACATACCCGGCCCCCAGAAACCTGCTCAGGGTTCTCTCCTTTGTCGGCGACTCAACGATGACTAATGACTTCCCCACAGACAACTCTCCATTTCACAATCATGTTACCAGGAGGCACAGAAACCTCCCGGCGCTTATCCTCGGCCCGCACGAATCTCCCTCTTCTCTCACGGCTCCCCTCGATTGACGGGACTATAACAAACAGTCCATTCTTCAATCAATAGCCATCCGCAGCTTTTTGCGAAGAAATCGCCGTTCCGGCGGCTCGCCTCGGCAATCCCTCTTCACATTGCTGCCTCCCTATGGTATGCTCCACAGACGAACGGGGGGGCAAGCTGCGAGAGTGGTCTGCGTTCCCACTCCGCGAGCAGGCAGCCGCCGAAACTTGAAATATGAAACAGCCAAAGGTCTTCATAAAAACTTACGGATGTCAGATGAATGCGCTCGATTCGGAGTTCATAATGGGCGCCCTTGTTGCGCGCGGCCTCAGGGAGGCTCGAAGCGAGTCCGACGCCGACATCATCCTTCTCAACACCTGCGCCGTGAGAGAAATGGCCGAGAGGAAAGCTCTCGGAAAAATGGGGCTCCTCGGGCGCATTAAGGAGAAGAAGCCGAACCTCATCCTCGGCATCTGCGGCTGCGTCGCTCAGCAGAGAAAGGAGCGGCTCCTCGATCGGATGCCCTTTTTGGACCTCGTCTGCGGCCCCAGCCAGATCGCTCATCTGCCGGAAATGATAGAATCCGCCCTGAGAAATGGAGCAAAGCAGATCCGCGTCGAGGAGGATTATTCCCAAAAGCTGGATTTCGCTCCCGCACGGCGAAAGAGTGCGGTCAAAGCCTTCGTCTCCATCATGCGGGGATGCGACAACTACTGCTCCTACTGCGTCGTCCCTTACGTCCGAGGAAGGGAGCGAAGCCGCCCGCCGGAAGAAATCCTTTTCGAGATACAAGACCTCGCCCGCAGGGGCTATAAGGAAGTCACCCTCCTCGGCCAGAACGTCAATTCCTATGGCAAAGGGCTGGAGCCGAAATGCGACCTCGTCGCATTGCTGGAGCGAATCAACAATGTCCCCGGCATACAGCGAATCCGCTTCGTCACCTCCCACCCGAAGGACATCAGCCCTCGCCTCATCGAGGCCATGGCGCGCCTCGACAAAGTCTGCGAGCATCTCCATTTTCCTCTTCAGTCCGGCTCCGACAGAGTTCTCAGGCTGATGAATAGAGCCTATACGCTCGACGACTACATGAAACTGGCGGACGCTTTGCGAGATGCCCTCCCGAACATAGCCCTCGGCACGGATATTATCGTCGGTTTCCCCGGGGAGACGGAAGCCGACTTCGCGCAAACGGTGGAAGCCATGCGCAGAATCGAATATGATAGCGCATTCATATTCAAGTACTCGACCAGAGAGGGAACCGCCGCAGCGAAATTTCCCGATGACGTTCCTCTGGAAAAGAAGAAGGAAAGAAATAGAGTTCTCCTTCAACTCCAGAAAGAAATCTCTCTGAAGAAAAACAGAGGCTCAATCAGCCAGCGTGTCGAAGTTCTCGTCGAGGGGCCCAGCAAGCGAAACCCGCTGAAAATGATGGGGCGAACACGCCGGAATAAAATAGCCGTCTTCGATGGCTCCCACAGCCTCCTCGGCAAGTTAGTGAAACTGAACGTCACCGACGCAACTGCCCTGACGCTCTTCTGCGAGCTTGCGGAGCGCGTTCAGTCGGTTGCATAGAATAAATCGGGGCAGCGATGAACGTCACCGCAGCGACGCTTCCTCGAAATCGAACGTTAGATGAGATAATGCGAGGGAAGGAAAGAATATGAAAATATCGGAGTATCTGAAGCAAAAGGAGAAAGTTGACATTTTCGCCCAGCAGGACAAGTCGCTTTCCATGATAGAGATCAACCCCGAAGTCATGGACGGCCTCCCCTGCATCAAAGGCACACGCATTCCCGTGTACATCATCCTCGAATTGCTTCAGGAGGACCACAACTTCGAGGCCATAATCAAAGAGTACCCTAACCTCTCGAGAGACAAAATCAAGGCAGCGCTTCATTTTGCGGGTCTGGTGGCTTCTCTCTAAGAAAGGAAAACCATGAAGGCCATTCTCGACGAGTGCATTCCTCAAGCCGTCAAGAAATTCCTCGAGAAAAAGGGCGTTGACACCTCCTCCGCGGCGGGACTGAGGTTGCCCAACAGGTCTGACCGCATGGTCCTCGAATACGCCGGCGTCGGCGCCGATATTTTCATAACTTCCGATCGCCGCATGAAAAGCGAGAACAAGAACAAGTTTCCCCCTTCGCCCAAAGTGGGAGTTGTCTATGTAAGGGTCGAACCGTGGACCTCCCGGTTTCTGGTGTCCGCCCTGGACGAGTTTCTCCGGAAGGAATCGCTGAAAAGCGTCATCGGCAAATCGCTCGTCCTCCGCAGACACGACTGGGAGTTCCTCAAATAACGGCTCGAGTGCGGAACCGGCAGTCAGTTGCCCGGCTCTTGGCTCAAGAGCGCGGAGTGAAATCTGACAAGCCCTGAGCGAAACAGGATGGGTTAGGATTCGGGAAGCCGCGCAGCCGCGCACAAGCACATATACTTGTGTTCTCCAAAACAAGCTAATATACTTGTGGTAGGACAATGGCAGCAAAAACGTTTACGGTCATCGCAGGGGATTTGGTTAGCTCCCGAGACAGTCTCGGCCGACAAGAGGCGTCCCGGAAAATCCCTGCCGCGATCAATCTCGCGTGCACGGAATTTCGTAGTGAACTCTATGCCCCTCTCGTGTTAACCCGGGGAATAGATGAGGTATCCGGCGTTCTCAAGCGACCCAATATGGCCTACCGAATTTGCAGGCTTGTGAATGACGGCGTGAGTCCTCGGCTCTTTCGCTTTGCCGCCACCGACTCCTACCGCAATCTCGCACAGGCGCATGTGGCAGCCTAACGCATGGAAATCGGCAGAGCGATGCACCCAGGGTCGTAGCATTGCCGGGCTTCAGCCTGTGCCTCGAGTTTCGACAATAATCAGCGTCATTGCCAGGCTTCAGCCTGTGCCTCGAGTTTCGACAATAATCAGCGTCATTGCCAGGCTTCAGCCTGTGCCTCGAGTTTCGACAATAATCAGCGTCATTGCCGGGCTTTAGCCGGCACTACGTTTAGACACCGGCTTCAGCCGGTGGTGGTCAAGGATACGCCATATTTGTCCGTCAGAGCCGGCTTCAGCCGGGCTTCTCGATAAAAAGGATTCATCCGTGGTACAATACGCGCTCCGGCTCGCGGACAACATCACTAAGTCTTCTCGGCCACAAGGACCAGCAGCAAAAAAAATGCCGAAGCTCACGCCCCTGATGAATCAGTACAAGTCCATCAAGAAGGATCACCGGGACTGCATCCTCTTTTTCCGCCTGGGCGACTTCTACGAGATGTTCTTCGACGACGCCAAGCAAGCCTCCACAATCCTCGACATCGCTCTGACCGCCCGCGCCGGAGTCCCCATGTGCGGCGTCCCCTACCACGCAGCGGAGTCTTACCTGAGCAAATTGACCGCCGCCGGCAAGAGGGTCGCCATTTGCGACCAGGTCGAGGACCCAAAACTCGCTAAGGGCATCGTCAAGCGCAAGGTCACTCGCATCATCACCCCCGGCACCTCCATAACCCCCTCCGACGTCGGCCTCAAAAAGAGCAACTACATCGGCTGTCTCTGTCGAATCGGCGAGATTTACGGATACGCCTTCATGGACGTGTCCACAGGTGAATTCAGAGTTATCGAGCTTAGGAAAAAGAAGGAGCTCCTTGACGAGCTTCAGCGAACGGCGCCCTCCGAGTGCTTGATTCCCGAATCGCTCGACCAGACCTCCGAGATCGCTCACGCCGTCGAGGGCCTTGTTCCGACCGTCTTCACTCGCTGCGAGGACTGGATGTTCGACCACGATTCGTGCTATTCTGTCCTCACCGACCATTTCAAAACCCATTCCCTCGACGGCTTCGGCTGCGAGGAGATGACCGCCGGGATAACAGCGGCGGGCGCCCTGGTCAACTACATCCGCGACGTTCTGAACCAAACGCTCAATCAGGTTACTCGCATCGCCCCTTACTCCACCTCCGACTTCATGGTGCTCGACCCCACATCCCTCCGAAACCTCGAAATCCTCGAGCCAGCCCGGAAGGGGCCCCAAAGCGAGACCCTCCTGAGCGTGATGGATGAGACCCTCACCCCAATGGGTGGGCGGCGGCTCCCTCAGTGGATGCGACAACCGCTCATTGAGCCCCTCCAAATCAGAAAGAGGCAGGACGGCGTCGAGGAGCTGGCTCAGCATCAAACCCGATACTCAAACTTGCGCTCGCTCCTCAAGAGAACGAGGGACATGCCTCGCCTCATGAGCCGCATTGATTCCGGATACGCCACCCCGCGAGATGTCGTCGCACTGAAAGAGTCGCTGAAAATCGCGCCCAAAATAAAGCAGGAGCTTGCGGAGTTCGCCTCGAACATCTTGAGCGAATGCCGCGAGAAACTCGTGCCGTTGGACTGGCTCGTCGAGCTGATTGAACGCGCAGTCGTCAACGAGCCGCCCGCCCACGCCCGCCAGGGAGGAATCTTTAATCGCGGATATAATGAAAAACTCGACGAGCTCCGAGGAACATCCCGCGATGGCAAAAGCTGGATCGCAACCTTTCAGCAAAAGCAGCGAAAACGCACCGGCATCAAGTCCCTGAAGGTCAGCTACAACAGAGTCTTCGGCTACTACATCGAGATCACGAACGTCTATCGCAAAAACGTCCCGCCCGAGTATGTCCGAAAACAGACCCTCGTCAACTCCGAGAGATATATCACGCCGGAGCTGAAGGAGTACGAGTCGAAAGTCCTCGGCGCCGAGGAGCAGATTGTAGCCCTCGAAACCGAGCTTTTCGACGAGCTGAAAAAGGAAGCCGGCAAAGCCACTCCAGAGGTGCAGTCCATATCGGAAGCCATTGCAGTCCTCGACGTCCTCTGCTCCTTCGCCACATCGGCTCTTGAAAAGAACTACGTCAAGCCCACCGTCAATGAGGGCCCGACAATCTCAATCGAGGACGGACGCCATCCGGTCATCGAAATAGCTTTGGCGGGCGAGCGATTCGTCCCCAACAGCGTCCAGCTTGACTGCGACAAAAACCAGCTCCTCATCATCACCGGCCCGAACATGGCGGGGAAATCAACTTACATCCGCCAGACAGCCCTCCTCGTTCTCATGGCACAGGTCGGCAGCTTCATCCCCGCCGGCAAAGCCACCATCGGCGTCGTGGACCGCATCTTCACCCGAGTCGGCGCCTCCGACGAGCTGACACGCGGGCATAGCACCTTCATGGTCGAGATGAACGAGACCGCAAACATACTCAACAACGCCACCCGCAGAAGCCTCATCATCCTCGACGAGATCGGCCGCGGCACGAGCACCTACGACGGCATCAGCATCGCCTGGGCCGTCGCCGAATTCCTCTCCACACGCCCCGACAAAAAAGCCAAGACCCTCTTCGCCACCCACTATCACGAGCTAACCCGCCTCGAAGGCCTTTTCCCCGGAATCAAAAACTACAACGTCGCCGTCCGGGAGTGGAACAATGAGGTCATCTTCGTCCGAAAAATCGTGCCCGGCGGAACGGACAAGAGCTACGGCATTCACGTCGCCGGCATGGCGGGCATACCCAGGGACGTCGTCGAAAGGGCGACCGAGATCCTCCAGGCCCTCGAGGAGAACAGCGTCAAGGAACCCCAGTTCGCCGCCCGCGCTGAAAAGCGAAAAATGCCCGCCCCCCAGCAGCTTCTCCTCTTCGCCGAAAAGCCCAATCCCGTCATCGAGGAACTCAAACAAATAGACGTTGATTCCCTTTCCCCCATCCAGGCCCTCATGAAACTCAAGGAACTGAAGGACAAAACCCGATAGTCCGCCCCACACCTGGACATGATACAGAGTATCCCCGATGCTGTCGCTTCTACCGCTCCCCTCGCCGTGGCTTTCCCTCGGACATCCTGCCGGCATTTCTTCCCCCCGCCGGTCGTGGCACGGGCGTCCCGCCCGTGTTCAATCATGGCCAGTCCGCCATGAACTGCGTTCACCCTGAGACCATCAAAACGCTCTCCGTGTTTCTTCTACCCCTCTTTGCGTCTCTGCGTTTCATGCTCTCCTGTTCCTCGGCGCAGGAGTCTCCACGCCAGAAACCGCAATTTCTCACGAAACTCACGCCAATTTCTATTGACAAATGGCAGCCAATATGCCATAATCATGCCAAAAATGGAGACCAGCGCGATACCCGATGCTCCACTCCCAACCAACCGCGCCATGCCTCCGCCATCTCTGCGTTTTCCGCGGTTAAGGTTCGATCTTTCACATACTGGACCAAGCGCCGGAATCGAAGGGGCATTCCAGTACCCCCTCTCGACGAGAGAATACTGGAAAATACTGGAATTTCAACCCCTTTTCGGGTTTAAAGGAGACCTATTCATTGCCTCTCTCGCAACCACTTGCGCTCAAAAAAGTGCCCTTGTTTGTGCATAAGAAGGCGATATATCGCACCAACGCAGAAAATCAGCGATTCCGAAGGATCGTAACGGGACAGGCAAGGGAGCCCTATAGATGGGGC
>CAZXGF010000067.1:0-20086 GCA_964640185.1 uncultured Verrucomicrobiota bacterium | reverse complement strand
CCAACTTGGGATAAGGAAGAGTCGCTTCTTCGGTCGAAGAAAAACGATGTTCCAATTACTTATGGCGGCAGCCGTAGCCAACCTGACCCTGATCGCCGGCGCAGCCGGTCCTATGGGGACTTTTGTTTCCGGCTGTGTTGTGATGACGCTGTTTTTGTCACTCATATCCGCGCTATGGAAGCAGCAGGAGCGGGATAACAGACTATTCGCCGCCTGATCTTCTGCGCGGCACACCGTAGCACAGACCATGAGTTCTGCCCAAATCAGGGGCTTTTCGGCTGAATCTCTAGTCGGGCCTCACGCCAGCCAGGGAGAGGACGCCGCCCCGGAGCCGAAGCCGAGGTAGGCCCGGGGCAGCCGGCGAGGGACCCGTCCCGCGATGCCGGCCCGGCGCCGCGCTCGCTGCGGCAGGAGCCCCGGTCTTGGGGCTTATGGATTCGTTCTGGGGAGGAATGAACAATGGGTTCACGTTTGGCTGCTTCGGTTGCTTCAACGCTCGGCCTGTGTGCCTTGTGCGCGCCCTGCCTCGGCCTGCAAGAGACGCAGTTCGTTCGCACCCTGCCCACGGCCTACGTGCCCGAAAGGCCGATGACCGTCTTTCTTGACGCCTTTGTGGGCCTGACCCACGCATTCCAGGGCGACGTGTACGAGGTCGTTCCTGCCGGATGGCAGGTCATCTCCTCGTCCTATCCGCCGTTGACCACCTTCGACAAGGAGACCGGTACGATTTTCTGGCACCTGGATATCGAGTCGTGGGGCGAGCTCGGCGGCGTGTACCTCTCGTACGACGTTGTTCCTCCCGCTTCCCAGATAGGAGATGTCGGCTTCGAGGGCCATGCCTCTTACTTCTTTTGCGACTGGGAGGGGGAGCACCGGGGCTCCGCGGCGACAACGGGCGATGCCTCCCTTTCTCCCGGGCCGCAGCGCCTCCGCCGTGTACCCGAGCATTATCCGAGCATCGAGGCCGCCATTGACGAGTCGTTATTCGGCGACACCGTCCTCATAGGGCCGGGCCTGTACGTCGAGAACCTCCATATGCAGCAGGGCGTTGACCTCAGGGCGGACGGCTACCCCTCTCCCGAGATACGCGCCACCAGCACCTCCTACCGTGACACGGCCATAACGGCGGCCCCACACTGCTCCGTCACTGGGCTTATCATATCGGCAAGCTGGCGCGGCATCTCGTGCCGCTACGCTGGATTCGAAGTGCGCAACTGCCTCATCACGGGCAGCACCTCGTGCGGCGTCTATGGCGCAGTGCTCAGCGGATTTCGCGTCGTTGGCTCCACGATCGTCGCCAACCAGGGAGACGGCCTGCACGTTGGCACGACCCCGAGCCTCGTCCTTAACTCGGTACTGTTCGGCAACGGGGGGGCAGACGTGAGGGGCTCGGGCGGTGTCATTCGCTTCTGCTGCCTGGAAGACGAGATATACGCCGGTTCCGGCGAGAACAATATCTATGCCGACCCGGTGTTCGTCAACCCCGCGGAAGGCGACTACAGACTTCAGCCACGCTCACCCTGCATTGACGCCGGGGATAATAGCGTCGTCAGTCCCGGGGACACAGACCTCGCAGGCAATCCCAGGATCATGCTCGGCAGGAGCGCCTTGAGAGTGGACATGGGAGCATACGAGTATCCGGAACGCGGCCCTCGCCTTGACCCTGTCACCAAAGACTTGCGCCTGACATGGTCAAGCACCCCCGGCAAGACCTATTCCCTCCTCTACTCCGACGACCTGAAGCTCTGGCGCCTCGCCGACGACAACGTCCTTGCTACCGGCGCCGTCACCCTCTGGCGTGCCCCCCTCGGCCCGCTTACCGGCATCCCCATGAGGTTCTACAGGCTCATGGAGAATCAGTAGCTCCGCCCTCTTATGCCACTCGTTGCCAGGTGCGGTCGCCGACCTTGGCCTCGCCTTGCCAGGTCCACCCGCCCGGGCACAAACAACAACGCGCTATCTCGATGTCTCAGCTCCGATCCGGCCGCAAATTTCTGCGCCCGCAATTGCCTTCCTTCTGACATTCAGACAGAAAAATGATGACTTTTGCGCGCATTCTTGAGAAAATGCCCCCACGAGAATCAGGAAATAGAGAAGCCGATGACCACCGTGGGCCTGAAAAGCCCCACAACGGCGGCGCCGGAATCAAGTCATGAGAAATCTGGAGGAGATTGATGCCAAAGTACGTTTACTTTTTCGGAGAGAACAGAGCCGAGGGGAATGCCTCAATGAAGAATCTTCTGGGAGGCAAAGGGTCCAACCTCGCGGAAATGGCCGGACTGGGAATCCCCGTTCCCCCCGGTTTCACAATAACCACAGAGGTATGCACCTACTATTACCAGAATGACGGCGAATATCCGGAAGGGCTGGAGCAAAAGGTCAACGAAAACCTCCGTCAGGTGGAAGAGCTTGTCGGCGCCCGGTTTGGCGACCCGGAGAATCCTCTCCTCGTGTCGGTGCGTTCCGGAGCGAGGGTTTCCATGCCCGGGATGATGGATACCGTTCTCAATCTCGGCCTCAACGACCAGACGGTCGAGGGCCTCATCGCCAAGACCAAAAACCCGAGGATGTGCTACGACAGCTATCGCCGCTTTGTGCAGATGTACGCCAACGTGGTCATGGGCGCCAAGGGCGATGCGTTTGAGAAACTCATCCGCGCTAAGAAGAACGAAAACGGGGTCAAGGACGACACGGAATTGACCGCAGACGACCTCAAGGAGCTCGTGCCGAAGTTCAAGACGGTCGTTCGCGAGAAGAGCGGAAAGGATTTCCCCTCGGACCCGAACGAGCAATTGTGGGGAGCGATTGGAGCGGTTTTCCACTCCTGGGACACCCCGAGGGCGGTCGCCTATCGCCAACTTAACGGGATTCCCGATGATTGGGGGACCGCGGTAAACGTTCAGGCTATGGTCTTCGGCAACATGGGCAACACTTCTGCCACGGGGGTGGCTTTCACAAGGGACCCGGGCACCGGAGAAAAGAAATTCTTCGGCGAATTCCTCGTCAACGCTCAGGGTGAAGACGTGGTCGCGGGCATTCGCACGCCCCATCCGATAGCCATCTCCCAGAAAGCAGAAGGTCCCGAGCTGACCTCTCTGGAGGAGGAAATGCCGGAGATATACGGGCAACTGGTGGATATTTACCGGAAGCTCGAAAGCCATTACAGGGACATGCAGGATATGGAGTTCACCATTCAGGAAGGAAAGCTCTATATGCTGCAAACCCGAACCGGCAAGAGGACCGGATTCGCCGCTATCGGCATCGCGGTGGACATGGTGGAGGAGGGGCTGATAGATGAAAAAGAGGCCCTGAGGAGAGTGGAGCCGGGGCACCTGCTTCAGTTGCTGGCGCCGGTCTTTGAAGGCAAAGCGAAGGAAGACGCCGTCAAGGAGGGAAGGCTCCTCGCCGTCGGACTCAATGCCGGCCCCGGCGCCGCCTGCGGGAAGGTCGTCTTTTCGGCGGAAAAAGCCGTCGAGATGGCGCGTTCGGGGGAAAAGGTCATCCTGACCCGCACGGAGACTTCCCCCGAGGACATATCGGGGATGGCAAAAGCCGTCGGTATCCTCACCTCCACCGGAGGAACCACATCCCACGCGGCGGTCGTCGCCAGGGGAATGGGGAAGAGCTGTGTCGCCGGCTGCGGCGCCCTCCATATTGATTATTCGACCCTCTCCATGAGCGTGAAGGATAAAGTCATTAAGGAGGGGGACTACATCTCAATAGACGGCACAACCGGCGAAGTTATCCTCGGTGAGATGCCAACCATCCCTTCCGAAGTCATTCAGGTTCTCATCCAGAAAACGAAGTCCCCGGAGGATTCGAGGGTCTTTCAGCAGTTCTTCAAACTCCTGAGCTGGGCACAAGAGCATCGGAAGATCGGCGTGCGAGCCAACGCCGATACCCCGGCCGACGCGGGGGTAGCCCGAAGTTTCGGAGCGGAGGGAATAGGGCTGACCCGTACGGAGCACATGTTCTTCGAGGGGGACAGGATTGATGCCGTGCGGGAGATGATTCTCGCGGAGGACCCCGAGGGAAGAAAGAAAGCTCTCGCGAAAATTATGCCCATGCAGAAGGAGGATTTCATCGGGATTTTCGAGGTCATGGAAGGACTGCCGGTCACCATTCGCTTCCTCGACCCTCCTCTGCACGAGTTCCTTCCGCACAAGGATAAGGAAATCGAGGAGCTCGCCCGGCAGATGGGCGTGGAAGTCGGCAAGCTCAAGCAGAAGGTGCAAAGCCTCCGAGAAACAAACCCGATGCTCGGACATCGCGGATGCCGCCTCGGCATCACCTATCCGGAGATTTCCGAGATGCAGGCGAGGGCAATCCTCGAGGCGGCGTGCGAGCTCATCAAGAAAGGCAAAAACGTCGAGCCGGAAATCATGATTCCCCTCGTCGGGCACGTCAACGAATTGAGAGGTCAGAAGGAAATCGTTGACAGGGTCGCCCAGGAAACCGCCGAGAAATATGGTGTTGCAATCAAGTATAAAGTCGGCACCATGATTGAGCTGCCCAGAGCCGCCCTCACAGCCGACCAGATTGCTCAGGAGGCCGAGTTCTTCTCCTTCGGGACAAACGACCTCACGCAGACAACCTTCGGCGTTTCGAGGGATGACGCCGGAACGTTCCTCCCCATGTACGTCGAGAAAAAGATTCTTCCCCACGACCCATTCCAGTCCATAGATACCGAGGGTGTGGGAGCGTTGATGAAAATAGGCGTCGAAAAGGGAAGGGCGACGCGCCCCGACCTCAAGATAGGTATCTGCGGCGAGCACGGTGGCGAGCCGAAGTCCGTGGCGTTTTGCCACGAGATAGGGCTGAACTATGTTAGCTGCTCCCCGTATAGAGTGCCGATTGCCAGTCTGGCTGCTGCCAGGGCGAACTTGAATATCTCCGGGTGACAGCACGATAGCACGGCCATCGGCGCCACGGCTCGCACTATCGCTCGCGGCGCAACGAGGCTGAACAAGCGGCGAAAAGGTTTGCAGAGAAGCATGGCTCGTGAAGATTTCAACCCAGTCGAGGTTTACCTCAAAGAAATCGGCCCCATTCCCCGACTTACGCAGGAGCAGGAAAAAGAGCTTTTCAGCAAGTTGGCTCGGGGCAATAAGAAAGTGAGGAACACCATCGTGCAAGCCAACCTGAAACTCGTCGTGAAGATAGCGAAAAAGTACGCCAGGTTGGGGCTTCCCTTCATGGACCTGGTCGAGGAGGGAAACCTCGGCCTGATGAGAGCCGCCGAAAAATTCGACCTCACCAAGGGGTGCAAGTTCTCCACGTACGCTTCGTGGTGGATCAAGCAATTCATCATGCGTGCCCTCGCCAATCAGGGCAAGACCATCCGTCTGCCCGTCTATATGGTTGACAGAATTGCCAAAATCGAGCGAATCACCAGAGATTTCAAGAGCAAGCAGGGCAGAAATCCCTCCATTGAGGAGATCGCCGAGAAGGCCAGCCTGCCAGAAAAAAAAGTCGCCCAGATTTTCAAGATCGCCCGCACAACCGAATCCATCAGCGCCCAACTCGGCGAGCACCAGGAAGTCATCGAGACCATTCAGGACCCCAACGCTATTCAGGCCGAGAAGGTCGTGGCAAACGCCATGCTTCAGGAGGAGCTCATTGACCTCCTCAGCCATCTCAAGCCGAGGGAGATGGAAGTTCTCTCCAAACGATTCGGGCTCGACGGCGAAACCCCAATGAAGCTCAAGGAAATCGGCGCCCAACTTAACATCTCCCGCGAAAGGGTTCGCCAAATCCAGCAGGTCGCCCTCCGCAAGCTCAAAAAAATCATGAAAAGCAAACGCATCCTCTATACCGATTTCTGAGCGCCCCAGCCGTAACCGGAAAAAGGGCGCCCCTAAAGGAGGAGCGCGGAAAAAGCAGTGTTTTCGCATCTCGCCCGGGAGGCCCTGCCGACGCCAAGCCGTTGTTGAGCGTTCGCCGGGAAACTGCTGGTTGAGTGTCACTGTTCGGCGCCTCCTTTCCGGGCCTAATAAACTGTATGAAGAGGAGTCATCCAACCATGAAGCTTAGCCAGGAACTGCGAAACACAATCAGGGACATCCCGGACTTCCCCAAGCCGGGAATCATCTTCAAGGACATCACCCCCGTTCTGAGGTCGCCCGAGCTTTTCCGCAGCGTCATCGAGGCGTTTTCTGACAGATACCGGGACAAGGGAATTACCGCCATCGTCGGAATAGAAGCTCGCGGCTTCATCTTCGGAGGGGCCCTCGCCGCGCGAATGGGCCTGCCTTTCTTTCCCGTCAGGAAGAAGGGGAAACTGCCGCACAAAACCGTCTCCGCCACCTATGACCTCGAGTACGGAACCGATACCGTCGAGATGCACAGCGATGCCCTCCGAGCGAGAGATAAGGTTGTCGTTCTCGACGACCTCGTCGCCACCGGCGGAACCGCCGAAGCCACCGCAAGGCTCTGCGAACAGCTCGGCGCCGAAGTCGCGGAATTGGCGTTTGTCATCGAGCTCGCGTTCCTCAACCCCCGAAAAAAGCTCGGACGCTACAAGGTCTTCTCCCTCGTCTCATTTGATTGACCGCGCGCGGACACGGCGCTCTCGTATTCTCTCTGAAAGCAGCCCGCGACCGCTTTCTTCCGCGCGCCTCCGCGCACGTTTCTTAGGCGGCCTTTCCCTTCTCTGCGTCTCGGCGTCTCCGCGTTAAAAACTCTTTCTTCAACAGCGCCCTGGGTAACGCGCTATGCCCTTGACAAATGGCAGCAAATATGCCATAATCTTGCCACAAATACAGCGGTGGGAGACCACGCCTTCCCCTCCAAGCGCGCCATCCCCCTGCGTTCTCCGCGGTCTCTGCGGTTAATCTTCGCTCTTTGATATACTGGACGGAGCACTGCAATCGAAAGGGCATTCCAGTATGCCCCCTCGTCGAGAAACTACTGGAAACTACTGGAATTTGAAGCCGTTTTGGGGGTTAAAGGCCCATAGCGCTTCCCGCTCTCTCGCCGCCAGTTACGCTCGGAAAAATGCAACTTTTCGTGCATGAAATGGCCGTATAGGTAACCAATGAGAAAAGGCGCTTGACATCAGGCCCTCGCCCGAGGAATACTGTTTGAGTTCACGCATACACGAAACAAGAGGGCTTGAAGAACATTGAGGGCCGGCGGGCCTCCATGGCGCAGGCACACGACATAAAGCGAGGTGCCGGATATGCTGGCTTTCGTAAACTGTCACAGAAGCATGAGCGCGGAGGCGAAAACTTCGTGATTACCAGCGTAACCATCAGGAATTTCAAGTACCTGAGGGAGGCCAGGATTCCTCTCCATGAGCGGGTTGTTTTCGCGGGGCCGAACAATTCCGGCAAGACCACGGCCATCCAGGCCCTTGCCATGTGGCAGCTGGCCCTGAACCGGTGGCGGGAGAAGCGAGGCGACAACCCGAAGAGTAAGGCAAAGATGCGCACGGGCGTACCCATCACCAGGCGCGAGCTGACCGTCGCACCGACCCGCGAAATGCGCTTGCTCTGGAACGACTGCAACGTTATGGGCAGCGAGAACCGGAAGCTTCTGGTTGATATCCTTGTCAAGGGTGTCACCCGCGGGAAGAACTGGAGATTTGGAATGGAGCTCGAATACCAGGGCCCAGAGATGCTCTATTGCCGGCCCATGCGCGTGGCGCCGAAAAGCGACGAGCGCATGAGCATACCCCAAGAGGTGCGGGACCTTAGGATTGTCCACCTACCCCCGTTGGCGGGGCTTCGGCGGGAAGAAGAGAAGCTCGAGGAGGGTTCGCTGAATGTCCGCATCGGAGAAGGACGCGCCGGCGATGTAATCCGTAACTTGCTCTACAACGTTGCAACGGCAGGGAACCCAGAAGATTGGGAAGAGCTGAAAAAGCGGGTCGCGGATTTCTTTCAGGTCGAACTGCTGCGCCCCCAATTGATTCCCACTACGGCCGAAATCGTTGTTCAGTATAGGAACGGTTTGCCTCGTCCGGACGGCCGGAACCCGCACCCGAAGCTCGATTTGGCGAATGGAGGAAGCGGATTTCACCAGGTCACTCTCTTGTTGGCCTTCCTCTACGCTCGGAGCGGGTCGGTCCTTCTGCTGGATGAGCCAGACGCCCATTTGGAAATCCTCCGGCAGCGAGACATTTACACGTTACTGACGGATCTGGCCGCGGAGCGCGACGCCCAACTGATCGTGGCAACGCACTCAGAGGTCATCTTGGACGAAACGCCGCACGATCATATCGTAGCTTTCTTGGGATCGAGTCCGCACCTCTTGATAAGCAGTCACCAGAAACAGCAGGTCCGAAAATCGCTCTCGGAAATTCATAGCAAGGACTATCTATTGGCGGAAGAACGCGGCTGCGTTCTCTACGTGGAGGGTTACACGGATCTGGATATCCTGCGCGAATGGGCCCAGGTCTTGCGGCATCGCGCTATGCACCTTCTGACTTCCCCTTTTGCCGTGTATGTTGGAAATGTTCCCCAACAGGCCAGGGACCACTTCTTCGGACTTCGGGAAGCCTATTCGTCCCTGAGGGGATTGTTGCTGATCGACAGGACTGACAAAGCTCTTGACGAAAAAAAGGCTTTGGTTGAGGTCATGTGGAACCGGCAGGAGATAGAGAATTACCTCATTGTTCCGTCCGCCATCCAGCGCTTCTGCGAAGCGGAGGTGAGGAAAAGGCGCGGGCTTCCGGAAGATTCGACCGAACCCGACATGTTCGTAGATCAAGAACTAAAAGAAGTGCCCAGGCTCCTCGAGAAATACATCCTTCGCGACGTCTTCACCGACCCGCTCAAGGACATACCCTTCCTCCGTGGAACCAAAACGAGCGAGGTCGTCCTTGAGCCTTTCTTCAGGGAGTTTTATGCCGCCATCAAAGAATACAATCGCATGCCAAAGACTAAGTTTTACCGTCTGGCCGCAGTGATGAAACAGGATGAGATTCATCCGGAGGTGCGGGCCAAATTGGACGCCGTCGCAAAGTTACTACCCCAAGGGGATCATGAGGCGGACATGGCATGAGCCTCCGCGATCGTCCTTTCATCAATACTTCGCGCGGAGGGATTGGAGTTGTTTGTAGCTGAAGACGGTGCCGTCCTTGCGTACGTACAGGCTGCCGATCTTGCGTGCGCCGCATTTGCCGATTCCGCATTTCATCCGCATCTCCAGCGACACGGCTATGTTCTGGGCCCGGAAGCCAAACTCCTCCAGGGCGGGGAACCTGAAAGAGGCTCACGTCAACGGCCGTCGCTACATCGTTTGCCACAACCGGGAGCAGGGGAAAAAGAGAGCGCTCATCGCCAAGGAATCCTGTGCCGGCTACACCGTCTGTCATGCACTAACCTGCTGACAACCGTCTTGGAACAATGAAGTTACAATCCCGTCGGAGGAAGCGTCAAGCACGGGCACCCATCGGAGCGCGACATCAGCCCGCAAGCTCTTTGGGTTGGGACTGAGCCACTCAAAAGATCGAGTTGCACAGCCGTGAAATGCGCAGTTTAGCCAGCATCTACAACAAGCAAAAGAAAGGGTGAATGATGCCGAAGACTAAGCGGATTTTGGCAGGAGCGATTGTTCTCTTCTTCACGTCGGAAGGCCTCGCGTGGAATCCGCCGGTGGATAGCGCGGGACCGATTACGCTTCGGATAGGGGATGTCGGAGTAGTCAAGGAGATTGACAAGCCGATTCCCGTCGAGGTGACAATCAGCAGCTCCTCCGACCAGCCGATTTCCGGGACGCTATCTCTTTCTGTGACAGACAACTGGCGGATACAGGGCGAAGAAAGCCGCCCGTTCACGGTCAAGGGGAAGGATTCCGCTGCGTTCACCTATCAGGTCGTTGCGGGGAAGGGCACTTATTCTGCGCTTTATCCCATTCACGCCCGGGCTGCGTTTCAGTACGAAAAACAAAAGTTCGACGCGCACGCCGTTCTCATTTTCCGCACGGAGGCGCCGGCTCCGCCGCCGTCCTTATCCGAGACTACCCTTCTTCGCTCTCCCGGACCCGTTTCTTTGTGGCGATTGCGGAACTACCGCGTCGAATGGAATTATTTTGGAAAGGAAAGGCACCGTCAGCCTATCGGCTGGTCAGGAAGCGACCCGCTGTGCAGATGCAGCTTCACCAGAGTTCCCAGCGTAAGGCGAGGCGAGCGCGAAATGCCCGCCTTCGCCGTGCATCCTCCCTGGAGCGGCGGCGCCGGCACGATCTTCGCCGATTACTCCCTTTCCCTCCCCCGGATAGAGCCGATTCGTCTGCTCTTTCACACGGCCATCCGCGACAACACAGCGAATGAACCGCCCAGTGATGGAGTAACGTTTCGCGTGTGGGTCGGAGAGCAGAAATTGTTCGAGCGTCATTCGGACTCGAAACACTGGCTCAAGGGAGAAGTGGATTTGAGCGACTTTGCAGGGAAGAAAATAGTGTTGCGGCTCGAGAACCACCCCGGGCCGAAGAAGGACACCACCTGCGATTCTTCGTACTGGGGAAACCCGACGCTAATCGTCGGAACGGCGCCGGAAATTGAGAGCAGGGACGAGATCGTAAAGAGAATGACGGCGGAGGCGGACGAGGTTCTCAACGTCGCCCGCCAAGCAGTCAAAAAAACATTCGAGGGCGACATGGAGCAACTGCCCGGACTCCATTTCTTCAGGCTGCGTGGCGGGGACGAGCCATGTCTTGCGGCGGTCAAGTTGGGCAAGTACGGTCTTCTCGACGCCATCTTCGCCTTTGTCGGCGGCGACCGAGAGCTGGTCATGTACGGCTTACAGCTCAACGTTCTCGACGCCAATCTCCTTGACCCGTCATCGGGAATCGCGGTGACGGATGTCCGCTCGTCCGTCCGCAGGGGTGTCTTGGAAGTCGTGCACAATCTTCGGGGGCAGGGCAAGTCGTTTGACCTGACCACCGAGGTCAGGCGGGAGAAGGAAGCTTTGAAAATCACCGTCAACTGCCCCGAACGAATCACCGACTTCGCGCCCGGTGACTTCAGCCAGAAAGCGGAGAGGATCTATGCCGGGATGGGCAACGTCATCGTTCGGCCGAAAGCGTTCACCCTCCACGGCGACGGGCACCATCTCTCGACGAGCCACGTGGGCGTGGATTTTGAAAATGGGACCTCCCTCCTGGAAGCCGTCAGCGTTCCGCCGGACTTTTTCCGCGTTGATCCCGGCCGAAATGTCTGCGCAATTCACACGCACCTGAACGGCTCGCTCACTCTGCTTCCCTCGACGAAAGGCGCCTTCGAGGCGGCAATGAGTTACCGGGACATCGCGGGAGTCAAGGCGGCGCCGGGTGTGCCGAGGCTCGCGGGACGTTTCGTCTTCGACGTGTGGGGAGGGAGAGGCTATCGCGACACGGCAGAAGCTCTGCGGAAGGCAATTCGCTGCGGCATGACCGACGCGGTGCTCATCTACCACAACTGGCAGAGGTGGGGATACGACTACCGCCTGCCGGACATCTTCCCGCCCAATCCGGCGAGAGGCACGCTCGCCGAGTTTCAGGAGCTGGCGGCGGTCTGCAAAAACGCGGGAATCCTCTTCGCGCCCCACGACAACTACATTGATTTCTATCCCGACGCCACGGACTACACTTATGAGGCGATTGCTTTCACGGCGGACAATCGCCCGGTCAAGGCGTGGTACAACCGGGGAAGGGACGCACAATCCTATCGGTTCCGGCCGGACAAGATTCAGCCCTTCCTACTGCGAAACATCCGCCTGATGAAGGAGCACGTTCAGCCGACGGCTTACTTCATTGACGTGTTCTCCTCGCTGATGCCTTTCGACTACTACGATTGGAAGGGCGGCTTCCATCCGAAAACGGAGACGCAGAGGCTCTGGGGCGAGGCATTCGATTTCGTGAGAGCTCGCTTGGGCGGCAACGCACCGCAGATAAGCGAGAGCGGGCACGACGCCCTTATCGGCTGGCTCGACGGGGCAACCTGCAATCATCTCCGCGTGGATGCGAAGTCAAAGGAATGGACTGCCTGGCGCATCGAGTGCCAGGATGCCGAGAGAACGCCGTGGTATGACGCCGTCCACCGGCAGCGATTCGTCCTGCACGGAGCCGGTTACAGCGGCCGCTACCAGGCGGGTCTCGACGCCCGAAACCACGGAATTGACAGCGACGATTACGTTTCGACCGAGGTTCTTGACGGGCATCCGGGGATGGTGAGCACGCCCTTCAGCAAAGCCGCCGTGCGGAAATACTGGCTGCTCCACGACCCGATGCGCGCCCTTGCCCTGAAGCCAGTCCGCAGCGTGAAATTCGCCGACGGGAACATTCACCGGCAGATCATCACTTACGAAGGCGGGGCAGAAGTCCTCGTCAATCGTGGCGAAGCCGATTGGTCGCTCGGGCATTCCAGGATGCCGCAGTACGGTTTTCTGGCCGAGGCAGGCGATGTGACGGGTGCTGTCATGAGGAGGGACGGGGTCGTCGCCGAATTCTGTTTCTCGCCCTCAGCCCTCTACGTGAACGCTCGGAAGGTTGATCACCGGGGGCGAGCCGCATCTGAACATCCGGGCGACGCGCGATTCAACTCCGACGGCAAGACCGTAGATTTTGGACCGGTGAGAACCAACGGCGCGTTTCGTTTGACATGGGATGATAACGGCATGACCCTCACCCCTCTCCCGGCGGAGGGCCCCTTCAGCGTCGAAGTCCTCGTCGGCAAGGTTGTGGGCCGGGACGTGGCATCGGTCAAAAGTCTGACTGCTTTCGACGAGAACGGCAAGACGATTGGAGCGGTTGATTTCTCCTATGCCGAGGGGAACCTGACCTTCAAATCGGACGGCCGGGCATTCGCCTATCGAGCAACTTGGCAATCTCATTTCGGATTTCGGACCTCGGACTTCCGATCCTGCATTCCGCAATCCGCAACGGCTGGCTTTGCATTCCGCATTCCGCATTCCGCATTCCGCAACGGCTCGCTTTGCAATCCGCAATCCGCAATCCGCAATCCGCAACCGGCTCATCTACTTATCATCACGTCCCTGGCGCATAGGTACGGGAAGACGTCCGTTGTGAAACCTTGTGGGATGCGCTCGGTCTCGCGCGAAACGGCGACGAGATTGTCGCGGAAAATCTCGTAGAAGTTTCCCGAGACCATGGCGTTCTTTACCCTGCCGACGATTTTTCCACTGCTGATTTTGTAGGCGAGGGAGAGGTTGGCGGAGAAATCGCCGGAGAGGAGATTGCCCGTGAAAAGTCCCATCATCACGTCCACCACGACCCCGTTTTGGATGTCTGCCAGGATTTCCTCGTAGCTCTGTTCGCCGGGGAGAACAAGCCAGTTTGTGCTCTGCGGCGACGGAGGCATCTCGTACGTCTGTTGTTTGAGGAAGGCATGGACCCGGAACCCGTTGCCCGTGGGAGGGAGATTGAGCTTCGGGGCGGTCCGGAGGTCAACGGCGAAGGATTTCAGAACTCCATGATCCACGACGGTTTTCTTCTCGATTACCGTTCCCTCGTCGTCAAACGGCGCCGAACCGACTGCTTCGTGGAGATGCCCGTCCTCGACGACAGTGATTTTCTCGCTCAGAACCCTCTCGCGCATCTTGTCCCGGAGGGGGGAGGTGGCTTTTTCGACATTCCTTCCGTTGACGCCGAGCTTGAGCACATCGAAGAGGGCGAGAGCGGCTCGCGGGGTGAAAACCACAGTTTTCGGTCCCCCCTCAATGTCCACGTTGACACGGCTGATCTCGAAATCCGCGACGACACGGGCGGCCAGTTCCTCAAAGTCAATGGAAGCGGTTGTGCTCGCCGACTCACGGTAGCAAAAGAGGATGTTTTTCTCCTCCACAAGCTGCCCGCCGAAGGCGGCCGATAGGGTGGTTTTGCGATATTCGGAGTCGAAGCCAGCGGTGTTGACGATTCGGGTACGAAGATCCTCTTTGGCGATGCTGCCGAAGACAAGGATGGCGGGATCGTACTCGTTGAGCTTTTTGATGACTTTCTTGGCGGATTCGGCCAAGTCGGCGGGCGAAAGCTTTCGGACCCCCTCGTCCTCGAGCTTGGCGCCGTTGTCGCCGGGAGGGGATGACGGGAGGGCAATTCCGAGCTTTTCACCGTGCTGGGCGGCGTCCACAGCCGCCTGCAAGACAAACCGCACTTTGGCAAGGTCGGAAGCCGCCCCGAAACCGACCTTTTCATCAACCAGCACCCGCACGGCAACTCCATGCGTCTGATTTGACTCGACCGACTTCAGGCGGTTGTGCCTAAATTTCGCCGCGGAACTCGTGCCTTCCCGAAAGAACACTTCGCACTGGTCAGCTCCGTACGCCTGAGCCTTTTCGAGCATGTCCTCTAACATCTATTCTCCTCCAATGATGACATCGCGGATTCTTATGTGCGGCCCCTCCTCGCTGACCGGCAGTGGGCACTGGTCGCCTTTCCCACATCCTCCCGGTCCATTGTGAAGGGTCTGGTCGCTGCCGATGGCATCTATGTTCTTCAGCGTGGTGAAGACATTTCCGGAGAGGGCCACGTCCCGAACCATCTCCGCGATTTTCCCCTTGCGTATCATGTACCCTCGCTCTGCCCCGAAGGTGAACAGCTCGTGCCAGGTCTCCCCCCCGTTGGCGTTGATGGCATAGACGCCGAGGTCAATGTCCTCGATCATCTCCTCGAAAGTGACATCGCCAGCCTCCACGCAGGTATCTCTCATTCGGCAGATCGGAGGAAAACGATAGCTCAAGGCGCGGGCGTTTCCGGTGGGCTTTTCACGCATGGCGCCGGCTGTCTCTCTGGAATGCAGTCTGCCCACGAGCCTTCCAGCTTCTATGAGGTAAGTTTTCTCAGTGGGTACGCCCTCGTCGTCGTATTTCAGGTATCCCCTGCTCCCCATTCGCAATCCGGTGTCATAGACGTTCAGCTTCTCGGAGCCGTAAACCGCGCCGAGCGTCATCAGCTCCTGAAGTTTCTTGTTCTCGTACACGTCGTCCGCTTCGCTGAGGTGGCCGAAAGCTTCGTGGATGAACACGCCGGTGAGAGCCGGGTCCGCGATGACGGTGTATCTGCCAGCTTTCACTTTGGGCGCCTGGAGCTGGAGGATCGCGTTCCGGCAGGCTTCCTTGACCTTTTCCTCAAGACCCTCCGCGCACGAGTAGTCATCGTTGGAACCGAAGGTGACCCTCTGCGAGCGGGTCTTATTTCCGTCGGCGCATATCGCCGAGCACATGCCCGCAATGTCCTTCTTCTCCTGGGCGATATTCGTCCCCTCGCTGTTCCCGAACCAGATTTTGTGGTATCGGTCGAAATAGACCACGGCCGAGGAGGTGATTTCAGAAGAATAGCCGTTTATCAGGTCGCTGTAACCCTTCAGGAGAGAGACCTTCTCGTCGAGGGAGACGCCGCGAGGGTCCTTTTTGAGCGAAAGAGCGACTTCGTCCTCCACCGGCTCGACCTCCGCCAGGACGGTCTTGTGCCGGCCAAGAAGACGGGCTTGAGCGAGGGCCATTTCGGCGAATCGTTCCATGTCATCGAGAGCGTTGAAGGAGGCGAAGCCCCAACTGCCGTTGAGGAGGCAGCGCACACATCCGCCGAGCTTGGCTCGGGTGCCGATGGGCTCCAACTCCTTGCCGGAAAAGCGAATGGAAGTCCCCGTGCTCTCCTCAATTCGCACCTCAAGGTAATCGCACTTTTCCTTGAACTTCGCGATTAAGTCTTTGATCCTGTTCCTCACGTTCCCCGTCCTCTCGATGATCGTTTAGGAGAAATGTCGTAACCCACGCGCATACCCAGCCGCACCCTCGAGTATCCGCGAAGCTTGCCCGAAACCGTTGTGGAAAATCGCCGCGCGTCAAACCAGCGAGTCTTTTTCCCACCCCATTTTCACCACTTCGATTTTGCTGAGGTCGGAGCAGCCGAGATGGTACACCTTATCCGCGGCTTCGACGCACGTGGGCGGGGGGCTGAGGGGCCACGGCTCGCCCTTAAACAGGTCTCTCTTCGCCTGGATGATTTTCAGGCAGACCGCTTCTACCGCCACCGGGTCGGTGCCCGCAATGATGCCGTTGTAATGCCAGAGGTACTGGGGAAAAATCTGAGGGCCTTTGTCAAAAAGAGGCCGGAGAGCATCCACGATGACGATCCTGGTTTTGCCTTTGACGCCAGGGAGAGTCCATATCCGCCCGAGGTCTTTGCTGTTGTGGTGGTGATAAGCTGACGGCTTGACACTGAAGAGAATGTAGTTTTTCATAACCGTCCCGATGCCTGTCAGCCAGTGCGCCTTGAGGTTGGGGAGAGGAATCAGGACGGTGCATCTCTTGTGGACTCCCTTTTTGCCCTGCGCATGAAGAATTTTGCTTGCCGGAATTCCGGTGTCGGTCAACTTCTTCTTCAGGAGCTCGGTGAGTTCCCTATGGGTGCCCTTGAGCGCGGGTGTTGGCACGAGACCGACTGTGTCATCCGGCTTGACGAATGTCTTCCATGCTGCCGCGACGTCTTCTTTCCCACTCACCGCACAGACGACTTTGTCCAGCATTTCGGAGAGGACTTTCGTGTTGACCCTGTCCATCTCGTCGAGAACCTTCTCGTCGCGGATGAGAAAGACCTTGCTGACAAACTGCTTTCCCTTTTCGGCTTCACACGCCGTTTTCCCTGCAACTGCCATTCCCAGTACCGACGACAACCCCGCGAAAGCCGTCCCCCGCAGGAAATCTCGCCTTGTTATTCCTGACGCTTGATCTTTCATAGTCCTTTTAGCCTCCTTGAGCTAAGTTGTTGGTTACCTTGCCGACTAGTCGTTCACAATCCTTTTGGCTTTTTCCCTCGAACGTAATCAGCAGGAGGTTCTCTTCCCGCTGACTGCAAACCCACTGTTCTCCCTCGATTTTCTTTGAGTCAATCGCGCCCGATTCCGGGGGCTGTTGGTTGAGGTACGATGCGTGGAAGCTTTTCCAGGCCTCGAGGCTCGACGCTTCGGAATCGTATTGTACAGCAAGCAGCTTCGCCTGCCCGGAAGGCGTGCGATAATCCGCCATCACCACGTTCGTGTCCTCGTCGAGGTTCAGGATATTGTCGTCCGCGAGATAGTAGAAATAGTCGAGGCAGATTTTCTTATGGAAGTAATGGACGCTCTCCGCCAGAAGCCCCTTTTCGGGGAGTCTCGCGACGAGCTCGGGCAACGAGCCTTTTCCGGGGAACGCAACGGCGAGCTCCTTGCCTATCGCCAGAACGGCCTTTTTTGCAGCCGGCGTTTCGGCCTCAGCGAGGACCCGGACGAAGTATTTTCCTTTCCAGAACCGCAGAAGCCCCGCCGCATACAATGACTTCTGCCCGATGCCAGCTTCGTCTCCGGCAAAGTCGAAAGAAAGCACACCGAACGCGTCCGGCGAATTCCCCATCTTGTAAACCTCCAGAAGGATGTCTGGCTCCCCACCCTTTTTGTATTTCCACACGTCAAGGACGACGAAAGAATAAGCGAGGTAAAGCTCTCCGGCGCCATCCATGTAGTCGAAGATGTTGCTGGGATTGACCTTTTTGGCGCGTTCGGAGCGCACCCAACCCTCGACCTCCTTCGGAGGCTCACGTTTGACCGCCATATCACAACCCCCAATAACAATTAACAATAGACAACTTGCAACGACAATCCAGTTCCTCAATCCTTTCACCATCGCTGTCCTCTGACGGTTGTGGCTGCGAAATCGTGGCATATCCGGCAGGCTTCCTTCAATCCCGTCACTGTTCGTCATTCCGCCGGTCCTGCCCCGCCCTGGGCGGGGCACCCCTTTAGCCACCTGCTTGAGCTGGTGGTCATCGGATACGCCGTCTCTGTCGTGCGAGCCGGCTTAAGCCCCGCCGAGGCGGGGCTTCTCGAACAAGGGATTCATCCATACCTTGCCACGGAAATACAGCCGCACCCTCCTTTCACGAGCCGTTCTCCTGCAGATTCGCCGTCTTTCTGGTCTGCCGATTATGAACCGTCATCTGGTCCGAGCAAAGGTCATTTTATTTCGGCGACAATTCCTCTCAGCAGTTGGACATTCTCCCGCAAAACCCTCTTTTGCCCGGCGGCATCGAACTTTCCGAGGCTATCGTCCTCCAGTGTGAGGTCGCCGCGATAGCCCGCCTTGTTGAGCAGGCCGATGATTCTGCGGAAGTCAATATCCCCCTCCTTCACTGGGGCGGTGTATTTCCCATATTGCCATCCCTCGGAACGCTGTACTTCCCTTTTGTCCTCGGGGTAGTTGACGTTCTTGACGTGGACGTACCGCACGTAGGGGGCGAAGGTTGCCGCCAACTCGTAAATCTTGCTGAGCGGATGCCCGAACCAGTACATGTTCGTTATGTCGAGAGCCAGACCTACGCGGTCCGTGGGGACAGCCTTGAGAACCGGCTCGAGGATTTCTTTTCGGTTCCAGTAATGACCGAGGTTTTCCAGTGTAATCTGCACGCGGTAACGTTCGGCGATGGGCGAGAGTTTTTTGACGAGGCCGATGGCACGTTTCACGAACTCTTCATCGGAAAAGCCGCCTCCCACGACGGGCAGCATGATAAGGGGGCGGTCGAAGTCACCGGCAGCTTTCGCTATCTTCTCGACCCACTCGACATTGGCGTCGTCGGACTTGCCCTTCTCAAGCCTCACCACCGCGCAGAAGCCGGCGATGGATTTCTTTTTCTCCGAGAGCTTTTCCCGGAGCTGCTTTCGGGCCTGAGGGGTGTCAATTCGATACGGAGTGACGCCATTGTCAAAAAGCCCCGGACAGGAGAGGTCTCTTCCGACCCTGACTTCGACCCGCGAGATACCTATCGCGTCCATGGCGGTCCAAATGTCGCTCAAGCCCATGCCACGGAGGTATCCGGCATCCCTGCAACCGACATCCCAGTTCTGCGCTGCGTCAGCCTTCACGGCACCGGCCAGCAACGGCGATACCACGAGCGCTACGGCAAGAATTCTTAGCATGTCATGCCCTCCCAAAAAACTTTCAACGGATTGCCTCCAGAGATAGTTGCAACAATAAGATTATACTACGAAGGCGGGGTTAATAGCCAGAGTTTCGAGCCAGCGGCTACGTTTCAGTGGGTAAGGTTGCTTAGGGTAACGCCGCCGTCCCGGCGGCAGTCGCGATGGCGTCCCCCGCCCTGGGCGTGGCACCGGGGGCAAGATGCCAGCGGTACAACCCAATGGGCCACAAAGAAGGCTTAGGCGAATCTCCGCTCCAGCGACTCAACACTATCTCCCCAATAAAGAACAGCCCCGTCGCGAAGGCGGGGCTGCTCGCATCTGCGTTGGCTGCCGACTCACTCGGAGCGGACGCGATAGAATGCGCCGGAGCCGGACATCAGAATCGGCGGGGAGCTGGTGCCTGTGAGCGGACCAGCCAGTTCATGCCAGGTGAGCATGTCAAAGCTGCCCTCGATGTAGTAGGTCTCGGTACCGAACACGCTCCACGTGACACTCAGGTTGCCCGCAGCGATACCGACCGACAGGACGACCCCTTTAGTTACCTCCGTCGGCTTCGGCTCGCCGGAGACCATGACGTTGTCAATGGCGAACCACCAGTCCCATGTAGCATCGTAGAAGCGCCACCTGAGCTGGAATGTCGCTCCGTCGTAAGCCGACAGGTCCAGCTTCTCCGGGGTACTGTCAACCGCCGGATCGAGGTTCGGGTCAATTGAGTTCACGTTGTAGGACAGCAGGTTGACCCAGCCGCCGCCGACCTCCCGGATGTCCACCTCCGCAATCTGGGTGTGATCCGCGTCGTCAGGATAGACCCTGAAGTTCTTGCTGAAGTCGAGCTTCAGTCTTATGTAGTCGGTGCAGTCTATGTCCGGCGTGACGAGTTCCTCGTCGAGGTCCGCCGTGCCAACAAGGTCGCTATCCGTGATGACGTAGTTGCCGGTCATGCCAGTGATGGCGGGATTCCTGTCATCGGTCTCGTCGCCCAGATAGTTGCCCGTGGTGCTCCACAGACGCCACCCGACATCCGGCTCGCCGGAGCCGTTGGTCACGTCCCAATTGCCCACAGTCTCCAGATCGTTCCAGTCGTAGAGGTTGGTGTAGTCCTCGAAGTCGTCCTCGAAGATGGCCTCGCGACTTATTGCCAGGTTGAAGCCGACGCCGATGCTGTCAAAGTTCATGCCTCCGGAGACCATCTTC
>CAZXGF010000066.1:0-20541 GCA_964640185.1 uncultured Verrucomicrobiota bacterium | reverse complement strand
CCCTTCTTGCCTCCTCCGCCTCGGCCGGCTATCCGCCCGAGACTGAGGGATTACACCCTTGCGACGAATGCGGTTGACACGCAGCGGGTTCTTTGGTACATAGGTGCTGCGTTTGGCGATGATGAGGGTGTGGGTCCCTTTTCGACGAGGAGTTTTTTTCGGAGAGGATACGTGCCGGTTTTTATCGAATCATCTTGCGGTGGAGGAGGATACAACTAAGTGCCAACGACGAAATCAGCCAAGAAGAGAGTCAGGCAAAATGAGAAGCTAAGGTTAGGGAACGCTTCTTTCAAGTCCAGAGTGAGGACTCACCGGCAAAAGCTATTGCTTGCCGTAGCGGATGAGCGAAAGGAGGATTCCCGGAATCTTCTGCGGACGGTCGTCTCGCTCTACGATAAGGGCGTCAAAAAGGGAATCTATAAGGCAAACACCGCTGCCCGGCAGAAGTCCCGCCTGGCCAGAAAGGTGAACGTGCTGTTAGCGTCCGCGTCCGACGCAAAGGGCGAGCAGTCCGTTTCTGAGGCCGGATGAGGCGCCGTTGGCGTGACACGAGTCTCACACGGCACCCCGCTCTCTTGTTCTCTGTCGCGGGTGGCGCGGGGAAGTTGCTCATGGAGGCCCTCGGCGGCGCCTCGCGGCGGAACGTCTGCAAAGGGCGACCAGTAGTAGTTCCGCAACGGTGCGATCATCGAGCTTCTCGGACCTTGCCCGCAGTTCCGCACTGAACATAAGGCTCAACGACCTCCTCAAGTCCGCGACGCGAAACCTGTTAACGGTTTTGATGAAGCCGTCCAGGTATCTATCGGGAACTCTCAGCTCCTTGCCGAGCTTTTGGCGGGGGCAGCCCTCGTCGAGCATCTCCTTGGCCCGCCAGATTCTTTCCAATTGCGATCTAACGGCGCCAACCAGAATCGTCATCCACTTGTTGCTACTCATGTTCGGGGTGCTCAATCCCTCCCGCCAGAGGTCTGCAAACACCGTCAGCGCTTTCGTCCTGTCCCCTGAAGCCACGGCGTCGGCGAGATCAAACCTTCCCTGGGTCCTGCTTCGGCCGAGCAAAGCTTCTGTGTGGCTTTCGCTGATTTGTTCGGCGTCGCCAGCGAGGCAAATGAGTTTTTCAATCTCCATCGCGAGAGTGGTGACGTTGCTGCCGACATTGTCGCGGAGATTCTCCATCGCCCCCGGCGAGATTCTTTTCTTATTCCTTGAAAGGAGGGAAGTTACCCACTTTTCGAACTCCCAGTCAGGGGGCGAGGACACTTCAATGACGCGAGCTTTCCCCTTCGGAATAGCCGGAGGCGGGGGCTTGGGGTAACGAGGCGGGGGGGTACCGGTGAGGACGAGGACGGCTGCCGGAGTCTGTTCGGACAGGTATTCCTTGATGACGTCGAAGTCTCCCCTCGGAAAGTCCTGAATGTTGTGAACGACCACGAGAGATTTTTCCCCGAAGAAGGGGTGAGTGGAAGCTGCTGCTGCAACGTCGGAGGCCCGGCAATCCGCCGCGTACAGGACAACGCAATTCGTAGTCCTGCCTTCCCCGGTGCCGAACATCAGGTCTTTGAGACGGGCGATGATTGCGTCAATGAGAAAGGTCTCGTCACCCCATAGGAGATATGTGCCGCTCGGCGTGAGAGTGGAAAGGCACCTTTTGAAATCCTGTAACTTCATGGGAGCAAAAACACCTTTCGCGCGGTCTCCGCGGCGTCGTTCGTGACGGTAAACCCTCGGGCGGGTGCGAATCCGATAAGCAACCATCGCCGGTTCAACGCCCCGTCTCGCTCACCAACCCTCGACCACCGCCTCCACGATGTCATGGGCAAGGTCCTCCATGAGCATCGTAAAAGCCGCTCTTTCCGAAGAGTGGAGGTCTGGCCCGACGTAACAGTCGGTGTCGCCGCTGATGAGCCTGTTCGCCCAGATATCTTTCTCGTCGCGGACGTCTCTCAGAGTAGCGGATACGGTTATCGTCAGCCGATACTCCTCGGGATGGATGCCGTCCGCGAACCGAATCGGCGTCCGAACGTAATCGGAGATGGTGCATTTCAGGAGGAGATCGGGGTCACGCTCAACCACCTGAAGCGTTCCGTCCACATTCAGATGCTCGATGACCGCGTTTGTTGCAAGCGCCTCAATGTTTGGCTGAGTCGTGGCATTTCTGAACATAGGGACACTAATCGTCTTGTACCGTTCGGGCAGGAGCGTTCCGACCTGATAACCGGCGCACCCCATCAAGCCGGTGCACGTGACCAATACCGGAATCATTACCTTGAGAGCAAAAGAAATCTTCACATCTCTATCCTTAGTGCTCTGATTCACAAGTCGGGGACGTATTCCTTTTTTTGACGGGATAACAGGATGGACGGGATGTTCTGAACTCTGTTCATCCGGTCAAAGCCACGCCGTCGGCATGGTCACAGAACACTATACGTCACCGTACTTGCGAGCTCATGTACTCACCAATCCACGGTCAGGATAGGACTGGCTCGCCTCCGCCCATCCGACGGGGCACGTTGTTGCGGCCTCAATAGCGACATTCTCGCCGCGGGCATGTGAATTCCTCTCGGCTCTCCGCTTGCGGCTTTTCGCAAACCGTGTGCATCCGCGTCCGGTCAGGAGGCGGCGGCCGAAGGTTCTTTCTCAACGAGGCCCCGCTGCTCCATTCCCTTAATTCTCCCTTCGGCTTTGACGGCCCACGCAGATAAGGGATGCCGCCGGAGCACCTCTTTGTAATACATCAAAGCACTGTCGAATTGCTTTTTCTTCTCATAAAAGCGGCCCACTTCAAAAGCGCCTTTAGCTTTTTTATCATCCAGCGACGTCAGCTTTTCCCGGGCCTCCTTAGCGTACTTGCCCTGGGGATATTTCTCAACGTAACCCTTGAAGTTCGTGTTCGCCAGGGAGATGGAGTTCTCGTCGTAGCGGGCACGCAGCGCTTTTTGAAAATAGCATGAGCCGGTCCGGAAAAGTGCTGTCTCGGCAGCAGGAGTTCGCGGATAATGCTCAATGACAAACTGATAAGTCGCAATCGCTTCGTCGTAGCTTTTCTTTCCTTGCTGCAACTCCCCGGCGAGGAGCTTAGCTTCCGGGGCCAATCCCCCGTATGGAGCCGTCTCCACCATCTTGTTGAAGTACTCGATGGCGGCGCCGGTGGCCTTGAACAGTCTGAGCTTGACGAGCCACAACGGCTTTCTTTTGCCTTCGTGATACTTCTTGGCGATGGCGAATTGTCGTCGAAGAACCTCCTGTGGCTCGGAAAACGAAGGGTAGTTCTCCAAAACCTGCTGATAGGCGTTGAAGGCTTTGTCCGGCTTGTCCAGCTCCTCGTAGCACACACCCATCCTGAACGTCGCCGTAGCAGCCTCCGGAGAAGTCGGAAATTGCTTCACCGTTTTCTTATATTCTCGCAAGGCGCCTTTGAAGTTCCTTCTCTTCTCAAAGCTGTCAGCGAATTTGAGCTGTTCCCTGGCGTTCTCTTTGGTGACGTCTTTTACGTTGCGGAATCTACCGGACTCCCTTGTCCATATCCACGCCCCGTTTGAGACGCGGGACAATAAAACACACGGTAAAACCACGACCACAAGTGCGAAAAAAACTCTACCTTTCATTTTCTCTCACCCTATGTCTTTCCTTCGCCGCTGTGCACCCGAATGCGGCTGTATCGCAGTTGCCAATCCGGGTCAGTGAACGTCTCGATATGACGACGTAATCGAACCCAAGCTTATTCACAATGAATAGTCTGTGGTTCTCCAATCGCATTGCCCTATCATAATTGGTTACAAGGTCGAAGTCAATCCCCCTGGCGAGTTGGGAGTGGCTTCATTTCAGTGGCGGAATTGTCCTTGGACCCAGCCCGTGCGCCAATCTCGACCCCGGTTCTACACCCCCCCTTTAAGGAATATTCTTTTTGGATTCGCCGATCTCCGGTTCCAGCGAGCAGATTCGGCGCCGAGAAGGAGTTTTGATGGTCGGGGGCGAGCCGGAGGGCTATGAGGCGTGTAAAGACCTGTTTGGGGCGCTCGCGAAAAAGTTTTTTCGCGTTGGCCCCTCGGGTGACGGGTCGAAGGTGAAACTGGCCGGCAATCTGGTCCTGGGCTTGAATCGGCTTGTTCTGGCGGAGGGTTTGGTCTTTGCTGAAAAACTTGGGCTTAATCTACAAACATTTCTAAATCTCATGAAGAAGACGCCCGCCTACTCCTGCTCCATGGACGTCAAAGGACAGAAGATGATCGAGGAGGATTTCAAACCTCAATCGCGAATATCTCAGCACAACAAGGACCTCGCGATTATCCTCGATTATGCGGAAAGGTTCGGGCAATCCCTTCCGCTGGCGCGAGTTCATAAGCAGATAATGGAAGCGGCGATAAACGCGGGGGACGGCCAACTTGACAACTGTGCGGTAATAAAACAGATTCGGCGTTTGGCGGACAGCCCCGCGGCCGAAATCAAGTAGGAGTCCTCTTTTCGCCTTTTCGTCTCTGCGTTTGCCATTGTTTTTGCTTCTTCTACTATCTGCTCTAACGCAGAGACGCAGAGACGCGAAGTGTCGCGGAATGAGACAAGTGAAACCTTGAGAGGGACGACCCCTGGCGTCTTGGCGAGAAAAACGCGGACGAGGACCGCTCTCGCAAAGGCGCAAAGACGCGAAGCCACGAAGTCAGATCGCGGAATCCGAAATGCGAAATCGCAAATCCGCTTGACCCATTGCTCCTTCCATGACGCCCGGTCCAACAGCTCGAGAGCTTCCGGATGCTCAAATCCTCCCACTCGATGTAGTAGGGGTCCTCCCCCTGCCCGTTTTGGAGCGACAGGACGATGTAGTAAGGAACAGGCGGTTCCGGATAGCAAACGAGCCTTCGCCCTCTCTCGTCGCTGTGTTCCCTGTAAGGTGCCTGGATAGACGGCCAGTAATCGGACGCCGGCGCGATTCTTAGTACGCGGTCTTTCGCTCCATAGGAAGGTGGCCGCGTTAGCCTCCGCCTATTCCATACCCAGGTACTCTTTAATCCAAACGTTGATCTTATTGTACTCCGCCCTGTCCCCGCTGTGTGAGTAAGTGAACCAGAAAGTGGGTTCCTGGGTAAGGGCCTCGTGCAAAGCCTCAGCAATGCGCTCCCAGCGCGGTTTCTCCACGCTGACCCCCGCTCGATAAGGTGCTTCCAGGAAGGCCCTGGCCAGCTCCACGACGCAACCCGGAGAACCGATATAGCCCAGATGCTCGGTCAACATCCATTTGTCCTCCTCCGGCCCCTCTCGGAACTCACGAATGAGCTTCCATTCCAGGTCCCTGTCGCCCAGTTTTGCGAGTGGACTTTGCGCGTCACGTCTCCTCTTCCGGTTGCGCAGCCCGGTGCTCCACTTGACGTACCTGGACGCTCCCTGCGGCACAGGTTCCCGCCGTGCCATGATCTCCACCATCTCCGGAGTCAGAAGAAGCTCCCTTGCGGCGGCGCATCCCAACTTACCGAGAAGGCGGGCGGCTCTCTGGGTCTCAGGGTATTTTCGCACGGACCCCAGTATTTCCGGCGTGAAGTCCCGCACATACACGTTGGGAACGTTTTCACCACAAAGGTTATAACAGGCCTTGTTTCGGACTGTGGAATCGCTGTCGTTCAGATGCCTCATCAAATAGCGGACGATGTGCCGCGTGGCGATTCCCCCTCTCGTTTGTTCCCAGCGCTCGGGGTAAGCGCTGAGGATCTTTGACATCAGGTTGCACCGACCATCAGGAGTCAGCCGCTTCGCCCTGGCGTAAAGCTCATCGTACATGGCAGGCGTCAGTCTCGCCACGACCGGCTCCATTTGATCCCATGTCGCGTTCCTGCGCGAATACTTGATAACCTCGCCGACAGGGTCGGCCTGCTCCTGCGCGCCAAGAAAGAACGTGGGCACGGCGCTGAGCAGGACCATCACAAGGCCGGGCGAGACACGATACAGCATGTGCATTATCTTCATTTTCTCACTACCTCAGTATGTTATCCATGGCCTGAAACAACCAACTCCATTGCGCATTGCGGATTGCGGATCGCGGAATCGCAGGTGCAGGAGCCCAGATGCGCGACAACAAATCCGAAATCCGAAATCCCACATCCGAAATCGGAAGGTCATAGCTTTTCTCCATTGAAGTCCATTGCAGATTGCAGAATCCAAAATCCGCAATCCGCAATCCCAAATGGTACGTCAGCCGGTGTACGCGAGCTCGTACCCGGCGCGATACTTTCGGCCCAGAAGGGCGGTCGCCTCGGGATTACCGGGGACACTTCGTTTAGCCGGGTCATACTTCAACTGGCCGCACCCGAGGCGAGTGGTGATGTTGCCCAGATGACACAGCGCGGCGGAAATAGCCCCCTCCTCGATGGGAGCGTCCAACATGGAAGGATCGCCGGCTTTGACGGCGTCAATGAAGTTTTGCATGATACCCGGGCCGCCGGCGCCTTTGATGCGCTTCTTTTCCTTGCCGACGAGCTTCACGACGCATCCTTCGCGCCCGACCTCGAGCGTGCCCTTATCGCCGTAGAAGACGTCACCGTTGTCATGGCCCTCCAGCTTGTATGGGGTCCAGAGCCTCATCTCGTACATCAGGTAGCAATCATCGTACTCAAATGTGACGACCTGGGTATCGGGCGTCTCGTGGTCGTCGTTGTAGAAAAGCTGCCCGCCTGACGCAGTGAGCACTTTCGGAAACCGAACGCCCAACCCCCAACGGGCGATGTCCACCTGGTGGATTCCATCGTTGCCCATGTCGCCTGTGCCGTAATCCCAGAACCAATGCCAGTTGTAATGCCAGCGGTTTTTGGTGAAGCGATGCTTGGGCGCGGGGCCGAGCCAGAGGTCATAGTCCACGCCGGGCGGTGGGTCGGTTTCGGGGGCGCGTCCGATGGGCCCACGGAGCTGATGATTAATCGCTTTGGCCATTCGCACTTTGCCCAGTCCACCGTCACGCATGAACCGAACAGCCGCTTTCACATCACCATTACTCCGATTCTGCGTGCCGTGCTGGACGCATCTGCGGAACTTTTTGGCGGCTTCGGCAAGCAAGTGCCCTTCGATGATGTTGTGGCTGCACGGTTTCTCCACATAGACATGCTTGCCGGCTACGATGGCTGCGAGGGCAATTGGGGTGTGCCAGTGGTCTGGGGTGGCGATGCTGATGGTATCAATGGTCTTGTCCCCTATGACCCTCCGGTAGTCTTCGTACTGGGCGATCTTGTTCGAGTTGGGCAATCCTTTCACTGCCCTGGCTCGCCGCTCGCGGTCAACATCGCAAACTGCCACGAGCTGGCACTGTTTCAAATCTGCGAAACCGCGGCAGTGTGAACGGCCCTGGCCGCCGGCGCCGATGACGGCGTGACGCACGCGCTCGCTTGCGGTGGCTTGCCCTCTTGCCCTCGCGATGATGAATGGGGAAGCGGACGCCGCAATCCCCGCCCCCGCGGTCTTGATGAATTTACGTCGTGTCCAGTCAGTCATGGTCAGTTCCTTTCTTTCTCAATTGCCTTTCGGTCCGCCCCGATGTTTTCCGTTTCGAGCGGCCGCCAGCGGGGAAGGTCCTCTTCCACCAACGGCATGGAGCAAAACTTCCCATGTCCGGTGTCTCAAATCTCCCAGAATGGTATCACATTCCGAAATGCGGGGACAGGCAAGGGTGTGGCTCCATTTCAGTGGCGGAACTGTCCTTGGGGCTAACCCGTGCCGGAATCGCGACCCCATCCCCCCACTCGCCTTTACGAAGAGGAGAAAACGCCGGGCTATTCGAACCGGCCTCGAGGGACCTTGCGAGTCGTGACGCACATATCTCGCCCTTTCAGGGCTCATCATTCTTAAACCGGGGCCCTTTCTCAGGGCGTTGCCCTGAGCTTTATTAAGTCTGCCCTTACAGGGCGACCCGAAAGCAATCTTCAGCCCTGAAAGGGCGCAATATTCTAGCCCAGGGCAACGCCCCGGGGAAATGGCACGTCATGAAATACAAAAGCCCTGAAGGGGCGTAATAGGCTCATCCTCAATACACGGTTCGCTCCGGATACACGAGAGCGGACCCGCGTGCCACTGGAATGAAGCCACACCCCGGGCAATCTGTTTCTGGGGTGCGGCTGTATTTGATGGTAACAGGTACCTCTTTTCACCGTTATTTCACGGCGGCGCGGTCCGCGCTGAACACGGCAGCAGAGCCTCACTTCTGCCAGGCTTTAGCTGGCGCCGCCATTAGCCAACCGTTTCAGCGAGTGGTCACAGGGCGCCTTTTTCCTCTGCGAAGCCGGCTTGAGCCGGGCATCTCGACCGCTGATTTCAGTTGAACCGCACCACTCAAGCGCAGCCGCACCCTCCGCACCTGTGTCGGCATCTTGTTTGAAAACAGGGCGCGTCAAATCGTGGGGCCTTTTTTTACCCGGGGAGTGACACTGGCACGGGTCTCCACTCGCGAGACGGCCCAGTCGCAAGGGCGTGGCTCAGCTCTTGTTATTCATTCATCCTCTGCGGCCTTGCGTCTTTGCGTTAAGCTCTCTCACCCTCTTTTCCTTGCCACCGAAATACACTGGCGGCGCATCGGTAATGGCTCAGTTACGGGCGGCTGAGGGTGGAAACGCAGAGCCCGCGGACCACCCGGAGCCGGCCTTGTACCGCCGGCATCTTGCCGGCTGTCTCGGGGGCATCCTGCCCCCGCCGGGCTCCGGCTGCACCCTTCACGGCAAAAAAAAGCCGTGCCCCACGTGGCATCCCGCTGGGGGTCCCGCGGAACGCGGGATGGGGATCATGGGCAAGATGCCCATGCCACGACAGGCGAGGGCGGGGTTCTTCTCATTCTCCTCTCTGCGACTCTGCCCCGCGTGTCGCGGGGTTACCCTTCTCTTCCTTTTTCTCTCCGCCGCCTTCGCGGGGTATCCGCCCAAGACTGAGGGATTACGCCCATCGAATATTTTCGCTTGACATTCGCCGTGTTTTCGCCTAAAATATGGAGTTGAATATTGAGGAGCGACCCCATTGATGGTTTTGCCGGCGGGCCGGAAGGGAAAAATATGCACGTGATAGACGTTTTCTTTGGGGCAGGCTCTTGCGAGAAACCGGAGCAAAAGGAGGTGTGAACAATGCCCTTGACTAAGAGACAAAGCGAAATCCTCCACTTTGTGGGAGGTTACATCAAGTCTCACCGTTACGCTCCCAGCATTGACGAAATCCGACGGCACTTCCGTCTCGGCTCGCTGGCCACGGTTCACAAACATTTGAAATTCCTGGAAAAGAAGGGGGTAATCACGAGGCAGGCGCACCAGAGCCGGTCAATTGAACTTCTGCCCAGCAGCGAATTCACCCTCGCTCGCGAGGCGGAGGTTCCTCTGCTCGGCACGATTGCCGCAGGGCAACCGATCGAGGCAATCGAGGTTCCGGAGACTTTGTCCATTCCCGAGGAAATGCTTGGGCGGGGAAAAACTTACGTTCTCAAGGTTCGTGGCGACTCGATGATCGAGGAGCAAATCCGGGACGGCGACTTCGTTATTATTGAGGAACGCTCCCACGCGGAGGATGGGGAAACGGTTGTTGCCTTGCTGCACGGTGAGGACGCGACTCTGAAAAAGTTCTATTGGGAGGGCAGCAAGGTGAGGCTTCAGCCTGCAAATCCGCGCATCGAGCCCATAATTGTGGACGCGGAAGAGGTTCGCATCCAGGGCATCGTCATCGGTCTCCTGAGGAAATACTGAGGCAACCCTCCGAACCAGCAAGCCTTGGCCTCCAGCCGGCAAACTTGAGGATTGGCTACTCGCTTTGCCTGTCGCAGGCAGCTTTTTTCTTGAAGCGTCATCGGGCCCGTCCGGAACCGAGGCCCAGAACCCCTGCTTTTTCGCGAAATTCACGCAGAGCTTGCCCACACGATACCGAAGTTGATATGGTAATAAGCGAGGAAGTAAGCCGATGCTTCTCTCGATGGAAATCATCGCCGGAAAAACGCCGACGGTTTTGGCAAGAACAACCGACATATCAGGAGCAAAACGAATGGAGCGAATTCAGGAAGGCGAAGAGGGACGAAGAGAGAGAATCGAAGACAAACTCGTGGAGAGGTTGATAAAGAAAAGGACCATCCTTATCTCGCGGGCGATAAGTGATGTCACAGCCGAACGAGTCATCGCCAGCCTTATTCTCATGGAAGAAGAGGACCCCGCCAAGCCTATCACCGTGTACATCAACTCTCCGGGAGGCGCGGCAGATTCGGGATTTGCGATTTATGATGTTCTGCGATTTATGCGCCCGCAGGTCAGGACCGTCTGCTCCGGGCTGTGCGCCAGCGCCGCAATCATAATCTTTCTGGCGGCAGACCAGGGGCAGAGATATTCTCTGCCAAACTCTCGTTTTCTCATTCACCAGCCCTTCACCAGCGCCTGGGGGCAGGCAGCCGACCTCCAGATTACAGCCAAGCAAATCCTGAAGTTGAAGGACAGGTTCAATTGCATCGTCGCTGAAGCCACAGGAAAAAGCGTCGAGCAGATTTCAGAGGACGCCAACCGGGACTTTTGGCTGTCAGCTCAGGAGGCGCTCGAGTACCGCATCGTTGATAAGATTATAACATCCCGCACGGAGATCGAGACCCCCTGACGGCGAGGGGCTTTTGGCTGCGGGCATCACGTCGGCCCCGCTTGGAAATCGGCGTGCCCAACACCGGATAGTAAGCAGCCGCATGCAGCTATGCGGGAAGGAACACGAGAAATGGCGCAAGCGACAGCGCGAGAGCGTTACCGCGACGAAAGTTTTGACTACGCCCAGGCCAATACTTCCTGGGGCGTTCACGGTATCCATCCTTACCCGGCAATGATGATCTATCCGATTGCCAGACGCCTCCTGGTCGAGCTCAGTGACGAGGGAGACACGGTTTTCGACCCATTTATGGGCTCCGGCACTGTGCTCGTCGAAAGCTTGCTTCACAATCGTTACGCATACGGCATAGATATAAACCCCCTTGCTGTCCTCCTTGCGAGGGCCAAAACCACACCACTAAAGACCGCTTCACTACTGGAAGCGCTGCGCGGTCTTTTGTACGGGCCTGAAAAAGGCAACCACATCGCTCCCAAGTTCTTCAACATAGACTATTGGTTTAAGGAGAACGTAATAGAAGCGCTTTCTCTGCTACTGGGGAAGATCGAGGCTTTGGACGACCCTACCGTCAGAACCTTCTTCGAGGTCAGCTTCAGCGAGACCGTCAGACACTGTTCAAACACAAGAAACGGCGAGTTTAAGCTCGTCAGAATCAAGAATCTTGATGAGCACAAGCCCGATGTGCTTGGCATCTTCGGCCGCATTGCATCGCGTAACATCGAGAAGCTATCTGAGACGTATAAGAAGTCCATCACGACCTGGGTGAGAATACTCGAAGGGGATATCCGAGCGCCCGCCAAAGAGATAGCACCCGGCTCCATAGCTCTGATCCTGACGTCGCCACCCTACGGCGACAGCAAAACTACTGTGGCCTACGGCCAATTTTCGAGGCTCTCGCTGCAGTGGTTGGGCTACAGCAAGGTCAACATTGATAGGGAATCGCTGGGAGGCGTGCTGTCTCCTTCGTTGCATAGTAACCTGCCTTCCCGGAGCTTAGAGGGCGTGTTGAAAAGGATTTCCTCCATGGACCGCAAGAGGGCCAGGGAGGTTCTCAGCTTCTTCACGGACCTCAATAGGTCTTTGCGGAACCTGGCGCCTTTACTGAGACACCGAGGCCATCTTGCGATAGTCATCGGCAATAGGCGAGTGAAAGGTTTCACCATTCCTACGGACGTTATAATAGCCGAGCTGTGCCGGGAAATCGGCCTGTTTCACTTAAGGACCGTCATCCGCGACATCCCTACAAAGAGGATGCCGAGGGTCAACAGTCCCACAAACGCCCCAGGCGTAACGGATACCACGATGAATAGCGAATACATCGTTATTCTGAGGAAGGAGAGCGCCGATGCGCTTCGCTGACTTTCAAAAGAAGCTGCGCGCTGAGATAATGCCATCCGGTGATGAGCTCGCGCATCTTGCCCAGCAGCGCCTCGGGGCTGACAAGGCGCGAGTCGAGGAGAACTTCAACAAATACTTGAAGGAGCTGCTCTCTCTTGAATTCCAAATCTACAAGGAGTACGAGCGCAAGTGTTCAGCAGAGATAATAAGGCGCGCCGTGGACGAGGGGCTTTTGAGGGATACAGGGCGCCTATCGGAATCAACAGAACTCAACTCCAACGAACTCTTCACGTTCTTCCTGAGCATTTCGCAGTCCCGCAAGACGCGGGCTGGCGGCAGTTTCGAGAAACACGTGCGATACCTGTTTGAGCTTCTCGGCTATCCTTTCGACAGGCAGAAGGTACTGGACGGTAAGGTGGACTACGTCATCCCCAATGCGCAGGCTTTCAGGAGAAATAGAACGGCTTGCGTGGTGATCTCGGTAAAAAGGACGCTCAGGGAGCGCTGGAGGCAAGTCATCGGTGAATTGTCGTCCACAAACGCCGGCAAGATATATATACTTACGGCTGACGAGCGTGTCTCACGTGCGAAGGTTGAGGAAATGAAGAGTCACAACATCAACCTCGTGGTCTGGGACGACTACAAAAGCGGTAAGTTTGGTGACTCCTACAACGTTCTTGGCTTCACGAGCTTCGTCAGGGTACATCTTCCATCATCCCGTGAACTCTGGCAAAAACTCCTATAGAGCTCGAGGAGACTATTGCGCGCTGTTGTCCGTGCCCATTCCACTTCGCGACGACAAACCCGGCCGGTTCTGTGGACTGAGTAGCCGCGCAGGGCCTAATCGGGCACCCTCGCACGCCAGCTCGGGTCAAACACGTTTCGGGGCACGCTCATATCTCCCCGATGTCGCTTGCCCTCACCCACCCGACCTTGCCGTCATCCATAACGATTTTGCACCAGCCGTTGCGATTGCGCTCGAGCCGGACAGTTGTGCCTTCCTTTAAGATTCTCGTGGTAGGGCTATCCTCGAGAGGGCTCGCTTTCACGGGCGATTGTTCGTCGAGCACTACCGCCTGCTTGAATGATTTCTGGACATAGACCTTGTAAATCGTCGCTCCAACCGACAGGTAAAGCAAAACTGCCAGCACCACGGCAATCCGAATCAGGTAACGCCGCTTCCGGCTGAAAAAGACCGCGAGAATCACCACGATGATGAGCAGCCAACGAAAAGTCAGCGACGCAGCCACACCCTCGAAAAGAGAGAATAGTTTCACCAGCCTTCTACCGATTGTTCGGGCCGGCGGCCCTCGCCGGGAATAAGGAACCACCCCGGCTTTTGCCTGTGCGATTCGGAGGTTCGCCGCCACCTCCCTGTCCCGTGGGGCAAATCTCTGAGCTTTCCGGTAGTATAAGATGGCCTCACCGAGCTTGTTCGTCCTGTAATACGCGTTGGCGAGGTTGTAGTAAAGGCTCATGCACCGGATGTTGTAACGGCAGGCGAGGCTGTCATAAGCGGTGATAGCCCCACGATAATCCCCTCTCTCGTAGAGCGAGTTAATGGCCGAGAATTCTTCTTTGAACTCCCTCGGCCTCAACCTCCTGACAAAAAAGAAGGAGGCGATGTAGCCCGCAACAAGGCAGGACACCACCATGCCGAAAACCGCGTTGTAGGATAGCTTTCGCATCCGCTTATGTCGCCGCAAAAGAAGTAACAAGGCGTAGCTATCGCTTTCGGCTTATCCCCCGGGGAAACACATTCCCTATTGCGACGCAGCGTACCCTTCCGACAGTGCGAGAATCGCGTACGCGGTTACCAGGACTCTATCCGTCTCGAACCACCTGGGCGACGTGTTGACCCAAAAACCTTGGGCGTGCTGCTTTTTCAGGAGAGTGGAAGCGAGTTCCTTGAACCAATCGTGCCTGCGCCCGCTGGAATCCACGAACCTCTTCTCACCGTAAGTCGCCAGCGCTTTTGCCATGGTGTGGTAAGAGTAGTAGAGACCTTGTTTACCTATGGGAACGTTCTCCTCGAGGTTATAGTTTTTCCTGAGCCAGTTGACCGCCGCCACGACTCTCTTGTCGTCCTTGTCCACATTGCAGTAGATGAGACTCAACAGACCCGCGTAAGTCATGCTCAGATAGGAGCGATAGTTTCCTTTTTCGTCAACGCCCGCCTTGCTCTCGTCCATCCGGTAGATGAACCCTCCGTCCACGCTGATATTCTGGCACCTCACAACGAAGCGAAGCGCTTTCTCCCAGACGGCGTCGTGGGCGGTCAGGCCGCTCTCTTTGAGAGCAGTCATTGCGAACTGAAGATTGGAGAGGTCTGCCTCTCTGGCGCCGGCGGAATAGCCCCAACCGCCGTAGTTCGAGTCAGACGTGGAAAGGCCCACATGCTCCGTCGCCTGTAACGATTTCAAGTACCTCTGTGCCGCGGAGATAATCGGCGAGTCACCCGGGTCCCTCAGAGCAGACAGCGCGCACAGGCACACGGACGTCTGGTAGGTGCTCGCAAAAGGCTCGTGGTAGATGCCCCCGTCAGGCTTGACGTTTCGCTTGATGTAGGCGACAGCTCGCTCCACCATGTCGGTGTTCCGCATCTCGTCGGCGAGGGGGCTTTTTGCAATTCCATAAACAACCAGGGCGGTAAGAGCGGGGTTAATCCCTTTGCTGCCGACGCTGCCATCGTCGTTGACAACCGCTGAGTCGGCGAAACTCCCGTCGCTTCGCTGCTGGGTTCTCAGCCAGCCGATCGAGCGGAAAAGCGTCTCCTTCACATGCGCGCGGATAGTGGCGGGCTTGTCGCTGAGCTTTGGCTTGGAGGGAACACCGGCTCGGATACCCCCGGCGTATATGCCCATTGAGATAGTTAAAATCACCCGGAAAAAAAAGCGTCGCCAAAAGCTTCTTCTCATGCTACTCGCCCTCCTCAGCCATCTGGGGCAGACCGCGCTTTCCGTGGTAGTACCGCCCCCGCCATGCGCCGCAGACACATCTTCCTCTTCTTTTGCAATCAATGGCGGTTAGAAACTTATACCACTTGATGGCGCGAAGTGCAATGGAATTCGGGAAGACAGAGGTAATGGCTCACTTACGGGCGGCTGAGGTTCGGGTCTCATAGGACGCAAAGTAGCCCTTGTGCCGGTGGCATCCTGCCCCCGCCGAGGGCGAGACGCCCTCGGGACTGCCGCCCCGCCATGGCGGGGTGTGCTTCTCACCTTATTGTCTGCGACTTTGCGCCTTTGCGTTAATCTGCTGTTCCCTTCTTGCCTCCTCCGCGTCGGCCGGCTATCCGCCCGAGGCTGAGGAATTACAAGACAGAACTGCAAGAAATACAAAAACTTCGCCGTTTCCCTCCCGTCTTGCTCTCTGCGCCTTTGCGTTACCCTCCCTTTCCTTTCTTTCCTCGCCCGCCTTGGCGGGGTATCCGCCCGAGACTGAGGGATTACCGCGGAGGCGTCGTTCCGCGTTTTGCCACATAGCCCATGGAAAATCACAATTGCACATACCGCCGCGGAACAACGCAGAAACGAACGAGGACTTTCTTCAGCGGCTGAAACAATTATTCTCGCTTTCCGGCATCGCCGAAGCCAGTTTCGCTCCGCCCGCTGATTTTGCTCGAGGGGGGCTGGCCGCCGGTCTTTTCCGGTCTATTTTTCTCGAAACCGGACCGCGAGAAGGTGGACAAAAAGAGCTTTTTCTTCTGGACACGGAACTCGTCTTTTATGCTCCTAACGTTTAGGTAGGCGAGAAAGACCGACCACAGCATCAGCAGAAAGCAGATTCCCCAGAATAGGAGCGAAGTACCCGGACCCGCTCCCGCCTTCAGGAAAAAACCTCCGAGAAGAACCATCAGGACAACTACGATGAGAACCACGCTGCCGAGGGTCTGGCGCTGCCGCCTGGTCGCCGCCGAGGGAGCGAGGATCACGGAGAGAAGCTTTGTCAGGAAGTGCTGCATGATGGTTCCCTGGGACTTTATGCTGCTTTACTCGTATCGAATGGGAAACGGCACTCTCATTAAAAAGATAGCATAACTCCCCGCGCCGAGCACCCCTTTTTTGGGGCGAGAGGTAATGCCTCAGTTACCGGCGGCTGAGGTTGGAACCGCACAGTCCGCAGAGAGGCCCACGTATCGCCTGCATCTTGCCCCCGCCGAGGGCGAGACGCCCTCGGGACTGCCGGCGAGACGCCGGCATTACATAGACGGCAACACTGAGCTGCACCTGGCAATCAAGCGCGAGACGCCCACGGAACGACAGCCCCACCATGGCGGGGTGTCCTTCTCACCTTATTCTCTGCGCCTTTGCGTTAATCTGCTGTTCCCTTCTTGCCTCCTCCGCCTATCCGCCTGAGACTGAGGCGTTACGGCGAGAGTGAATATCATCCGCAAGACTCGCCATCGGCCAACGCCTGGTGGTTCTTGACACCGGGGCCCACAAGGCGATAATGATGTCTTGACCTTCCGGAAAGAGAAGGAACAACTCAGAGGTCCTCTGCTCGGCCCGTTATGCCTTCCGGGCAATCGGTTTTGGATACGAGGCTCAGAACGGAATACGCCGACATGAGAACCTTTTCCCAATGGCGGAGGTTGCTGCATGATGAAAAAGGAAATCGAAAAGATCGGAGTTTTCACCAGTGGAGGGGACGCCCCCGGCATGAACGCGGCCGTCCGAGCTGTGGTTCGCACAACCCTTTACCACGGCAAAGAAGTTCATGGCATCAAACGAGGCTACCGGGGAATGGTCGAGGGGGAAATCGAGAAAATGGGGCCGCGGTCCGTCTCCAACATCATTCAATCCGGAGGCACCATTCTCAAGACGGCTCGCTCGGAGGCATTTCTCACAAAAGAGGGCCGGCGGAAGGCTTACCAGAGCCTTATGAGTCATGCAATTGATGCTCTTGCGGCGATAGGAGGAGATGGGACATTCCGAGGAGCAGTGGAGTTCTTTGACGAGTTCGGCGTTCCCGTGGTTGGCATTCCCTCCACGATAGATAACGACATATACGGGACGGACTTCACCATCGGATTCGACACAGCGGTCAACACCGCCCTCCAATCCGTGGACAGGATAAGAGACACGGCACAATCTCACGACCGCGTCTTCCTGATCGAGGTCATGGGGAGACAGGCTGGTTTCATCGGTTTGGCTGTCGGCGTTTCCGGCGGGGCAGAGCATATCCTCATTCCGGAGACGAAGAGCGACCTGGATGCTCTGTGCGAAGAAGCAAGGAGCTGGGCTCGAAGACAAAAAGGGAGTCGTATTGTCATCGTCTCGGAGGGGGACGAGCTTGGCAACGCCGCTGAAATCGGCAAAAAGATTGCCGAAAGAACGGGCATTGACTACCGTGTCTGCGTTCTCGGACATACGCAGAGAGGAGGCTCTCCTACCGCTCGGGACAGGATTCTGGCATCGCTCCTGGGGAAAGCCGCCGTGGAGGCGCTTCTCGATGGCGAGACGAACGTGATGGTCGGCGAAGTCAACGGCGAGGTTGTACGAACACCGCTGCGAGAGACCTGGGAAAAGAAAAAGCCGATAGATGACCGGCTCGTCCAGCTCCGCGAGATTCTTTCGCGCTGAAAGAGGGTAACCACCGGGTGAACACACATCGAGTCTGCGACAGATCCAGGGATGTGAGGGATCGGGCGGGGACGTTCTGGGGGATGTCCTGAGCAGCTTTCCACTTGTCCGACACGAGTTCGTCGAGGCGCCTTGGCCGGTCCCGTCCGTCGGGGGCCTGTGTAGGCTCGGCCCTTGGCGCCGGTTAGAGATAACGGGTGGCGGTGCGCCGGAGTCGCCAGGCCCCTTGATTTTCTTGAGAAATCGCCTTGACTGCGCGGCGAACCGGGGGTACGCTGTAAGCATAAAAAGGGTAATCGTCCGGAAAACACATACATGTCTGGCACGGGTCTCGGGGTGTCTGCTTTCCGACACACTTTCGTTTTATACAGAATAAGGCAGCATGGCCAAAGGATTTATAGGGAACTATATATACAGAAGTTGGGCACAAGGAGAAGGGTATGGCCAAAATCGCTGACGCCACGTTCACTCGGAAGACCGGACGCTATAGCTTTGAAGTGTATCCTGCAGATACCTCGTTCAATGCTGTCGGTGCTGTTTATATGTTTACAAGACGGGACGTCGGGCCTGACGGAAAGGGGACACACACCTTCCTCTATATCGGCGAAACCGACGCATTGAAGGACAGAATCCCGAATCACGAGAAGTGGCCTTGTGTGACTGGAAACGGTGTCAATTGCATCTGCGTCCATCGTGACGACAACAGCCAGTCGCGCCTTGCGAAGGAGACAGACCTTCGCGATGGAAACGACACTCCGTGCAACGACCAGTAAATGACATGCCAGAAAGGAGGATTTATAATGGCACGTAAAGCGTTCTTCAGCTTTCATTACAAGCCCGATAACTGGCGGGCGTCTCAGGTTCGGAACATGGGCGTGATCGAGGGTAATCCGCCATGCTCCGACAACGACTGGGAGAAAATCACACAAGGCGGTGATGAGAAGATCAAGAAGTGGATCGCCGAGCAGTTGCACGGCAAGTCTTGTGTGGTCGTCCTGATCGGTTCAAACACCGCCGGGCGAAAGTGGATCAAGCACGAGATCGTAAACGGATGGAACGACGGAAAGGGCGTGGTCGGCGTCTATGTGCACAACCTCAAGGACAGCAAGCAGAAGCAATCCACAAAGGGATCTAATCCGTTCTCGAATATCAAGTACGGAGATTCTGACAAGGTGCTCTCCTCGGTCGTCAAGGCGTACGACCCACCGTACTCGACCAGCAAGAACGTTTACGATCACATCAAGACGAATCTTGAGTATTGGGTGGAGGAAGCGATCTCGATTCGGAACAAGTCGTAGGGAGCCGGAGGATGCCTGACGAGCGCAGCTACGGCGAGCAATCACCGGCTGTTCAGGCCCAGCTGAGGCATCGTCGTGTGGTGCTGTAGCAATACTCGCCGCGCCCTTGCCAGCGGCTCGAACGCACGCTGAGACAGAATATGAACGCGGTGCTGAGGGAACTGTGACCAAGCGATCGACTAAGAAGAGCTTGCAGCGGACGGCGCTTGGCGCCGCCGCTGATGTCGAGCGTTATGGGGAAGGAGAATAATATGTCGGATGAAAAGCTCAAGCATTTAGAGTTCATTCAAAACGTAATCACTCGTATGAATACAAACTCTTTCCAGATAAAGCAGTGGGCTGTAACCTTGGTCTGTGCCCTGTTGGCGATATTTGCTTCAACTCAGAACACTTTCTTTGTGCTTACTGCAATCTTCCCAGCCGTGGTCTTTTGGTTTCTTGACGCTTACTATTTGATGCAGGAACGAAAGTTCCGAGGGCTGTACAATGATGTGGCAGAACTGACGGAGAAACCTAAAATAATAAAGCCATTTGCAATGCGTCCTGACTTATACACTGGCGGCACGTATTCCTACTGGAGTAGCTTCACTTCCAGAACCATTCGCAAGCTGTATCTATCAATCTCTCTGGGCCTCATAGGCGTATTTGTGTATCTGCAATGTTGCCAAAGCAAAGCAGTATAGACCATGTCGAGAAGAGTATTGTTTAGCTTCAAGTACCAGGATGTGTCGAGAGCAATGATTGTCAGTAAGAGTTGGGTCGCGCAAGGTAAACAAGCCGCTGGCTTCATCCATGCCGCTGACTTTGAGAAGGTGAAACGGCAAGGGAATACGGCAATCAAGAACTGGATCGACAACCAACTCAAAGGAACATCTCTGACGGTCGTGCTGGTCGCAAAAGAGACGTGCGCGAGTCGATGGGTCAAGTACGAGATCGAGAAGAGTATTGAGATTGGCAACGGTTTGCTATGTATCGATGTGAGCAAGATCAAAGACCTGCAGGGAAACACATCAGAGAGGTGCGGCCGGATTCCCAAAGGCTACACTTTCTATCTATGGAACAATGATGACGGCTACAACAATATGGGAGACTGGATAGAGAAGCCTGCAAAGGATGCAGGTCGATAGAGCAGGGTCGGAGAACAATCGCGTCGAGACGTACGCAGGTAAGCCGCGCCGCTGCGCTCTGCGCCTCACCTGCGCCGGTCACGCGTGACGTTAGCACTACGCCTTCCGGTGGTGCGTGTCCGGAAATCCCCCCGCCAACCGCCGCGCGGCGTGCCGGCCTGCCTGTACGTGCCTCACGCAGACAGCTCGGAGCAGACCAACGGGGCGATGTGGAACAAGACGACGCAAATCAGGTCTGCCAGGACGGCCTTGGGATGCGCTCCGCAGCGGGAGGGGCCTGCGATATCGGCAGGGTCGAGTCCCGCGTTCCGCAGGATGGGGCACAAGGACGTGAAAACGACGATGATTTACAACCATGTTGGACTGAACCGTAGCCACTGGGGATTGAACCGGCTGCGCTGTGGAATGAACCAGCTCCGATGCCCAGTGAACGGCATCCGGAGTGGAATGAACGGGCTCCGCTGTCCAGTGAACGGGCTCCGCTGTCCAGTCAAACCTTCACTGGACGGAATGAAACCTTCACTGGACGGAATGACTGCCACACTGGACGGAATGACTGCCACACTGGAAGGAATGACTGGCATACTGGAAGGAATGACTGGCATACTGGAAGGAATG
>CAZXGF010000065.1:0-20636 GCA_964640185.1 uncultured Verrucomicrobiota bacterium | reverse complement strand
CTGGCCCCTGGGAATCCTGAGCTCGTAGAGTCCCGCCGACGGCGGGATTAACCACCCTACCGCTCCGGTGATCCGGGGCTTTTGCCTATGGGCTACTGGGTATACATTCTTCAGAGTGAATCCAGGGGACGATACTACTGTGGATCGACGGATAACGCGGAGCGGAGGCTGCGTCAACATAACGACCCAGATTACCGCGGCACCAAGACGACGAAGCGCTTTCGCGGCCCCTGGAAGCTTGTCTGGAAGGAATCGCACGCTTCGCGCGCAGAAGCAATGGCAAAAGAAAAACAGATCAAGAAACGGGGCATCGCAAGGTTCCTCCGAGATGATGTTCAGTTGGCGGAGTCCCGCCGACGGCGGGATTAACCACTCCCGCTGCACGCGGGATTCGAGTCCGGCCCGGGGAGCCACTCATTACTTACGACAGAACAAATGACACCACTTTGCTCTGTCGGACTTTCTTTTTGGATATCGGGGCGCGGCTGCTCGAAGTAAGCAATGCGGTAACGGCCGGAACCCGGACTCTCTGGATCCTCACACCATTCGATCACCTTCGCGATAAATGGAATGAGGGACTTGAACCGAGCGGGAAAGGCTGCGCCGATGATTTGCCCGAATGTCTTGAACGTCCGTGCCATAGTCTCCGCTGACAGCGTTTCCTCTTTTATCCTTCATGCTTCGAATTTGACCGTCTCCAACTGCCCTTCAAGCTCCTCTCTTTCGGCGTCAACTCAACTTCCACACTTTGTAGTGAGAAACAGAGGAGAAGCCTCGGTTTTCAGTCACTACATTGAGCATTTGTGATGATGGTTTTTTTAGGCCGCATGATTGGTTTGGGGACTTTGAGGAGTTGGTAAAGCTCGACGTGTTGGGGTTCGGGGGGGAGCTATAATGTGGGTTTCGAGTCGAGGCACAACGGCTTTCGCGGAGAGTGACGCCAAGCCGCAATATCGGTGAGTTCACGAGGCATCGCCGCATATCAGGAAAAATAGATTGAGGCAGACGCTTCCCTCCGCTAAAATAGGAACCCAGCACAAGGATGTGCTTAAGCGAAAGGAGACGCTCCGACCGTGCTGGCGTGACCGGGGCTTTAGCAGGGAAGGGAGGACGAACAGATGGCAATGGTCTATTTTGCTTCGACCGAGGTGGAGAGATTGGAGGCCTCGGCAACGCTGCCCGCGAAATTCGAAAGGATGCTGGACAAGTTTCCCCTCGAAAAGATGGTTAAGGGGAAAACCGTCGCCGTGAAGATGCACCTGGGATGGAGGATTGTTTACATCACGATTCATCCGGTTTTTGTTGGAATACTGGTGAAGAAGCTGAAGGAAGCCGGTGGCAAGGTGTTTGTTACGGATTCTATCGAGCATGTCCTCGATGCCAAAAAACGAGGCTATACCGAGGAGACGATCGGCGCGCCAATTATCTCTGTGGACGGTTTTCAGGGTAAGTATTCTTATAGAAAAAAAGTCAACTTCCGAACATTGAAGGAGATTCAGGTCGCGGGAGAAATTCGCGATGCCGACGTGATGATAGACCTCGCCCGCGTGAAAGGGCACGGGCACTGCGCATACGGCGGGGCGTGCAAGAACATCGCAATGGGATGCGTCACCGGCAAGACAAGAACCGACATTCACTCCATAGGGTGGGGCCTCGAATGGGACGAGGAACGGTGCGTGCATTGCGAGCTGTGCATCCGGGCGTGCCGATACGGCGCCAACAAGTTCGACGAGAACAACCGATACTGGATTGATTATCACGAGTGCGTCTTCTGTCAGCACTGCGTAAACGCCTGCCCGCAGGGCGCAATCAAGATGGACATGAGCGGTTACGTGGACTTCCAGGAGGCGATGGCGCTCTCCACGGATGTCGTGCTAAGGACCTTCAAACCGGGGAGCGTGCTGTACATCAATTTCCTGACGAATATCAGCTACATCTGCGATTGCTGGGGGTTTTCATTTCCCACGCTTGTGCCGGATGTCGGGATAATGATGTCCGAGGATATAGTCGCCATTGAGACCGCTTCCCTCAGGGCGATCAAGACGAGAAACTTTATCGAGGGAACTCTTCCCAAAGGGAGAGAGTTGTTCAAAGGGAAACACCTCCTGGAGAAAATCCACCGCAAGGACCCCTACATTCAAGTCAACGCCTTAGAGCGCAGAGGTCTGGGGAGCAAAAAGTACCGTCTGGTGGAGGTGGAGTAAATCGCGGCCGAGCGCTCAGCGCCTCGGTGCGCCTGCGTTGCTGAATCACACGACCTCGAAGCGCAGGCGCAAAGGCGCGGAGGGAGAGCGATGAGATACATCGGTATTTGCCTGGGAGCTTCAACAGTTAAAGTCGTGGAAGTTTCGCGCCAAGACGGCGGGGCGAAAATCCTGTTGGCATTGGTGAAGCCTCACGAGGGGAATCCGAGGGGAGTGCTCGCCGACTCGCTGAGGGAAATGAGAGTTGCCCCCGGCGACAGATTGCTTGTGACCGGGCGAAAGTTCCGCAACTTCGTCAACCTTCCCACCATCACCGAACCGGAGGCCGTGGAGCGTGCCTTCGCATTCGCAGCCTCGCCGGGCAAGCGCTACGACGCCATCGTCAGCGCCGGCGGCGAGACCTTTATGGTCTATGCTCTCGGCCATGACGGCAGAATCATCAACGTCCACACCGGCAACAAATGCGCCTCCGGCACCGGTGAATTCTTCCTGCAACAGATACGGCGGATGAACCTCTCCCTGGAGGAAGCTGTGCGGCTGGGACTAACAGCCACTCCCAGAAAAGTCACCGGAAGATGCTCTGTCTTCTGCAAGAGCGATTGCACCCACGCCCTCAACGTTGGCGTGCCGAAGGGGAACGTTACCGCAGGGCTTTGCCAGATGATGGCGAATAAGGTTCTGGAGCTTCTTGCGCACGTTAAGCACGATCGGATTTTCCTGGTTGGGGGCGTGGCGAAAAACCCGGTGATGACGCATTTTCTCAAAGAAAAAGTCCCGCACGTCGAGGCGCCGGAAAGCGCCGCATATTTTGAAGCCCTGGGCGCCGCGCTCTGGGCGATGGATAAAGCGGAAAGAGGCTTTCCCGGATACGACCTTCTTTTTGCCGGAAAGGGGTCCTCATTCACGTTTCTCCCTCCTTTGAAGGAATTCGTTGACAGCGTGTCCTTCAAGGAGATGGAGCGCGGCAAAGCGCACGACGGCGACAAATGCCTCATCGGACTGGACGTCGGATCAACGACCACCAAGGCGATTGTGTTGAGGGAGGCGGACGATGCCATACTTGGCTCCGTGTATCTCCGGACAAACGGCAACCCAGTCGCGGCGTCGCGGGAATGCTATGCGCAACTTGCCCGTCAAATCCCCGAAAGCATCGAGATTGGAGGGTTGGGCGTCACAGGCTCCGGTCGGCAGATCGCCGGTCTCCACGCCCTAACGGAAGGAATTATCAACGAGATTATCGCCCATGCCACGGCGGCAGTGTATTTCGATAGGGATGTAGATACCATCTTCGAGATAGGCGGGCAGGATGCGAAGTACACCTACCTGGTCAACGGCGTTCCGTGTGATTACGCCATGAACGAGGCGTGCTCGGCCGGCACCGGCTCCTTTCTGGAAGAAGCCGCAAAGGAAACCCTCGGCATAGAGGTGGAGGAAATCGCCGAAATCGCTATGCTCGGGGAGAATCCGCCGAACTTCAACGACCAGTGCGCAGCCTTCATCAACAGCGACATCAAGACAGCCTTCCAGGAGGGGATCAAACAGGAGGATACCGTCGCGGGATTGGTCTATTCCATCTGCATGAACTACAGCAACCGCGTCAAGGGCAACCGCCCCGTGGGCAAGAAGCTGTTCATGCAGGGGGGCGTTTGCTACAACCGGGCGGTTCCGGTGGCCATGGCGGCTCTCACGGGCAAAAACGTTATCGTTCCGCCGGAGCCAGGGTTGATGGGCGCCTTCGGAGTTGCCCTCGAAGTGAAAAGAAGAATGAGGCTAAGACTTCTTCAGGAACAGCGGTTTGAGCTCTCGGAGCTCGCAGCGAGGGAAGTTCAGTACGGGCGACCATTTGTGTGCCGGGGAGGGAAAGAGAAGTGCGACCGAGGATGCCAGATCATCACAGTCGAGATCGCCGGAAAGAAATACCCCTTCGGAGGTGCGTGCAACCGCTATTACAACTGGCGTCATCACCTCGACGTTGATGCGTCCAAGCTGGACCTCGTCTCGATGAGACAAAAACTGGTTTTCGAGAAATACGCCGCACAAGGCGAGGAAGCGAGTCCCACGGCAAGCAGCGTCGGGATAAGCAAGTCCTTTCTGACCAACACCTTTTTCCCGCTCTACTCGAACTTTTTCGCGGCGCTCGGAATGAAAATCGTCCTCGCGACGCGGGTTTCGCCGGAGGGGATTGACCGCAAGATGTCCGCCTTCTGCTATCCGGCGGATATATCACACGGGCTGTTCAAAGACCTTCTCGACAAAGGTGTGGACTACATCTTCCTTCCCCACGTACTCGGCCTCGAAGTGAAGAATGCCGAAGGACACAGAACAAACTGCGTGTTCGTTCAGGGCGAGCCGTACTACCTGCGTTCCGCTTTTCGCAAGGACCTCGAGGGAATCACTCTCCTCTCCCCTGTCCTCAATTTCGAATATGGGCTGGAACAAGCGGAACCGGATTTCGTCCGTCTCGGAAAGCGGCTCGGGTTCAGCACACCGGAGGCATCGCAGGCTTACAGGATGGCGTGTCGCAAACAGCGTGAGTGCGCCGCTGAGGCAAAGACGCTGGGCCAAGAACTGCTGACAGACCTGGAAAGCGACCCGTCGCAGTTTGCGGTAGCCCTTTTTGGCCGCCCGTACAACGCCTTCGCGGGCGAGGCGAACATGGGAATCCCGCGGAAATTTGCCTCCCGTGGCATTCCGATAATCCCCTTCGATTCTCTTCCGTACGAGGGGGAAATGTGTGACAAAGATATGTTCTGGGCGCGGGGCAAAATGATTCTGAGAGGCGCCCGCTTTGTCAAGAAACACCCGCAGCTTTTCGCCGCATACGTCAGCAACTTCAGTTGCGGCCCGGACTCCTTCATCATCACCTACTTCAGGGACATTATGGGCATCAAACCCTCAGTCGTCCTCGAGCTTGACGACCACACCGCCGACGCAGGCATTGACACCAGAATTGACGCTTTCCTCGACGTGGTCAGGAGATTCCGTGAGCTTGAGAAAGAGAAAAAGGTCGTCGAGAAAACCGTGCCGTTCCAGCCATCCGTCGTCCTGGCCAACAATAGGAATGGCTTTACCGTCCGCAGAAAAGGGAAGTTCTATCCGTTTCAGCATCCGGATGTTCGCCTCCTGTTTCCCTCCATGGGCGACCTCGCCACGGAGGCGGTTTCGGCGGTCATGAATTCCTTGAACATAAGAGCGGTCCCTCTGCCGGAGCCGGACGAGTCGGTGTTGAAAATAGGAAGAGCCAACACCAACTGTAAGGAGTGCCTTCCCCTCCAGTTGACTACGGGCAGCCTGTTGAAATACGTCGCAGAAAAAAAGAAGCCGGGCGAAGTCATCGTCTATTTCATGCCCACCTCGGCGGGACCGTGCCGCTTCGGGCAGTACAGCGTTTTTCTGAGGAACTTGATCCGGAAAGAGAGAATTGACGACGTCGCTCTCCTGTCCCTGACAAACGAAAACAGCTATGGCGGGTTCGGACAGCGCTTCACGGGATTGGCTTGGAAAGCCATCGTCATCTCCGATGTGATGGACGATGTCAGAGCGGCTTTGAAGGCTCTCGCCGTGGATAGGGAAGAGGCGCTTGAGAAGTTCCAGAAGTATTGGCGAAAAACCACCCATGCCCTGGAAACAGGAGAGACCGCAGAAATCAACCAGGCTCTGAGACGGACCGCGGCGAGCCTTTCGCGAATCCCGTTGAAGTGCCCCCTCGACGAGGCGAAGCAGGTGGCAATCGTCGGCGAGGTTTACGTCAGGCGAGACCGCCTTTCACGGCGAGGGCTCACCGACTTGCTCGCCGATAAAGGTTTCGTGCCCAGAATCGCGCCAATCAACGAGTGGGTATGGTACGTTGATTACGTAATAAAGAAAAAAATCTGGGGCAAGGACCTCACCCGCCTCGACAGAATGGGGCTGGCGATTCGGCGTTTCTTCCAGAATCGCTACGAGCGCCAGATCAAGAAAATCCTGGAGAAATCGAACCTATATCATTTTGAGATGACCGACGTGGGCCGCACCTTCGCCTTTGCGAGGCGGCTGATCAATCCTCAGCTCAGAGGGGAAGCCATCCTGACCGTCGGACTTGCCCTTCGGGAAATACTCGACACCGCATGCGGAGTCATCTCCATCGGGCCCTTCGGCTGCATGCCGTCGAGGTTGGCTGAAGCCGTACTATCGGAGATGATGACTGTCGAGGGGAAGCGCGCCGTTACGCCGGACGGGCGCCGAGGGCTGAAGGTTGATGGGAAGGGACCGCTCCCCTTTCTCGCCATCGAGACCGACGGCAACGCCTTTCCTCAACTTATCGAAGCCCGCCTCGAAGCCTTCTGCCTCCAAGCCGCCCGCGCCCACGACAAAATGATGGCCGCCCGCTCCGCAGCTCACCCGTAGCGCCGCGTTACGTCCGGGCAAAGCGGACCCTTGCCTCGGTTTCCACCACAAAGTGTGAGCCAGAGATGACGCCCCCCGTGGGGTGGGCAATATTCGACAGGATTACAGGATATACCAGATTGTTTAGACGGGATTCCCGGAATCCCGTTCACGCCGATGGCGTGATTATCCGGTCAAAAAAAATAGGCGACGGAACTTCTCGGGGGGGGGACGCTTGGCCCCGTGCTTTCGTCAACCATAAAGCGCATCTACACCCTTCCCGGCGACAGTGGCATGAAGGATGTGTCCTCGAGAGAGCGAGAAGCAAACAAGAGACACGCCTGAATGTCTTCCTGGGTTACGCTATGGTATTCCTCGAGAATTTGCTTCGCCGTTGCGCCATGTGCAAGGAGGTTCAGGATGTGCTCCACGGTCAGACGGGTTCCTTTGATGATGGGTTTCCCCACCATCACCCTTGGGTCCACAGCGATCCGCTCAAGCAGTTGATGATGTGTCATGGGTTTAGCCCTCCATGCTGCCTATGCGTTCACGATGCACAATCATTATACACCATCTCTTCCTCCGCGCCTTTGCGTTAAAACCTCCCATGCAGCGCGCCACAGGGCGCGCGCACCCATCAGAAAATGATGGCCGCCCGCTCCGCAGCTCGGCGTGTCAAAGGAGGCCCGTTGACAGGATAACAAGATGCACGCGACCGTTCGGAACGTTGGAGCTGCCCATTTGTCCTGGTATCCCGTTTTCCAAGACCTCCGCCTGCCTAAAGGTCTGACGTTGTTCCGTAAAAGCTACCGTTCTTGAGCCGATTCCCAGAGAATCCGCCGGGCTTGAGACTCCTTTCCGGCTGGGACTCAACGCACTCCGCTGCGTAGAGCGCCTCTTCTATTCCAGCCACAGGTATCTGCGGATATGTTTCGCGAGTGCGTTTTCGATTCCGGTGTGACGCGGCACGGGTTGTTTCTGACCTGTCCGCGGGTTCAGGTAGATGTCATGTTTTGCCGCTGCGCTCGCCAGTACCGAGCCATTAACGCAGAGGCGCAGAGATCACTCCTCGAAAATGCCCCCCGTTTTTTCCCTCTCGAGGAAGCCTATGAGGTCGGTCAACTCGCGATGGACGTCGGCGAGCATTTCTGCGCTCTCGGCGGGTTCCGGCTGCTTCTTTCGGCGGCGAGATGGTCGTGGAGCGACAGCGGGTCTTTTGCCGCTGAGCATTTCTCTCGCCCCGGGGATGGTGAACTTGTTCTCGTAAAGCAGCTCTTTGATTTTGAGAATTATCTCGATGTCCCTCTTGCGATAAGTGCGATGTCCCTTCTTGTTTTTGCGTGGCCGTAGGGAGGGGAACTCGCTCTCCCAGAACCTCAGAACATAAGCCTCAATACCAGTAACCTTCTTGACTTCGCCGATAGAGTAGTACAGTTTTTCCGGAATGTCGGGCGCGGTCATTTATTCCAGCTCCTCCTCGAGTTCGGGTTTTGGCGCGCGCGTCATCAGCGTGGAAATCGCCTCTCGCGGACCCTCACCTTTATATATTATACGATAAACCTCCTGAGTTATGGGCATTTCGACACCATGTTTCCACGCGAGACGCGTGGCGGCTTTGGCTGTCCTGATTCCCTCGATGACCATTTCCGTGCTCGCCCTCGCTTCTTCCACGGACATGCCCGTTCCTATCTGAAAACCGAAGTTGTGGTTTCTGCTCAGGTCGCTCAGGGCGGTGGTGAAAAGGTCGCCGAGGCCGCTCAGTCCGGAAAACGTTCGACGGTCGCCCCCCATCGCCACGCCGAGGCGAGCTATCTCAACCAGACCTCTGGTGATGAGTGTTGACTTGGTATTGGCGCCGAGCTGCATCCCGTCAACGATTCCCGCCGCAATAGCTACGACATTCTTGAGCGACCCTCCAAGCTCGACTCCGACCATGTCGCGATTCGTGTAAATTCGCAGCTTGTCCGTCATCAGAATGTCCTGCACCGTTTTGGCGACGGAGGGCATCGGGGAAGACACCGTGGCTGCGGTGGGATGCCCGCAGGCGACCTCGGGGGCGAGAGTGGGACCGGACAGCACGGCGACGCGAACATCTCCGAAGACCTCACAGATAACTTGAGACATGCGAAGTAACGTGCCGGTTTCCAGACCTTTAGTGGCGCTCACTATGATGTGCTTCGGAGAGACGTAAGGCTTCATTCTCCGGCAAGTAGCCCGGAGAAAATGTGATGGAGTCACGAGAAAGATAACGTCCCTTTCGCGACACGCCTCTGAAAGGTCAGCGGTCAGCGGGAGGTTCGGAGGGATTGGAACGCCCGGCAGGTACTTGATGTTCTGCCGCTTCTCCTTGAGGACCTCGACGTAATCTGGGAAGGCGCCCCACACGATTACATTGTGGCCTTTGTTGTGGAGGAGGATTGCGAGTGCCGTTCCCCAACCACCATCGCCAATGACGGCTATTCTCCATTGCGGATTGCGGATTGCGGATTGCGGAATCTGAGATCTGAAGTCTGAAGTCCGAAATCCGAAATCGCTCATCGTTCCTCAGGTGATACTTGAACTTTGTGTGTTATTGAGCTTTCTGTGCCGTGCAATAGCCTGCGTATGTTTTGGCGGTGCAAATATACCACAGAAAGCAACCAGAAGAAGCCCAAAACCGAATACGCTGCTGGTTTCCCGGCTACCAGCATGACGGTGGGAAAGCACGCCGCAAGAACTAACGAACCGACGGAAACGTGCCTCGTAAGAACGACTGCAACGAGGAAGGGAAACAGTGAAAACAGCGCATAGAGCGGCGCCAGAGAGAAGAAAACACCCAGCCCAGTCGCCACACCTTTCCCCCCTTTGAAGCGGAGGAAAACCGAGCAGTCGTGTCCGCTTATCGCGGCCGCCCCGCAGAGGGATTTCAAAATGAAGATGTCCGGAGATGGTGCGAAGCGATGAACCAGGCTCGCGATTACCAGAACGGAGAACAACCCTTTGCCGGCATCCACGACCAACAGGGCGATGCCGGGCGCCGTTCCGAGGGTTCTCAGGACATTGGTGGCGCCGATGTTGCCGCTGCCATGTTTCCTGATGTCAATGCCCTTGAGAACTCTCCCGGCAAGATACCCGAATGGAATCGAGCCAACGAGGTAAGAAAAGATGACTCCCAGAATGGTCGGAAGCATTGCGACTTTTTAGACAAGATTAACAAGATGCACACAATTATCGTGCAGAATCCTGTTATCCTGTCCAACTCCTATCACGGTCTGCGCGCTCCGCCGCGAACGCTGGTGAAACCTCTACGCTCGGTTCGATAAACTTGTATCGCGGCGCCCCCTTCCACGGGGCAGACTTTCTCGCAGATTCCACAGCCGATGCAAATGTCATCTACCACGGCAAGGCGGTCAATGGAGCGAGGGCCATCCTTTGTCTGAACGGGGAACGGGATGATGACAATCGCTTTCCGCTCGTCCTTTTCGTCCCTGGCGGGGCAGTGCTCCTCGCACGTTTTGCAATTGAAATCGTCGGACCATTCCGTATCCTCGGTCCACTGGTCGAACGCTCGCCACGGTATGCATTTGTTGCGATTAAAACGCGCCTTGCCGATAACGAACTTATGTTTGCCCTCGACCTTCTCCTCCTTCGTCTTTCCAATCAGGCTCAACGCGCCCGTGGGACAAACCTCCATGCACAGCGTACAGTCGTATTCGCAGTGACCGATCCTCGGGACGAGGGTTGGCGTCCATAATCCCTGGATTCCCTCCTGAAGGAGCAATGGCTGAAGCCCGTTTGTCGGACAGACCTTCATGCACTCACCGCACCGGATGCACTTGCTCAGGAAATATTCCTCGTCGGTGACGCCGAGTTTTCTTGCTTCGTCAACCCCGAGAGTCCCCGGGGGCCTGATGGTCAAAGAGACCGGCTCGCCCGGACCCTTGACGTCGCGCATTCTATCCTTTTCGGTGAGGAGATTGAGTTTGAAAAACGGGAGCAGCCCAAGCCCCCCCGCAACGGAACCGATGACTTCCCTGCGTGTGAAATCTACACGCTCGATGACCGAGCAGTCGCCAGCGGAGCTCTCTCCGTTTTTGCCTGGCCTGAACGAAATGGCGGCTTTCGGGCAGACAACCTCACAGTCGAAACATTCGATGCATTCGCCTCGCATCGTTCCTTTTCCGCTGGCGCCGATGGCCCCCATGCGGCAATTTCTCAGGCAGAGCTCGCATTCGGTACAATTGTCGTTCACCCGGCGTCTGATGAATGAGAAGCGGCCGAGTAACGCGAAAAGGGCGCCGAGGGGGCAGATGTTCCGACAGTAAAACCGTCGCCGCCACACGCCGAGGAAAACGATGGTGAGAAAGATTAGCGCAACAAGCCCGTGCTGAGCGAAGTACGGCTGGTAAAAGCCGCCGTACGGCGAGGGCGGGTGGAAGAGGTATCGCTGAATGCCCTGCAAGGCACCATCAATGGGCCCGCCCGGATTGAGGTTGCCGATGGTGCTGAAGCCGTGCCCCACAAGGAAATAAGCGTACGGGTGGAAAACCAGCGCGTACGTCCGCGTAGCCAGGCTGATAGGGTCGAACCAACCGGAGACGTTGAGCTGGAAAACCGCAAAGATGGCAACGATTATCAGGATGTAGTATTTTATGTGATGGGTTTTCCTTTTTCGCGGGGCAAACTTCTTCCTGAGCCTCCGCGTGAAGTGGTCGCATATATCTATTGTGGCGCCCATGGGGCAAACCCAACCGCAGAAGAATCTGCCAAGCAACAGAGTCAGCACAACCGGTATCAGCGGGATCCAGATTCCGGGAAAGAACGCTCTGCTCGACAGGAGCGTCGAAAGAGCGTTCAGCGGGCTGAGTTTGAGGAAGAGGTTCGTCGCCACCGGGGAGGTGTACGGTTCGAGTGTAAAGATGAGGAGAACGTAGAAGAGAAGGAGGGACAGAGCCTGGACAAGCCGTCTCAGTAACCTCATCCTGCTTCCTCGCTTGCCAGCCTTCTTTCCGTTCTCATCCGCCATGAAAGCCCCCTTGCGTGTTCACGCGCTCACGCCGAGGCGAAAACGCGAGTTAACGAAAACCTAAAAAAACCTCCGACCATGCCCAATAATGGAGAGTCAATTCTCCTATATATATCACACGTCCGTCGAAAGGCAACATAGTTGTGCCACGGGGTCCGGCTGTATTCGGGGGCTAAAAATTCCGAGTAACGCCGCCTCGGCGCGCCTTTTTCGCCTCCCCGCCGAGGCGGGGCTTCAGCCGGGCTTCTCGACCGCTGACTTCAGTTGACTTCGCGCCTCAGGCGCAGCGGCTACTCTGACTTCACGCGATAGAAGCGTCGGCGGACGCTCGAAGGCGATTCGCCTTGCCAGGATGTATCGGTGACGGGCCAATCAGTTCCCTCGACGGGCGTCCAATTTCCTATCGAGAGATCCTCGCAATAAAAGACGGTGTAGGAACCGTCACCGAAGGGCTGCCACATAAGGCTCACACCCCCGCTCGGGCTCAGTCCTATCACAGCCGGGCGCAATATGGTAACGAGGGCCTTTTTCGGCCCGAGCCCTGCCTCGACATCTTCAACAATGCGCAGCGACTCCGAAGAAGTCGTATCCTCGAGCACATCGAAGGCCATTTCAAGAACGGCGCCGCTCCCCCTGGGGATGACGACATCCCCTCGGAAACTCTCGACGACCGCACGGATTTGGCCGTTTTCTTCATCCAGCCAATCAGGCATAGGCTCGACCGACGTACGCCCCGCCTTCTGCAATAGCGTCGGGGACAGCTTTGTCCTGTCGTACTCCACCCACAACCGCAGGTACGTCAGGTCGTCATCGGAACTATCGAGAGCGATTTGGACTGAGATGGATTCGCCGCCTCGGCCCGCGACCTGGGCGACGCGGAGCATGCCGGTGGTTGATTTCTCGGCCGGCGAGGTCGCAGATGCCGGACTCTGCGGCGGCGCCCCCTCTGCTCCGGCGACGTTAATCGCGTCAACGCGAGCGTTTATTTCCTCGTCAGGTGGAATTGACGGGTCAACGTCACGGAAGGCCGTCGGCACGGTTGTGGGCATCCCCGCCAGATACCGGTAGATGTAAACTACATCGGTCGCGGGGTCGGGGTCTCCGCCGCCGGCATCTACATCCAGCAAAGGTTTGAGAGAATCAATCCGGCTTTCGATCTCGCCATCGGGCGGGATGGAGGGGTCAATTTCACGAAACGGTGACGGCACGGTCGTCGGCATTTCGACGAGGTATCGGTAAATGTAAACGATGTCTGTGGCTGCCTCAACCGCGCCATTGCGGTCAACATCGAGGCTTCCTTTTACAACCCGGATTTCACCGTCTATCAACTGGAGGTGATAAACCTCTGGGCCGTACCTTGCCTCCACAGCCCAGAGCGCTAACGGATACGTGCCTTCGCTGGCGCCCGCCTTTTGTTGGAACTGAATCGTTGCGAAGGGGCCGCTGCCCGCGGGGATGACGGCCTCGCCCCTCAAGCTGAGCCATACGAATCGCACTTCCCCTGCGTTGTTGTCAATGCCGTCTGGGGAGGGCGCCGCGGCGACCCTCCCCTCCTGCGTATAGTCGAGTGCTTGGAAAAGCCCCGAGTCGAACTCTACTGTCAGAGCAAGGTAGGTCAGGTCGAAGGGCAAATCGAGACTGATTGTGATGGAGAAGGCGGTCTGGTCTCCCTTAACGGTTGTCTCCGACCCGACGGCGAGGGTTCCTTCGGCGGTTACTGGATGCACAGTTATGCTCACGTCAATCGTCTGCGGGGTGTTGGTGGCGTTCGGGTCCGATACTGTGATAGTCGCGGAATAGTCTCCCGCTTCCAGGACGGAGGTATCGTAGTTCACAATGACGGTGTCGTGCTCGCCGATGGAAATGCCGCCGCTCGGGGTACAGGAAAGCCAGTCCGCGTCGTCGGCTATCGCATAGGAGAGCGTGCCTCCGCCTGTGTTCCACACCTCAAAGCTCTGCGAACGGGCGTCTTCTCTCTGGTCGCAGGCGTTGGAAAGCGAATCGGGCTGACACCCAATCGTCGCGGGCTGCGCTCGCACCGTCAGGCTCACGTGAACGTGCTGAGGGCTGTTGGTGACGTTCGGGGCGGATACAGTTATCATCGCCGAGTAGCTTCCCGGCTCCAGACCGGAGGTATTGTACATGACCGTGATGGTGTCACGTTCGCGGGTGGAAGTGCCGCTTTCCGGAGTGCAGATAAGCCAGCCAACATCGTCGCCTATCGTGTAAGAGAGCGTTCCACCACCTGAATTGAACACATCAAACGCCTTCGGAAGGGCATTCTGTCCCTGGTCGCAGAAACTGTAGAGCGAAGTCGGTTGACATCCAATCGCCGGGATGTTCGAGCGCACAGTAAGCGTAACCTCAACCTGCTGGGGGGTATTACCGGCGTTCGGGTCGGAGATGGTGATTGTCGCATGGTAAGTCCCTTGCTCCAGGGCGGATGTGTTATAGCTCACAGTGATAGTGTCGTGCTCCCCCTCGGAACTGCCGCTGCTCGGACCGCAGGAAAGCCACGCGGCATCGTCATCTATCGCGTAAGAAAGTGTCCCTCCGCCGGAGTTCCACACGTCAAAGTTCTGGGAAGGGGCGTCCTGTCCACCGTCGCAGGAATTGGAAAGCGAATCCGGTTGGAGCGAGAGCATCGGTTGGAGTCGGCGGAATTTCTGAATCCTGTGGTTGTCGGTGTCGGCGACGAAGACGTTGCCGGACGAATCCACCGCTATCCCGTGCGGACTTCTGAACTCTCCCTCGCCGGATCCCTCCGAACCCCATTGGGCGAGGAAGTTCCCCGAGGAATCGAACTCCTGAATCCTATGGTTGTCGGTGTCGGCGACGAAGACGTTGCCGGACGAATCCACCGCTATGCTGTACGGATTACTGAACTCTCCATCGCCGGGGCCCTCCGAACCCCATTGGACGAGGAAGTTCCCCGAGGAATCGAACTCCTGAATCCTATGGTTGCCGCTATCGGCGACGAAAACGTTCCCCCACAAATCCACCGCTATCCCTCGGGGTCCATTAAATTGTGCGTCGCCGGAGCCCAAGGAGCCCCATTTGTTCACGAAACTCCCGGCCGAATCGAATTCCAAAACCCAGCAGTGTTCGGCATCGGTGACGAAGACGTTTCCCGATGGGCCCACTGCGACGCCATAAGGCTGGAGAGGAGCCCCGCCGGCGGGATCGTTGTAACTCCATTTATCCACAAAAGTCCCCGAGGAGTCGAACTTCTGAATTCTGGCGTTGCCGGTATCCGCGACGAGGACGTTTCCCGACGCGTCCACCGCTATGCCGGGCGGCCACACAAATGGCCACGCAAATTCCCCGTTGCCAGAGCCTTTCGACCCCCATTTCGCGAGGAAATTCCCCGAGGAGTCGAATCTTTCGACCCTATCATTGCCGGTGTCAACGACGAATACGTTTCCCGACGAATCCGCCGCCAGGCTACCCGGCCCACTGAACTCTCCATCGGCGGAGCTTCTGCAACCCCACTTCGCGAGGAAATTCCCCGATGAATCAAGCTCCTGAATCCTGTCATTGCCGGTGTCCGCGACCAGGATGTTCCCCGCCAGCTCCACGACTATACCGCCCGGAGAGTCAAACTCTCCTTCCGCGGAGCCTGCGTTCCCCCATGCCACGACGAAATTCCCCATGGAGTCGAACTTCTGAATCCGATTGTTTTCAGTGTCCGCAACGAGGATGTCGCCTGCCGAGTCCGTGACTATGCCGCCGGGCGAGCTGAGCTGTCCGTTGCCCGAGCCGTGAGAACCCCATTTCAGGAGGAAATCCCCGGGCGAATTGAACCTCTGAATCCTGTCGTTGCCGGTATCAGCGACGAAGATGTGCCCCGAGGAATCCACTGCTACGCCTTGAGGTGAGCTAAACTCTCCGTCGCCGGAGCCATAGGAACCCCATTTTGCGAGGAAGCTCCCCGAAGAATCGAATTCCTGTATGCGATGGTTCTCGGTGTCCGCGACGAAAACGCTTCCGGACGAATCCACGGCTATGCCCATGGGGCCGGGGCCCTGGCCGTAGCCGCCTCCGCCAAACTGTCCGTCGCCGGAGCCGTGCGAACCCCATTCGGCGAGGAAGCTCCCCGACGAATCGAATTTTTGAATCCTCCGGTTATCGGTGTCCACGACGAAGACGTTGCCGGACGAGTCCACGGCAACACCGCGAGGATACCTGAACTGTCCTTCCCCCTCTCCCTCCGAGCCCCACTCCCCAAGAAGAGTTCCGGAAGGATCGAACTTCTTGACCTTGTGATTTTCTGTGTCGGTGACGAAGACGTTCCCCGACGAATCCACCGCTATGCTGTGCGGCGAGGCAAACCGCCACGACTCCGGCACGTCTGGCCACTTCCTTTCAAAAGAATACCATCCGGCCGCGTCCGCCGCGAGCAGACAGAAGCAGACCACCCACACCCCTGCCGCCAAAGCCGTAAACTTTGAAGCGTTCTCCGCTTTCACACTCATCACACCTCCTCTTCTACCCCTGGGCGCCGCATAAAAATCATCAGCCTTTGCCGATTCAAGATATGTCGAAGCGCTCCCAGCCGTCAAGGATTTTCGCCGCGTCGGGCGCGCTCGCGGCCCCGAAAAAAGGCCTGGAAAGCCGATGTCATGAGACATGGGTTGGGATGGCAATTCACGTATGTGAGGAAGGGGACATCTGATTCTTTCGGATGATGGCAGATTTGAGGAAACTCAGAGCACGGCGGGCCTCGCCCCTCCTCTAATCCAACTTCCGCACCTGTCGGAAGTAGTAAACCCCCTTCTTGTTGGAGATGACAAGGTCCAGCAACCCGTCACTGTCTAAATCAACCACTTCTAAATGCAGGCCGATCCCGCTGTCGGCGTCGATCAGGTGCTTGACCCATTCCGGGCGGCCGCCCTTGCGTTTCTGTTCGAACCAGCACAGAGCGGCCGGCTCGTAGGATCCCGGATCGTGGCCGTTGTGAGCCCAAAAGCGTTTGCCGGTGACGAAATCCATCAGCCCGTCGCCGTTGATGTCGGCCAGATGGAGAGCGTGCGTCTGAGAGATGCTTTTGTCAACCTCGTGGGTCCGCCAACCCTCCGGCGTCTGCTCGCACCAGGAGACGCCGTAGTCGTGGGGACTGCTCCCTACCACATCGTTGTCACCGTCGCCGTCGAAGTCCCAAACACACAACTGGGCGCCTCCGTAAAGCTTGGCAGGGTGAAACGTCCAGGGCAACCGGTCTTTGTCCACGGGACCTTCCCACCAACCGCTCGGGATCAGCACGTCGCTCCGGGCGTCACCGTTGATGTCGCCTACGCCCAGACCGTGGCCCGCGCCGGGATCACCATCGTCCGCAATGACACAAATGGTCCAAGGCTGGTAAGGGTCTTTCCCGGGTCGGGCCAAGGCACAATGCCCACCATTCATAAAGACCAGTTCCCGGCGGCCGTCAGCGTCGAGGTCAACGTACGCCGGACTCTCGTTGCCGGTGCTCGCAACGGCCAGGTGTTTCTTCCACGCGCCGCCGACCTTGCCTGGGTTCTCCAGCCAGTGCGTCCCTTGGCCCGGAGACCCCACCACGATCAAATCCATCGCGCCATCGCGGTTGACGTCCTCGGCGAAGCACAGGAAGGCGTCACTGTAACCATTCCGATTGAACTCCTTCGGTTCCCCTAAAATCGGGTGCATCCTCCAGTCGGGCCCGGCATAATAGACGTTGCCGGCGGCGATGTCGAGCTGGCCGTCGCCATTGAAATCGGCCACGGCTACGCCCTCGCTGCGGAATGCCCCGTCGAGCTTATATTTCCGGAAGGAAATCGTCGTTGCCGCGGCCGCAGAGGGCATCTTGTGTGCCTTGCGAATCTTTTCCATGATCCGGCCGAGCTTGGGTGAGCCGGCGGAAACGGAGTGCGATGTGATCCAGGCGGCCTCTTCGGGCGAGGAAATGTTCGCCGGCGACGATCCGCAGAAGACGAAACCGCCGCCAGAAATGGACGTGATATCCGTTGCGGCGGAATGGCTATTGGATCCCGGGGAGACCAGTGTGAATGTCACGATCCAGGGAGCGAATCCCAGGGACGTGTATTTTGTCAGTTCCGACCTTGATAGGTTCCGGCCCGGCAAAATCCACCCGCTTCCCCAGTCCAATCCGTACACTCTTCAGCTCATAGCATCCAGCCTCCTCGGCACCAGCGCGGAGGAGTTGCTCGAGGCGAGGCTTGGAAGCGCCGGGGGACCGGTCGGCGCTCAACTCGGGGTGAAAATCTACCGGCCAGCGGAGCGCGACCCCTATAAGCTCTGGAAAATCTATCACGACGGTCAGACTACCCCAGCGTATCTGGACGACATCAATAAAGACAGTGTACAGGACTCAACGAACGAGTATATTAAGGCATGTGTGATGGAAGTGGAGCTTCAAAACGGCGGTGGCGGCGGTCTCGTACACGTGCCTTACGACGACTCCGCGCAAAATGGGATCTTGGACATATATTTTCCAGGAGACGGTTCGTGGGACCGAGGCCCCGAGTACATTAAGGTTTGGGATGAGTGCAAGCCGCTCGATAGTGCTGTAATCTACGTCAAAAACCTGCAAAGCCATCGGGGGCTGAGCGACGACGCCGAGCAGGGTCATACGCAAATTACCGTGGCAGGCGGTTCTGTTCTCTGCCTGGGCCGGCAGTATACGCTGTGGAGGCATAACGCTGACTACTCCGAGATGTATTCCGAGACGGTAAGGTTTACGAGCAGAGACCCCGAGATCCCGGAAAAGCTATACATCGAGGGTGGTGGCTTGGCTCATGCCTACCCAAAGGACACGAGTTACGTTATCCTTAAGCTGGCCGGGCTCTGCATGCATGAGAGAGGAGTATACGTTTCATCATCCTTCTACACCAGCACGCTGGAGCGTGTCAAGTGGCTGTTCGCCCATGAGCTCATGCACCATGCGGGCGGCCTGAGCGATATAGGAGAGGTCAACAATCTGATGGGGGACTGGACTGGGACGAACCTTCGGTTCCGGCAGTTGCCTCAGTTTTACAAGGCGGAGGAATCTGAAAGCCAATGGAATAGGATAGTGAGGTGATGTCAAGATGAGGATGATGCATATTGTATCCCGTATTTCCGCCAGCGTTGTGATCGTACTTCTAAGCGGCGCCTCTTTTCGCCTGTCCAGTTCCGAGGAGCAGCCGGATCCAGTGCACAACGTCATTGAGACTGTGCGGAGAAATCTGGGTCTTGAGGAGGGGCAGCGGGTCTTCGCAAGACTGACGCCCGACATGTATGACGAGCTTTACACAAGAGCGCAGGAGCTGAGCTCCGCCGACAAGGCAAACATAATGTCCTACCTTTCCGCCTGCTACCCCGGCCACGCGGAGCGGGCGAAAGGGGGGACCACCGCGCGGCACGTGATCCGTTACTTCGTCAAGCATCTCAATGACAGCGATTCCGGAGTCCGAAACAAGGCCTGTTATAACCTTTGTGGTGAAAACGTTCCTGACCTGTATCTGCGGGACTTCACGCCCGAGATACTGGAGTCGATCCGAGCGTATCCTGATACACACAACGCAGCGCGTCTCCTCGGGAAACTGGGATGCGCCGCCGCAAGGGAGCTTCTTCTGACTCCGGAGATGGTGGAGATCATGGCACGGCGGGAACCTGTGCCGCAGGGAGCGTCCAGGTACGTCAAGTGGAGCACCGGGCTGCGCAACCGGAAGAGGAGACGTGACGCGCAAAGTCCACTCGCAAAACTGGGCGACAGGGACCTGGAATGGAAGCTCATTCGTGAGTTCCGAGAGGGGCCGGAGGAGGACAAATGGATGTTGACCGAGCATCTGGGCTATATCGGTTCCCCGGGCTGCGTCGTGGAGCTGGCCAGGGCTTTCCTGGAAGCACCTTATCGAGCGGGGGTCAGCGTGGAGAAACCGCGCTGGCAGCGCATTGCTGAGGCTTTGCACGAGGCCCTTCCCCAGGAGCCCACTTTCTGGTTCACTTATTCACACAGCGGGGACAGGGCGGAGTACAATAAGATCAAGGTTTGGATTAAAGAGTACCTGGGTATGGAATAGGCGGAGGCTAACGCGGCCGCCTTCCTATGGAGCGAAAGACCGCGTACTAAGAATCGCGCCGGCGTCCCATTATTGGCCGTCTATCCAGGCACCTTACAGGGAACACAGCGACGAGAGAGGGCGAAGGTTCGTTTGCTATCCCAGCCCCAGACCCTACTACATCGTCCTGTCGCTCAAAAAGGGGGTGGGGGAGGACCCTTTCAACATCAACTGGGAGGATTTCAGCATCGGCCAACCCGTCATTATCGACGAGCACCTGTGGATTGACATCGTCGCCATATATTCGCCTCACCCGGACGACCAGGACCCTGTGATAGTGTGGGAGCACTCTCCGGGGGATACTGGTTGGGATAATCAACTGACTATGTCGCCTTACCATATTCGTTTCAGCCCCTCCGTTGCCGGAGAACACACGATCACGGGGCGCTATTACGCGGAGGGGGAGGGGTGCGAGATCGGCTGTGTTCAGGATACCGTCACCTTCACAGTGTTGGAGAAGCCCGCAATCGACCTTCTCTCCGACGTTCCGAAAGATACGCTTCTCATCGGAGAACGAATGCCCCTCTTTGCCACGCTTGTGGAGATGGACCCGCAAGGGCAGTATGAGGCGATGAGTATTGACCCGACTGTAGAGTGGGTGATCACCAACGTCGAGGGCTCGGGGACAGTCGCAAAAGCCTCCCATTGGCGAGAGCTCTGGCCGGGTGAGATCCCTTCCGAACCGGGCCATTCCGAGTGGTGGTTTACAGGTACGCTGGCAGGAGCTTCCGAAGGAAAAGTCAAAGTGACGCCGGTCCTCGTATACCTCACGCCAGGGTATCCTACTCCGCAGATCAATGTTCTCACGGGCCCGGAGCACGAAATCGAAGTCCGCGGTTTCGTTGACCTGCGGCTGGACGATGTCGGCGAGTGGGGCGAGGAAGATCCCGGGGCCTTCATGGCGAAAGGCGGAATCGAGGACTTGACTCAGCGATTCCGAAGGATCGTAACGGGACAGGCAAGGGAGCCCTATAGATGGGG
>CAZXGF010000064.1:17309-21416 GCA_964640185.1 uncultured Verrucomicrobiota bacterium | reverse complement strand
TTACGTGCGGCTTGGTCCTTTCAAACTTCGCCTTAGCCATGATTTCAACCCTCTCGTTGAAAAAGTGAAGCAAAAGCGGCGAGCGCGGGAGGCACCGGTGAGCCCACGACCGGGATCGAACCGGAGACCTCTTCCTTACCAAGGAAGTGCTCTACCGACTGAGCTACGTGGGCGTATCTGAGAGCCGGCCGATGGGCTCGCGCGACGATACAACCCCTCTGCCCGAAGAGTCGGTTCGTAAATGTAATACGAACCTCCCCTCCTGTCAACAACTTTTTTCGATTTTTCTATGTTTTCGCGTGTTACCTCCGAGCTAAGCCAACGTCCCTATCAAATCACGTTCTTCTTGCACGCATCTGCTCCTTCAGTTTTTTGCGAACTTCTTCGAAAAACCTGAGGCTTTCCTCCTCCCGATAATCCCTGTACGTCCACTCGAAGGGCATAAACACTCCCTTTCGGTAAGACAACGTCGCCTCTGCGTAGATTCCGCCGCCAAGATAAACCCTGTAGCTCGCATCTTTCGTCGTAGCAAGCACTACCGTAGATAGATTCATATAGCCCGGGTCGAGGTTGGCAACTCGTTTGCCCCCGACCGACATCTCCCTTTCGATACTTATCGTCTCTCCTTTGATCCTTCGCAACTGACCCGGTTCAAACAGGTTATCAAACGCGATGAACTGCCGTATAATCCCCTCCCCCATTTCCGCATTGTAGTAGCTCGTGTGAGCGAAAGAAAATTGTGTGCTTTCCAGGTCTATGGAACCATACTTCGCTTCCACGCGGCGCCTGGCTTGTTCCAGCGCCTCCTGTGACGAAGCGAGCACGCCCATGAATAGCTTTGCCTGGATATGGCTCGACGACACTTTTCTGCTCGGCCAACAGGGTTAACGCTGCCTACTCGAACATCGAGTTTATGCCCTTTTCCACTTTGCTGGAGTGCTGCTCGTAAAGGATTCTTGTCGATTTGCTCTCGGGGTTGCCAATAAGGTCCTTCAGCGAGTCAGTTTGCAACTCGAGATACGTTGTCACTTCGCACATAGCCGCGACAAGCTTTTTCATTCCTTCGTTTTCGCTGGCCGAACCTCGCTTGAGGCTCTGGGAGTACCGTTCCAATACCTTCACAAACGCGAGGTTCCTTTTGACAGAATCGAGCGCCTCCGATTCTGTCAGGCACTTCCCCTCGAAGGAGGTCCGCACCAATACGTTCGTGGAATAGGCACTGATCATCCCGTAGCTTATCAACTCTGAATACGACAAATTAGCCTTGTACGAGCTCTCCTCTCCCGAAGTCCAGCCGAACAGCAGCACTCCCCCGACAACAATCGTTGCCACACGTATCGCAATTCTCATCTTTCTCGCCTCCTACCAGACATAACCGCGTAACCTTATGGAGCAGGAATTGCACCGCGGGCCGTTCGCGGATCCTGTACGCCCTTGCTGCAGTTTCCCGGTCCGCCCTTCCAGCCCATTGAAAGAACTTCGTCCTCGCGGCGAGTTCTTCGTCTCGACGGCGAGGCGCCGCTCATGACTGCGGTTTTCCCGCGAGATAATCGTGGATGTCCCGAGCGCTTTTCCTGGCTGCGCCCATGGCGAGGATAACGGTCGCCGACCCTGTGACAATGTCCCCACCAGCCCAGACTCCCTCCATACTGGTCCGACCGGTTTCCTCATCGGCGACGATGTAGCCCCATCTGTTCGTTTCCAACGCGGGTGTGGCGGAAGGCAATAGCGGGTTAGCTCCGCTACCTATCGCCATAACCACGACGTCAACGTCAATGGTGTGCTGCGAGCCCTCTATCGGAATCGGGCGTCGGCGGCCCGAGTCATCCGGCTCGCCGAGGCGCATCCTCACACATTCGATAGCCCGCACCCAGCCTTCGTCATCGGCGAGGATGCCAACCGGATTGGTCAGAAATCGGACGTCTATCCCTTCCTCAATAGCGTTGGCAATTTCCTCGTCTCTTGCGGGCATCTCGCGGCGTGAACGCCTGTATATATTATACACGTGTTCGGCGCCAAGCCGCAAGGCCGTTCTCGCCGCGTCCATAGCCACATTCCCTCCCCCCACGACCGCCACGCGCTTGCCCCTCTTTATCGGCGTGTCGTACTCCGGAAACCGATACGCCTTCATGAGGTTAGAACGCGTGAGAAACTCGTTGGCCGAATAGACGCCATTATAATTCTCTCCCGGAATGTTCATGAAACGAGGCAAACCCGCCCCAATGGCGATATAGACGGCATGATACCCGTCGGAAAAAAGCTCATCCACCGTCGTCGTCCGACCGACGACCTCGTTCAAGCATAACTCCACCCCGAGGCTCAGCACGTACTCCACTTCCCTCTGCACAATCGCCTTCGGCAGCCTGAACTCCGGAATGCCATAGACGAGAACACCCCCAGCCTTGTGAAAAGCCTCAAAAATTGTGACAGAATGCCCCAGCCTCACGAGGTCCGCGGCGGCGGTCAGACCTGCCGGCCCGGAACCGACAACCGCAATCTTCTTTCCCGTGGAAGACTGTTGCGGGGGAACACGTATCTCCGCGTTTGCCGCTTCGTAATCAGCAACGAACCGTTCCAGCCGACCGATAGCCACCGGCTCGAACTTTTTCCCGAGGACGCACACCTTCTCGCACTGGTCCTCCTGTGGACAGACCCGCCCGCATATCGCTGGAAGGGCGTTCTTCTCCTTGATTTTCTGTATTGCGCCCAGAAAATCCCCTTGCCCGATAAGCTTCACGAAGCCGGGGATGTCAATCTCCACAGGGCACCCCGCCACGCACGGGGAATTCTTGCACTGAACGCACCGCTCAGCCTCCCGCACAGCCTCCTCCTCCGTGTAGCCCAACGCCACCTCCCGGAAGTTTTTCATGCGGACTCGCGGGTCCTGGCGAGCCATTGGCTGCCTATGTTTCCTCCAATCTTCCATCAATCAACCCCGTTCCCGAGCACAGCCGTTTCGCCGCGTCGCGGCGTTTTTCCGCCCATGGCCTCCACGGCGGCTTTTTCCTCCTCGAGATACGTTCTCTGTCGCCTCATAAGCTCGTCGAAGTCAACCAGATGCCCGTCGAACTCCGGCCCCTCCACGCAGGCGAACTTCAGCTTGCCGCCGACCGTCACTCTACATCCACCGCACATCCCGGTAGCGTCCACCATAATCGGATTGAGGCTAACTATCGTCCTTATTCCCGGCTCCCTCGTCACTTCAGCTACCGCTTTCATCATCACTACGGGGCCTATCGCCATCACAAGGTCAACATGCGGTTCCCGCGAGATAACCTCCCGCAGAGCGTCGGTGACAAAGCCCTTGTGACCGAAGGAACCGTCGTCTGTGGTGACGGCGACCTCATCGCTGAACTCCCTTATTTTCTCTTCCCAGAAAAGCAGCTCCTTGTTCCTTGCTCCGATGATTGAGATAACAAAATTTCCCGCATTCTTCATCGCCCTCACAATCGGAAAGAGCGGCGCAACCCCGATGCCCCCGCCGACCAGCACAACCTTTCCGAAACGCTCGATCTGCGATGGTATCCCGAGCGGCCCCACCAAATCCAGCAACCTCTCGCCCTGCCGAAGAGCTCCCAGCCGTGCAGTAGTCTTCCCGACCTCCTGAACGATGAGAGTGATGACACCCCTTTCCGCATCGGAATCGGCTATAGTCAGCGGTATGCGCTCCCCTTTCTCGCCAATCCGCACCACCACGAACTGACCCGCCTTGCCTTTCCGGGCGATCCTCGGCGCCTCCACCACAAACATCTTAACCGAAGGCGCCAGAACCTTCTTTTCAACTATTCGATTGCTTGCGAATACCATAGACGAACTCTCCAATGTCCCCGTTTCTCGCCAGAATATCGTAGAGCCGCGGCGAGAAACGTCATCCCCGCTCCGCGCGCCGGCGCCCCACAACCGTCTGCATCATGTCGCCCGCCGGAAGATAGACAGCATTATACTCAAAAGCGGGGTCGGAACAACATATTTCCCGACCGTCCGGTCAACCCATCTTCCGCGTAAGAGGAGTCACATAAAGAAAATGCTTTGCGTCTCGGGGAGAGAAGAAGGAAGGGAGGAAACCTCTCGCAAAGTGGCGCCAGCGGCGCCATAAGAAAAAAGCGG
>CAZXGF010000064.1:0-17209 GCA_964640185.1 uncultured Verrucomicrobiota bacterium | reverse complement strand
GAAGGGAGGAAACCTCTCGCAAAGTGGCGCCAGCGGCGCCATAAGAAAAAAGCGGCTGGAGACTGAGAGGCCGGGCTGTGACTGACAAAGGGCGCACGCAACAAGACCACCATTCGATCTTCCTTTGCGCTCTTAGCGTCTTGGCGAGAAAAGACGGGACAGAGGAAGCCTCTCGCAAAGTGGCGCCAGCGGCGCCATAAGAAAAAAGCGGATGGAGACTGATAGGCCGGGCTGTGACTGACAAAGGGCGCACGCAACAACACCACCATTCGATCTTCCTTTGCGCTCTTGGCGTCTTGGCGTGAGAAGAAAGGGGAGAGGAAACCTCTCGCAAAGTGGCGCCAGCGGCGCCATAAGAAAAAAGCGGATGGAGACTCAGAGGCCAGGCTGAGGGGGACAAACGGCGGACGGAACACCAGCAGGATTCGATCTTCCTTTGCGCTCTTGGCGTCTTGGGGAGAGAAAACGGAACTCCAAGAGGTGGATGGACTGCGACGTGAAACGCGGCAGGCAGGGGCTCCCGCAAAACGTTCACCAGGGAACTGCGGCGTCCCTCCGGATATGAAGCGCCGCGCTTCGCCTAACGTCCGGAATCAGCGGTGCAGTTTGGTGCATCCCCTCAATTGACCTGTTAGGAGCAATTAAGACGCATAGGTTTCGATTCATCGGCCACCATCTTTCACTAGATTTAGTTTGCCAATTACCTCAGCTATCCTATACAAGGCGGAAACGAGCGAATATAGTAACTGGTAACCCTGTTCAATTGTCGAACTCTCAGAGCGAATCCCGACTAACGCAAGGGCAACACTTACATCACTACTCGGTAGGTGCGCATCAGCATGTCTTAATTCGTATATACCAACCAAAGGCGATAGAGTTTTCCGCGCTTGTTCAGGGGAAATTACTAGTGCGAGAACCTTTTCCAGAGACTTTAGAGAACCCCACTTTTCATCCTTAGGTGGACTTACAATATTTTGCAAAAGTTTCGTATCGATACTGTCGGCTGTGAGTCTGGCAAGGTCTTTTGCCAATGACAAAAGTCCCGCTTGGTCGGCGGCTCGAAATCTATGTGCAAGTCTCAATAGGTCAGCGCGCTGCGCGTGTTCCCGGAAGAGGGGCTTTCCCGTCTTTTCTGTTACAACTTTATTAAGCGTTGAATAAGCGTCAGAAAGAAATCCCTCTGGAGCCTGCGTGCGCGCAGGCATAGCCCTCATCTGCGACGCGAGAAGTTCTTCAGACACCCCGCCTTCAGGGGAAATATTAAAGCCAGCCCAAATCCGTTGCTGCCATTCAGGCAGGAGGCCGATATCCTTCGCGTAGACATTGACCAGACCTAACTTATTTATTCCAAAATGGACGCGGTAATCTGGCGAGCACTTCACGGAACCTGTGTCCTTCGTGTACCAGCGCAATGAGCCACCACGGCGATGGGAAAGCGCCATAATCGCAGCCGGTCTGAACCATAGCCAACGGCTGCCACGTACCAGAGTATGTTTTGACTCCCTCTTTCCTGCAGCGTCTGTGATGAAAAAGACTGTGGACGGAATTTCATCTTCCCGAATGCGGGGGCTAAGCTCACCTGGATCTATCCATTCATTGCGCCAAAGCTCACCCTGAACATAAAACAGCTTTCTACCCTTATCTTTAACTACCCATGACTTTGAGGAAACGCTATCATCAGAAGGAAAATCGAACGTTGGCACGTCTTCCCCCGGGTCAACGTCCGTACGTGCCACGTGAAATACAGCAGTTTCTGCTCCGTACCCACGACCTCCTTCATGTATAGCGACAACCCGACCTTCCCACCGATCCATATCCGATATTTCCGTTGCAGGATTATCTTGCCATGAAATATGGCTGGCGTCCTCTACAACCGCCTCACGACTTCGATAAGACGTGACATAGAGCGACATGTTTCTTGCACAGAGATAATCCCTCAGATGTTCTGCTCTGACTTCAAGAAGGTACGGCCGTCCGTCTGGGTACCGCAGAAGGCGAGCTACCTCTATATAGCCTTCATCAGGGCACACCCAGGTATCATTTTCTCCTAAAAGACGTAGTGCGATGACAAAATCTTGATGCAAATGCCAGACACGAACCTCTTCACAGTTTGTCCGCTGTTGTAAAACAAGTGGAATCCCAATCATCTCACCAGAGTGATGCTCATAAACATCTGATGGGACATACCTACCTGACTCAACGTAGGGACGATGTTCATTGCCAATGCCTACGTGCATCCATCCAAGCTCCTTGGCTTTCCCTTTGTTCTCAATTGGTACGGCTAAGGATCCGGCACCATAAAACTCTCGTTTATAGCCAACTTTTCCGTAATTGCCGACCTCCTCGATCGTATTAACGGCTCGAAGCGGAATCCACACGGCTTTAGCCAAGCACCGTCTTCAAATGTTGGCCATCTCGAACCAGTCTTGTCTCATAACCTGATCCCTATTTTCATCCGCGACTTATTCGGGTTTGGCCTCCCCCCTAACCATGCTTTACGCAGTTTCTTCATAACAGCTTTAGGCCGCACCGCTGTCGGCCTGACACGCCACGCCTCTTCGGTTTCAACGTTCGCGTTCTCAACGGCTTGGCCAGCCCTCACGGGTTTCTGCCTGGGGTTATACGGTTCCCGTATAACGGGCGATCATGCGCGAGTTCATCAAGCTCAGCGGCGCGCGCGGTGCGCCGCCGCCGGAGCGCCTTGTCGGGCAGCTATGCTTCTACCAGCTTCGGGTTGGGCCCATACTGATTCTCGCCCTGCTGACTGTCTCGCCCCATGAAGAGCAACAGCACAATGCCTCCGACGAGTGGCACCAAACCGATCAAGATCCAGCCCCCACTCTTTCCAATATCGTGGAGCCTGCGGACTGACACTGCGATGCCAGGGATCAGGACTGCCAAGGAATAAAGACCGCCTAACAGTCCAAGTTCAGCTTCCGGGCTGAAGGATCCAGTCACACGGTCGATCCCGCCCAGCACCATTTCGATAAGAATATTGAACAGCAGGAAGTACCAGTACTCTTTTCGCCGTGCGCGCCCTCCGAAGACCCCATACTTCTTCAAAACCTCAAGATATCAGTTCATGCCTTCCTCCTTTTTTTGTTACGCCGTTCATTTAGTTGGACAACCACTGGGGTCAGGTTGCTCCCGAACAATGATTATACAGTGTGCATAATCCGGCAAAGGCAGACTGTTCTCTTGTGCATAAACCTCCTGAGCCTTTCACGGATGACGAGTTTCGGATTGCGGTGAGGAATGGTAAGAATCCTGACCCCATCGGTCATCACAATATGTTTCCCCTCCCGGGCAACGCGAAAGCCAGCCTTCTTCAGTGCCCGAACCGCTCGACGATGATTGACTCCCTGGATCCTTCCCAAGATTAAATGGGGACCTCCACCTCTTTCACGATGGCGTCGCCCGCCAATTCCTCAGCCACCGCGAGATACTCCTTAATCGCCTCCTGAATATTCGCAATCGCCTCCTTCTCCGTGTCCCCCTGAGACCAACACCCGGGCAACCCGGGAACGGACACACTATATCCTTGTTCGGTCTTTCTCAATGCGATCTTGTATCTCATCTTTGCACCTCTGAATTCCCGTATATCGTAGGCGTTCCTGCCCGTTTAACGGGAAAGCCCACCGAGGCGGCCCCGTCCGCTTGAGCGGGGTTAGACCGTTCAGGATGACGGCCCTCGCGTAACATCCCTGTAGACTCGCACCAGAAAGACGGCCGTTGTGCCAGCCGCATGGACAGCGAGACCGGCGTAGCTGAGGTCCGATATCTTAGCCCCCGCCGCCAAGCCATGACGATCGCCGGCCTGGTTGCTCAAGGCGGCGATTCCGTCGACACAGGAGATAAGCCCCGAGAGGACTTGGTTGACTGCCTGCTCTGCACCGGCCGCGGGATTCAGTCCCAGTCTGGTGCGCGTCCGCTTGTAGAGGCCGGGCAGATCTCCTGTGCTGTCAGGGGCTTCCTGAAGCTCGGTAAGAATCGTGTTGCACGTAGTCTCGAGGAGGGCGCGGGCGGCCGTGATGGCTCCCGCTGGCGACTCGGGCACGCGGGACGCGGCGGTAAACCAGGACGCGCGGACTCCATAGAGGGTTAGGGCCGACACCTCCAGACCCAACGGAGAGCGCCCGTCCGCAGCAACCAGCAGTGAGAGAAGCTGGCGCCTCGTCTCCAGCGAAGGCATGGGGTGCCGAGACGCCGGGGGGTCGTCGCACAGGTCGTACAGCGCTTGCCTTTGATCCTCCGGGCTCAGACTCGAGAGGCAGTCGGCAAACATCTCAGCCTTCGTGACATTGAACGCGTAGCTCTTCGTTGTCGGCACCGATCCGCTGTAGCCCGAGAAAAACTTGGGGATCTCCTTGGCCGAGAAGCCTTGTCGCGCAGCCGCGAAGGCTTGCCCGAATCGCCCTGCGAGAAGTGGATCAACTGTTCTCATCGATCACCACGTCGTTCCGGTTTAACCTGGGCGCTGAGCGGGACAGCAGTTTCAACTTCAGAGGCCACAAAGCCCACTGAGTGTTCGAGCAGGAAAAAAACGGAAAATCAGAACCAGGCTTCCCGCGTCCGCCATTGGCGGTCCATCAAGGGAGATAACGATGTTGACCGCATGGATGAGGCGGACACCTGAGCATGCTTTCTGTCAGGGCGTTTTTCCCTGTTGCTTCTCCTTCTTCTTTTTTGCCCTTTTGTCCTGTTTGCTTATCTTCTGTTTCCGACTCTTGTCCTTATCCTTCTTGCCTTTGTCTCCCATTGCCTACCTCCTTTTCCCATAGTCCCTTATCTTTTCGCCTCTCCCCCCGAGTACAACGCCGCGTGCGTCGTGGTGGAAAAGGTATCGGGATCCCAATGACCTCGGCTCACCGGCGCCGCGAAGCGGCATCCGTGCGGGGGCGTTTGTCCGGTGTCTCTTTGCTCCTGTCGCTGACGGTGCTCCACGGATGGCGCTCCATCTCCCGAAGCGTCGCCACCATTGCCTCGATGTCGTAATTATGTCGCTTAGCGAACTCATCCCTGTTTCGCCACACTTCTGTCAGAATCTCATCTTTCATCGCTGATGGCCTCCATCATCTCGATGGGTGTGCATATTTCCGGACAGCGGTACCCCTCGCTGGTGCAAACTGCCCTCACGGCGGGCTTTGTCGCCGGATTGTCAATGTGGCGACAATTCCACGTAAGGAGATAATCAAGTTTGTGAACGGCGGCAACGGCGATGTGAATTGCGTCTGGCTGAGCCTTGTCTGGAAGTGCTCCTTGCGCTATAAAAGCCAATGCGAGGCGCTTGACGTCGTCGGAGATCGTCAACTCCGGGATTCCCCGAAGTAATTCCAACCGCCTTGCCGCGGCGTCAGCGTCGCCGGCTTTGGCTTCAGCAATGACAAGCTCAGACGTGAAAAGGTCGTAGAGATGACGTCTTCCTTCCCACCATTCAGCCGTAACCTGTTGGCAAGCTGCACTCAGGAGGTTGGCAGTGAGACGTGCCACCAAGTAACTCACTATCGAGGTTTCTATGTAAACGGTCGGCAGCGGGGGTGTGGTGTCGCTCATTCCTATGTCCCCAAAAAATCCGGGCTCTTTTTCCTGGGAAATCGCTACGTCGTTCGATCCGGCTTTCATTATGCCGAATTCTGGAGCGATGTCAAGCGCGACGTGCCTGCCCGCAGGCAGGAGAAGAGGCTTCTCGCAAAGTGGCGCCAGCGGCGCCATAAGAAAAAACCGGATGGAGACTGAGAGGCCGGGCTGTGGCTGACAAGCGGCGCACGCAACACGACCACCATTCGATCTCCCTTTGGGCTCTTTGCGTCTTGGCGTGAGAAACGGGAGAAAGCCACGCCTTCGGCGTGGTCGCAAAGCGGCGCGCGACCTCGCGCGCCAAAAGGAAGCCTGAAGCCCGAACCTTCTCCCGTCCCTCAAGCACAGCTTTTGCCGACGGTGGCCCTTGCCGCCGACGCGAACTTCTGCTATATGTTTAAGGAAGGCTCAAAAAACGGCAAACGGCGAAATGGTGGTCCGGCTTTCCTCGAACGCGAAGCGAGCTTCCGAAATTGTGAAGACTCCTCGGTCCCCCGGTGTTCGCCAGAAAGGACGCGAGGGGCTGTCTTTATAGGCGGAGGGAACTTGAAAAAGCTCAGTCAGCGTGCCCGAGAGAAAATGGTGAAAGGAACAAGGCGAAAACTTATGCGACTACGATTAGGGCGAGCGCTCTTTCTGATACCACCGCTTCTTGTCGGGGCAGTGAAGAGTAATCTTGCCTTCCCTTCTGAAGATGACATTGTCATCAATGAAATCATGTACCATCCGCAGGTCGCGGAGGGCCTTGAGGAGGCGGACTACGAATACGTCGAGCTATACAACCCCGCCGACGTCGGGGTCAATCTCAATGGCTGGGAGTTCACTGAGGGCATCGCCTTCACGTTCGGCGATGTGAGCATAGCGGCGGGCGAGTATCTGGTCGTCTGTAAGAACGAGGCCGCCATTGTCGGGGAATATGGAATCGGCAACATCGTCGGCGTTTTTGAGCAGCGCCTGGGCAATGATGGGGAGAACATCGCGTTGAGCGACGCCTCCGGCAGCATAGTGGATGAGGTTGAATACGGCGACAGCCGACCGTGGGACTCTCTCGCCGACGGAGGCGGCAGTTCCCTGGAACTGATTGACCCCAACGCCGATAACTCGCTGTTTACCGTTTGGAAAGCGAGCTCGCCCTCGGAAGAGCACGGCACCCCGGGCAGGCAGAACAGCCAGTACAGCCCCGGCATCCTCGACCCTGCGGACCTCAACGTCGTCATCAATGAGATTCAGTACCACCCGCCAAACGACGACCCCGATTACGAGTATATCGAGCTGTTCAACCCCGCCGTCGGCGGGGCGGTTGAAGTGGACCTGAGCGGATGGCGGTTCGTGGCGGGGGTGGATTACACCTTTTCTTCGGGGACAGTTCTCGGAGCGGGACAATATTTGGTACTCTGTGCGAACGTAACCGTCGCCCAACAAGCATACGGCTTGAGCCCGGACATCACGCTCGGAAACTTCTCAGGGCAGCTCGACAACGGCGGGGAAAAACTGATCCTATCCAACACGGAGGGTCTGCCGGTTGAGTACGTCAAGTACAACGACCGCAATGCGTGGTCGGTTCTGGCGGACGGGTTAGGCTCGACGCTGGAGTGCATCAACCCGAATTACGACAACAGTCGCCCCCTGAACTGGCGGGCGAGCGTGACCACAGCACAGTGGATTCACGTCGAGCGGACGGGCACGGCAACTTCTTCCCGGCTATACATCTATCTTCTGGGGGCGGGCGAATGCCTCATTGACGACGTGAGCATCGTTCCCGCCGGTGGAAGCGAGGAGCACGTCGTGAACGGCGGCTTTGAGGAAGTCCTCGATGCGACGAACTGGACTCCGACCGGCAATCACTCGACCTCCTTCCGCGCAGATGAGGAAAGCTACTCCGGCGATTATTGTCTGCATCTCATCGCCACCGGCGGCGGGCAAAGTTCCGACAATAGCGTGAACCAGTATCTGTTGCCCGGTCTTGTGAATGGGGAGAGCTACACGCTCTCATTTTGGGCGAAACATCTCACCGGCGAACAAAACCTTTACTCTCGCCTTTCCGGCAACGGCATCGGCGGCAACACCGACCTCCTCTCGCAGAGCGGTCAGGGCACCCCCGGCCGCGAAAACAGCGTTCGCGCGGAGAACCCTCCGCCCTTGATCTCCAGCCCCTCGCATTCGCCGCAGCAGCCCTCCCCCGGCGAGCCGGTCATCGTTTCCGCCAAAGTCAGAGACGATGACACGGTCAGCACCGTTCTGCTGCACATAGACTTCGGTGGGGGCTATCAGGCGATAGCTATGCACGACGACGGCATGAGCGGCGATGAGACAGCGGGCGACGAGGTTTACTCCGCGAAGATTGACCCCCTTCCGGCGGGGACGCTCGTGCGGTACAAGTTCTCCGCCGAAGACAACCTCGGGCTAACCGCAGAAAGCCCTGAGGCGGGGGAGCCGACTCCGAACTATGCCTATTACGTGGAACCCGCCGCAGTAGTCTCGAACTTCCCGGTGTACCATCTCCTGATTTCATCTTCCAACCTTCAACGCCTCGACAGCAATCCGCAGAGTAACGACCTTGTAAAGGCGACCTTCATCCACGACGGAGACGTTTACGACGGCATCGGGGTTCGGTACAGAGGGGCGTGGGCGAGGTCGTGGCACAAAAAGTCTTGGAAATTCAAGTTCAACAAAGGTCATTACTTTCAGGACCAGCGAACTCTCAACCTCAATTCTTCCTACCGCGACCCGGCGTTCATGAGAGAGAAAATGGCATACGACGTGTTCAAGTGGGCGGGCGTGCCCTACTGCGAGACGAAGTTCGTTCGCCTTCAACTCAACGGGGAGTTCTGGGGGATCTTCGTGGATATAGAGCATCCCGACAAGCGGTACATGCGGAGAAACAACCGCGCAAACGGCTCGCTCTACAAAGCGAATCCGGGTGCCAACGATAGGGATGAGCATGTCTTCGGCAGCTACGAAGAATACGTCGCCGCCTACGATAAGCACAGCCGCGAATGGGAGCCGTACGACGACCTGATAACCTTCATCGAGGAGCTGAACGCCACCGACGACGCGGAACAGTTCCTTCAGGAGAATCTGAACATTGAGAGCTTCTCCGGCTACATGGCTGCGAACGCGTGTATCATGAACTGGGACCACGTCATTCGCAACCACTACAACCTCTGCGACACCGAAGGCACCGGCAAATGGGAGCAGGCGCCCTGGGACCTCGACCGCACAATGGGCGACCACTGGAACGGCAGCTTCAGCGCTTACGATCTCCCTCTCCTCGCGGGTGACCGCAACCACACGGTCGTGTCCGGATGGTGGAACCGGGTTATTGACAAGTTCCTCTCAGTGCCGGCGTACCGAAACCTCTATTACTCCCGCCTGTCCGAATGCCTCAACACCTTCTACACGGAAGACAATATCTTGGAAGAGATAAACCGTCACTACACGATGCTCGCCGACGAAGTGGCGATGGACCGCGCCAAGTGGGGGTCCATGACCGGAAAAGATTTCACCTCCGGCGTTGAGGAGCTGAAGGGCTTCGTGCGAAATCGAATCGCTTTCATAAAAGCTAATCTTCCAAGCATCTCACCGCCCGACAGGCCGGCGAACGTCTCACCACCATCCGGCGCCGTCGTCTCCCTCGATTCCGTGCGGCTCACGGGGTCGAACTTCTCCGACCCGGACCCGTGGGACACCCTTGCGGCATGTGAATGGCAAATCAGGGAATACGGCCACAGTTTCTCGCAATGCGTCTGGTCAGGAAGAACCGCCGGTCGCAAGACGAGCGTTTACGCCCCCGGCGAGGTTCTCTCCCTCGGGAAAAGATACTTCTGGCGGGTCAGGTATCAGGACGACAGCGGGCTGTGGAGCGAGTGGTCAATACCGACGTGGTTCGACACCTCCGAGAATCTGGAGCTTTTCCCCTGCCCGAGTCTCGACCTCACACTCCAGTTCAAGGCGGATGTCATCTGGACCGATGGAGAAGACCTTTCCGCAAACTCGCCTTTCGACCGGGAGGCGAACTGGCTTTGGGTCTCTCAGAGCCGAATTGACCTCCAGGAATGGGATGGATATGAGGGACTGCCGGAGGACCGCGTCGTCGGCTCTTTCATGCTCGGGGAATATACCGGGCCGAACTGCATTCTTCTCTCCGGCGAATCGGCGGACGTCAACATCCCCGTCGGGAAGAAATGCGTTCGCCTCTCATTCCTCCACGCATCCGCCAATGGAGACACGACGCTCGAGGTGATTCTAAATTACGCCGACGGGCAATCTGACACCAGGACCCTTACCATTCCCGACTGGTTCAAACGCAATGAGAACCTCCCGGCAGGCGTCGTCAAAGCCGCTGCCGACCTGACGCGTTACGGTGAATCTCCCCAGCATATCGAGGGCCTCGGCCCGAACCTCTACAGCGAGAACCTCTCATGCGATCCGGGGAAAGAGCTCTCCTCCATCACTCTCACCGGCTTCTCCGGCCCCTCTACAGCCACAGCCGGCATCTTCGCCATCACCTACGAAGAGCGGCCTTCCCTCCCCGTCATACAGCTCTCGCACGATCAAGACGCCGATACCTTAACGGTGACCTGGGATGCCGGCGACGAGAACTACAGGCTGCTGAAGAAAGTGTCCTTGACGGACGGGTCCTGGCTCTACGTGAGCGACGGTCCCGAGCACGTTACCGCGCCGCCCTGGAACAGCGGTCGCCTTGATGGCGTCCGGCAGATGTTCCTCCGCCTGCAGCTTGCCACGGAGTAGTGCGGCTGCGACGAAAGGCTGAACCGGTCAATCTATACCCGTTTGCAGCGAGGGAGCCGGCCCGGGGAGGTGTACCACCTGACCTGTTTTCCCCGAAAGCCACGCCGCTTCTGTCAGCTCCATCACTCGCAGCGCATCTTCGGCGGTTGACTGCACATTTGCTCTTCCGAGGACGGCGTCAACGAAGTTCCTGTCGGGGTTGCTCCCCTCCGGCAGAACCAGAGGCTCGAAATCGTCCGCTCCGTACGCCTTGACGCTCAGCTTTTCGTTGCGGAGGAAAAAGGCTGCCTTGCTTCCCCAGATGGTGATGTCCTCCCACCATACGGGGGCCTCTCCGACGACGGATACGTTCCCTTGGGCGCCCCCCTCGAACCGCAGCGATATGGCGGAATTGATGTCCACGGGGAGCCCGAAGTTCTCAATGAGGGCGTAAACGGACTCCACACGGGCTCCTGCGAGCCACAGAATGATGTCGAGGAGGTGGCTGCCGGAGTCGTTGAGCTGCCCCCCGCCGGAAAGCGAAGGGTCTTGCCGCCAGGCGCCGGCGGTCGCCCTTTTCCAATCCTGAGATTGCATCGCCGACACGAATTGCACCTGCCCGAAATCCCCCGACTCAATCATCTGCTTCATGAACCGGAACTCCGGCTGATAGTGCCTCTGGTACGAGATGAGCAAAACCTTGCCGACTTCATCGCGTTTGGCAATGAGCTTTCTCGCTTTTTCGACACCGCAAACCATCGGCTTCTCTAAGAGGACGTGCAGGCCGCGCGCAAAAGCAGCCATCGCGTGCTCGAAATGCAGGGTATGAGGAGTCATGATGGCCACCGCATCAAGCTCTTCCGCGTCCAGCATCTCCTCATGATTCCCATAGACGCGGCAGCTCGCCGTGGCAGGAATGTCTTCCTTGATATTGGTGACGCTCTTTTCGCTGGGGTCCGCCAGCGCCACTATCTCCACCTGCCCCGTGGAGAGCAACTGCTTTGCGTGCAGGTGCGAAATCGAGCCGCAGCCGATGAATCCCATTCTTATATTGTCCGCCATCTTTTTCCTCTCTTTTTGTTGATAGGATTGTTTCCGAGAGCCTTTGAAATGGACTGAATCATACTGTCTCCGCCCGGCGTTTCAAGGGAAAACTGTTCGGCGGGCAGTCCGTCGGTTTCTGGGAAGATGAACTCACCGCAGAGAGCCCAGAGAGCGCGGAGGGGGTGTGCGATTTTCTGAGGGGCTTCTGCAGGCGCCTCCGTTTCCTCCTTTGCGCCTTCGCGTCTCTGCGTTAAGCTCCCTCTCCCTCTCTCTCTTTTTCTTGCCGGCGAGAAACGGCCGCACCGTCTCGCACGATTCGTCTTGCAAAGACATCGGAATGGTGGGAAAATCGCTCGGAGAAAGGAGAAAGCCTGCGGTGTCTGGGACAATCGAGGAAACGTTTAACGCCTTCAGCACATATCTGCATTTCGTCAGGGACGAGGATTTCGAGTGCATGTACGCGGACTTGAACATGGCGTTGCACCACAGCCGCATTGACCCGCTGGAGTTTCGGGAAAAGATTCTGGAATACATTGAGAAAATCGTCAGGGAAGCTCCCGTCTCCGTGTCGGAGAACGGCATTTTTTTCAATCGCTACCGCAGAAGGCTTCAGCGCACTGCGGACACCCTCGATAGCGAATTCAGTTCGTCGTGATTTTGCTTGTCTCAACGAGGGAACGACAAAAGCGTGGCTTTAGGCGGATGCGGGCGCTCGGGGCTCGCGGGATGCGACTTGCCCAGAGTGCTACGGAGCTCAGAAATGCGTATGGTTCTTCTTTTCGCGGGCATTTCAGTCGTCTTCCATGTGGCGGCGCCAGCCTCGGGCGCGACATGGCACGTGGCCTGCTCTGTGCCGATGTCCGGCGACGGAACCTCAATGGAAAAAGGCTTCAAGACCGTCCAGGAGGGGATAGACGCCGCATCCGATGACGATACGGTCATCGTCGCCCGGGGGACCTATGTGGAGAACATCCGCTTTAACGGGAAAAACATCGTTCTCGGCAGCACCGATCCCCTCGACCCCGAAGTAGTGTCCGAGACTGTCCTTGACGGGAACCAAGCCGGCGCGGTCGTGACTTTTGAAGGAACAGAGGGCGAGAAGTGTGTTCTGGCCGGCTTCACAATACGAAATGGGGAAGCTACCGCTGTTGGGGGTGGAATCTGCGGCGGCACATGGAAACATCGCACTCATGCGACAATCCAGAACAATACGATTACGATGAATTCGGCTCCTGGCACATTCGGAGATGGCGGCGGGCTTGGTTATTGCGACGGCACTATCGAGAACAATGTGATTACCGCAAACTCGGCGAATCGGTACGGCGGTGGGCTGAGCAGATGCAATGGCACGGTCATCGGCAACACCATCTCGGGAAACACCGTCGGCTACAAGGGCGGGGGTCTCGCCTTTTGCCAGGGAACCATTCAGAGCAATACGATCTCCGAAAACTCGGCTCAATATGGCGGGGGGCTGGCCCTTTGCGAGGGGACAATCCAGAAGAACACCATCACTCTTAACTCGGCGAGTTACGAGGGGGGCGGACTCGCTTTTTGCGAGGGCACAATACAGGGCAACAGCATTTCCGAGAACTCCGCTGCCAATAATGAGGGCGGGGGTCTGGCTTACTGCGACGGCACAATCCAAAACAACACCGTGTCCGGGAACTCGGCCCGCCACGGAAGCGGCCTGAGCGATTGCGATGGCATTGTCCAGAACAACATCATCACCGAAAACCACGGGTTCTTCGGCGGGGGGCTGAGCGGTTGCGACGGCACGGTCCAGAATAACGTCATCACAGGAAACTCGGTTGAGCGTTACGGCGGCGGACTTGATTACTGCCACGGCACGATTCAGGGCAATACCATATCAGGCAACTCCGCCGAGGAAGACGGCGGGGGAATCGCCGGCTGCTGGGGCGCCATCCAGAACAACTTAATCGCCGGGAACTCGGCTGGTGGTTACGGGGGCGGTCTGGCGTCATGCCGGGGGCCGATTCAGAACAACACAATCACTGAGAACTCCGCAACGTACGGCGGCGGGCTGTATTCGTGCCGAGGGACGATGGGCAACTGCATCGTCTGGGGAAATATGGCCCCGGGCAGCCCCCAGCTCGACCTCTTGACCACGCTATCCTATTCTTGCATCGAGGGCTGGACCCCGCCGGGGCGGGGCGAGGGGAACACGTCGGAGGACCCGCTGTTCGTTGACGCGGGGGGAGGTGATTATCATCTCCGCCCTGACTCGCCTTGCATAGACGCAGGGGCCAATTACTATTGGTTCGTCTGGCCTCAGCGCGACATGGGGGGCAATTGCCGTCTGGCTGGCAAGCGGGTTGATATGGGATGTTACGAATGGGGGGCGGGCACCGACACTGACGGCGACTTGCTTTCGGACTCCGACGAGGCGGCAGCCGGAACGAGTTCCGACCGCGAGGATACCGACGGCGATGGACTTCGCGACGGTCTGGAAATGCTGCGCGAGAGCGACCCAACCAGCCAGACCCCTCCCAGGACGGTCCATGTGCCCGCGGACCTACCCACAATCCAGGCGGCCATCCTTCTCGCTGTGAACGGAGAGGAAGTCGTCGTAGCTCGCGGGACGTACTGCGAGAACCCTCATTTTTGCGGTGTAGACATCATCCTGCGTAGCTCGGACCCCGAAAATCCGGACATCGTGCGCTCGACGGTACTCGATGGCGACGCGGCGGGGCCGACGGTGTCTTTCAGCGGGAGCGAAAGCGAAGCCTGCATCCTTTCAGGGTTCACGGTAACGGGCGGGGCGGCCGACCTCGGGGGGGGAATCCGCGGCGGGAACTCGGGCAACAGCACCATCGCCACAATCCGGAACAACACCATCACAGGAAACTCCGCGGTGTACGGCGGCGGGCTATATTCGTGCAACGGGACCATCCGGAACAACACTATCACTGAAAACTCCTCGGTTCGCCACGGCGGCGGGTTGGCTTACTGCGACGGCACAATCCATAATAACGGCATCACGGGCAATTCCTCTGGAGGGGAGGGGGGAGGCATATACGAGTGCCGGGGGATGCTCGAGAACAACGTCATCGCCTCCAATACCAGCGAAGGAACGTTCGTGTGGCGGGATGAAGTATTCGGCAACGGCGGGGGCTTGGCTCTCTGCGGCGGCACAATCCGGAGCAACCTCGTCATCGGAAACTCCGCGCGCTGCTACGGCGGCGGCTTGTATAAATGCGACGGTACCATCGAGAACAACACCATCATAGGCAACTCCGCTGTGGACGACGGCGGCGGCGTGGATGACTGCAAGAGCAGAAGATTCTACGGCTGCATCCTTTGGGGAAATACGGCCGTAGAGGGCACGGATCATCAGCTCCACGCATCGAGGATGCCCTCCTACTGTTGCATACAGGATTGGAGCGGAGACGGCGAGGGCAACATCGCTGAAGAGCCGCAATTCGTTGACCCGGCTGGTCCCGACGGTCATCTGCAAACCTATGAGGACAACAATTATCGCCTCTGCGCGGATTCACCTTGTATTGACGCAGGGAAAACCGAGTTCTGGATGTTCCATGGGGTTGACCTCGACGGCAATCCCCGCGTCTCTTACGGGACCTCCTCCTTAACGGTGGACATCGGGTGCTACGAGCGTGTCTTCCAGACACCCGGAACAGGAACATGGCACGTGGATGCCTCAGTTTCATATTCTGGGGATGGAAGTTCCTGGGAGACTGCCCTAAAGACGGTCCAGGAGGGGATAAACGTCGCGTCCGAGGGCGACATGGTGGTCGTCGCCCAGGGAACCTACGTCGAGAACATCCATTTCGGGGGCAAGAACCTGATACTCCGTGGCACCGATCCCCTCGACCACGGCGTCGTTTCCAGCACCGTCATTCGCGGCAACCGAGCCGGCCCCGCCGCCACATTCGCCGGAACGGAAGGCGAAACGTGCATGCTTTCTGGTTTCACGATTCAGGACGGCAGCGCTGCCTACGGAGGCGGAATCTGCGGCGGGACGCCGAATCGTCACACTCACGCCGCCATCGAGAACAACGTCATCACCTCCAACCGCGCCGACCACGGCGGCGGGCTTGCTTTCTGCGACGGCGCCATCCGCAACAACATCATCGCCAGGAACTCGGCTACCGACCAATTCGGCGAGGGCGGGGGGTTAGCTTTCTGCGACGGCGTCATCGAGAACAACACCATCAGCCGAAACTCCTCCGTATGGCGTGGCGGCGGGCTTGGCCGCTGTAACGGCCCCATCCGGAACAACGTCATCTATGGCAACTCGAGCTCCTCCGGAGGCGGGCTCGCTTATTGCAAAGGCGCCGTCCAAAATAACGAGGTCTATGAGAACTCGGCAAAAGTCTGGGGCGGCGGGCTGCACTGGTGCAACGGCTCCATCCGGAGCAATATTATCGCTGGCAACACCGCCGGTTGGGGCGGCGGGCTGACCTTGTGCGACGGCGCCATCCAGAACAACGCCATCATCGGCAACTCCGCGGCTAATAGCGGCGGCGGCATCGCCTGGTGCGACGCGGCGATTCTGAACTGCATCCTATGGGAAAATGAGGCTGCCGCTTTTCCTCAGGTTTACGATTCGAGTCCAATCACTTACTCCTGCATTCAGGGCTGGACTGGCGGCGGGGTGGGGAACATCTCCAATAATCCGCGATTCCTCGACGGCGACGGGCACGATAACATCGCTTCGACTTACGACGATAACGACTACCGCCTCTCGCCCGGTTCGCCGTGTATTGATGCTGGCGTGAACCAGAACTGGATGTGGAAAGCCCTCGACCTGGATGGCAACCCACGAATTTTCTACGGGATGTCCTCCACCGCGGCCGACATGGGCGCCTACGAGTACGCCTCCTGGCCTTTCCGCATCATCGAAGTTGGGAGCTCGCCCGGCGGCGAGGCTGAGCTTACCTGGAGCAGCCGTCCCGGAGACACCTACACGGTCTGGTCGTCCATTGACCCGCTCGGCCCCGAATGGTACGAGGAAACAACCATACCCTCCCAGGGAACAACAACCTCATGGACAGATACTTCGCCGGCCGGCCGCGAGAAACTCTACCGGGTTGAAATGATGTGGTGACGCCGATTGAAACGAGACAATCCTCACGCACGAGAGAGACTGCTGCACGCTTTCAGGCTCGCTGGCAGTGGCGTCGAGGACCTCAGTAGCATAAATGAGGTAAAAAAGAGTCGCCTTAAAAGAAAAATGCGGCACGGACGTGCGGTCCGGCGAGGTTGCCCGATGTGTCGCGTTAGCTGAAGTTGTAACCACCTGCAATGGTGCACAATATCGAAGAAATGATTGCACCCGAGCAAAAACCAGAATGGAGGCAAAAGAAAATGGTCACCGCGATTGTTCTCATCAACGCCAACCGGGATATGATTAGCGAGACCGCTCAGAACCTGGTGGATTTGAATGGGGTTACGGAAGTCTATTCCGTCGCCGGCGCCTACGACCTTGTCGCCGTCATCAGGGTCGGCGAGAACGAGAGGCTCGCAGAGCTGATTACCGAGGAGATGCTTAAGCTCGACGGGATGGAGCAGACCATGACCCTCATCGCCTTCAAAGCCTACTCCAAGCACGACCTCGAGCGAATGTTCAGCATCGGCCTCGAGGAGGAAACTGACCTCGGCTCCGCCCCCGCACCCGAGGGAAGCGCTTAGTAGTATCGGTCGTGTGCGCCGGGCGCCTATCGGGACGAGCGGTTGCATCCATCCCCTTCGACCAGCCTGCGCCTCGGCGCGGCATGATGGCCGAAAGCTGGTAATGCCCCTCTTACGGGCGGGATAGGGGGATTTAGCCTAACTTCCGCACTTTGTAGTGAGGAATATAGGAGAACCCCGATTTTTC
>CAZXGF010000063.1:0-23027 GCA_964640185.1 uncultured Verrucomicrobiota bacterium | reverse complement strand
TCATCACGAATGCCCAAATGTAGTGACTGAAAAATCGGGGTTCTCCTCTATTCCTCACTACAAAGTGCGGAAGTCGGGTTAGCCCCGCCAAGGCGGGGCTTCAGCCGGGCTTTTCGATCAAAGGATTCATCCAGATTCTGCCGCCCAAATGGAGCCGCACCGGCCGCTGGAGGGTGTGGCTACATTTCAGTGGCACGCGGGTCGGCTCTCGTGTGTCTGGAGCGAACCGTGTATTGGGGATGAGCCTATTACGCCCCTTCAGGGCTTTTGTATTTTACCACGTGCTATTTCCCCAGGGCGTTGCCCTGGGCTGGAATATTGCGCCCTTTCAGGGCTGAAGATTGCTTTCCCGTCGCCCTGTAAGGGCAGAGTTAATGAAGCTCAGGGCAACGTCCTGAGAAAAAGTGCCGGTTGGAGAATGACGAGCCCTGAAAGGGCGGCATAGTCGCCTCACGACTCCGAAGTTTCCTCAGGGCGAGCTCGACTTTTTTCGTGCTCAAAGTACGCTGGCCTTTCCCTCTCGTCGGGGAGGGGGACACGGAGACGGGGTCGAGATTCCCGCACGGGCTGGGGTACGGGGCGAAGTCTGGCACTGAAATACGGCCGCACCGGACGGGGTCATAAGCTACGGGAAACCCCATAATAATAGTAGCCAACGGCGGGCACATTCAAAGGCGAAATCACGGAAATCTTGGGGGAAACTTTGCGGCGAATTGCCCGGGAGCTGGGCAACAAAAGGGAAAAGACTGGATTGAGAGCAGGTTTTCTTGCAGGTCAATCGGAGCCATTCGCCGAAGCTTCGTGAAATGCTGCGGCCGTACGTAATTTTTTGGGGGAACTTCATCCGGCGAAAGGGTTGACACCTTCTCAACAGTGGTTTAGTATCAGATGCAAGCATAGGAGGGTGAGCCGGTCGCAAGGGACTATACGCTGCTGGAGGAGAGGTCTGGGCCGCCCAGCCGACGGCTGAGAAACTTCGCCATCATCGCGGATGAAAAAGGTCATCGCCATAGCCAATCAGAAGGGAGGGGTCGGCAAGACTACGACCGCGGTGAACCTGTCGGCATGTCTGGCGAGGGCGGGCATACGGGTGCTTTTGATAGACTTCGACCCGCAGGGTAACGCGACGAGCGGGCTCGGCGTGCAGGGGCTCGCCGACGAGAAAGATATTTACCGGGTGCTGGTTGACGCTATCTCGCTTCCGGACGCTATCGTGGAGACAGGTTATGAGAACCTGTTCCTGGCGCCTTCCACGCCGCAGTTAACCGGGGCACAGGTCGAACTCGCGGGGAGGGATGAGCAGCACTTCGTTCTCAGGAAAAAGATTGCGGATGCGGCGGTTGATTTCCCGTTCATTTTAATAGATTGTCCGCCATCCCTCACAACACTGTCTGTCAACGCCCTTTGCGCGGCGAATTCAATCCTGATCCCGCTTCAGTGCGAGTACTATTCCCTGGAGGGCCTGACGGAGTTGCTGAAGACTGTCAGCTTGGTCAGAGAGAGGTTGAATCCGGGACTGGAGATCGAGGGAATTCTGTTGACGATGTGCGATTATCGGACGAACCTGTCCAAGCAGGTTATTTCGGAGGTGAGGCGGTACTTTGGGAAACAGGTCTTTGAGGCTGTGATTCCGAGAGCTGTATCTCTTGCCGAGGCGCCGAGCTTTGGCAAGCCTGTGATTGACTACGACATCAGGTCGCGCGGGGCAGAAGGCTATATGCTTCTGGCTGAGGAGGTTCTGAAGAGGTACAGCCTGGAGCTGGAGCTGGGATTTTGAAGAACGAGCAGGCGATGACATCCTTAACCTCATCGAACGGAAGGTTGGCGCCCCGGGAAGGGTCAAGGACGCTGGCGCCCGTGGCGTCTTGGCGAAAAAAAGTGGAGAAAGGGGAAGCCTCTCGCGGAGACGCAAAGACGCAAAGGGCAGAAGCTCGAGCGAAACTGGCCATGAAGAGGTACTACCCGGTTTTTCTGGACCTCGAAGGACGGAAATGCGTCGTGGTTGGCGGTGGAGAGGTAGCCGCGAGGAAGGCAAGATCGTTGACGGATGCCGGCGCGCGTGTGAAAGTGGTCAGCCCTGAGTTCTCTCAGCGTCTTTTGAAATTGGCGGAGAAGGGGAAAGTGGTTCTCGACCGGAAAGCGTTTCAGGCGGGAGACCTTGACGGGGTGTTTCTGGCGATTGCGTGCACGGATGATGCGAAAGTCAATGAGAGAGTTTACACGGCGGCGAAACGGCGACGAGTCCTGGCGAATGTTGTGGATTCGACGAGACTATGCGATTTCATCATCCCTTCGGTGGTTTCGCGCGGAGCGCTGAAGATAGCAATCTCGACGTCGGGAGTGAGCCCGGCGCTTGCCCGGAGGATACGAAAGGAACTCGAGAAACGGTATGGGCGAAGATACTCTGATTTCCTCGGGCTGATGGGGAAAAGCAGGTGTAGAATTATCAGAGAAGTGCCGAGGCTGCACGACAGGAAGAAGGTTTTCGACGCTCTGACGGCTGACAGTTTTCTCGCAAAGTTCCTGAGAGGGAATAGAGCCGAAGGGAAGAAACTTTTTGAGGGAAAGCTGAAAGAGCTGTTGTCGAGCGAGGAATGCGACGATGTATAAGGCGGGCATCCTAATTTTCCATGTAAGCCTTGCGGTTTATTTGGTGAGCCTTTGGCATTTCGTCATGTATGTGCTTCGGGGATGGCAGCGGCTCGCGGCTCGCGGGCTGTGGCTCTCGCTATGCGGATTGGCGATTCATGGAGTTTCGCTCGTGCTGGTCTCCCTCGGGCAGGGAAAGCTCCCCTGGGCCAACAGCCTTCAGAACATCTCCTTCTGGTGTTGGATGGTGGTGGGGATTTCAGTGGCGGTTTCCTACCACGCCAGGGCGGGCTTGAAAGTCCTGAATTTGTTCGTGCTGCCGCTGGTTATTGCTCTGCTTTTTCTGGCCATGACCGGGCAGAAAAGCCCCTCCGGCTACGGAGAAGTTGTGGGTCGGAGCTTCTGGGCGCCGCTGCATATCGGGCTTATTTTCGTGGCGTACGCTTCCTTCGCATTTGCGGCGGCGGTGGGTTTCATGTACATTTTGCACAGCCATTTCCTGAAGAAGAAGGGAACCGGAGAGCTCTGCGCCAAGTTGCCGCCCCTTGACCTCCTCGACCGACTGAACTACCGTGCTCTGCTGGCGGGTTTGCTGTTTCTGACCGCCGGCTTGATACTCGGTTTCTTCTGGCTGTCCGCCCTGCCGAAAAAACCGGGGGGCGCCGACCCGAAAATCATGGGAGCTGTTATCATCTGGGGTGCGTATGCGGTTGTGTTCCTGATGAGAGTTACCTCTTTTGTTCGCGGGAAGAAAGTGGCGTGGCTGAGTATCCTGGGAATCGCAGTGATAGTCCTTTCGTTCCTATTCGTCCCGCACGTCATTCCGAAAGAACTGAAAGCGGCGGGGACGGGCGTTTCTCGAAGCCGATGCCTCACACTCCTGCGCTGACATTAAGTAAGGCGTTTGGAAACAGAGATGGATATTGTTCTTGTCGGACTAAATCATCGTTCGGCGCCGATTGAGGTCAGGGAAAGGCTGTCAATCGGCAAGAGCTCCCTCTGCGATGTTCTGTGCGGCCTAAAGCAAGCGCCCGGTCTGTGGGAGTGCGGCATCATCTCGACCTGCAACAGGGTCGAGGCTTACGCGACGGCTGACCGGGGAGATGATGCGCTGGAAACTCTCAAGAACTTTCTGAGCGGTCGGAGCGGGCAACCGCTGGCGTTTTTGGAATCGAGCCTCTATTCTCGCAAGCAGCCGGAAAGCGTGCGGCACATTTTTCGCGTGGCGAGCGGCCTGGACGCTATGATGGTGGGTGAAAAGGAGATCGTTGCGCAGGTAAAGGAGGCTTACGAGAAAGCAGTCGAGGCGGAATCCGTGGGCACGGTGCTGAACGCCCTGTTCCAGCGGGCGCTGAAGGTCTCGAAGAGGGTCAGAACCGAGACGATGATAGATGCCGGAGCCGTCTCGGTCAGCTCGGCGGCTGTGCAGCTCGCCAAAAAGATATTCGGAGACCTCTCCAAGAGAACCGTGATGATTGTGGGGGCGGGTCAAACGAGCGAGCAGACCTTGAAACACCTCATGGACGACGAAGCAGGCTCCGTTATCGCTTCGAACCGCTCTTACGAAAAAGCGGTTGACCTGGCCCGGACCTATGGCGGGAGAGCCGTCTCCCTAAAGGATTGCGAGGAGGAATTAGGGCGAGCGGACATTGTTATCAGTTCAACGGCGGCTCCCCACGCCATCATTCGCAAGGAGCATCTCCGCACAGCGATGCGGAGGCGGCGGAATACGCCGATCTTTCTGATTGACATAGCCGTGCCCCGCGATATTGACCCGGAGGTGAATGAGATTGACAATGTTTACCTCTATAATATAGACGACCTGAAGGAGATCGCAGAAGCTAATCTTCGCAAGAGAAGGCAGGAAGTGGCTAAATGCGACAGAATCGTTGGGCAGGAAGTTTCGTCATTTATGGCCTGGCTGAATTCGCTTGAAGCGGCGCCCATTATTCGGAAGTTGCACGAACATTTCGAGTCGGTGAGATCGGAAGAGCTGGAGAGAGCCATGTCGAAACTCCCACAGCTCTCCGATGAAGCTCGCAAGAAACTCGACACCGTGACCCGCCAGATGATTAAGAGGTTGTTGCACACGCCCACGACCCGGATCAAGAAGGTGGCGAGGCAGAAAAATGGTGCAATCCGGTTGGGATTGGTGAACACACTTTTCGGTTTAGATGAGGATGGTGAAGAGGAAAAATGAACCTGAAAGCAAGGTACTCTGGTCCGCGGGAAGCGTGCGGGATTTTTGCGATATATGGCCACCCGGACGCGGTGAGGCTGACATATTTGGGGCTGTACGCGCTTCAACACAGAGGACAGGAAAGCGCGGGCATCGTCTCGTCGAATCGCGAGCTCATGATGGCGCACAAAGGGATGGGGCTGGTGGGGGACGTGTTCAATCGCGAGATGCTGTCCGCTTTGAAGGGAGACATCGCCCTGGGCCACGTCCGGTACTCTACCAGCGGGTCGAGCGTATTGAAGAACGCTCAGCCGTTGATGGTTGACTATTCGAGGGGCACAATCGCCATCGCTCACAACGGCAACCTCACCAATGCCAGGCAGTTGCGACAGCAATTGGAAGCGAGAGGTTCGATTTTCCAGACGACAAGCGACAGCGAGATAATCTTGCACATCATGGCCGGCTTGAAGGTGAGCGACGAGAAAGATGCCGTGCTTGGCATGCTCCAAGAGATAAAGGGGGCCTACTGCTTGGCACTGATGACAAAGGATGAAATCATCGGAATTAGAGACCCAAACGGCTTTCGCCCGCTCTGCCTGGGAAAGGCTCATGGCGCGTATGTGCTCGCTTCGGAGTCGTGCGCCCTCGATTTGCTCGATGCCACATTTATCAGGGAAGTTGAGCCCGGGGAAGTAGTCGTCATTAACTCCAACGGAGCCGAGTCCTTTTACCCTTTCGGGAAGAGCCGCCGGGAGTCCTTCTGCATCTTCGAGCATATTTACTTCGCCCGGCCGGATAGTTTCATTTTCGGGGCGAACGTGCACGAGGTTCGCAAGAGATTGGGCGCCCGGTTAGCAAGGGAGCACCCGGTTGACGCCGACCTTGTGATACCAGTTCCCGATTGTGCGGTTTCCGCAGCGATCGGATACGCTGAGGAGTCGGGGCTTCCCTTTGACATGGGGCTGACCAGGAATCACTACATAGGAAGAACGTTCCTCCAGCCGAGGCAGGCTATCAGGGATTTCGGGGTGAAGGTCAAGTTGAACCCCGTCAAGGAGGTCATCCGGGGAAAGCGGTTGGTTGTGGTCGAGGACTCGATTGTGAGAGGGACGACGACGGTGCTTCGGATGGCGAGCCTCAGAGAGGCAGGCGCGAAAGAGATTCATCTGCGAATAAGCTGTCCCCCGCACCGATTCCCCTGTTTCTACGGGATAGATTTCGCCACCAAGAAGGAGCTAATCGGCGCGAACAAATCCGTGGAGGAGATTGCCCGGTTCCTGAACATTGACAGCCTCGGATACCTCAGCAAGGAGGGAATGTTGTCTTGCCTCGACGAGGAGAGAGGAAAATTCTGCACAGCGTGTTTCGACGGAAAGTATCCGCTCCCGGTTGAGCCTGCGGTTGATAAGTACATCACCGAGACTGACAGACTTCAGGAATACATGCGTTTCCCCGATTCGGTCGTGAGATGAAAGGAGGCCGCGGGCGTCTCGATGATGCCCCCCGAGCTGAGAGTATTTCAACGAGGGTTCGCACAGGCTTTCGCCCCTTTTGGGTATAGCGGCAGGCGAGCGAAGCTCTTGGAAGTGCGGCAGAGTGCGCGCCCCCATGATGGGTTTGATTAAGTGCGGTACGAAATAGTCATAGTTTCGGTTGTCATATTTCTGCTTTTCTCGGCCTTCTTTTCAGGGTCGGAGACGGCTCTGTTTTCCCTCAGCCACATCAAGCTCAGGAGATTCCGAGCCGACAAGAGAAAACGGTCGCGTCTCCTCGCCCATCTCCTTTCAAATCCTCGGCGTCTTCTCGTCACCATTTTGATAGGCAACATGTTGGTGAACATTCTCGCGTCAAGCCTCTCGGCATCATTCTTCCGGTCACTCGATATTTTTGGCGGGGCGAGCGACCTTTTTTCGGTGCTGGCGATGACCGCACTTATCCTGATTTTCGGGGAGATCGCCCCCAAAACCTACGCCATCCAGAATTCGGAGAAACTGTCCAGGAGGGTGGCGCCGGCCATCAACGCCTTCTCCGTCGCGGTGCGCCCGGTCAGAGTCGTGCTGGAGAGCGTCGCCAACAGCATCATACGCCTGCTGGGGCAAATGATGAGACCGGAGGAGATGGCAGCGTCAGAGGGAGAGTTGAGGACTGCCGTCAGGATCGGGCGCAGTCAAGGGCTGCTCGACCGCCAGGAAGAAGCCATGATACACGGTGTGTTCGAGATCGAGACCAGTGAGGTCCGGGAAATGATGAAGTCGCGGTCCGAGATTTTCTCCCTCGACCTATCCACGCCGATTGACGAGATACGCAGCGTTTTGCGCGAGAAGAAGTACACCAGGGTGCCAATCGAGACCGGGGATATTGACAACGTTTTGGGGCTGCTGTACGCCAAAGACCTTCTTTTCGCCTCGAAGAGCGAGCTGGAGAAATCCGGCATTCGAAGTCTGTTGAGGCCGGTCTATTTTGTGCCGGAGACCATGCCCCTCGATCGCCTATTGAGAGAGTTCAGGGCGAAGGCGACGCATTTTGCCCTGGTGGTGGATGAATACGGCAGCATCTCGGGGCTTATCACGTTGGAGGATGTGCTGCAATCGCTCACTGGACGCCTCAGCGAGGTCAAATCGGAATCCCCAAAGCACGTCTTCGTCGAGCCGGACACCGCTATCATCAACGCCAGGTTGCCCATCAACGAGTTCAACGAGCTGTTTTCTTCGTCCATTTCGGACGAGTTGAGCGTAACCATCGGCGGATTTCTAACCCACCAGATGGGGAAGATACCTCGCCCGGGCGAAGTTTACGAGACCGACGACATTCGCTTCGAGATAAGAAAAGCCACTAAGAACAGGGTCGAGGAAGTGCTCGTGAAACGGAAGAAACCTCCAAGGGAAGAATAGGGGGACAATTCTCAGGCAAGATGGACTGGCTGACAGGAAGCGTCTTGATAGTTCTGTCCTTGTTTGGGCAGGCGTTCTTTGCCGGGTCGGAGATGGGATTGATCTCATTCAACAGGATCAGGCTCAGACACCTCGTCGAACGAGGAGACTCAAAAGCCGTGCTTATTCAACGGCTTCTGGATAATCCGCAGCGCCTTTTCGGGACGACGCTGGTGGGAGTGAACGTTTTGGTCATCGTAGGCTCGACTGTCGCCAGCAGTCTCGTTTACAGATATGTCACGAGAAGCGACAATTGGGGCGCGGTGGTCGCCACGGCGGTTGTGCTCCCGCTGGTGGTGATGTTCGGACAGATCGTCCCGATGTCCCTGTTCAGAACTCACACCACCTTTCTGGTACGATTGGTTATCACTCCGCTGAGGTTGGCTTACTGGGTTCTTCTTCCGGCGGTTTACGCGGCGACGTTCTTGTCGCAAAAGCTGGCGGCATTGTTCGGCCAGAAGGTCGAAACAACGAGTCCCTTCAGCTCGCGAGACGAACTTCGCCTCCTATTTGAGGGGAGGACAAAAGGGGAATTCTTGCACGAGGACGGCCTGGATATGCTGCGTCGGATATTCGACCTTCAGGAGACGCAGGCCAACGAGGCGATGGTGCCTCTCATCGAGGTGATTGCCGCGCCCATTGACAGCACCGTGGAGCACGTCATCACGCTCATGAAAAAATCGGGCTTCTCAACTATCCCCCTTTATCGGGACAGGGTTGACAACATCGTCGGCGCCGTCAATGCGGTTGACCTCCTGGGGATCGAGGACCGCCCCCAGCCGGTGGAGAGCCTTATGAAAAAGCTCTATATTGTCCCTGAGACCAAGCCCGTGGACGACATCCTCCTCGAGTTCCAGCGGCGGAGAGAGCGATTCGCCGTCGTGGTGGACGAGTACGGAGGGGTCTGCGGCATCCTGACGATGGAGGACATCGTCGAAGAGATTGTCGGAGAGATCGCCGACGAATATGAGGGCCGTGTTCCAAAAAGGGTCAGCACCCGAAAAGGAAAGGTCGTGGTCGAGGGGAGAATGAGCATCAGGGAATTCAATGAGGAATTCTCCACAGACATCCCGGAGGAGAAGGCGGAGACCATCGGGGGGCTCCTGACGGTTATCACCGGCAGGGTCCCTCAGCCTGGAGAAAAGGTTCGACGCTACGGGATCGAACTTGAGATTCTCGAGGCTTCGGACCGGAAGGTCTCCAAACTCGGAATTAAACCGTTGACAAAAGGGGAGTCGGGTAGTAGATAAGAGAAGCGAGCTGCGTGGAGTTCGGCATCATCTTTGACGGAAGGCGGCTTGGCAAAGGCTTCGTCGGAGGAGGGCAAACTTCCAGTTGAGAACAGAAAAGGCAGAGGGGGGATGATGAAAATGTTGAGAAGGGCACTTGTTTGCCCGGTGAGCCTGCTCGCCCTGACGTGGGCAATGAATGGTTGTGTTGGTCCGGCCAATAACCCGCCCGGCGTGGTCATGGAGGAGTTGGCGTGGTGGCCGAGCAAGGCCCTGCCGCAACCGCAACCCGACCCGGTAAGACCCGGTCACTGGTGGTGGCCGACCACACCGGGACCGGAAGAAAACTCGCTGTGGGGGAACAGGGGCTACGTTTATGTCCTCCGGTTCGCGGGCGAAGGTTGGGGCCCGGGAGAGCTTCCCGGACCCGTTGTTCCCGGGCAGGAAGAAGTGATGCAGGAGCAAATCCCCAAGGAGCTTGCACCCGTCGCCGAGCTGAAGCTGGAAGACTGGGTCCACTTCGAGTTCGACAAATATGAGCTGACGCCTCTCGGTAAAGAGGTCCTCGACAGTGCGGCCGAGAAGCTGAAAAAGTATCCGAGCGTCAAAGTGGTCTTGGAAGGCCATACTTGCTCTTGCGGACCGGAGCGATACAACTACACTCTCGGAATGAACAGGGCCCGGGCGGTCAAGGATTACCTCGTGCAGAAGGGTATTGCACTTTCTCGGTTGAGCACGGTCAGCTACGGGGAGCTACGTCCTGCTGTCGTGGAAAAGACAAAGGCGGACCACGCTAAAAACCGGAGGGTCGAGTTCAACGTCAGACCGCCCGAAGAAGCACAGCCGCCCACTTCTCCTGAAGCTCCGGCCTCCACTCCTTGAGGCTGGCGTTCCCGCGCAAGCTGAAGCGTCCGCGAGCGTGAGCGGCCCGCAGAAGAAGGACGCGCGAGAAAAGGGGGCACTTATGCGTATCGCGAAGGTAAGGTTCATCGTTTCACTGATTATCGTCGTGGCAGTCGTGACTTTCGTGCTATTCAGTACGAAGGGGAAAGATGTCGTACGATTCGGCGCCTTCGGGGGTGTAACGAACCTGTCGGTCAGGGTTGTCATATTGCTGTCTCTCGCGGTGGGCTTTGTGCTGGGCTATCTGTTCAGAATCACCCGCTTTGTCCGCAAGAAAGCCCCGAAGAAGTCCGCCCAATAGAGACCGACTCCGAAAATCGTCGGCTCACGACATCGCTCGCCGGCAAATTACAGTTTGTGTTCGGTTTTGGGGAAATAACCGTTTCGCGGGCAGAAGGCGGCGTTCCCTCCTTTTCCTGTGTTCCTTTTCTATTGGCGATTTTGGAGAACTCACCTGTGAGCTCATGTCAATAAGGCTGAGTGGGTGGTCTCCGCTTCCCGATCTCACTCGGTCTCGCCGTTTCTTCCGTGCCTTTCCAAGACCGTAACTGCCCTGCCACCAGCCACTATCTCACAGCCGCCTGCTCTGGCCTTTCAGTCGCTATCCTACCGAAGCAGAAAAGGTTCGATCTCCCAAATCTCTTTGGCGCAGAGGACCATCCGAGGAAACGGTGATTGAAGAGTGGGGCGCTTTCCCGGTGAGCACGCGGTGGTGCGGCCGCCCTCGAGCGCTGGCATGAAAGTTGCTAATCAGTCTCAGGCGAGTAGTTATTACTATTCGGCGTTGAAGCTCTTCACCACTGGCGCGTTCGCAAGACGTATCCAAAACCGGAGGAGGTGGTTGGAAATGCGAAAAGCGCTGCTCACTATCGCGGTCCTGTCCCTGGCAATGATAATTGTGTCCTGTAGTGCGTTCCAGACTCTTCAAACGTCCAGATCCAGACTTCAGCCCGGCATGACGAAAAACCAAGTCCGGGAAGAAATCGGCTCCCCTTCGAGGTCCATCCGGACCCCGAGCGGAGAGGAGGTTTGGTCCTATTACTACAACCCTCTCGGACAAGTTTACGCAGGCGCATCCTCGACCAGTGCTCGCCTGCAGGTTGCGTTCAGGCGTTCAGAGGTCGTGGATTGGCAGGTGGACCAGTGACCGGCCCGAACACCGCTCGACGAGAGGAAATCTTGCCGCCTTGACTGTTCAGCCTGGCGATTGCAGATAGCCTCCGGGGAGTCCGGCGCCAAACCGCATTCTTCTTTTCCCTGTGCGGCTGCTGTGCCGCGCGCCGGTTGCCCCGTTGGCCACCGCGCTATTTGCCTGCCGATGCGCCGTGGGCCACGCTGGGCAAGCCGCAGGCCTCGCGCGGGAATGCAGGCTGAATACCGGAAGTTAGGGAAAGGTTCGTTGAGCGGCTCTATGGCAAGACTTCGACCCTGAAAAACCGGAACGAAGCGGATTTCCCGGCGGTGAAGGTGTACTGCAAAGAGTGTCCGCTGCTTTTCAGAGCTGGGCTGATCGGCGTCCACGACCGGAAATCATGGCTGCCGTAAGCTTGATACCATCGTCCGGGGACGGTCGTCCATTGCAAGGTCACTTGAGTCTCCGAGAGGCTTAAGGCGAGAATCTTGAAGAAGGAGTCCGGGGCGAGAGGATCGGTTTCGGCGAAAACCTCCACTCCGTCAAAACAGCCATCACCGTCGGTGTCCGGGTTCCCCGGGTCGGTGCCGGCGGGCAGTTCGATGACATCTGTGAGCTTATCGAAGTCCGGGTCGTCCTGCGCTCCGTCGGTCAAACCGCCGAACCATCTTTTCTCCCAGAAATCCGGCAGGGTGTCCGAATCCTCGTCCACGAACTCATCGGCGCCGATGTCCGCGAAGGCGCCATAGGGGACTGGTTCTCCATCGAGGTCAAACGCTGGAACGGACGGAGCGAGGGTTGTGCCTCGGCCGATACACGGCGAGGAAGCGAGGAGATGGTAGTCCCTCAACGCCGGGTTGACGAAAAGGGGGTCCCGATGGATGCTGCCCTCACCTTCGTTCTCGCTACCGGTGTCCTCCACACAGCAATAACTGCCTCCCCACCCAAACATATCATCGCCGTTCCCCCAGAAAATGCAGTTCCATATCTGGGGAATTGCCATCACATCGCAGCAAAGCCCGCCGCCTACGACAGGAGCGACATTGTCGGCAATCGTATTGTTGATGATTCTGCTGGTGCAGAAAGGGGCGCAGAAGATACCGCCGCCCGAGCCGGCAGCTTCGTTCTTCACGATGAAGTTGGAGGCGATTAACGGCGAGCTTGAGTAATCCGTAAAGATTCCCGCGCCGACGAATTCAGAACGGTTCGAGGCGATAATGTTTCTCGAAATGGTCGCGGAACTGCCACAGTAAACGCCCCCTCCGCCTTGCAAAGCAGTATTCCCGACGACTTGGTTGTTGCGAATGGTGGGATTGGTCCAGGGATTACAGTGGATTCCTCCGCCCCAATCGGCACGCCCGTTGGTGATGGTGAGCCCGCTGATGACGGAATCCTCTTCCTCATCCGAGTCGAAAGCGACGGTGCTGCCTTCCTTGCCCCCATCAATGATTGTGCCGGAGACAACAGCCGGGTCCTCGGGGTTTTCGGAGCGCAGGGTGACGGCTTTTCCCTTGAACCTTATGTTTTCGACATACCTTCCTTCGTGCACTGTAATTGTATCGCCATCCGCGGCGGCGTCAATGGCGGCTTGAATGCTGGAGAAAAGACCCTCCGCAGCGATCTCACCCGGGGGAGGCAAATCGAGAATGACGTGAAGCACCCTCGCGATGTCACCGGGATATTCCGTTGGCTCGGGGCCAATAATCTCGCATTCCCCGACGGGGCTCCACAGCTTCTCGGCGGAAGGCTCCCCATAACACCATCGAATGGCATACGAGCCGGTCCTCGGTCGGCCAAACGAGAAATGGAAAAACTCTCCGGCGAATGGTATATACCAATCCTGCCTTGCGTCGTCGTCAAAGGGATTGTGCTCCGGCGCCTCGGCAACAGGGTACTCGTCCCAGACCACTTCGAGGTCAGTCCATTCTCCCGGGTTACTGTCGTTATTCACCTCGGCGATTTGAATGGTGACATCCGGCGGTGCTCCAGACGCGGGAGCAGCGGCTAATCCAAAGACGAGAAGAAAGGCGAGCGTTTTCGTGGTTACATGAAGCATCAAGTCTGCCCCCCGTCGTTTCTTGGACATTGCACGCCTCGTTGAGGAGTGCTCAACATTCCGCCGGCCCGCCGGAAGTCTCGCGAGGAAAGCCAGATGACAAAGGATTCCACTACTCCAGCACATCCTGCCAATCCGAAGCAATTATCGTCCCTTTTTTCGCCGCCCGCCTGCGTTCGATGCCGGGCAGAGCGATAGCTATACCTCAGCTCACTCACACTTTTCCCGCGAGAAAAACCCATGGAATCTATAACATCTTATTGTCATTGCCGCAAGGCCTAATTTCTGCCACCTTTTTGCACGCGATTTCGGTGGGTGTGGCTGTATTTGAGTGGTGGGTTTGGGATGAATCCTCTGGTCGAGAAGCCCGGCTGAAGCCGGCTCCAGAGAGGAAAAAGGCGCGCCCTGTGACCACCCGCTGAAGCGGGTGGCTAACGGGGATGCCAGCTAAAGCCTGGCAGAAATGAGGCTGTGCTGCGGTGTTGAACCCGAACCACGTGCCTGAGAAAAAACGATGGAAAGAGGTCCCGGCTGCCACTGAAATACAGCCACACGATTTCAGTTGACTTGGGAGTGCTGACACACGATAAATGTTCCCTGAAAGAATACGCGTCAAGCCTGCGGATTTGACGTGGGCGGGCACATCGTGCAAGGCGGGGCGTTAGCCTGCGCGATGGATTGCCCTGGTCCGATGTCAGCTTCGGCCGTTAGCCGGAATTCGACGGTCATCGTGGCCGCGGCGCTCGCCGGGAGCTTGCGGTGAGAATTGGTCGAGGGGAGGAAAGGAAATGACAACATCGAGCTTTTGTATCAGCCTGCCATTAGTTTTGGCACTGGGGGTGGGAGTTATGAACGCTTTTGGGAGCAGCGACGAAAACCGGGTGGGAAACGTCAAGTTCGCCATGCCCGAAAATCTGAAGGAGTGGAAGGCTCGGCGCGCGGGCGTAAGGCGGAGGTTATGGCAATTGCTGGGTGACTTGCCGCCAAGGCCTTTGCAGCCGGCGGTTCGATTACTTTGGAGGAAGCAGAGAGAGGGCTTCACCCTTGAGAAGTTCGAGTTCGATAACGAGGCCGGCGCTATAGTGCCGGGCTATTTGTGTCTGCCGAAGGGGCTGGAAGGTCCCGCACCGGCGATACTCTACTGCCACTATCACGGCGGGGAGTACGACAACGGCAAGGAGGAGATATTCAAGGCGTGGCCCGCGAAAACGCCGCCCGCAGTCGAATTCACCCGACGCGGCTATGTGGTAATGGCGATAGATGCCTACTGCTTTGGGGAAAGAAGAGGCGGGGGGCCCGCAGGAAAAGGAGAGACAGGCGGCGCGGAAGAACTGAGCATGAGCAAGCTGAATCTCTGGTACGGGCGGACGCTGTGGGGAATGATGCTGCGGGACGATCTGATGGCACTCGATTATCTTTGCTCCCGGCCGGAGGTGGATAGGAAGCGGATCGCTGTGACGGGGATGAGCATGGGAAGCACCCGGTCGTGGTGGCTCGCGGCTCTCGACGAGAGAATAAGTGCGGCGGTGTGCGTGGCGTGTTTAACGCGCTACCAGGACCTCATCGCCACGAGGAGACTCCGGGAGCACGGGATTTACTACTTCGTGCCCGGGGTCTTGAAGCATTTCGACACGGAAGCTGTCGTTTCCCTCATCGCCCCCCGAGCTCTGCTGACGCTGACAGGCGATAGGGATGGCGGTTCGCCCATTTCAGGAGTGAGAACAATCAATAGCTTCGTGTCGGGCATTTATCGCCTTTACGGAAAGGACGAGTGTTTTCGCGGTGTTGTTTATCCGGGTGTCGCGCACAAATACACCGCGAAAATGTGGCGGGAGACTCTCTCCTGGCTTGACCAGTGGCTCAAGCGTTGAAACTCGCCGGGGATATGCCTCGTAAGAGACCTCTTATTCTTATCGAGATGCGAACGGAGGTTTCGCCAGGGGCTTGAATAGGCGCCTCGCCCGACCATGTCCGGGCAACTCGCGTCGGGATTACGCACATTTCGAATCGGACGGTTTTCCGGCGTTAACGGAAGCGGCTTTTTTTCAAAAATTTCGGTTGAGGGCTGCCCCGGAAACTGCTATAAGGTTCCACGTATCTTATTCCTGGAATGATAACGCTGTCTGGGGTGAGAGACCTTTGGGTTTCGAGGCCGTTCTGCCCGAGGATGATTTCGGTTTCTCACTACCGCAGAGGCGACAGCAAGGGCAACCGCGATTTCAAGTCGCAGGAGGGAGAAACCAAACGATGAAAGCTATGATGATTGTGTCGCACCTGGCAATGGGAGTTTTCTGTTTTGGGCTGACGTTGTCGTCGCTCAACAACGCCACCGCGGGCGAGAGCCGGTTTCCCGGTTTTACCGTCGGAGTGCAAAGTTATTGCTTCCGGAACTTCGATCTCGACGGGGCATTGAAAAACACCCAGGAGCTCGGGCTGAAGAACATTGAGTTCTACGGCAAACACGCTTCCCACGACATGAGTGCGGAGCAGCTTCAGAACGTGAAGGCAAAGCTGAAAGCTGCGGGGATTAAGATGGTGGCATACGGAGTGGTCGGCTTTGGGGGCAACGCGGAGGCGAACGAGAAGATATTCAAGTTCGCAAAGGAGATGGGCATCAAGGTCATCACCGCTGACCCCGCCCCGGAGAGCTTCGATTCCCTGGAGAAGCTGGTGAAGAAGTACGACATCAATGTGGCCATTCACAACCACGGCCCGGGCTCTCGATACTCCTCCCTGGAGGATGTGCTCAACGCGGTCAAAGGGCGGGACAAGAGGATCGGCGTCTGCATAGACAACGGGCATTTTCAGAGGTCGCGAGTGGATTCCGTGCAGGTGGCCAAGAAGCTCGGCGAGCGTGTTCATTCGGTGCATCTCAAGGATACGGACCCCCAAGGTCACGACCATATTCTGGGGCAGGGCGCTGAGCGCATCCCCGAATTTCTCAAGGTGCTGAAACAAACTGGCTTTGCGGGCCCACTCAATCTCGAGTATGAGATCGAGCCGGAGAATCCGGTCCCTTCGATGAAAAAGTGCCTGGATTACCTGTCGAAGGTTTGCAAGGAAATCCAATAAGTTCTCGGCGATGGTGCTCCAGCATTGCTGGAAGGTTACCCGCAACCATCCCCGCAACAATCTTGTTTTCTGTGGAGGCCAGAAGAATGATTATTACGCTGCTGCGAGGTGCAAAACGAAAAGCCTGGAGGCTTGACTTTTTTCTGAGTGCGACGGTTTTCCTGGCGGGTTGGCTGGTTTTGGCGATGTGCGCGTCAACCGCCACGGGTGAAGGAAGCATACTGGCCAAGGGGAAGTACGTCCGTTTAGTGCGCCCGGGCGTCCTGGGAATTTGGCTCGGCAACCGCAAGGTCGCGGAATACCGATTCGGGAAGGAAGTTCCGAAGCCATACTTTTATCCCGTCCTGGGACCGGACGGAAAGGAAATGACACAAGATGCTCCGCCAGACCACGTCCACCATCATTCACTCTATTTCTCGCACGACGATGTCGGCGGGTACAACTTCTGGCGCGAGGGGAAGGGAGGCAGCCCTATCCGCCACGAGCGCTTTCTAAAAATCTTTGACGAGAAAGACCGCCCTGGCTTCACCAGCGTCAATGCCTGGATGGGCGGCGACAAGGCTCTCGTCCGGGATACGAGGACTATCCGTTTCATCCCCCTCGAGAAAGGCGAATACCTCATTGACATGTGCATCAAGTTTGTTGCCGTGGACCGTGACGTTACTTTTGGCCAGACGAAAGAGGCGGGGCTTCCAGGGCTGAGGGTCGCTCCGGAGTTGCGGGTTCGCGGCGGGCGTGGGCGGATGGTCAATTCCGAGGGAAAGATCAACGAAAAGGAATGCTGGGGCAAAAAAGCGAAGTGGGTGGATTACACCGGCCAGCGTCCGGACGGCGCCTGGGTAGGCATCGGTTTCATGGCTCATCCGAGCAGCCGCCCGTATCCGCCATCGTGGCATGCGAGGGGCTATGGGCTTCTGGCGGTGAACTACGTCAAGTGGAACAAGCCGGTTACACTCAAGCCGGGAGAGGCGCCTTGGACGCTGAGGAGCCGATTCTACGTCCATTGGGGTAAAACGGAAGACGCGAAGGTTGCCGAGCAGTTCGAGCGATACGCGAAAGAGAGCGAGTAACCCCGCCTTCGGGCGGGGTGAAGTTTGATAGATTCCGAAAACAACCTAACGACAAAACCTCAAAATGAAAGGAGAAAGGATGGCGAATCAAAAGCTTCCGAGCTACCTGGCATCCGCCAAGCCGGTCCCGAAGAGCGCCCGCGCGCCGGGACTGATGACCACGGGCGCCGCGTTCGCGGGCATCTACCTGTGGATCGCCTATTATGACAAACTCGGTAATGCCCTCAGCCTGGGTAACCTGGGAACTGTTATTCTGGGCGTGATCATCGGAGGCGGGCTGTCTTTCGGGCTGTACTACATCTTTTCAGGCATGTGGGGCATGAAGACAGGGCTGCCACTATACGTCGTGGGAAGTTCCACCTTTGGCACAAAAGGCGGCTACTTCCTGCCCGGCGTCTTTATGGGCCTGCTCCAGATCGGGTGGTACAGCGTGGCGACCTTCTACGCGACAAAACTTGTTATTAGCGGATTCGGCGGCAAACCGATGACGCTCCTCGGCCCGCTGGAGCCAGGCGAAGTGCACGGATTCAGCATCCTCTTCGTCATCGTCGCCGTGGTATGGGGCTACTTGTTCGCCTTCTTCGGAGCGAAAGGCATCAAGTATGTCGCCAGGGTGGCGAACATCTTCCCTGTCGTGCCCATCATCATGCTGATTGTGGGCGCCATCATGGCGATCAAAGGCCTCGGCAAGTTCGGTGGCGTTCGGGTGGCGTCGGCTAAGGTAGGCGTGCCGGCCATAGCCGGTATGCTGCTGGCTATCCAGATGGTTATCGGCTTTGGCGCGACGGCGTTGGCGGCGGGCGCCGACTTCACTCAGACCAACCGCAACGCCTCCGATGTCAAGATCGGTGGGCTGGTTGGCATCTGGGGAGCTTCGGTTTTCGTCGCTATCCTCGCCCTGATCACGGTCGCAGGCGCAAACGGGGCTAACGCCAAGTTGAGCAACTTCAGTTATGCTGGGTCGCTCGGTGATGTCGGTGGATTCGTTGCCAAAATCATGTTGATACTGTTCGCCGTAGGGTCCATGGCGCCTGCCTGCTTCTGCTCGTTCATCATCGGCAACAGCCTCTCAACCATGGTTCCTTCCATCTCACGGATGAAGTGGACCATGGGCGGCGCCACTATTGGCATCATCTTGGGCGCCACGGGCGTTGCCGGTAACCTCGAATCATTCTTTGGATTGATTGGAGCGTCCTTCGGCCCGGTCTGCGGAGCGATGGCTGCCGACTACCTGCTGACCCATGGAAAATGGGCAGGCCCCCGCAAAGGCATTAGCGTCCCCGGTTACGCGGCATGGGCTATTGGATTCCTCGTCGGAATCTCGAACAACGCCATGCTCGGCAAGCTTGCGGTGCTGAAGTCGTGGCACCCGGCTGCTCTGTACTCCTTCGTGGTCGCTTTCATCGTTTATCTGATCCTCGCTAAGGCGGGATTGGAGCCAGCGAAGGAGGAAGCCTACACGGTCGTCGAGCCGGAGTAAATCGGGAGGCCCGACAGCCCGCCCCGAAGGGCTGCAGGAGCAATTCGATTTGGCCGCGCGCCGCATCATCTGCGGTGCGCGGCCTTTTTCACCTCACCGCAGAGGGCGCAGAGAGCGCACAGGAGAACGTTGATAGCAGGTTCGCTTGCTATCTCTGCGGCCTCTGTGTTCCCTGCTGCGTTCAGTCATTCTCATTGATTGGGGAACGGCGGATGGCGCGGAGGAGGGCGACTCCGGAAATGAGGAAGACGGCCGCGAGGATCAATCCAACGGTGAGCCTCCCGTACAGCAGGGAGCCAGTGGCAAAAAGCGCAGAGTAAACCACGACGCTGGAGACAACCCAGCCAAAGAAGTTCTTCGTCAGGTTATCGGGCGATTTGACCTCCGGGGCATCGGAGGCGATAGGTTTCCAACCCGGCCCAGCGGGGCGAATCAAACGGTAAAATCTGACGAGCGTCTCGCGGGATGTCGGGCGGGTAAGGAAGGTGACCGCCACCCACACCGCCGTTGTGATGCAAACCGTTCCCAAAAGCTTCCAGTGGCTGGCTACCGAGGGAGCGAACAGCATGAAGATGAGTGAGCCAGAGACCGCCGCGATCATCGCGGAAATCTCGCTCCAGGCGTTGATCCTCCACCAGAACCATCGCAGCAGATAGATTAGGCCTGTACCCGCTCCCACCATGAGCATGATCTCGAAGGTTTTTGCAGCGCTTACAAGGAAAAATGAAAGCCCGCAAGCCAGGACCATCAAGCCCGCTGTGACCAGGCGGGCGACGAGAATGTAGTGTTTGTTGCTGGCGTCCCTGCGGAGGAAGCGCTTGTAGAAATCGTTGACCACGTAGGAGGCGCCCCAGTTCAAATGGGTATCAATCGTGGACATGTAGGCGGCGATTAAGGATGCTGCCATCAGACCCAGAAAGCCGTGCGGCAGAAACTTCATCATGGCGGGATAAGCGATGTCGTCCTTGATGAGATGGGTCTGGAGTTTCGGAAAGGCTGTTTGGATGTCCGAAAGATGCGGGAAAACCACTATCGAACAGAGCGCCACAAGAATCCACGGCCACGGCCTGAGGGCGTAATGAGCTATGTTGAACCACAGAGTCGAGAGCATGGAGTGGCGTTCGTTTTTCGCTGACAACATCCGCTGCGCGACGTATGCGCCGCCGCCCGGCTCCGACCCCGGATACCACATCGCCCACCAGCTTATAGCTAACGGCACCACCAACACGCCCACAAGAAGTTCTGCATTTCCGAATGAGGGGAAGAAATTCAGTTTCTCGGCGGGCAGTTTTTTCACAAGCCCCGCCAGCCCTCCCACCGCAGGATGCGAAAGGGAATAGTAGGCGGCAGCGAACGCTCCCACCATCGCCATAGCGAACTGAAGAAGGTCGGTGATGACCACCCCCCATAATCCGGACAGAACTGAATATGTGAGAGCCACCGAGCCGCACAGAAGAACGATAGTCCACTGCCTCCAGCCGAAGAGAACCTGACCTATCTTGGTGGCGGCAAGTGTCACGGAGGCCATGATCAAAACGTTGAAGAGAACCCCGAGGTAGATTGCACGAAAGCCCCGCACGAAAGCCGCCGCTTTGCCCGAATAGCGAACCTCGTAGAACTCGATGTCGGTCAGCACATCCGACCTTCGCCACATCCGGGCGTAGAAGAAGACGGTCATCATCCCCGAGAGCAGAAACGCCCACCACAGCCAGTTGCCCGAAACGCCACCCTTCGCTCGTACGAAGTTAGTTACCAGGTTCGGTGTATCGGTGGAGAATGTCGTAGCCACCATGGAAGTGCCCACAATCCACCAGGGCAATGCTCGCCCCGAGGCGAAGAAGTCAGTCAGGCCGCGTCCGGCGCGTTTGGCGTACGCCAGCCCCACACAAAGGGCGAAAACCAAGTAGCCTACGATGATTGCCCAGTCCCCTGTCGAGAGTTCCAACTGTCAAATCTCCTTTTCTGACCGCTGACCGCCCGGAGAGTGCTCTTCTCCCCTATACTATTTCATGATTGAGTCCACTCCAAAAACGTATTGACACTATTGACACTACTTTGAAGCCTCAAACGTTCATTGCCGGCTCACCACGTCAAAACGAGAACCGCAAAAGCCAGCACAGGTTAGAAAATCAGCCGTCTTCGGCATCTTCGCTTGCCTTAGTGCTGCAATTCATAAATTTGGTGACGTATCTTTTTTGACGGGATAACAGGATGAACGGGATTTTTGGAATCCTGTTTATCCCTGCGAAAGGTCCTTAACCTTTCGCTTTACCTCAACTTTCCGTTCTCCGAAATTCAAGACAAGGCCTACTGGCTTACCCGTCGCGACGAGATAGTTGACCCTGCGTCTCGCGTGGTATCTCATGAGCGCTGACGAGGCGCCTCACGGATTTCAGTTCCACGATGACCGTATCCTCGACCACAATGTCGGCCACGAAGGCTTCAACAACTTCCCCGTCGTAGGAGACTCGGATTGGGTGCTGAGATTCAGCCCTTAGTCCCGCCTTGCGCAGTTCAAGGACAAGGCATTTTTCGTTTACCGCTTCGAGAAATCCATACCCCATTCTGTTATACACGCGGTAAGCGCACCCAATAATCTTCTCCGTCAGTTCCTCGTGCCTCATCGTTTTTCGCCGTAGTCAGGTCGTGATTTACGGGATACCTCTCATGCCTCGAACCATCCCATTCATCCTGTTATCCTGTCGAAGATCCCCCTTGCACATAGGACAATGCGTCACCGTATTTGCGAAGAGGACTACTAAGGATTAGCCGACCTGCCTCAGAGCTTATGCCAAGCCACGCGAACACCAGCTCACGGATTGCGCTCGGCGCGCAATCCAAGGCGGGGAAGTTGGCCGCGCCCACTCCGCGACAACGGCGAGCCAGAGAAAGGGGGCGGTGCTCGGTCACGGGTTGAGCCGCCGCAACGTTATGTTGCGGAGAGCCCCCGTGGTGTCCCAGGTGGCGATTCCGAAGGGCCTGATGGGCTGCTGCTCTTCCCACACATCGAACTTGTGGCCAGCTCTGGGTGCGTCAATGATTTTATCGTTGGCGATCCAGACCTGGATTTTGGGCTCGGTGACTCGCACTCGCACGCGATACCACCGCCCGCGCTCAAACTCCATCCCCGTGGTGGTCTCATTTTCGGATGCGTTCAGGTCATCAACGTTCGATAGACCCACCACCATACCTCCCCAACCGCCAATGATGAGGGTGCACCACGAAGTCCCGACGGGGAAGGTCATTCCGCAGAAGAAGTCATATCCGCCTACGCGCATCGCATCCAGGGAGACCTCGTAGTTTTCCTTGGGGAAATCTCCCGACCGGGCGATGCCCGTCATCATCATTCCCGCTTCGAGAACGACTCTGCCGTCTTTCACATAGACCTTGCCGTGAGAGGCGAAGTCACCCGTGTCCACTATCTTCCAGCCGGTCAGGTCCTTGCCATTGAAGAGGGGGGTTACGTTCTCGTCCTTGAGTTCCTTAAGGCGAATGTCCTTGAACTCGACGAGCATTGGGGGGCCGGCGTGTATCTGAAGCGCTAGGATGCCGGAGAGGGCTCGCCCCTCCTTGTCCTCGTCGGTGAATTCGGAGCATACCACGCCGTTGATTTTTTGAAGGAGGTGATTGCCGCGAGCGATAATGACGAATTCGTTCCACCCCTTCTCCTTGTAGGCGCGTTGTATCTCCGTCGCGTCACCGAGCGAAGCGACGACCTGTTTCTTGCCCGTGGCGTCTATGAGGACCTTCTCTCCGGCCCGGGCGAGATGCCCACGTCCGCCCTCGTCGTAGAAAAGCCCCATGTCGCTTCTGTTGGGAACAACCTCGACCTGATAGCCCGTCACCCGCCGGTCGCCCCGGTCTTTGCTGCGGATTTGAACGCCCGAGTTGCCGCTGGTGATGCGGAACGAAAGCCTGAGCTCGAAATCGGTGAGCGTGCCGCCCCGCCAGATAAGGAAGGTGTTGTGGCTGGCAGGCTTTTCTTTTGTGGTCTGGCCGCGGATGACGCCGTCTTTGACCGACCACAATCTCAGGTCTCCGTCCCAGCCGGTCAGGTCCTTGCCGTTGAAAATCGGCCGGAAGCCCTTCTCAACCTCACCTGCCGCAGCGTGCCCGGCAGCAACCGCAGCGACGGCCGCCGCGACAAACGCAAGCATAAACCATCTCAAGCTTCTCATTTTCATCCCCCTTATTGGTGGGTTTCGATTGGGTGCGTTATTGGCGATTTGACCGACAATCCCAGATGTTACCACACTGGACAAGCTATGCAAAGCCGGTTTTGCCCTGGGATGCGGTTGGATTTCGGTGCCAAGGAGAGAAAGAGGAGGGAGCTTAACCTAACTTCCGCACCTGATTGCGATTTTGAGATTTTTTTTTGCCTGATTTG
>CAZXGF010000062.1:0-23242 GCA_964640185.1 uncultured Verrucomicrobiota bacterium | reverse complement strand
CCCCATCTATAGGGCTCCCTTGCCTGTCCCGTTACGATCCTTCGGAATCGCTGCTGCATGCGAGCGAACCCCTCGATCTGAGCGGGAGATGGCCGCACGGCAGAGAGCGCGGAGAGCGCAGAGAGCAAGATGAGAATGACCCCTCCATCGCATATGTGGTTTACTCTGCGTCTCTGCGTCTTTGCGTTGAAAGATTTTAAGAATATAAAACGCAGAGACGCACGGACCCAAAGGAAGCTCTAGTGTTCTGTCAAACCTTCAGTGGACGGAATGAAAGCTTCACTCCACGGAATGAACCAGCTCCCATGCTCAGTGAACGGCTTCCACCGTGGAATGAACGGTTCACTGGACGGAATGAACGGTTCACTGGACGGAATGAACGGTTCACTGGACGGAATGAACGGTTCACTGGACGGAACGAAAGCTTCGTGGGAAGGCACGAAAGCTTCGTTGCACGGCACGAAAGCTTCGCTGGACGGACTGAAAGACCTACTGGTTGGGGTCGAAATGCACGTAACTAACCAAGAATCAGTATGTTAGCAGAGATTCAGTCCTGCCTGGCCGGGTAGACAGCTGGTTATGATACAAGCGCGGACGCAAACGCTTCTGCGTGTGCTCCTGTCTGCCGTACCACAGGTAGAACGGCAGACAGGATCAAAAAGGGCCCGGAGCGACCGGCAAGGAACAAAAATGGCAGGAGTTCAGATCTACCTGTGCTACGGCAGACAGGAAGAACAAAAACGCGGAGGTCAATTGGCAATTCACAGCCAAGGATGCCAGGATAAACCTAACGCGCGTTCATCTCTGCCTGTGCTACGGCAGACAGGCGACAGTGGAGAGTTGACACGACACTAGGCATCAATTACCGCTTAAACGCAGCCACACCCGAAAGAAAAAAGACCTTGACAATTGTTGTCATGCGTTGATAATGATTAAAAATAGTATGATGCAATGGCGCATGCTTTGTTGCGAAGGGCAATCGTACGAAAGGAGGCAAGTCATGTCGAAGCCAACACCCCCCTATTATTACAAAGAGTATAGCAGCGATGCGTATCATTGGGAAACTACCTGTTCGCTGAACCACTATGCTGCGCCCGGCTGGAAGAAGTCTAATACACCCCCGCCGGGGAGGGAGCAGTGCAACCAATGTAAAGCGAAGTAGAAGCGTATTGTTAGTTTAATCGACACCGAAGAGCGGCGGAGAAAACTGCTGCCTTTCGGAGGGTTCAGGCCCTCCATCGCCCTCAGCACGATCGCAAGCCGCCGCGCCGTTCAAAATGAAGGCAAGGTTTTCACCAATGTGCCGCCGAATTGCCTTGACCCTCCAACCTCGCATAGGTTACTGTCCGAGAAACCCACGTTAAATTCACCCGACCGACCCAAGCGGATCTGGCCGAGCTCCAAAGCCATGGCCCATAAATCACCCATCAGAAGCCCGGAGCTGGTCTGGGCGGGGAAATACGACGAGAAGGGCGAGCTGAAGCCCGTTGACAGGACCATCCTTCCGTTCCAGGTGGTGGAGACCGTCAACGAATCCAAAGCTGACCGCGAGAAGGCCCAGCGAGACCTTTTCACAAAGCAGGCTCAGGACAGCGAATGGCGAAACATGCTCATCTGGGGCGACAACAAGGTCGTCATGTCCTCTCTCCTCCCTCGCTTCGCTGGCAAAATCAACCTCATCTACATTGACCCTCCCTTCGCCACAGGCCAGGACTTCTCCTACCGCGTCCGCATCGGGGACGAGGAGTTCGTCAAGGAACCCTCCATCATCGAGGAAAAAGCCTACCGCGACACCTGGGGCCGCGGACTCGACTCCTACCTCCAGATGATGTACGAGCGCCTCACGCTCATACGAGAACTCCTGGCGGAGGACGGATCTATCTGCGTCCATATAGGGACGAACGTGAACCACGCTGTGCGGACGGTGATGGACGAGGTGCTCGGCCCCGATAATTTCCGAAACGAGGTTTTGGCCAAGAGGGGCACCAAGAGCGTGCAAGCCCAGTTCGACACCATCGACTCCCTGATGTGCGGCTACGACACGATATTGGTTTACAGCCGCAGCCCCTCCAGGCGGCTGTCTCATCTGCGCAAGAAGCTCCCAGAGGTAAGACCAGGCACCTGGAATAACCACTGGCGCGGGACCGATAGGCCGACTATGCGGTACAAACTATTTGGCGTGGTGCCGACCACAGGGCAGTGGCGCTGGTCCAAGCAGCGCACGGTGCGCGCTGTCGCCAACTATGAGACTTTCGTGTCTGACTACTCCCCGAAAATGAGCATAGACGATTACTACCTATCCGTGCTGGGAAGAACGGGTGAGAAGCTTGACTTTGTCCGATTAGGTCTCAGGGGGAAGCCGGAGCATTACGTCCGACCGACCGAGACTCGGCTACTCAATGACATCTGGTTAGACATACCAGCCTACCAGAGGAGCAACTTTCCGACACAGAAGAGCGACGAGTTGCTGTCCCGCATCCTAGGTTGGCTGTCCGGCGAGGCCGACACCGTTGCGGACTTCTTCTGCGGGTCGGGGACGACCGGGGCCGTGGCGGAGAAGCTGGGGCGGCGATGGATTATGTGCGACTTATCGAAATGGGCGATTCAGGTAACGCGCAAGCGATTACTTCAGATCGAGGGATGCAAGCCGTTCGAAATCCTGAACCTCGGCAACTACGAGCGGCATAAGCTGGCCGCGAACGGACTCGCCGGATGGGACCGATACGTGAAGTTCATCCTTCAGCTCTATCGAACCGAGCCTGTCAGCGGCTTCAGGATGCTCCACGGCAAAAAAGCCCGCGCCTCGGTGCACGTCGGAAGCGTTGACAGCCCCATCACCATGCGTGAGATCCGCGAAACGCTCAGGGAAGCGAAGGAGGCAGGCATCCGCGAAGTTCATTTCCTCGGCTGGGACTTCGAAATGGGCCTGCACGACCTGGTGAGCGAGGTTGGCGACGAATACGGCGTGAAAATTCGCCTCGTGTCCATACCAAAGGAATCGCTGGAGGTCGCGGACCCGGCAAAGGAGAAGATCAGGTTCTTCGATCTCAATTACCTTGAGCTGGCCCACACCGTCAGAGGCAAAAAGCTCACCGTCACCATCAAGGACTTCATCATCGCCAACCCCGAATACCTCCCTGACCATGTCCGCGAAAAGATCAAAAAGTTCACCGACTACATTGACTACTGGGCCGTTGACTGGCATTACCACGATGATACATTCCACAACGGCTGGCAGTCCTTCCGCACCCGAAAGAATCCCAAACTTGAAACAAAAGGTGCCCACGCCTACAATAAGGCCGGCAGATACAAAGTCCTGGTCAAAGTCGTGGACATATTCGGCAATGACACCACGAAGCTTTTGGAGCTAAAGATATGAAAGGCAAGGCAAAGAGAAAGTCACCCCAAATCATCGTAAGAGATAGCAAGCCAGTGGCAGTTATCCTGGAGATTGACGAGTACCAGGAGATGCTGGAGCGCCTGGAGGATGCAGAAGATTTGAAGACCTTGCAGGAGATGAGGAAGAGGCCGCTCCAGTTCAGAAAGCTGGATGACTTCCTGAAGGAGTACAGTCCGGGTGTATGATGTCTTTCTCGAGCGGGCAGCCCAACGGGACCTCAAGCGCCTTTCGGCGCCGGATTTCCAGCGAATCATTCGCCACATCAAAGCCCTGGCCGAAAACCCAAGGCCTTCCGGGTGCCATAAGCTTGCCGGCTCAAAGAACGATTGGCGCATTCGGATTGGACACTATCGAGTCATCTACGAGATTGATGACAAAGGAAGCGCTGTCAGGGTGATGCGCGTCAGACACCGGCGGGAGGTGTATCGTTAAGACATGGGCGTAATCGCGTTAGACCAGAAGATTAAGCACGCCGTCGCGGGCTGGCGGGAGAAGGGCTACGAACGCGCAAGCGTCGTAACCCAGCGCCTCGTCGAATTCTGGTTCAAAGAGGGCCACATCCTCGCCGATGGCACCGAGTTTCACTTCTGGCGCGCACAGCGAGAAGCGATGGAGGCGCTAATCTACGTTTACGAAGTATGCCGCTACCACAACCTCTATGCCCTCTCCCGCAACCTCGGCGTTAGCTTGAGCTTCGATCCCACAACCGACAACTGGCCAAAGTACTGCTTCAAGATGGCTACCGGCGCCGGTAAAACGTTCGTCATGGCCATGGCCATCGTCTGGCAGTATTTCAACCGTTTCTTCGGCACGCAAAATGGCTGCCGCTATACGTCCAAGTTTGTGCTCATCGCCCCCAACCTCATCGTCCTCGACCGCCTCGACGCGGATTTGCGCGACAACGCCATGTTCCGGAAATACCCGTTCATCCCGCCCGAATGGCTTGCGGATTTCGACTTCCTGCGCATCTACCAAAGCCAGGTTTCCCCTCCGACCGGCCACGGCGTCCTCTACCTAACGAATGTGCAGCAGCTTTACGAGGCCCCGGAGGACGAAGAGGTCAACGCCCTCGCCGAAGCCCTCGGGGGGCCAGTGGTAAAGGGCGCCTCCATCAGCCGCGCCGACCTTCAGGAGGCTCTTGGCCACCATGACAATCTCTTGGTCCTCAACGACGAAGCGCACCACGTCCATTCCGGGGCTCCGGAATGGCCCGCGGCTATCGAGAACCTGCACAGGCGCTGCCTCCAGCGCGGCGGAGATGGACTCACGGCCCAGCTTGACTTCTCCGCCACACCCTATACTGGCGGCGGCGAGTCAAAGCACTACTTCCCGCACATTATTTACGACTATCCGCTTGCGGCTGCCATCCGCGACGCGATTGTCAAGCGCCCGCGAATCGGCGAGATCCAGCACGCGCCCGAACCGGTCACGCGCGATTTCGTCCGAAAGAACCAGCTTCAGATTGATACGGGAGTCGAGGTCTTCCGGCGCCTGCAGCGAGACTTCTCTCAAACCGGAAAGAAACCAGTGCTTTTCGTGATGACTGATAACACCCGCAACGCCGACAAAGTCGGGGCCTACCTTGAGAAGCAGCGCCGGCTGACAACCCTTGTAATCCATACCGATAAGAAGGGCAATATCACGAAAAAGGATCTCGCCAACGCCCGCGAGGCGGCACGCTCCATAGACACCAATAAGTATCATGCCATTGTCAGTGTCATGATGCTGAAGGAGGGCTGGGACGTCAAGAACGTGTGCGTCATTGTCCCGCTCCGGTCCTACCAGTCGGCCATCCTTGCAGAGCAAACCCTTGGCCGCGGACTGCGGAGGATGTCGCCCGACGCAGCCGGCCTCGACGAGAAGCTCATCGTCATTGACCACCCCCGCTTTCGCGAGCTGTGGAGGGCCGAGATTCGTGACGGGGACCTTGACATCGAGATCACCGAAGCGCGCAACGTCTATGAGCCCGAGAACGTCGTCCAGGTAGACCCCATAAAAGCCGAGTTCGATATCGAAATCCCTGTTTTGTCGGGCGGCATCACCCGAGATGTCCGCCGCGTTTCCGACTTGGATGTCAAAATCCTTCCCGGACAATTGTTCTGCTTCACCGAGCTCAAATTGCCAAAGATCATGTACCGTGAGAAAGACCTCCTGACGCAGAACGTTGACCTCGAGCGCGAGCTATCTTTCGACTTCACGGACCGCTACGACACCTATCTGTCGGCGATGACCAAAGCGATACTGTCGAGGTGCGCCGCCTCCGCACAATTCGCGGAACTTCTCCCAAAGGTTCGCCAATATATCGAGACGAGGTTATTTGACCAGGCGGTGGACATGGCCGACCGCGAAACCGTAGCCAAGCTTAACCACATTACCGTCCGGGAAAAAATAAGCGACGTTTTTGTCAAAGCCGTGCTGCGGCTGCAAGTCGTCGAGGAACCTTACGAGCTGGTTGCGTCCTTCCGGGTGACCTCATGGAATGAGGGTCTCGCCTTTCACACGTCGGAGCCCGTCTATCCTGCCAAAAGAACGGTCTTTGCCAATCGCGAGCGCTGTGGATTGCCCTACCCTCATCGCAGTGATTATGAGAGGCGCTTCATGCAGTATCTGGACGGACAGAAGGAGGTGGTCGCCTACACCAAGAACCTACCCCGAATGCCCCTCCGCATTCCCTATCACGATAACGAAGGCTACCTCCGTCATTACGTTCCGGACTTCGTAGTTAAGACCAAGGCGCGCTATTACCTTATTGAAACAAAAGGATCGGGGTGGGATGACCAGTCCACCACGCTGCACAAAACAAAGGCCGCACGCCAATGGTGCACAAAGGTCTCCCAACTCACCGCCCGGGACTGGGCATTTGTCAAGCTACTCGAGACCGATTTCGACCGTTTCCACAGCCTCCCCCTTAGCGAACTTCTCCTCGCCGCTTCCCAATAACAAGGCCCGGTCTCGTTTGCCCCGCGGCGCAACTGTCGGCGAGCGTGGCCAGGACCTTGTTGCCCATGTTCTTCGAGGGGCGGGATGACCCTCCGAGGAAAAGGGCCAGGCGAAGGCCCGCCGGAGGTAGGCTTCCTCTTGGCCCGGGAGGCTCGGGCGCGCCCGGGTGGGAGCTTGTCGTCCTGTGTCTTGGCAGAGTCCGGCTTGTCGTGGCTTGAAGAAGGAAGGCGAGCGCTCTGTCCGCTCTTTCGGCCAAGTTCTTGCAGCTTTAGGTGAGACCGCGGAGGCCACGGGTGTATAATTGGAGTAGCGAGGGCTCGGATAGCCGGGCGGGCTGCCGGCGCCCGGAGAACGTTCGGCAACCCTCGCCGAGAGAAAGGGTGGACAACTGAAAGTCATCTCTGCTTCCAGAAGGGTTGACCTCGTAGGGGGTTACCCCCGAATATTCGCCGACCTGCTGGACAGGAAGGCGCCGCCGGAGTGCGTTCACACGCTGGTGATGTGGACGAAATCGCCCCGGAACCTTCTGTCTCATCCGCTCCTCTCCGCGAAGGTCAAGAACTACGAGAGCCTCTTTCTCCACCTGACGGTGACCGGCATGGGAAGCTCTATCCTGGAGAGGAATATCCCCCCGGCGGGCGAGGTTTTGGGGCTTCTTCCCGATGTTATCCGCGTGGTGGGCGGTCCTGAGCATGTTCGGCTGCGTTTTGACCCCATCGTTCATTTGCGGATGCCGGACGGCAGGCTGTACTCCAATCTCGCCCTTTTCGAAGGTGTTCTCCGGCCGGCCGCAAAGGTCGGCATAAGAGACGTGACCATAAGCTGGATGGATGAGTACCGCAAGGTCCTTTCTCACCTCGGGAAAAAGGGGATAGTTCCCCAGTCGCCCTCCGAAGAGCTGAAGAGAAAAGAGTTGGGTCTTCTTCTGGGGATAGCGAGAAGGTATCGAGTCCGGCTGCACGGGTGCTGCGAGGCGATTATGGAGCGCTCGAGGTGCATTGACGGTTGGCTGTTGAGCAGTCTTCACCCGCGCGGTCTTGCTTGCTCAACTAAAAGAGCGGCTGGCCAGAGAGAGTTGTGTGGCTGCACCGAGAGCTACGATATCGGGGCTTACAGGCAATGCCCCCACGGCTGCCTCTATTGCTACGCTAATCCCAAAATCGAGTAGGGGGTCCGCCCCGCGCGCGCCCATGCGGTCTGCGCTTGAGGGCGGCGGCGGCGGGAGTGCTCAATCGCCTGAGAAAGCCACGACCTTGTTTCGCCCGAGCGATTTCGCCTTGTAGAGGGCCTTGTCTGCGGCCGAGACGAACTCCTCCTTGTTTTTGGATCCCCCCTCCAGCACAGCGACACCGATGCTGACCGTCAGCGAGCCATTGGGTTGGGAGGACTCGCCATCGAAGGGCTGCTTCTCGACGGCGCCCCTTATCCTTTCTGCAACGGAGATTGCGCTTTCCCTGGTCGTCTCGGGCATGATGATCACAAGCTCTTCCCCGCCGTAGCGGAAGGCAAGGTCGGTCTCGCGGATGGACTTGCGGATGAACTCGCCTATGGTGGCAAGGGCCTTATCCCCTGCGGGATGCCCTATGCTATCATTGTAGTTCTTGAAGAAATCAATGTCAACCATCGCCAGAGCGAGGTCTCTTCCGAAACTCAGGGTACGGGCGATCTCTTGCTCAATACGGTCGTCGAAATGCCTGCGATTGTAGAGGCCGGTCAGAGAATCTTCGGTGGAAATGTGATGAAGTTTCTCGTTTGCCTCCCTGAGCTCGCTGTTGAGATGCTGCACTTGGCCGTTGTAGGCTTTCAGCTCGTTCATCTGTCTTTTGGCGATCTCCACGAGGTGCGTGACCACGGTGGGAATGCGGTCAATCTCGTCGGTGTCATCGAGGTGCGACATGTCTTTGAAGGGGTCGCTCTCCGTCCGGAGACGCTCGATGGTTTCCACCGCCTGTCCGACCTTTCCCCAAACCTCCTTCATTATTTTCCCGCCCAGCAGGGCGATGCCCAGGGCGATAAGCGCAAGAATGCTCACCGACATTGCCCCCATGCTGCTGCGGAGGAAAAGGTTGGCTTGAATGATGTAAAACATCACCAGAAGCGGGATGACGGTCGTCAAGGCGTAGATGACGGCGACTTTCACACGGGTCTTTCGACCGGCGGCCGACACATTATTCCGCCCCGCCCTGCGCGGGCTCGGCAGTTCCGCGTCGTCTTCCGTCGGGGGCGCCCCGACGGCAAAGGGCTCGGGGCCTTTTTCAGAAGCGATACCGATGACATCCTGTGTCGTGTCCATAGTAATTAACCGTATTTCTTTCGTGTTTGGTGGAATTACATCGAGAACTGTTTTCCGAGATATATCTTTCTGGCCGTGGGATGATTGACCAGGAAATCAGAAGTACCTGAGCATTCCACACGTCCCTCGTTGATTATGTAAGCCCTGTCAACGACGCTGAGCGTTTCTCTGACGCTGTGGTCGGTGAACAGAATGCCGATCTCTTTCTCGCGCGCCATGACGTGCATGATTTGTTGGACATCGAAAACCGCGATGGGGTCCACGCCCGAGAAGGGCTCGTCCAGCATAATGAAACAAGGTGAAGTGACGAGCGCCCGGGTTATCTCCAACCTTCGCCGCTCGCCTCCGGAAAGCGTATAAGCTTTTTGGTTCGCGAGGTGAGCGATGCCCAGTTCCTCGAGGAAACGCTCGAGTTTTATTTTTCGCTTCGAGCGGTCAGGCTCGATGGTTTCCAGAATGGCCAGAAGGTTCTCTGCGACCGTCAGGTTCTGGAAGACCGATGGTTCCTGGGAGAGATAGCCCATTCCAAGTCTCGCTCTTCTGTACATCGGGACTTCTGTTATGTCCTCTCCTCGGAAGAAAACCCTGCCCTCCTCCGGGCGTATCAGGCCGATTACCATGTAGAAGGTCGTTGTTTTTCCGGCGCCGTTTTTGCCGAGAAGCCCGACGATCTCCCCTCTCTTGACCACGATGTCCACTTGGTCCACCACCCTCCTTTTTCGGAAGGACTTGACCAGCTTGTCAGTTCTGAGAAGCTCTTTTTCGGGATTTGACGAGCCAGCGGGCGTGGAATCCGCCTCAGGTCCCGCCGGATCCTCATGGGAGCGTCGTTTTTTCATCGGGAGTAGGTTCTCTTTGCGCTGCCCACGCCTTCGGTGGGGATTTTCCCCACTGCATCCTCGTTGCTGCGCCAATTTCCTCAAATAGTGAGCTGTTCTTGCGCGGCCGGAGGCTCTTTCTTCGACTCCAACTCTGGCTTTTCCCCACCCTTTGGCGGGGTTCGTTCCGGTTCCGTAAAGCCCAGAAAGCTCTTTCTATCGGGGCTAAAGTCTATGGTTTCGACCTCTTTATCGAAGATCACCTCGTCCTTGTTTCTGTCAAAGATCAACTCTAAAGCTTTAATCTGCTTCATCGCCTCTTCGTCCCTATATACAACTTTCTTGCCAGTTTTCGGATTGCCGTAAAGATGAATGATGTTGCTTTTTGCATCGTACGCGGCCTTTTCACACCGCGCCTGCTTTTTCCCTTCCACCTGGTTTATTGCCACGTTGCCGCTGCATACGACGGTCTTGATTCCTTTCAGCTTGGGATTTTTCTTCTTATCCTCCTCGCTGTAGTTCCAGACCTCCATTTTGTCTGCATACATAATCCCGCTGTCATCTCTTGCCACGACGTTTCCGGTATAAACGGCCATGGGGGACCTCTCGGACTTTTTGTCAGGCTTCGACGCAGGCTCTTCCTTCTTCAATTTCAGGCTGAACCTCTGGGAGGTGATGACCAGAGGAGACCTCTTCTTCTTTTTCTTCGGCTCGTCCGGGGTGGTATCTTCTCGACTATCCGCCCCGCTCGGCGATGGGGCATCAGCCGATTCGCTTGGGAGCAACCTCGCGATGTCCAACTGCGTGCTCACGCCGCCCTCGCAAAAGAGCACCCGCTCTTTTTCATCCTTATCGAACAGGGCCACCGAGGAGGAAAGTTTCATGACGTCGCCGCCGTCAACCATTTCAGCCCCGAAATCGAAGATTTTGTCGGTAGTGGAGTTCACGAAGACGGACTTTCGGCCGCGGACCTTCCAGCGGTACTTGCCTTTCTTTCCCGGAACGGGCTCCTTGAACTCGAACTCCCGGCGGGTGATCTTCGGGATGAAGGCGACCGTGCTGTCCGGGGAGGGTGAGTTTTCGCGGAGCAATTCGTCGCCCGCAAAGGCGATGTCGCTTTCTCTGACCCAGAACAGCGCCACAAGCATAGCGGCCACTCCGCAAAAAGCGAGCAGCGACAGAGCTTTACCGGCAAGGGCCGCCGTTTGGCGCCGCTTAATGCCGCTCATCCTTCGCTCCTTTCTGCCACCACTATGGCAACAGTTTTCTCCCATAGCCCGGCGGATTTCAAGAGGGAGTCAATTACCTCCCGGACGGCGCCTTTCCCTCCCCGATTTTTGGTGACTCTTTTGGCCGCTTTTTTGACCTCCTCCGCGGCGTCGGCGACGGCGTAGGAGGCCCCGGCCGTCTTGAGCGGAGGTATATCGGAGAGGTCGTCGCCGATATAGCACACCTCCTTGTCCCTGAGGGAGTACTTGTTCAAAAGCGATTCGTATGCCGCCAGCTTATTGGCGACGCCCTGGTAAACGTCCTCCACCCTCAGGTCTTTCGCTCGGTTGGCGACAGCCTGGGAGTATCTGCCGGAGAGAAAAGCGACTTTTATCCCCGCCGAAAGGGCGAGAGTGATTCCCAACCCGTCCCGCACGTGGAAAACCTTCAACTCTTCCCCGGAGTCCCCAACTATAAGCCTTCCATCGGTAAGCACTCCGTCCACGTCTGTGATAATAAGTTTGATCATTTTCCTGCTCGTAGGGTTAAGGTCTTCTGGGGATGGACGCCCGCCAGCCTTTCAGGCCAATCCCAGCAAGTCCCTCTCGTCAACCATGCCGACGGGCTTGCCTTCTTCGTCCACAACCACCAGCGCGCCGACGTCTTTCTCTTTTACAAATCTCAGGGCTTCCGCCACGAGGGTCTCCGGACCGACAGTCACAGGATTTCTGGTCATGAACGTGTCTATCTTCTTCTGGGCGACGTCAGGGTCTTTTTCGATAGCTCGTCGGAGGTCTCCGTCGGTGAAAACCCCCGCCAGCACGCCTTCTCCGTTGACGATGGAGACCATGCCAGCATGAGCTTCCGTAATTTTGTGCAGAGCGTCTATAAGCCTCGTTCCGCACGGGACGACAGGTGACATCTTCTTGTGCCTCATGACGTGCCTTATTTTCAGAATCTTCCGCCCGATGGCGCCGCCCGGATGGTAATAGGCGTAATCCTCCAGGCTCAATCCCTTCTTGTCCAGCAGCGCCATCGCCAGGGCATCCCCCATTGCCAGGGCCGCCGCCGAGCTCGCTGTGGGGACGAGATTCATGGGGCACGCTTCTCTCTCGACGGAAATGTCAATATTCAGATCGCTGTTCCTCGCGAGCGTTGATTCGGGATTGCCGGTCAGCGAGAGGATTTTCGCCCCAATTTTCTTCACCGTCGTCAGAAGCGTAATGACCCTCAATACCTCCTCCGTTTCGCCGCTGTTGGAGATAACTATCACCACGTCATCTCCGGCAATCATCCCCAGGTCCCCGTGGACAGCTTCTTGAGGATGGACAAAATAAGCCGGCGTCCCCGTGCTGGACAGAGTCGTCGCCAGCTTGCGTCCAATGATACCAGTTTTCCCCATCCCCGTGACTATGATTCGGCCCTTGCAGGCGGCGACCATATCCACAGCTTTCCCGAAATCTTCTCCCAGCCTCTTGCCAAGCGATAGCACTGCGTCCGCTTCAATGGCGAAAACATTCTCGGCGATTTCTCTTGCTCGGGGCTTTTCGGTCTCGGCCACGGCTCCACTCGCAGTTTGTTGAGTTGTTCGAGGGCGGCTATCCTTATTTCTACAGCCAGGTCACAACTCTTCTGAGGGACACGTGAGAGAATCGCGAACCGTCTGAACCGCACCCCTCCTCTGGTAGTCCAACCGCGTCCGGCTACCGTTACGACGTCCGCTGGCTGCAAACCTTTCGCATTGAGTGCAACAATAGTAGCACCCGCTCACGAAGCGGTCAAACGATTATCACGACGCGGGTGCGGCTCCATTTCAGTGGCGGAACTGTCCTTGGACCTAACCCGTGCCGGAATCGCGACCCAGCTTCCACGCCGCCCTTTGGGAAAAGGAGAAAACGCCGGGCTATTCGAACTGGCCTCGAGGAATCTTTCGAGTCGTGACGCACATATCTCGCCCTTTCAGGGCTCATCATTCTTGAACCGGAGCCTTTTCTCAGGGCGTTGCCCTGAGCTTTGTTAAGTCTGCCCTTACAGGGCGATCCGAAAGCAATCCTCAGCCCTGAAGGGGCGTAATATTCTAACCCAGGGCAACGACGTGTCAACAGCATGTGATAAAATGAAAAAGCCCTGAAAGGGCGCAATATTCTAACCCAGGGCAACGCCCTGGGGAAATACAACGTGATGAAATAAAAAAGCCCTGAAGGGGCGTAATAGGCTCATCCCCAATACACGGTTCGCTCCGGATACACGAGAGCGGACCCGCGTGCCACTGAAATGGAGCCACACCCTCACGACGCGGGTGCTTGATATTGCCAAGCGCAGGGGTGCGGCCGTATCTGCGTGGCACATTTCGGATGAATCCTCCGCTCGAGAAGCCCCGCCTCGGCGGGGCTGAAGCTGGCTGTCACGAGAAGAATCTCGTATCCGATACCAGCGACTAAAGCCGGTGGCTAACTGCGGCGCCCGCCGAGGGCGGGCGAAAAGGAGGCCGTGGCCTTTTCCTTTGTATGGTAGAGGGATAGACCGGACAGATCCACGGCGTGAACGTGCGACGGGAGAGGTTGAAAACGACGCGTGGCAGCGTGCCACGGAGACGCGGCCAAACCCCAAGCGCAAAAGTGTCTTGACGCACCGCGCAAAGAGATGGTATTATATCCCCATAATTGGGGGAAGCTTGCGCACAGGCCGCGCCGAATCGCAGGCCAAAGTTCTCATCAAGCAGGGGTTGAAAGCGTTTTGCAGGGGAATTGGTCGGGGTGATCGTACCTCCCAGGAAGCGTTAGCGTTCAAGGTCATGCCAAAGCATCCCTCTATCCGACTCCGCCAAAATGCAGGCTTTTTGGAAAGGGGGAAATCATGCCAGAAAGCTCAGATGTTCACGGGGAACGAAACTCTCACCTTCAGAAAAGTGATGCCATCCGGGAGACCATACTTGACATGTCGCTTGTCCTTATATCCGCAGGAACGAGGTGCCGGTCCGCGGGTATCAGAGTGGAACGAGACGGCGACTTCCCGCTTGAGCGAAGTCTCGGATTCAGCGAGAAGTTCGTCAAGCGTGAGCGAAGTCTCCTTCCGCCGGGCGTTGGAGCCGAACTTCACCCGGAGGAACGATTGGCTCGTCTGGAATGCCTTTGCGGGCGAGTTATCCGTGGTGAACTTGTCGGCTTCGAGGAGCTTTGCAGCCGTGGGGGCAGTTTCTGGTCGAACGATTTTTGCGATACGGAGGGAATCTCGCCCAGCGTGAGGGACCAGATGCGCCAAACCTGCCTCGAGGAAGGCTTCCAATCCATTGCGCTGGTGCCGTGCCACCCGAACCATCGGACTCTCGGTTTGCTGCACGTCGCCGATACGCGGCGGGGACTTCTGTCCGAGAGAATGGTGGCGGGCCTGGAAGAGACCGGTGGGCATTTTGCCAAACTTATCTCTCTGCTGCGCGAGTTGAAGAGCGCGCAGTCCCCGCTCCGCGAGGCAGAATCCAAACTATGTTCCATCCTGGTTGTGGACGACCAGGAGGAAGTGGCGAGCCTCCTCGGAGACATCCTGAAGGCGGAAAAACATCGTGCGACAATCGCACGTAGCGGCCGGGAGGCGCTTGAGATTTTGAGCCGCCAGAAAATTGATGTCGTCCTCACGGACTACAACATGCCGGGCATGTCCGGCACAGAGCTCGCAGGCGAAATCAGAAGGCGCTGGCGCCCCTATGCGCCGCCAGTCATCCTAATATCAGGCGCATATTCGGAGGAAGTGCTTTCCCGCGAAGAGCACTCGTCCGATGTGGCGGCGTTTCTTGCCAAGCCCTTCTCGGGAGAGAGCCTATTGGAGGCCATTCACACCGTCGTACTTCAACAGCAGCGGTGAGCACGGCGCAGCCAGACCTTTCCGGGCCGCCTTCCTCCAAGCGTTACGCCCTCGCTGCCGAAAACCGCATCACCGGCCCAGAACTGTCTCACCGTACCGCAAGCATATTGCCTGCGCAACCCCCGGAACGGACGCCGTCCCGACCGAGTAATACATGGTCAATATCGTGCCGCTGTCGAGCTGGACAGTGCTGGGATAACCGCAATCGGTGTTCTGCGAATCCCATGCGAGCATGAGCCGGCGCCCGTAATCCCAGGTCTTGCCATGGTCACGGCTCAGAACGCATCCGACGCCGTACGGACGCAACCGATTGCCGTACGTAACGAGGAGGGCGCCGGTCCTGAGTAGGCAGATGTCCGCGGGATGTTGTCCGCGCTTGGTGAGCGTTCGCGGCGGCGACCAGTGGTATCCGTCGTCCTTAGATTCTGTGACCGATAGGGCGCCCCTCTCCGTGCGAACGACGGCGAGGAGCCTCCCATCGGGAAGAAGTTGGAGCGATGCTTCATTATGCCCGGCGAGAATCATCGAGAAATCGCCCCAGGCGCCGCCATTGTCTTTCGACCGAATAATGCCTGAGAAATCTTTCCCCTGTCCGGCGAGCTTTTCCGGCCCGGTGTAGGATGGATTTCGACCGCCGTAAATCGCCATGAGCGCCGTGCCGTGCCGGTCGCGGATGATGCGACCGAAAGGCGAGCCGTTGATGATGGGTCCCGGAAAGAGCTTTTTCTTTTCAGACCAGGTCCTTCCGCCATCCCGCGAGGTCACGTAGAAAAGGTCGTAACTGCCCGCGGAAGTGTCCCACTTTCCCCGTTCGTCGTACGTGCTGGCTTCGGCATAACCGACGACGATCGTGCCGTCAGCCATCTGGCCGAGGGACGGATTGCGGTCATCCCATTTGCTATCCACGATGACAGTTGGCTTCGACCAGCTCATCCCGCCATCCTCGGACCGAATCCAATCCAGCCTCCCTTTCACGCCGATATGCGGCGCCCCGCCGCGTATGACGGCCCCGACGCAACCGCCCTTGAGCTTCACGATAACGGGGAAATAGCCCTCCCCCCGCACGGCGACAACTCTCTCGACCCCTTTGGCTTGCCGAACGCCGCTTTCGTCTCTCTGCTCCTGACCCCCGCCTCGCGTCTCAATCCAAAGCGACAGACACACCGTCGCCAAACCTATGCTCATCGCCTTAGTTCTCATAGTCGTTGTTCCTCCATGTCCAACGTTGTGGCGTGAAATTCGCTGACGCGCACTGTAAAACCGGCCCTTCGGCGATTAACTCCCTCTGACCTCAATACGCCCCGCCACGCGTAACTACTTTGTCTCAGCCAAAAATCTCGGCGCCTGCCGGACGATCTCGATAGCCCATTCCGCCGCCGCATACAGGCTCGCAACTGGAATGGATTCCCTTTCGGTATGGGGATTCTTGTATCCCATTCCGAGGATGACCGAGCGGATGCCTTTTTCGTTGAGGACATTTGCGTCGCTGCCGCCTCGCGATTTTAGAATCGAAGCCCTCCGCCCGACCCGCCTCGCTGCGGCGAGCGCCAACCGGACAATCGGGTCCTCCTTGGCAACTACGAAGGTTGTAAACTCGCGTGTGATTTCGACCTTCACCTTTCCGCCGAGGCTTTGGGCGTGCTTGACAAACTGCTCCTTCATGTGGGCGACCTGCCGGTCGAGCTTCTTCTCCGAAAAACTGCGCGCCTCCCCTTTGACAACGGTTTCCTGCGGCACGATGTTCGTCGCTCTCCCACCCTTGATGATGCCGATGTTGGCGGTGGTCTCCTCGTCTATTCTGCCAATCCTCATGGAGGTGATTGCCGCCGAGGCGATTGCGATAGAGTTTATTCCTTTCTCTGGCTCGACGCCGGCATGAGCTGCTTTTCCGCGAACAGTTGCCGTGATTCCTATCGCTGAGGGCGCCGCGGTCACGATGCTGCCGACGTAAGTATGGCTGTCAAGGACGAAGGCAAGTCTCCCGTCGAGCATCGAGAAATCGAGATTCTTCGACCCCAGAAGCCCCGGCTCCTCCGCGACCGAGAAGAGAAGTTCCACCGGGCAGCGAGGCGACGCTTTCCCGGAAAGTTCCCTTGCCAGCTCGCACATCACCGCCACGCCCGCCTTGTCGTCCGCGCCGAGAATCGTCCTCCCGTCCGTCTTTATCGTCTTCCCGTCGAAGACTATCCGGAGCTCACGATTCGGCACGACCGTGTCCAGATGCGAAACGAACGTCAGCGTTGGAAGCGACTCGTCCCCGCCCGGCACTCGCGCGAGCATGTTTCCGCACCTTCCCCCGAAACCCTGCCCGGCCCTATCCTTTTTGACGGAAAAGCCGCAATCCCGCATCACAGACGCAACATATTTTGAGATTTTCCCTTCCCGCCCCGATGGCGATTCTATCTTGAGGAGGTCCATAAAAGTGTTTAGGAGGCGTTTTCTGTTCATGGTGCAAATGTTCCTCTCGGGTTTGTCTCGGCAGGCCGCCGCTTTTTTCTGACATGCTGTTCTTGCAGCATCGTAGGAAAATATCCGGGGCCCCGTCAACACCATATCGCCCGACGTCGCGATGCCTCGGCAAGAAATCGGACATCTGGTTCCACCACGAAATGCTCGACCGCGCCCCTACTTCGCGGGAATGCCCGCCGCGTGCGCGTCGTGGCAATCCGTGCAGACTTTCGGAGGTGGTCGGTTTTTCGCGGGCAGCGAGCAGCCATGGCACCGATTGCAGAGGGAGACACTGTCCGCTCGACTGAAAACGCGGTCGGGCTTGACGTCGTTGTTCTCGTCGAGGATATGGCCTTCGCTGGCACCGTGGCAATCCACGCAGCCGATGCCCTCTGCGACGTGCCTTGAGCTTTTGCTTTCGATTTCGACGTCAACGTGGCATATCGAGCATCCGCTCATGGCGCCTGACGGAGCGGGATTTGCCTCGCGCGTTACATCCGCGCCCTCGTCTCCGCGAACGGGCAAGCAGGACACACCCGCGAGAAAAAGGATCAGAATAAGAAAAAACGGGGCAACATGCCGCACGCTTTCACGCATACCGCCATCCCCTATCGAGCCAGCCGAGGGGAATCTCCTCCACGGAGCCGAAGGAACTCTCCAGTTGCCTTCGCTCCTCCCGCGTCAGCGGATTCGACGACGCGCCGAAGTTCTCCTTGACGTGCGCGAGGGTGTGAACGCCGCAGATACAGCAATCCACGTACTTGTTCTCGATGACGTACGCGACCATCCGGCGGGGCAAGCCCTTGTCCTTTCCTTCGAGGTCCTTCTTCTTCAAAAGGGAACCGCGGGCGAAAGGCTTGATGGTGACGATGCCGAGGCCACATTTCTCCGCAGCGGGAAAAACGTCCTCCGCCCCGCGATGATACACGTTGTACGGCATGGAGCAGATATCGAACGCCTTCCCGTACTTCGCAATCGCCTCCACGTACTTCCCCCGGCTGAAGTGGCTGCCGAAGCCCGTGAACCGGCACTTCCCCTCCTTCTTCACCTTCTCCAGCGCCTCGATGCAGTACGACATGTCCCAGTAATCTTCCGTGGCCATGCCGGTCAAGAGAATATCGAAATAATCGGTCTGCCACATCTTCAGTCTTTCATCCACAAACTTGTAAACCTCCTCCTTGTCGGACGCTCGCCCTTTCATCTTGTGCACGAGGCGGGCGCAGACGATGACCTCTTTTCTTACGTTGAGCTTCTTGACAGCCTTGCCGGGAACAATGTGCTCGAGATGTGGCGTGACCGAGTCGAAGTAGTTCACCCCCATCTCCAAACCGGTGCGGACCATCTCCAGCGCTTCCTTCTCGGAGGCAACCCGCATCTTCTCTCCGTCGGGGACCTTCGCATAGGACCAACTATGCCCCCCAAACCCAATTTCCGAAACCATAAGCCCCGTCCGCCCCAGCTTCCGCCTCTTCACCTCCGCCAGCGCCTTGCCTTCAAACGCGCCTTCTCTGCCAATCGCAAACCCCGCCAGCACACCGCCCGCCATCCCCTTCCCAATCGTCTGCAGAAACCTCCTGCGGCTCACGCGCCCGGCCATGAAATCAGCGCCTCGCTTCGACATCATCTCCAAGCCCTCCCAAGATCCGCAGCTTTCTGCCCTTGGCAACCGCTTAAGCTTACAACGGCTAAGCGGATTCGGCAAGCGCCTGTAATTAGCGCAGAGTGCCGACCGACCCACGGGTCCCATCCCGAGCACGCACATCCGCCCTCGGAAAATGGCTTGATTTCGCCGTGTATACATGCGACACTAATTCAGAAGGAGGATCTGCGATGTCAGTGGGACGAGACGGGCCCATGCGGGCCTCCCCAACATGCCTTGCCCTCGCCTGCTGGGGACCTAGGAGCGGTTCAACTTAACGCCCTAATAGGGCACCGTCTTTGTTGGGAGTACGCCATGATAGACCTCGATAAGGTAACCGTGGAAATTCCCTGTCCACGGTGCCATTTTTGGAATGCCATTTTCTTTAAGCAGGTGAGACTTCGAGACGTCATCATCTGCAGAGGGTGCAAATGCAATATCCACCTAGATGACCGAATGAACGAGTGTAGAAAAGCGGTGCGCGACATCAAAGCCATCACCGAGGACTTCGCGAAGACCTGGGGGAACTTGAACATAAAAATGGGGGTGTAGCTCAGCGATGGACACCCAATACCTTCAAAGCCTCCGTTACAAATTGCAGAAGCGTGTTAGAAGGCTCAACTCCGTTCAGGGCCGACTATTTCATTTCGCGCTGAGGCAGTTCTGGGGGTTCTTGCAGGACCACGGAATACTGCTCGGCATCATCGAAGATCTGCAGCGGCGCCATGGGGCCGCGGAGAGCAAAGCTGAAGTCATCGTCGAAGACAGGCAAGCGCTGGCTTTTGACAGCGAATTAGAAAGTGTGGCCGTCTCATGCTTTCTTTTGAAAAGGTGCGTTGACTCCGATAATCAATCCATCGAGAGTAAGGTCGGAGTTGTGTATCCGTGCCGCGAGCCCTTAGATGCATTCAGAGACCTGTTCGTGGAACCGTTCTACGAATACCTGGACGAGCATATCGATGACCAGCGCGCGATTCTTGCGCTGCTGAGGAGGTACAAACAGAAGTGCGAGTGGTTCCAGCGCGAACGCCTCTACGGCGCATGGGAAGATGACACCAAGCACGGCGAGCGGAACCTTGCACTGCATCTATACGAATATCTGCATGAGCAAGGCCTTGATTTCGTCATCGAGCCCTCGTCGATCTCAGGCGAGGCAGATCTCGTCGGTGCGCAGAAGACCGACGACCCGCTCATCGCGGATGCCAAAATATTCAATCCCGACAGAGGGCACGGGAAAAACTACATTGCCAGAGGCTTCTGCCAGATTTACACTTACACGCGCGACTACAACGAGCCGTTCGGGTACCTCATTATCTACAACACGTCCGACCGGGACCTCAGGCTCACGCTCGCCAAGCAGGAGCAGTCGACGCCCTGCGTGGTTCACAATGGCAAGACCATATTCCTGCTCACCATCGACATTTGTCCCCACCAGGTTCCCGCATCTAAGCGGGGAGACCTGAAGACCGTAGAGATAACCGAAGACGACCTCGTGAAAGTCGTTCGCGATGGCGAGGAAAGCCCGGCAGGCTGATTGCCCGAAGGCTTCCATCAGCAGATCAAAAACACCTCAATCGCTTCCATGGATTCGGAGGAGTGGATATGAAAATCGTTCCTATGGATAAGGATTCTGTACTGGCGAGGTGCATTCATTGCGGGCCGTTCAGTCCCGCGAACATCGAGGAGATGCGTTCCAGCGAACCCGCTTTGTCAAAGGCGCAATTTGGCAGGAACAGGCAATTTCTCAAGCGGGTGATTGACGTGTACGGCTCGTGCGCTATGCTGGCCATGGACGGTGACCTCGTGGTCGCTCATGCCCGATTCTACCCCCAGGCAATCTGCGATCAGCAGCCGTTCTGCTGCCAGGACCCGACCTATCCCATCACGCAGGAGATGGTGGAGATGGACCTTCCCACCCTCCAGAATCGAGATGATCGGATTCTCCGGATTGATTGCTTTCTCGTGAACGCGGACTATCGCGGGCGGGGTATCAGCCACGCACTCATCGAAGCCATTCTCGACTGGGCGAAGGAACACGACTGGAAAGCTGTGAGAGCCTCCGCCACTCACGACAACTACTGGCTCTCCACCCAGATATGCCAGCCGATGCTCCGCACATACGCGAAACACGGCTTTCAGAAAGTTGATACTGCCGCCTCACCGGAAGTGAACGAGTACCTGACGAAGTTCCGAGATGGCGAACTCGGGGACGAGAAAAAGAAGGAGTTCGAGGAATTCTGCGCCGGACAGGATTTATCCGAGCTTGGGGTCGTCCACGAGGTTGAGAGGTGTTTGTGACAGTTCCTTCGAGCTGCGGCTGCATTCCCGTCGCGCGCGGGCTCCTGGTCACGCGCATGCGGGAAGCGTCGTTGAGTGTGGCTGTGTTTGACTGGCGGAGTATGTCTTCGACCTAGCCCGCGCGGGAATCTCGACCCCATCCCCATGTCGCCCTTCACGAAGAGGAGAAAACGCCGGGCTTTTCGAACCCGCCTTGAGGAGTCTTTAGAGTCGTGAGGCGCTTATGCCGCCCTTACAGGGCTCATCATCCTCCAACCGCGGCTTTTTCTTAGGGTGGTGTCCTGAGCTTTATTAAGTCTGCCCTTACAGGGCGACGGGAAAGCAAGTTTCAGCCCCGAAGGGGCGCAATATTCCAGCCCACGGCACCGCCCTGGGAATAGTGGGAATAGAATGTGATGAAGCGCAAAAGCCCTGAACGGACGTGACAAGTTCATCTCCAATATATGGTTGGTCCCAGGGCATGAGGGCCGACCTCCGTGCCACTGAAACGCAGCCACACCCGAAGAAGCGGTCGCGTTGACGCTCGGTACGTTAGTTGCTATAGTGACCACAGACGGTGGCAGCACAGCTTTCCTCTGTTAACATGCTATCCGAAACTACCTGCAAGAAAAGAACAAGGAGAATCCCATGATAAAGCTATACGATAAAAGCACCAATCGGTATCTCGGGACAATTAGCGACGAGGAATTGCAGTTCTTGATTGACAATCTCGAAGAGGAAAGTTTGACGGACGTGGATTATTACATCAATGAGACGATGCTCGAATCGTTGAAACAAAAGGGCATGACCGAAAACCTGGCCTCCCTGCTCGAAGCCGCCATGGGCGAGAGCAAGGAGGTAGAAATAAGGTACGAGCGAGTCACAGGCTGAGGTCCTCTATGCCGCTCCGATTTCGAGCACAGCGCGGGAGGACAAGATACAGCCACCCGCGCGCCGCACGCGATCTTCCGCCATCATCGGCAGCCATCCTCCTGACCAGCCGCTCGCCCCAATACGGCAAGTTTTTCCTTATACTCCTGTCCGGAAATTTCCCTTCTTTTCCCGCCCATCTTTCTGATGGGAAACGATTGACAACGCCGCCTGCGGCGCGGTAGTGGTGGTAAAGAAATAGAATCGTCCGGCTGCGAACTTTATTTCGGACGACCTGCTCTTTCTCAACGCCGACATTTCTTTTCACGCGAAGCTCCTTAACGGGGGGGCGCGGTGCCAGCCTTTGGCGTGGCTCCGGCTGTTATCATTTTCCTCATATCCTTTGCTTCTGAAACCGCTACTGGGAGGCGATGGTTGTGCCCACGCCGAGCTCGTCACCGCCGCTCGTTTCGCCTGAGAGCAGCCCCATTGCCGCCGCAGTAGAAGTTCTGTCAGCCGAAAAGGGCTCCTCAAGAGGAGAAATGGTCAAGGATACCCAAAGGCATCGCGAAAATCGGCAATAACCTCTTTTTAAGTAACTCAACTTCTTATTGTCCGAACAATATGTAACAAAAAATCGGAGGGTCTAAAAATGGGAAAAGCAATCATGAATTACATCTTTTGGGCTGTATGTCTGAGCTTGGCATTGGCTGTGGGCACCGCCAATGCGGACATCGAGGAAGGTCTGGTGGGGCGCTGGACGTTTGACGAGGGCGAGGGCACTACCGCTCAAGATAGCTCCGTCAGCAATAATCATGGCACCCTGAATGGTGATCCGCAGTGGGTGGATGGCAAGATAAAGGGCGCGCTGGAGTTTGACGGCGCCGATGACTACGTGGATATTCTCTACGCAACCGACCCCACAACCTATACGATCGCTGTATGGGTCAAGCCTGAAGTGACGAATTTGTTTAACATTGTGGCACGCACGAGCGATCAAGGGCCAACCACCCACTGGTCACATCAGTTAAGGGTCCTTGACTCTGGCGTGTTCGAGCATTACGTCTATGACGGCGCCGAGCGTAGAGTGGCGGGAACAACTACCGTTGAAGCTGATACGTGGTATTTCGTGGCGGGGGTTGCGACTAACAACGGGGAAATGCGGTTATACGTGAACGGTCAGGAGGAGGGCACGGCCACAACCTTTGGGACGATGTGGGTCGATGGCGATCGTTTCGTCGTTGGTTCTAACTCAGGCCACGCAATGGGGTGGTTTGAAGGGCTCATAGACGATCTGCGCATCTACGACCGGATCTTGAGCGACGAGGAGGTCGAGGAGTTGTACCGTTGGAGTGGCGGGGCGTACGCCGGGCCCGACCAGTGGGTCGAGGCCGGTGAGACCATTACCCTGGAGGGCTCCGGCCCCGCGGATGCCACCAGCTTTGCCTGGGAACAGGTCATTATTGCGGACGAGCCGGCTGTAACACTCG